>DAIDBH010000011.1:0-174450 GCA_027310185.1 Thermoplasmatales archaeon
TGGCTCTTCGTACTTTCATGTGGGTAATTTTATCTAATTCTTAGTTATATAATTTCATGGACGAATGCCAGCTATATTCTGCACTGCTTGAACTGAAGACACCATGGAAGGTTGAAAGAGTATCACTTGATTCTGCGAAGAAAACTGTTGATATATACATAGTTCATGAGAAGGGATCAAGGCTTTACTGCCCACTGTGCATGAAGGAGTGCATGGTTTATGATCACCTCAGGGAAAGAGTATGGAGGGATCTTGACAGTATTGAGTTCATGACATTCATACATGCGCATCCTCCAAGGATATCCTGCACTGAACATGGCATAAGGGAAGCGGTCATGCCATGGACAGAAAAGAAAACAAGGTTCACCTTGAGATTTGAGGCAATGTCAATCGGGATGCTCCAGAACATGGATACAGAGAACTTCACGCACATTATGAGACTTTCATGGAAACAGGCATGGAACATAATTGAGAGGGCTGTCACAAGAGGTAGGGAAAGGAAGAAGGATCATCCACGCATTATGGGGATAGATGAGAAATCCTATAAGAAGGGACACAAGTACATAACACTGGTTTATGACATGATCAACAAAGGTGTTGAATACATTGCATATGACAGGAAGAAGGGATCACTGGATGAGTATTACAACACACTCACGAAGGAAGAGCTTTCAAAAATCGATGCAGTATCCATGGACATGTGGGATCCGTTCATGTCATCCACAAGGGAACATGTTCCAGATGCTTCATCAAAGATCGTGTTTGATCGTTTTCATGTGATGAAGCATGTGAATGATGCCGTTGATAAAACACGAAAAGATGAGAACAGGAAGTTGAAGGAGAATGGCATAATGGACCTGAATGGTTCCAGGTATATGTGGTTATATTCAGAAGAGAACCTTCCTGAAAGATACAGGGAAAGATACAACAGTCTGAAGGATTCAGATCTGCTCACAGGAAAGGCATATTCAATGAAGGAGAACATACGTATCATGTGGAATCTGCCAACAGAAGCAGAAGCCATGAAATACTGGGAGAGATGGTATTCATGGATCATTCACTCATCCATAGATGCAATGAAAGATGCTGCAAGGATGATGAAGGTTCATCTTGGCAGCATAATGAACTACTTCACACACAGAATAACAAATGCAAGGTCAGAGGGAATCAACTCAAGGATTGCACTTATAGAAAGGATGGCATTCGGGTACAGGAACAGGAACCACCTGAAGACTGCCATATACTTCAGGTGTGGCAACTTACAGCTTTATCCAGGAACCCACACAAAAGTGTGATGAGCCATTATTGTTAAAGTCGAATGCGTTTAATATTTAAACTTGAAATTAAGGTGCAGATCATGATCTTTTCTGGTTTTCCCAACAAGATAAGTATTTAAACTATCTTAAAATAAATGCGTATGAATTTTGTTGATATTGACAGAACGCTTGATAGAAGAATGGTTTTGACAATGAAGCAGGACAATGAAATTTTCCAGGCATCCAGAGAGGTCAATGCAAGAATACCCGTAACAATATCCGATGAGGAAGGAAAGAAATTCCTATATATCAATTTTCCAGGGTCTTTTGGCGAACCACAGAAGAACAGGATATTCCTGAAGAGGTATGATGCAAAGAACATAGGGTCTCATTATGTTATAAAATCAAGGATAAACCATGTAGATAAGTGGAGATACATCAACGATCTTATAAATGTGCCATCTGTTGTGGTGAACAGGATCAACCTTAAGGATGGGCTGCTGGCATTTTACTTCAGGTATCATCATTCTGTAAAGAACAGAATTTCATGCATCCTTTCAAAATACACTGACGGCGAAGAAGGCCAGATCGAAAGCATAGGCCCTTCACCAGGATTGCTTAGCATACTGGACAGAATGCAAGAAGTTTTCACTCTTGGTATGATCCAGATATCTATACCTGTTGATGACAATAAAGATTTCAGTGAACATTTTCTCAAGGAGGGTTATATCAGCGAGAGTGCGAATAATATCCACTTAGACCATGGACTTAAGGCAGTCATATATACCGGTTCAAGAGTGGACGATAAAACACTTGTCGAGATCGATGGTAACAGTGGTATATATTCCGTGAATTTTGAAGACCCTATACTCACAGAATGGAGGAACAGGATGATGGAAATACCGGTGATAAGATTCAGGCAGTTCATGAGAGTGGAAGGTAATGAGTTAAAGGTTATCACACTGCTTCCATATTCCCAGATGGATCAGGCATACAGATCATTCTTCCAGACAATGGAAGAGACAGGAAGGGATGATATAAGCCTCGATTTTTCGTTGAAGTACAACAGGGAGATCATGTTATCTTTTTAACTCTATTATGGAAAACTTTTGAGCCGAAATGGGAGATATTTTTATTTCCAGCTAATTTTAAAAAGATTTAAGGGTTGTAAGGGGTAGTCCTAATGCAATAATATTACCCTAGTCAAACACGAATAAAGAATTATAGCACTTTTTTGGTATTTTGGACAGTTAGATGGCTGACATTCCCCAGTAACAACAACCCGGATCATGAAACCTGAATTCAGTATAAAAAACGTCATTCCTAAAAAGCTGATAACACAACACCGTCTGAAACCCAATCTATAAGATCGATTTAGGCAAATATTACGCTTTTTCTGCGGCTTTTCAGAGTATGCTTCTTTGCCCTAATGATATTATACCATGATGAAGTGGCTTTCCCTATCAGCCCTTAGAGCAGATTATAGATTGTATAGATTCAGGTAACGATAACAGAATATTCATTAAAACCCGTTATATTCTGTGTTTTCTAATTAAGATTTGAATTAGTAGAGCAATCGTTGCTACGATGTTGGTTTCTCCTGCCAGAAGACAATTAAGATCAATTTGAAACCAGTTAAAACATCTGATTGTTATTTACTTAATATTATATTCTAAAAAGCAAATGAGAAATATATAAACAAATTCTACTAAATACCATTTTGGGATGCACGCGAATTGAACTTCTACTAGAGTGCGGAAACCGGGATTCGAACCCGGGTTAAGGGCTTGGGAAGCCCCTGTGATAACCACTACACTATTCCCGCGACTAAAACAGCCATTGCAAATGGTTATAAAAGAAATTTGGTATCATTATATAAGATACAAAATTCTTTAACAAGGATTGTCATTGTTTTATTCTGAAAGCGATGATCCTGGAAAAACAGAAAAGTCTTGAACTTACTGGAAATTAAAGTAGATACCGAAGAAGCTTACATTTTTGATAATCTTATGACCTTTTTCGTTATTAATCCGATAGAGAAATGTCTCATTCTCAAAGCGCGTTGCCTATGTTTTGTATATTTTTATAAGAAAATGTATATACTGAACAGCGCTGTAAGCTATAACTGGGAATACCATGCAAGCAACATGTTGCAAAAGGAATGAAAGAGGCTATCTCAAGGACATATGGTATACCGCATTAAGGAGCGTAGTTTATGTTGGCCAATAATACGCAACAAAATCTTGCAAACATTATTTCAGCTAGAATTTTTCTAAGTTTCGGTTATGGTTTTCTGAACGTTATTCTCAGCCTTTACCTTAATTATCTTGGATATTCGCTGCTCGAGATAGGTCTTATCCTCGGAGGAGCAATAATTATCAGTGCAGCACTTACATTTTTCCTTGCAATGCTTGCAGACCACTTTGGCAGAAAACTGGTTCTGGTAGGACTTTTCCTGATATTTTCACTCTCCTCAATCCTCTTTCTAAGTTCAAAAGATATTTTTGTGCTCATTCTGTTGAGTGGAGCTGGTAGTTTTACAGGTTCTGGAGGCGGCCCTATTGGATCCGGAGGTCCCTTTGGAGCAGTCCAGACTGCCCTGATTACAGAATTCACCGAGAGGAAGAGTTTTTCAAAAGTTCTTTCTGTTGCATCCGCTCTTGGGATAATGGCGTCAAGCGCAGGTGCATTCCTTATTTACCTTGTTGAAGCATTAAAAATAGATGTATACCATCTGTTCTACCTGGCAGGAATGCTTGGAATTTTGGGATTATTGATCACACTATTCCTGAAGGACAACAAAATCAGGAGTAAACATCTACTTCCAAACATGTCCTGGAAAAATATATTGAAACTTTCAGTACCCACAATCCCTAGTGGGGTCGGTACGGGTTTCATATCACCGATATTCTCTCTCTGGTTTCACTTAAGATTTGGGATAAGTTCAGGTGAAATCGGTTTAATATTCGGCCTCTCAAACCTGTTTGTTCTTTTTGTAATGCTTGTTCTTCCAAGAATAATATCTCCAGAATCTGAATTGAAATCAATAATATGGACAAGGATCGTTTCTTCAGTTGCTCTGATAGCACTGGCATTAACACCCATACTGCCAATTGCTTCAGCACTTTACGTATTGAGGCAGGGAATGCAGATGGGAGCAGTCCCTGTCAGGCAGTCATTTGCGATGGGTATTGTAGACCCCAGCGAAAGAGCTACCACCTCTGGGGCAACATCAATGACAAGAACGGCATTTTCAGCAGGTTCACCACCGGCCGCAGGAACTTTACTGGCGATAAATCTGGCATATCCTCCGCTGATCGGAGGGGTCATAACCATAATTGATCCATTTCTATACTATTATCTTTTCAGAAAAAACTACGCGGGTAAGAAGCAATCATCCAGCTAGGGGATACAAACCAGGAATATGATATAATTCTAATTCAGTCAATAAAAAAAGCAAAATCCAAAAGGGATTAATTAACTATAAATTATGGAAATAAAATTTGGATGGTTCAGTACCATCCTCTTGCCTTCATGGCTTCTGCAACTCTCGTTACTGATATGACATAAGCTCCAGTTCTTGGATTTACCTTATATTTCTCAGCTGTTGCAAGGACATCCTCAGCGGCTGCAGTCATTTTCTTGTCGAGCTTTTCATACACTTCCTCTCTTGTCCAGTAGTATCCTCCGATGTTCTGGACCCATTCGAAGTATGATGTTGTAACTCCTCCTGCATTTGAAAGGAAGTCTGGTAGGTCAAGCACTCCTCTCTTGAAGAGTATCTCATCAGCCTCAGGTGTTGTTGGACCATTTGCAAGTTCCAGAATTATTTTTGCCTTGATCTTGTCTGCATTCTTTGCAGTTATCTGGTTCTCGATTGCTGCTGGAATAAGCACGTCAACACCAAGTTCCAGAAGTTCTTCATTCGTAATATTCTTGGTTCCTTCAAGACCCTGCACTGTTCCGGTTTTCTGCTTGTGTTTCAGAATTGCATCAAAGTCAAGTCCCTTCTCAGAATATATACCTCCCTTTGTATCTGATATTGCAACAACTTTTGAACCAAAGTGTTCCTTGACAAGTGTCATTGCAAACTGACCTGCATTTCCAAATCCCTGGACAGCAACTGTTGCCTTTGAAAGATCTATGCCTTTCTTCTTTGCTCCGACCTTAAGGACATACATTCCTCCCTTGGCCGTTGCATCTCCTCTTCCCTGTGATCCACCAAGTGTTAAGGGCTTTCCTGTTATAACACCGGGGGAAGACTTTCTAGCAATGTTCTCGTATTCATCCATCATCCAGGCCATTATCTGTGGTGTTGTGTAAACATCAGGGGCTGGAACGTCAATTTCTGGGCCGATAAAATCAGCAATCGCTCTTATATAAGCTCTGCTCAGTCTCTCCAGTTCACCAGGGCTCATTTCCTTAGGGTTGCATATTATTCCTCCCTTTGCGCCTCCCATCGGTATATCAACAACTGCTGTTTTCCAAGTCATCCATGCTGAGAGTGCCTTTACTGTCGAAAGGGTTTCTTCTGGGTGGAATCTTATTCCTCCTTTTACTGGTCCTCTAGCATTATTATAATGAACTCTGAATCCTCTGAACGTTTTAATTTTTCCATTATCCATCCTTACTGGTAAGCTGACCTCCAGGATCTGCTGTGGAGCCTTCAAAATTTCCAGAGCACCTTTGTCTAGGTTCATAACTTTCGCCGCTTTTTCTAATTGCTGTAAAGCAATATCAAAAGAATCTAAATCTTCTGCCATGTATTCACCTTCTCGGTACATACAGTATTACGAATAGCTTTTAAAGGTTTTAGGATTTTATAAACCCCTCTAAAATAAAGTATGTTATTTTATAACATTGGAAATAAATTATGTAAATATTTAGATATATTTATAAATCATTCTGTAACCGCAGTAACTTCGAGTTCTACAAGTGCTTCATCATTTGGAAGGCTGCAAACAACGGTTGTTCTAGCTGGTGTTGCAACTGAAAAAACTTCCTTGAACATTTTGTTCATAAGTTCAAAGTCCTCCTTTTTCTTCATATAAACAACAACCCTTACCACGCTCTTCATTGACGAGTTGCTGTGAGCCAGAATCTTCTCAACATTTGATGCTGCCCTCCTGAACTGTTGCTCAAAGGAGTTATCAGCATCCTTCTTCACTCCAAGCTGTCCTGATAAGAATACCGTGGAGTTCACAATAACACTGTGTGAATAGGGTCCAGCTCTTCCAAGTTCTTCAACGATCACGCTTTTCTTTTCCATATGTCAAGAATGTAAAGATATTAATTAATTATATGCCTGTTTAAATTGAATTCTACTGTATAACGCTACAGGCGGGAATTATCTTTTAGAAAGATAGGAAATGGAAGCGAGTGAAACGGTTGCATCTTCCTGATGTATGATTATGATCTGTCTGCTGGAAGACAGAAGTGAGAAAGGTCGGATTGCATATTGTTTCATGCGTGCGTGCATCCGCAAGGTCAGATGGCTTAGCATGAAAGACAGAGTACCATCGGTTCTGGGGAGTTCAAGCCCGTGGAGATTTTTCCAACAATCTTTGAAGTGGGAAGCTCCATGTGGAAGCTGGAAGAAGTTCACTCAGAGTGTTCTACTGTCAGATTTAATCTGGTTTCTATAATCGTTCCTGTCCCTTGTCATGAAGAGCAATGTAGTTATTAATCCGATCAATGCGAAAATGGCAAAAAACATTATTCCACCACCATCACCCAGAAATGGAGTCAATAATCCATATCCCAGTATTCCTATCAATCCCCCAAACCTTCCTGAAGACTCAGAAATTCCTTCCCCAGTCCCTCTAACAGACGAATCAAACTTTTCTGATGGTGCTATAACAATGGTTTTATCCGGTCCCATAGCCCCGAAGAAGAAAGCTGTGAAAAGGAATAAAACCTTCGCATATAGAAATGCATCCGGAAGCATGATGAGCATAAAAGCAAGCAGGAACAGGGAAACAGTCCTGCCCAAAAATCCCCATACCTGCAAAGATCTTCTCCCTATTCGTTCTATGAGCAGCACAGTTATGATAGCGGCAGGTATTGTAACCGACTTTACGATCAAACTTGAGTATGAAGCGGCCGAAGGCCCAATGAATAAAAGGGATGAAAGTAGGATTGGCAGGAAGATGGAGAGACCCTGGTCTCCGACCTGATAGGAGAACCAGGACACAGAGGAAAATGCAACATCTCCTGTATGATTCTGTCTTAGATATTTGAATATGTTGCCTATTGTATGGTGCCTCTTCTCCTTCCAGCTTTCTGATTCCCTGATTCTAGTTCGCATAAGCAGGATTGGTAGTGATAGAATTGCTCCAGAGGCAAGAACATATCTCCATCCACTGTTATTTATTCCGAGGAAGAAACCACCAATCCCATAAGCCAGTACCATGCCAAAATTGGCAGTCATCATGACCAATGCCATATCCCTTCCTCTGGTTTTCGCAGGTCTAATCTCAGCCATAAGTGGGAAGGAAACCGCAAAGTCTGCTCCTATTACAAAACCGACAATTAGTCGAAATAAAATCAGCCAGTAGGCATTGGGTGAAATTGCACTCAATGATGAGGCAATGAAATATCCCAAAAAATCGAGAAACAGAATACCCTTTCTTCCAAACTTATCTGCCAGTAATCCACCGAGAAAACCACCAAAAATTGCTCCTATAAGTGCCGCTGCTCCAATTAATGTGACTGAAAGTGGTGAAAGGTTCCAGATGCTCTTCAGTACCAGCATGGCAATGGAAATAGCGGCCAGGTCAAACGTTGCAATAAAAATGCCTGATCCTAGGATTATCATCTGTGTACGTGAAATCCTTTCATCATTGCTTTTGTCTGAATCGTAATCCAATTCTTTTCTCATTTTTCCATCTCAATTAATTCTGTAAGGATATCCTTACATTTCTTCTTATTACTTAAATCACTTATATAAAAATTTTAGACAATCCACAACTCAATCTGGCGCAAGTGCTACCTTATACGAGTATCCTCATCCAAGGGTATATCCATTAAATCCAGAGTACTCAAGAGGTAGACACATGGTTATTTTCAAAATGTCTTTAATTTGGTAATAAACCAACAATAATTACATGAATTCCTATCCTGGAAAATGCAGTTTTCACGATAGTACTTTTCCAATTTTTAACAAAGTTAATCCCTTTCTAAATTATAGTGACTATGTAATAAAATGTCTAAAGTGAAATTTAAAATAGGTGAGAAAGAAAAACACACTATTGCCATAAACGCAAACCTGTTTCTTAAGTACATCCGGATAGCAGAAGATGGAAAAAGAGTTATTGATGTCCCAAATTTTATACCGTCAAGGAAGCTTGATCTGAAGAGTGGAGAAGAGAAAAGCGTAAAGTGGCAATATCTATCAGAGCACTCTCACTGATCAAGTTATGGATTGACAGAAAGGAAGCAGTAAAAATTTGAAAGTTCAATTTGAATATGTATCCAGGATCCGATTTTAAGAAATGTCATTAATAATGGAAATAAAGGGAAAAAAAGATTCATGGAGCTTATCAATAAACACAACCAACGATGTAATCCAAAATTAATAACCTTTACAAAAGAAACCTTTCAAATTCAGTTATCCCGACTTCCGGATTTGAACCAGAGACCTGCGGATTACGGCGGTATTTACGTGCCGTACTTTCCCTCTACAGTCCGCCGCTCTACCAGCTGAGCTAAGTCGGGGTTAATACCCATAGATAACCCTTCATAAAAATATTTTCCCTTAATGCAAGATAATCTGAGTAATGTTTAGTGGAATGTAATTAGAATTACGAAATAACTCTGATTTATAATATCAGCCGGAAAACCAATCCAGAATAAATATTGATGGGTATGAAATCCATAATTTCTTAAATTTTAATAGATATGGCATAATTCTAAAAAATGGACACAACGGGAATAGATATCAACAGTGTTGAAGTTAATGGATACACAAAAATTGCAAATCACGGGATGATTGCCAACAATAGAACTGCAGCATTAATTTCCATGAATGGCACGGTCGATTGGCTCTGTCTCCCTAATTTCTCTTCTGATCCGGTGTTTGATTCAATACTTGACAAAAACAGGGGTGGATATCTAATAACCAGGCCAGTAGACACAACTGGTATGACGGTTACACAGAAATATATCCCAAAAACACTCATACTGCAAACTACTTTCATGAAAGATGACAAACCTGTCCTTATGCTTACGGATTTCCTGCCCTCCACTCCCTACGCAAGTATTAACTTTCCTGAAATGCACAGGATGATACAGTCCTTTGATACAGCAATCGATGTGGAAATAGAACTCAAGGCAACACTTGATTACAGGATTTCTCCCGTAAAAGTCCAGTTGCTGGAAAATGGGGCTATTTATCACAAAAATTCAAGAAGACTTGGCATATATGCAAATACTGAATTTAAGGATGGTGACAGGAAAATCAGGGGAAAACTCAGCCTTAAACAGGACCAGAAGGAATGGCTTGTGATTTCATATAACATGGCCGATGATGATCTACGAAATTATAAGTCGCATTTAAGATTACAGGAGACAAGAAGTTACTGGGAAGATTTTGTTTCTCAGAGTACATATAATGGATTAATGAAGGAAATAGCCCTGAGATCAGCACTCACCCTGAGGGCACTGTTCTATGATCCAACGGGAATGATGGTTGCCTCCCCGACTTCTAGCCTGCCCGAGTGCATAGGAGGCGAAAGGAACTGGGATTATAGATATTCATGGATAAGAGATACATCCTATGTTATAGAGGCCCTGTCAATGATGGGATTGAAATTTGTTGCAACTAATTACCTGTATGATATGATGGATATCATTGAGGCAAATGATGATATGAAAGTGCTGTACAGCATAGATTCGAAAGACAATCTAGAAGAGTATGAAATCGACTATGAAGGATACATGGGGTCCTCTCCTGTGAGAATGGGAAATCTCGCGTCCAAGCAATTCCAGCTGGACATATATGGCTCCATGATCAATGCAATATATCACCTTGCATTGATTGGAGGTACTGTTAACGCTTACATGTGGGACCTGGTAATAAAAATAATCGATAAAATAAGGCATGTGTGGAAAACACCAGATTCCAGTATCTGGGAATTCAGGACAACTCCACAACATTATACCTATTCAAAGGTAATGTGCTGGATGGGGTATGATAGGGCAATAAAAATAGGAAGGCTGCTTAATTTCAGGGGCGACTATAAAACATGGGAGAAAGAGATGAGTGAAATCAAGTCAGATATACTTGAAAACGGTGTCGATAAGGAAACACAATCCTTTGTTCAGTATTATGGCTCCAAAGATGTTGACAGTTCTCTTTTAAGAATTTCACTCACAGGATTTCTGGACTCAAATGATAAGAGAATAAAATCAACTGTTAATAGGATCGAGAAGGAATTAATGGGGAAGGACTACCTTATGAGAAGATATAATGCTGATGACGGATTCAACTGCAAGGATAATGCATTCCTACTGACTTCATTCTGGTATGCTGAGGTACTCTCAGATCAGGGGAACGTAGAAAAAGCAAAACAGGTACTGGAAACATTAATAAAGAAGGGAAACCACCTGCATTTATTCTCTGAAGAAATCGATATGGAAACGGGGGAGCAACTGGGAAACTTCCCGCAGGCAATTACTCACCTCGGGGTAATAAGGGCCATCTGCAAGGCAAATGAAAAATTAAATCATAAAATTTGAAAAATAAATTGATAAAAATAATTTCAGGCGGTCTTGAACTTTGCAAGGTCCTGAATATTTTTCTTGATATCTTCAATCTGAGTGGTTAGGTCCTGAATGATCTCCTCAAGTATTTCATCAAAGTCTTTTGATAACCTGTATCCATGAACCGGTC
This sequence comes from Thermoplasmatales archaeon, assembly GCA_027310185.1. Taxonomy (GTDB): domain Archaea; phylum Thermoplasmatota; class Thermoplasmata; order Thermoplasmatales; family Thermoplasmataceae; genus Cuniculiplasma. The sequence continues at coordinate 11,149 of DAIDBH010000011.1, forward strand.
TTCCCTTGCCTTCTTTCTTCATGTTACGTTTATTTATCCATCCCCTTCTCCTGAGCCACTGCATTGCAATGGAAACTTCAGGCTGCCTGAGTCCAGCCTCCCTTTCTATCTCAATACTGGTCACTTCCTCCTTTCCCCTGGTGTAAACAAGTGTATATGCAACGCTTCTGGGAATGTTGGAAACAATCAGAATTTTGGCTAATTTGTTTGCTTCTTCTGTTAACGTCATTGTTATCACATAATAATATAATTATAATATATATATTCTTCTCAAAATATGTTGAATAATATTTATTCTTTCCTCTAACTCTTTGCAAGTGCCTCTAGTTTACTTATGATAGTGTACAGGGAAGCCCTTCCATGTGAAGGAACATTTGGATCATTTGAAATTTCATCAAGCATTGAAATAGCGGTTGCACACCTTATATCTAAGCTTGTCTTCTGGTTCTCAAGCTTGGTTCTGGCGTCTGCAGCATTCTTTCTTACATTTTTTGGCACAGACGTATCTAGCGACATTTCTTCAAGCAAATACATTACTTCGTTAAACAAATTCGAATCCATATAAAATCACTCCACAAACACTCTCTTATTTTCCTTCTTAATGCTTACAACCATCATGGTCTTGGAATCCCGGACTCCTGATATCTTGCTGAGCCTGTTCAAAATATACTTCTGAAACTCATTATAATCAGGAAATCTCACCTTCACAATAATGTCGAAATCCCCAGTAACAACAAAGACATCCTCAACGTGTGGTTCAGACACTATTTCAGCGGCAATATTCTCTACCCTGTTAATTTCCACCCTCATACCTACCAAAGCTGTTACTATTTTTCGATCGAATACTCGATCAAGATCAACATCAAGACCACTGTTTTGCATTAAAAGGACACTCCGAAAATTCAATACCTTATTTCTAACTACATTTTAAATTTTCCAGTATTCTAAGATTATAAAATATATTTTTGTCTATTTATAATTAATTTCATCAACGCCATCATCCTTTCCAATTATGGACTTCCAGGTCATTCCCTTAAAGATCCCAACTTCCACAACTCCTGGTATCATCTTTACTCCAGCTTGAGTATGCTGAATATCATCAATCAATCCAAAATCCGCATCAATGACAAGATTGCCATTGTCGCTTTTGTTTTTATTTTCAGTTCTCCTGCTGACCTTGCACCCTTGTGTTTCTATATTGTGGATTGTCTGTTCTGCTAAAAAGGGTATTATTTCTACGGGAACCTTGAATTTTCCAAGCTTCTGCACCAGTTTACTTTGATCTGCAACTATGATCAATCTTTTGCTGTTTGCTGCTACTATCTTTTCTCTGGTTAGGGCAGCACCTCCACCTTTTATGAGGTTTCCATCAGGATCAATTTCGTCAGCACCATCTATGTCTATCGAAATAGTCCCATGAAAGTCCGTGGATGTCCGCAATCCGCCAGAATTCAGTAAATACATTGTTTCAACAGAGGTTGGGACAAATGTGACACTGGAGTATTTCCTGCATTCCTCACTTAGGAGCTTGATAAGAAATTTTACAGTCGAACCTGTACCAATACCCACAAGGCCATCCATTGGTACATATTCCAGTGCCTTTTCAGCGGCTTTTTCCTTTAATACACTTTCGTCCATAGATCCAATATGATTTCTTTAAATTAAATCAATCGATACGTACCTATGGAACTAAAATCAAAATCATGGAAAGAAAGTTATACGCAGATAGAGAGACTGGTTCTTCCAGCTGATACTAACGTGTTCAGCGCTCTTTATGGTGGCAGGTTAATGGAATGGGTAGATAATGTGGCTTCCATAGTGGCATTCAAGCACTGCAGGCAGGGTACAGTTACTGGGAGTATTGATAGCTTATTCTTTCTTGCACCCATCCATCTTGGATACATCGTTAATATGAAGGGCAGGGTCAATTATACAACCAAGACAACAATGGAAATAGAGGTTGATGTATCTGCACAGGATGCACTTTCAGGGAAGGAAAGGTTCACAACAAAGGCTTACCTTACTTACGTAGCCGTTGACGTGGATGGAAGGCCATCTCCTGTTCCCGGATTGATACTTGACGATGATGATTCAAAGGAAAGATTCAAGGCGGGTGAAGACAGGAGCAACAGGAGACTTGAGCTTCTGAAGTCGGTGAAAAAGGAAGCACAGATTTTCGATGATATGCATTAAACCGCATTAATGAAAACAATTTTTAATATTACTTTTTTACCCAGTTGTGTATTTAACTAATTTTTTCGAAACCGTTAGTAATTTTACCTCGTCTTCTTCAAGTCTCACAGGTTTAATATCCCGTTCAACTGATCTCATTGTGGGAATATCTGCTTTCATAATAGCAATACTCTGGATTCCAATAGCCATCTCTTTCTTCAGTGCAGATGAACAGAGAAAATATCAGTCCTATAGCAGGGCAAAAAATGCTGCGATTGGAACGCTCATATACGTTCTTGCAATAAGTGGGACTCTCTTCGCCATTTTCAAGTATATAGCAGTTGGATAGATTTGTTCAACATATCTTCCATACTATCTCCGCTTGGAGCACTGATCCTATCAATAGAATTGCTTATTTCCTCCTCATTATGGAAGATTGCAATTGATGATGGATTAAAGAGCACTTATGATTTCGATTTCTGGAAGACATTCAATATCAATATCCAGGCATTTCATTCCGATTTATTTGCAATGATTCCATATTTACTGTTTTTTTCTGCCATTTATTCCTCCTTCTACCTGATTTCTTCCAAGAATGGAAAAGCTCAAGAAATTCTTCTTAAATTTTCTGAAAGCATCCTTTTCTTTGCTTTATCAATTGTACTTATCAATAGCTTCTCAACCGGAACCATGGATGTATCAAAACTAATTTTATCTCAATCAACAAAATGGTCGTATTACTTCTCCATTTCATATATGATTGGGAATATATCCTCATTCTTTTCATCAAAAAGTTCCGTTCTTGAGATAGTATTTGATGGAATCTATCTCACGTCGGCAATGTCAATGTTGAGCTTCCTCATGCTCAGGCTTGCAATCCTCATAACTCTTTACATATTCCTTCCATTCCTATCCTTACTTACCGGAATAAATGCATTGAGAAAATTCATAATAAAACTATGGCTCCTGTATATCCAGCTGCTTGTTTCACCAATCATAATCCTGATATTAATCTATTTCTACCTCAACTTTTCAGGATACTTCTTCATCCAGCTAGGCTTTCTTTCCCTTCTCTCCATCTTGCCATATTCTTTCATATACACCTCTTACAGGTTAAACCAGTCCAATTCCGGTATGTTCTCAAACTTTTTTCTGTTATCCGGATATGGCTTCCTGAGTTCTACACTGGAAAAAGGAGTCAGGTTAGAAAAACAGAGGCACGAAGACAGGGCAAGAAACATGAAATCCCAGAACCCTGAGTTGAACCTTCCACAATTCTTCAGACTAAATGATAGGGATGAGGGATATGATGGATAGGGAAAATACCAATCCCATTAAGCCACTATCCAACATCTTCGATTACCGGAGTACTGACAATCAAAAATTGATCTCGATAATCATTTTAGTTCTTTCTATTTTCTCTCTTTTATACATCATTCACGGCTATCAAAACTCCTTTCTAATGATCGTAGCTATCTTATTTGTTGCGATCTTCTCAACTTCATACTACATAAGAAAATCCGGTTCCTCCAGCTCAATGAGGACATTCCAGATGGAAAATAGATTAATATTGAGACTGGATGGAAGCTTTTCGTGGAATGCAAATTCTGAAAAGGTTAAGGGTCAAATATCATTGATAAACGGGATCACGGAATACCTTGATGAAAAATTCATGATGTTCTCTATTTCTGAAGAGGATCAAGAGAATCTGGATAGCCGGGGACCCATTACAAACTCTCTACAAAGAATAATCGGCTCCGGGGCTGAATCACTGTTGAACAGGACATATTTAGCTATGGAAGCAGGTTCCCAGGATGATAGTGCACTGTTGAATCTGATGGAAAACCTTGAAAAACATGGAATAAGAACAACCATGGTGAATGAAGAAGAAAGAAAGAGGATTCTACCAGTGGTGTCTCAAGCAAAGGCATACAGTAAAGGATTTAATATGCATTCAAAGGCAGAAAAGAAATCTACCACACTTCTGGTTACTCAAATAAGCAGCGGGTCATTCTTCCAGATATCAAGATTTATCAGTGCATCAAATCTGCCCGTAAACACATTCGTCAGGTTCCGAAAGGTCTCAAAGGAAAACCCACATTTCAAAAGAAGAGTAACATCCATACTCACCAGCAGAAGAATCTTAACAGAGAAAGGAAGACACATTGGAAACACGCTTAAAAATAAGGTAGATTCTGCCATGGAGTTCAGAAAGGATGTTGATAAGTACTATTATAACGTGGAAATATTATTCACCATTTCTTCCAGGAAATTTTACCTGCTTGCCAGAATGATAGATAGACTTCAAAATTATGCCAGATTATGGGGAATCGAACTTGTAATTCCTAAACAACGTGATATTAATTTGAGCATGTTCAACTGGAATAAGATGTTAATAGAATATCCCCAGCCAGGGTCAAAACTGGTTTCGTTTTTTCCACTTCTGTTTGAAACAAGAGGAAGTGGAGTAATTATTGGGAACGAAGACCTCACAAGGAATCCTGTATTTTTTGACCCTTATCCCATGAGCAGTCACAACATACTGGTTATGGGTGAAACAGGATCGGGAAAGAGTTTTTTTTCAAAGGTTCTTCTTACGAGATTGATAGTTCAGGGTTATGTTACCAGAATTCTGGTTCTGGATGTACTTGGTGAATACGATGAAAGGCTCTGGAAAGAGGAGATCATTAGCGAATCAGCCAAAAGTGAGGAAGTTGAAATAGAAATAAGAAAGTGCAGTGATGATGATCTACTTGACCAGCTTTTGTACGCAGAATTTTTCATGAAGCGTTCTGGAAAAGTTCCCACACTTATTCTTATAGAAGAAGGTCACAGGTTTTTCAGAAACGGGGAATGTGAAAAACAGATAGTTGAGATGATAAAAGTTTCAAGGCATTATCTCACTTCCATACTCATTGTTTCTCAGGATTCATCTGATTTCACCACAGAAAATGGAAAGAAGATTCTGAATAATTCACTTAACATATTCATTTTCAGGAATAAATTGATTTCAAATCTTCAGAAATTTGGTATAAACCTGTCAGATTATGGATTAAGCAACCTGCACATGTCTCTTTCAGGTGGAAAAAACAGTCCATTCTCTGAAACTATCCTCTTCTCTCAGGATAAAATGACAAAAATCAAGGTCGTAGCCTCAGACTGGGAAATAAAGAATTTCAGTTAAAAGATCCAGTTTTTACGAAGGCAATTCCGAGAATTCCAAATATTGCCATGGGTAGGCAGAAGGAATAGAGCCCGGGATCTGACCAGGTATTATATAAGATTGACCACGAGAGATAGAAAAGCACACCTATGAACAAAAATATGAAACTTATAGCTAGTAAGGCATTACTGTAATTGATGTAGTGAGATACACCCTTGTTCTCTTCTAAATAATTCTTCTTCTCCATTTTTACTTATGCATATCCCAAATTGTGTTATAAAATTTTTCTACGAAACATTGTTTCCATAAAGTCGGTTCTTAATAGATTCAAATGTTGAATATATAATTAAATGGTCAAGAAAATTCAAAACTTTTATTACAAGTTTTTAAATATCCGTTAAATGACAGATGAAGCAGCCTCTTATTTTCATTGTACTGATCGCGAAAGAGCGATATTTGAGGCGGGAATCAAGCTTGGTTCAATCTATCATCAGTATGTCGGTGTTCCGATGAACCTGTCCAACATTGAGGCAATTGAAACGGCAATAAGACAGAGCGTGATGGTACAACCATTCGTTGAGAAGGCGGAAGTCAGCATAAATAAGGCTATGGTCAAAAAGTCAACGGGTCATTATAAATATGTTACCCTAAAGGGAGAAATGCTTGACGTGTATCTGACAATTAAATACAATCAGGAAGAAGTGAGAGCTAGAATGAGGTACATAAAAGAACTTGACTATCCCCTAATGTCACTGGAGGAATAAAAATGGCGGTTAAGATAGGTATAACCGGGCCAGTCGGGTCCATAAAAGCAGAGGCGCTTGCAAAAATAATGGAAATGATAAGAAATCAGGGAAAGGAAGTACAGGGAGTTCTGGTTGGGGAAGTCTTTGATCAGAACAGGCTCACAGGATATACTATTTTTGACATATACTCCAAAAAGAAAGTAGTTTTTGCTGAATCTGGGCTTGTATCAAGGGTAAAAATAGACAAGATTGGGGTTGATACTAAACTCCTTGAAGAAATCCTGATTCCTAGCCTTCAGAGGGCAAGAGAATCTGCAGATGTAATAGTGATTGATGAAATCGGAAAACTTGAGTTGACCACAAAGAACGTTCAGAAAGAAATTAATGATACCCTGAATTACACAAAGCCAATGATAGTAACAGTTCACAAGAAATCAAGAAACCCTGTATTGCAGGAAATCCGTGCTCTTGAGGGTGTTAGAGTATTCGATATAACGCCCATTAACAGAAGTCTACTGCCATACAGGGTGATGAAAGTTCTCAATGGAGAGGAAGTATCATAGGCGCATATAGGGAAGGGAAAGCAGAGATTGATTTCAATGTTCCAGAAGGTTCATCTGGACCGGAAAAGGGACCGGGAAAGATTTCCAGTGGTTTCCTTAATTTTTCTCAAAAGTTGAATAGGGACCTGACGGTATCTTTCATTAATACAGTAAAACCAAGACTGTATCTTGACGGCTTTGGAGCAACTGGAATAAGGGCCATAAGGGCAGAAAAGGAAATAGGTGTTCGTTCTGTGGTCAGTGAGAGAAGCTTCAAGTCATACCAGAAAATAATTGAGAACGCCCAGAAGAACAATTCTGAAATAGAGATTTATAATGAGTCATTTGAGTCTATAGTATCAAAATTTCGCTTCGACTTCATCGACGTGGACCCATACGGATCTGTTGTACCATTTGTAGATGTTGCCATAAATTATGTCAGTAATCACGGTTATATCGGTTTCACAGCAACAGATTTGAGCGTTCTGTCAGGTTCATTGAAGGATAAGAATTTAAGAAGATACGGTACTGTGGTAATTAACAATCACCTAAGACATGAAATGGGAGTGAGAAATCTTCTGGGATTTATTGCCCGGAGGGCTGCCACCCTTGATTGTGGTATCGAACCCATGATCTCAATGTGGCATGGACATTATTACAGGGTTATAATAAGGGTGAACAGGAGTGTCAAAGATGCTGAGAAAACCCTCCTCAATTTAACAGAAGTCAATCTTCATGAGACTAAGGATACAGTATATCCAGACAGAAATATTGGACCGATCTGGTCAGGGGCAATGAATAATGTATTCAACGAGGCAGAACTTCAATTTCCATCAACAATAGATGAAAAAACTTCGAATTTTATCAGAAAGCTTCAGCACGAAGACATGGAACTTTTCTTTACAGACTTAAGTGAAAGCATGTCAAGGAGAAAGATAAATCTGCCATCGACTGAATCCGTACTAGGGATTTCTGAGGAGCATGGAATCAGGGTGGAAAGAACACATTTTTCTCCAACGGGTTTCAAGTCGGATAATCCTACAGAACTCCTGAATATCCTTCTACAACAAACAGGATGATTTATTTTCCAGGATATAAGAATATACATACATGAATAATGAAGTATATGCAAATGCACTCACTTAATGCTATCCGGTTAACAAAAAAGCCTGGCAGGAATAATATGGGAAATAATTTATAAAGATTAACACTTAACCCATAGTGAATCCGTTAGTCAGACTATTTCGTCCGGTGAACGCCGTGATGGCAGTTATAGGTACTGTAATTTCATCTCTCGTGGCTATCGGTTATTCAATCCGGTTTAACCTGTTAATTGTAGGAATAGCCTCACTGGTAGTATTTCTGGTTCTTACAGGGGGAAACATAATGAATGATGTTCTCGATTCAGAAACCGACAAGGTAAACCATCCTAAGAGGCCAATACCAATGGGAGTAATATCCAGGAAAAGTGCAACATACATCTTTTCAGGATCATATATCATGGCTGTCTTACTTGCGCTTATTTTCTTACCCATATACGGTGCATTAATTGCAGTCGCAGCAATACTTCTTCTGATATATTATGAAACAAAAGGAAAGTATTCTGGTCTGCCTGGAAATCTTACGGTGAGTGCATTGATAGGTTTAATTTTCCTTTATGGAGGCGTAATTTTCAACGATCCACAAAAAACCATACTCCTCTTCTTCCTTGCAATGTTTTCAAATGCATCCAGAGAATTGATTAAGGATGTTCAGGATTTTGATGGTGATGTAGACAGAAATACATTTCCCAGGGTTTATGGAAAAAGAAATGCGTTGAACTTATCCACAATTTTTATCCTGATTACTCTGGCTTTTTCTATTCTTCCATACACAGAAAAAATTTTTGGTATTTATTATCTGTTAGTGGTCATGGTGTGTGATGCATTTTTCGTGATTACAATGATAATGCAATACAGGAGCGCAAAGAAGGGTCAGCAGTTCTCAAAGCTGTCCATGATCCTTGGTCTTCTATCATTTACTATAGGTGGATTAACATGAACGTATATGAGCAAATAATTATGAAATCTGGGAAAGGAAAAGTTCACATGACCCTTATAGATCCGGCAACCTCAGGCTTTGAAGGCAGTGCGAACATAGCACATGAGGCTGAAAAAGCGGGTACTGACTTCCTACTGCTTGGTGGCAGCACTCATCTCAGCATAAAGGAGATGGATCAGGCAGCCCTATCCATAAAATCAAAAACAGATCTTCCAGTGATAATTTTTCCAGGCTCGTCAGATATGTTCACTAAAAATGCAGATGCAATATTTTTCATGTCACTCCTGAATTCCGGGGACAGGGAGTTTCTCATGGATCATCAGGTGAAGGCAGCAAAACTTGTTAAGACTAGCGGAATAGAATCAATTCCTATGGGATACATGATTTTTGAGCCGGGAATGACCGTTGGAAAGGTAGGCAAGGCAATTCTTATCGGAAGGGAAAATAAGTCTCTTGCCGTTGATTATGCTCTTGCTGCCGAGCTCCTTGGTATGAAGCTTGTGTATATGGAAGCAGGAAGCGGGGCTCCATCCCATATAAGCCTGAGCGTAATAAGGGAGGTTAAAAAGTATTCCTCGATCCCTGTGATAGTCGGAGGTGGAATCAGGACTCCATCATCAGCAAAGGATATATGTGATGCGGGAGCAGATATAATCGTTACAGGAACTATTGCTGAACAGGCAGTCGACGTTTATTCATCACTGAAGCCCATAATAGATTCAATAAGATGAACATTCACCAACTGGATATTTTTCCCTGGAGCCACTTCAAGTTTAAATAAATGTGAGTCGATGCTTTTACAGAAAGATGAAAACAATAAAAGGAACTATAGAAAATGTAAAATAATTTAATCATAATGACATATGGTACTTAGATGGTCAAGATCAGATTAGAAATAAGTTACCTTCCCGGAGTTGAGGATCCTGAAGCAACTACACTTCATCATAATTTAGGCATTCTGGGTTATTACAGTATTGACAGGGTATCAATGCTGAAAGTTTACGAAATGGAGTTCTCTGAAGATGAGGAAACGGCAAAAAATATGGCTAAAACCATAGCAGAGAGCATTTTGATCAATCCAGTTATAAATAACTATAAATTAATTGTTCTGGGTGAGTAGTTTTGAATTCTGGACCAGAAACGCCTCTATATGGGGCCATCCCAATAGGGAATTACGACACAAACTCTCTAATGGAACTCAGCTCAAGGATGGGCCTCGGTCTAGACATTGAAGAGATGATCCGGCTTAAGAATTATTTCAGGTACATGGGAAGGGACCCAACTGAAACAGAACTTCAGGCAATGGGCCAGGCATGGAGTGAACACTGCTGTTACAAGTCATCTAAAATATACCTGAAGAAATACTTCTCAAACCTTCGAACACCATACACAGTACTTGCAATGGAAGATGATGCAGGAGTTGTAAATGTTATTGATGACCTGGATTATGTAGTTAAAATGGAAAGTCACAATCATCCCAGTGCAGTTGAGCCATATGGTGGTGCAGCAACAGGAGTCGGAGGCATTCTCAGGGATATACTATGCATGGGTTCCCAGCCAATTGGCGTTATAGATTCACTGTATCTTGGAAATGGCAAGGGTGTGATACCGGAAGGCTATCTGAACACACATTTTACCGTAAGCCATATCATAGCAGGAATCAGGGATTATGGTAATAGGGTAGGCATTCCCACTGTTGCAGGCTCACTCTATTTTGGTAACCAATTTGAAGGAATACCACTGGTAAATGTTGGATGTGTTGGTGTAATCAATGGCAAAAACATAAGCAGGAGCAGGGTTAGTTCAACCAATGACATCCTGATTCTTGTAGGTGGCAAAACCGGGAGAGATGGAATCCATGGTGTAAACTTCGCATCAAGGAACCTTGAAAAGGATGATAAAGAAAGCAGGAAGGCAGTACAGCTTGGTAATCCCATAGTCAAGGAACCACTTATAAAGGCAATACTCGAAGCGAACGATAAGGGGCTGATAAGTGGGATGAAGGATCTCGGTGGAGGCGGTTTGTCAAGCGCTGCTGGAGAAATGTGTCTTGCAGGGGGTGCTGGAGGAGAGATACATCTTGATAAGGTACTGACGAAGGAGCAGGGTATGCTCCCATGGGAAATATGGATTAGTGAGAGCCAGGAAAGGATGTTACTTGCTGTTCAACAGGAAAGTGTTGATCAGATTTCGGGAATATTCGAAAAATGGGACCTTCCATACAGCATCATAGGAAAATCTGTTCCAGGGAAGAGGATGAAATTGTTCTACCTTGAAGATCTTGTAATGGATCTCTCTCTGAATTTCTTAACCTCTGGTCCGGTCTATTCAAAACCTTATTTCAACAGTAAACACGAGATACGCTCAACTGTGTACCTTAGGGACCCCAAGAACATGGAAGATGAAATTATAGAAGTTATAAAGGACTTCAATAACAGTGGAAAATTCCCCGTTATCCGCCAGTATGATCATACAGTAAGGGGGAACACCGTACAGAAACCTTTCGTTGGTCTCCCAAATAGGGAAACCCATTCTGATTCATCTGTACTGAGAATGGACGATCACTCACCTTACGGGTTGAGCCTATCATCAGGTTCGTCAGTAAATGCAACCCAGATAGACCCATATAACGGAACAATGTGGACCATGGCAAGGAGATTTAGAAACCTGCTCTGTTCCGGTACAGATCCACATTCTGTAATAGATTCCCTGAATTTTGGGAACCCAAATGACATGAATGTAATGATGCAGTTCAAGAATTCACTGGAGGCCATAAGAGATTTCTGTCAGTTCTTCTCCCTTCCTGTTGTTGCAGGAAACGTTAGCCTTTACAATCATATTGGGAAAAATAATATTCCTCCAACGCCAAATATACTCATGATAGGTATAACAGATAATTATTCAGAGATATTTTCTCCAGATTTCAAGGAAGAAGGTTCTACTATATATCTTCTGGGAGCCAGTGGATACAGTCTTGCAGGAAGCCAGTATTCCACCATGAAAGATGAGCAGACAGGATCACTTGAACCGGTCGATATGGAAGAACTTGCAAGTTTCAGGAGACTAATCATGAAGCACAGATCATCCGGAATGATAAGATCAATTCACGACATTTCCACAGGTGGATTGATAATGTCATTGCTTGAGATGAGCTTCGGATCTGCCATGGGTTTCAGGGTTGATATATCCAGTATCTCTCCAGTGAGAGTTCTGAACAAGCTATTCTCAGAATCTGGAAACAGATTCCTCTTTGAGGTTGGCAAAGGCAGGGAAGCAGAGTTTGAGGAGGCATTCAAGGGCGTTTTAACAAGAAGGATTGGCATAGTCGAGGGAAAGGATGCAGTTATAGTAAATGATGAACAGATCATATTACGCAAAAGTATTGAATCCCTCAGAACCATATGGGAAAAGGGATTGGAAACAATAGTTGGATGAATGACATGAAAGATTTTGAAAAAGTTTCAGATTATATAGAAAGCAGAAATGTTACTGTGACAGGCACATACAGGTACAATTTTGATGCGGCAAGAAGCTGTGGTGCCATAACAGTTTATCAGGGAAAGAGCATTGATGGCGAATCATTTGAAGTTTACTCAGAACTTCTGGAATGCGGGCTTGACGAAGAAAAATTCAAGGCGAGATTCAGGAAGGTTTGCGATGAAATTGAAAGTGGGAAGCTTGATGTCAGTTTTTGATGGTGAAATCAATCTTAACAAGATCTCCATCACTAAGTCCAAGTTTTTCTCTCAGGTACTCTGAACTAATAATCTCGATTATATCCTTATATACTGACCTGTAAGGAAATATAGCGGCACAGTCTACGTTTTTGATTTTGCAGCCAAATGCCTTCACATCACCGTATGTCCTGTCATCCGATTCAAAACCACCTATGAGGATTCCTTCGTTCGCCCTCAGCATTCGCAGTTTTGATTCATCATCAGGAAGTATCCTGACATTTAGGGTTCCAGGATAGGGAATAATCCCGAGTTTTTCAGAAAACTGTACAACATAAGGCTTCTTTGACACATAATACCGACCCTCACCCAGTCCGGAACTCACGGTTCCTGAAATTGAAAAATTCTCTATGATCCCTAGTAAATCTGATAGTTCTGCCATTTCCTCATAAAGAGCACTGATTCCTTTTTCTTCCAGAGTAATATTCTGCTTCTTGCCAGAAAGGACCCTCTTTATAAAACCTCTTTCTTCCATCCTGATAAGTAAACGGGAGGCAGTTTGCTGGCTTGCAAGCAGCATCTTGCCTAGTTCGGATGAACTCAGTCTTATATTTCCGTACTTTTTCTTCATCCTGGCAAGCGTTTTTAATGCACCGTATTCATCAAACGAAAGACTATCTTCCCTTTTACTCAGAACCATCCTATTTTCCTCCCATCCTGAAGCGTTAGTGTTTTAATGTTCAAAGCAGTTGCCCTTCTGAGCAGATTCCTGTCACTGGATAATAAACACATTTCGTATTTTGAGCATGAGTCAAGAATGCAATCATCACCTTTCCCCTTCCCATCAAGTATTTTCAGTTTACCGTACATCTCAAGCCCGATCCTTGCATTTATATTACTCCTTGATAAACCATGAAGTTCTTCAATAACACATTCATTTAGAAATGCCTCTGCATTTCCATCAAACATTTTCAATGCAACCAGGAGATCTATCTTCTGTTTTACCGAATATATAATTATATTTGTATCTATCAGAATCTTAATCCTTTACTACCTCCGCTATTGCTGTATTATCCCTTATCTTCTTCACCAGGATTTTCACTGTCTGCCCCTTCTTGACTCCTGGCACGATTATGCTTGTTCCGTAGAGTTTTGTCCTTCCCTCACCGGATTTACCAATTGAATCAATTGTTACTGTATATTTCTTGTTTTCCCTTATTTCATCCCTGTCAATCATGATCTCCCGTGACATATTGATGGGATGCTGCGCACCGCATGCCTTGCAGGAGATGAGGCTGACTCTTGCTTCCTTTATAATTTCTGTGTCTGGAGAGTTGCACTCGTAGCATCTCACATATACATTCATATACTGTTCCATCTTGTTGTTGAAATCCTCTTCTGTTATCTTCCTGTTGATGATGAGCCTCCGCCCATCTATCGTCATCCCAATTCCAAACTCCTTAGTTAGAAATTTTGAAACCTCCTTTGGATCCCTGTTTATCATCTCAACTATATCCATGAAATTCCTGACAACAGTAACCTTTCCCTCCTCCATTATTACTGCTTTTGGTATCTTCAATCTTTCCTGGCTTACAGTTGCCTTTGCAAGTACATCTGAAGCTTTTGAAAGCATTTTCTCATAATCATCAACATCCATGATACAGTATTCCATATGACTTTATTAAGTTGAACATCCAATTTGATCATTCTAAAAGGAAGTGATGGTTAAATTTTTAACTAATTCAGTATAGGGTAGAGTGTTATATTATGGTATTTTCACCGATCGAACCAGGGAAGAATCAAAAGGACATAGGTAGGGAAATTCTCGATTACTGGAATCAGAAAAATGTATTCAGGACCATAATTGAAATGAGGAAGAGTGGTAAGGACTACATATTCCTGGAAGGACCACCAACTGCAAATGGAATACCACATGTTGGTCATGCACTAACAAGGACAATAAAAGATACAGTCCTGAGATACAAGACCATGATGGGTTACAACATAAAGCGAAGGGATGCTGGCTGGGACTGTCACGGTTTACCGGTAGAGCTGGAAGCAGAAAAAAAATTTGGATTCACCACCAAGGCAGAAATAGAGAAATTTGGCGTAGATAAATTCAACGAATATTGCAGGAACAGCGTATTCAGGTATGTGGAGGAGTGGCTGGAAGTAGATGATAAGCTCGGTTTCTGGATAGACCATGACAACGCATATGTGACATTGAGAAATGATTATATTGAGAGTGAGTGGTGGGCACTTAAGTCACTATTTGAGAGAGGAATTCTTTACAAGGATTACAGGATATCTCCATACTGTCCAAGGTGTGGAACAACACTGAGTTCTCACGAACTTGCCCAGGGTTACAAGGACACAAAGGACCTTTCTGTTTATGCAAAGTTCAAGTTAAAGGATGGCAGGTATGTACTTGCGTGGACAACAACTCCATGGACCCTCCCTTCCAATATGTTTCTGGCAGTTAATGAAAACATCGACTACTGTGATGTTGAATTCAACAATGAAATATATGTTGTTGCAGTGAATCTTGCAAAGACCATATTCCACGACAATTACAAGATAAAACGGACATTCAGGGGGAGCGAACTGTTAGGTCTCAGGTATGAGAGACCCATAGATTTTGTGAAGGTGCCTGATAATGCCTGTGTCATAGTACATGGGGACCATGTAACGCTCGATGAAGGTACTGGTGTTGTGCACACCGCACCAGCATTTGGTTCAGAGGATTTTGAGATAGGAAAGCAGCAGAAGGTCAAGCTGGTAAATCCTGTGAACCTGCAGGGAAAATTTGAATATGAATCGCTGCCATGGAACGGCCTGTTTGTGAAGGATGCCGACATTGAAATAGTGAAATACCTGAAAGAAAGAAATCTCGCACTGAGGAGTGAGAAATATGAACACTCATACCCATTCTGCTACAGATGCGGGACACCTCTTCTTTATTACCCCATTGATGCATGGTTCCTTGGCGTTTCATCATTCAGGAAGGAGCTTGTCAGTAACAACGAGAAAATAAACTGGGTCCCGGCACATATAAAGGAAGGACGGTTCGGTAATTTTATAGAAGAGGCAAAAGACTGGAATCTATCAAGAAACAGGTACTGGGGCACACCGCTCCCCGTGTGGACATGCAGGAATAACCATATGAAAGCCATAGGCTCAATTGAAGAACTTATGAAGAATGGTGCTGTAAAGGCACCGGAAGACCTCCACAGGCCATATGTTGACGAAATAAAGCTGAAATGTGAAAAATGTGGCGAAATGATGGAAAGAGAGCCGTATGTGATCGACACATGGTTTGATTCAGGATCAGCAACATACGCTGCAACTCACTATCCATTCAATGGTGAGAAGAAGCCGGACATACCAGTATCGTTTATAACAGAGGGAATAGACCAGACAAGAGGATGGTTCTACACCCTTCACGTTATCGGAACACTCCTTTTCGGTACTAATGCATATGAAAATGTATTCTGCGCGGAGTTCATACTGGATTCCCAGGGAAGAAAAATGAGCAAGAGCAAGGGAAACGGGGTCCTAGCAAAGGAAATGATAGAAAAGTATGGACCAGACCCGTCAAGACTGTTTTTCTACACTACTGTTCCATGGAAGCCAAAGCCACTTGTAGAAAAGACCGTCAGGGAAACTGAAACAAAAATACTTGGTACCCTCATGAATATTTACACATTCTTCGCATCAAATGCCAGTCTCGATAATTATGCCTATAGGGGACTCACCAATTCTGACAATGATCTTGATAGGTGGCTTGTATCCAGGGTAAACTCAACCATATCCAATGTAAGAAATGCAATGGATGTTTACGACTTCAGCCAGGCACAGGCGCAGATTGCAGAACTCATAGATGATACATCCAACTTTTATCTCAGGCTTTCAAGAAGAAGATTCTGGGAAAATTCAGGAGAAATCCAGAAGAATAATGCATATAGCTCACTTTATTTTGCCATCGAAAGCATATGCAAGATGCTGGCTCCCATAGCTCCATTTACCACCGAATACATATACAGAAAACTGCATCCAGAATCGCTGAGTGTTCACGCGGAACTGTTTCCAGAGGCATCGGAAAATCTAGTTGACCAGCAACTGGAAAATGAGATGGCAATGTCCAGGAAGGTTCTTGAAGCCGTAAGGAGGGGAAGGCAGGCTGCAACCATAAAGGGAAGGCAGCCACTCAAGGAGATCCTGATCGAGGGAAACGATGTCACTGAGAAAACACTGGTCCCTGTGAGGGAAGAGATAAACTGTGCAAACATAAAATTCATAAATGAAAACCAGAAGCCTGTGAAGACATATCTCAGGCCTGTGTTGAATAAGGTTGCACCCGTACTGAAAGAAAAAATGAAGGATTTCAACAAGTTCCTCCAGGAAATAAACGATTCAGGTGAGGCAAAATCATTCTCAAGGGGAACGGGCATATCATTCGAAGGCCAGGAACTGCCAGAAGGGTCAGTTGAGATACTTGAGGAAGTTTCTCCAAGTTACACGATGGTATGTGAAGAAACATTCAATCTATATATAAATAAGGAAATAGATCATGATCTTGAAGTTCAGGGAATGGCCAGGGAAATAATCAGGAGGATACAGGTAATGAGGAAGGAAATGGACCTTCCATACGATCAGCATATTTCAGTAATGTACGATGGCGATGAACTGATAAGGGAAGCTGTGAGGGTACTCGGAGAAACAATCAGGTCAGAAACATTGAGCGATAGTGTGGGGAATTCTAAATTAATGGAAGAGGATAAGGAACTATTCATGGAGAAATGGGATATAGACGGTAGGGAGCTGAAACTTGCAATAAGAAGAAAGTAATCATTCCTCAGGAGCATCAGGTTCTATTGAGAAATGTTCCCATCCTTTTTTCTCAATGTTCTCCCATCTTTCCCCATCAAAAATTATATTGTTTCCATTCCATGTATTCCCTATATAACTTATATCTATGTTGTTTGTTTCCATTTCCCTTGAAAACTCACCGAAATGGTCATTATCTATTGTAAATAGAAGCTCATAATCGCCTCCAATATTCATGGCAATATCTCTCTTAGGCATACCGGTTATTTTTGAAATCTCATCAACAGAACCATGCATCCTGACCTCATGTTCTACTATCCTGAATCCATAGCCATAATCATGCTTCATCTGGGAGAGACATCCGAACAGGCCATCGGAGAGGTCCATCATGAACCTGGCACCTGCCCTGCTTATTATTTCTGCCACGTCTAATCTCGGCTTTATATCGAGCATTCTTCTTGATGATTCTCTGACATCAATCCCATTTTTATATGAGATGTATGCGGCACCCACCTTCCCCACGTTACCTGTCAGGCACAATATCTGATCGGGACCTATATATGATCTCTTCCGCACAAGATCTTTTTCCTGTCTTCCGATGCAGAATCCTACAAAAATATTCTCATCCGCCTCCTTGGTATCACCACCAACGAATTCAACTTTATATTCGTGGAGGAGGCTTGACAGACCTCTTGAAAATTCTGAAAGATATTCAATTTCCATATCGTTCTTCAGGTTGTAACTTGCCATGAAGCTTTCCGGAATACCTGCCATTGCAGCAACATCACTCAAATTAATACTTCCAAAAAACCTTCCAGCTTCATACGGTGTTGCAAGTTCAGGTATATGCACTTTCTCGCTTATGGAATCCGTTGTAAAGAGGATATATTTATCACCACAGTCCATGAGGGAACAGTCATCTGGCTCCTGTGATACATTCCCGGTTGAAAAGATTCTATCTATTGTTGCCCTTTCCCCCATTTTATTAAGCTTCATTGAATTTTCACCGATCCAGATGTTATCTTCCTGATAAATGAATCAATATCATACTGAACAGGCAACCTGCCCTCGTTCCTGATATGAGAGAAATATTTTGTCTTCTCTCCCTTCTCATAATATTCCTGCAGATCCCTGAAATCCTGGTTCAGTGATGAGTTGAAAATAAGTTTAACGAGTTCCTGGTCCCTGTCATCATTGTGTGAACCTCTTTCACGATCGCCACCAGTAGGGTAGGAAAGAACATCTGCCCCAACATCAGTGGTCTCAAGCAGCACCCTGGCTACGCTCCACAACCATGGAGGCCTGTACTCTCCCCTCTTCCACAATTTCTCTACCAGTGTATTTTTCTGTATATTCATGGGATTAACGGATATATCAGTTGAATAGGGGGCGCAGTCCCTGACAGATTTGATAGCATCCATAACTGCCTCTTCCTCTGACATGAACGGTGGCTTCAGCAGTAGATAAGATCTAAGTTCCACATGTTCCTTTTGCAGTACTTTTGCCGCATTTATAAATTTAGAAAAGTTGGTTCCCTTGTTTACCTTGTTCTTTACCACATAATCATTTGAGCTTTCAACTCCAATAGCTATCCTGGAATCTATGCCGTAAGACTTCATGTCATTCATGGTAGTTTCTGTTACGTATTCGGTCCTTGATTCAACAAGCAGCTTTTCTACCTTATCTGACATCCTTCTCATGAAGTAATCAAAAGCTTCCTTTGGCACTTCTCTCCTGTCAAGAAAACTTCCTGAAGTGAATATCTTGAGGATCTTGGTATTCTCCATAAAATCATAGGCTTTATCAATCTGAACCTTGAGGTTTTCTATTCCAACGTTTGTGTTCACATCATTGAAATAACCGCACATTGAGCAGGAACTGAAATCATACCATGAGCAACCCCGTGTCCTGAATATCACGACTGTTGTTGGTTCTGGTTTACCTCTCAACCTGTCCATTTCGTTCCACATAGAAACAGGACTGTCCCTATCGGTTTCTCTTTCCCTGGAAGGCATGAGGCTCTTTACCTCTGCTGCCAGTTCCCTGTTGATCATCAATACCACATATTCACGATTCAGTTAAGTTTTTTGATAAAAATATTGCAAATCTAAATCAAATTGGAAAATCCGAATCTTAATTAAAAATATTTTTAAGCAAGTTGGCATATCCGGAACAGTATGGGAAGCATCAGACCACAATATGTAAAGAAGATTGCAATCGATCTTGCAAGTTCAAGACCAGAGTTATTCTCAGAGAATTTCCACAAGAACAGAGAATTGCTGAAAACGGTTATTATAGGAGCATCAAAGAAGGATTTCAACGAAATAACCGGTTATGCAACCAGATATGTAATAAAGAAGAGGCATAGGGCAGAAAAGGAAGCAGAATTCACAGGAGAAGTCGTAGAGTAATTTAAAGTAAGGCTATGACGTTAGCCTTTAAACGCCTTCCGGGCTGATAACGTCTGATCTTTAATTAGGTAGAGTTCACATGGACGTTCAGCTTGGAGAAACCATAATTCAGATAGTTGGAGTATTGATTTTAGCTCCACTGGTAGCAGGTATTTATGAAAGCCTGAAGGCAAAAACTGAATTCAGGCATGGACCGAGTATTTTTCAGCCATATTATGATCTTGCCAAGTACCTGAAAAAGGAGAAGACATCAACATATGATACAAACCTGCTCTATCGCTGGGTCCCTATGCTTGTATTCGGTACACTTTTCTCAATATCATTTGTAATTCCTGTCATAATACCCATACCCACATTGTATGCTCCCATGGTGGATTTTCTGGGTGGTGCAATGCTTTTCTCACTGGCTTCTGTATTCCTGATTCTGGGTGCTCTGGATTCAAGGAGCAACCTTTCAGCAATGGGTGCCTCACGATCCGCCTCATTCTCAGCGCTTGCAGAACCAACGCTTATACTGGTACTGTTTTCGGTTGCCATAGAGAGTGGAACCAACAATCCATACACAACAGCCTCTTTAGTCTCATCAAGTACACCATTGTATCTGTCACTTACGCATATACTTTCGAGTATAGCATTCTTCATGATATTCATATTTGAAACGGGCAAGCTGCCTGTGGAAAGTTCGGGTCTTTCGGAAATGGGAATGATCGATGAAGGCAGAACATATGAATATGGGGGTAGGAATCTCTTCTTCCTGAAATATGCCGGCTGGATCAAGCAGTTCCTCCTTGGTTCTGTACTGCTCAATATATTCATTTTCCCATGGTTCATGCAGACCGGAATAACAGGCTCATTGATTGACATAGTTATAATGCTTGGCAAGTGGATCGTTCTGATCCTCATCATCATCTTTATTGAACAGATTCTTGCCAAGGTGAGATTATTCAAGATTGCTGACTTTCTTGCTATTTCATTCACACTTGCAATTCTGGCATTGATTCTCTTCAAGCTTGGGGGTGCAATTATATGATTCCTCTCGATGAAGTATATGATTTTATAGCAACGATGATGCTGTTTGTAGCAATATGGGCGCAGATAGGGAGCTATGTAATCACAAAGATCCAGGTAATCGTCATACAGACTACATTTCTTGCCATATATGCCTTTATCAGCGGTTTATTCACTGTAAATTATGATCTTATAATACTGGCTTTCCTCATAATCTTCATCAGGGGCATTCTTACAGCATATATATTGATGAAGAAGTTTCCAGTCAGGAGAGAGCTTATAAGGGAAAAATCAACGACGGTGCCTTCAATAATCATAGTAAGCATCATTGTTCTAATAGCAACTCTCATTATCTACAGGCTCACAATATTCCAGTTTGCTCCAAGTCCCATTACTGCAATCGGTTTCGTAATAGCAATCCAGGGTTTATTGCTCATCGGAACCAGGAAGAACAAGATAACCCAGTTTACAGGCTACATTGAAGAGGAGAATGCAATGATACTTCTGAGCCTTGGTATTTTCCCGCTACCACTTATCGTTGAAATAAGCGTACTTCTTGATGTACTTGCTCTGGTGATTGTAGCTGCTGTTTTATTATCAGGTGATCACAATTCAGAAAGGATGGAGGAGTTGATAGGATGAACGCAGATACTTTTCTGATCTACATTTTGCTCATAATACCTGTCATCCTCTCATTCTCATACTTTGGCAATCTTTCTCAGTTTATCGGGAAGATAGGTAGTGTAATTGAGACCATTGTTTCATTTGTGTTGCTGTCAGTTCCAATGGGCCAGTATTCATACTTCAACATAAATCCGGTGAACAGGATACTCATTATTTCTGTATCTCTGGTATACACCTTATCAATATTCTTCGCATCTACCTATCACAGTGGAATAAAGGAACCAAGGAATCTGAAACTGCACTATTCACTGATGCACATGTTTGTTTTCACGATGCTCTTCACACTGGTTATAAATGACTACGGATTGATGTGGATAGGTATTGAAGCGACAACTGCATCAAGCGCCTTACTTCTAATAATAGAAAGGCAGAAAACTGAGATTGAAGCCGCATGGAGATATGTTCTTATTGTTTCCACTGGCCTGACACTTGCACTGATCTCAGTTATATTGATATATCTCAATTATCACACACTTAATTCGGTAGCAATTATAGAGGCTGGACATTCTCCGTCATTCATTCTCACAGTTGCGGGTGCTACTGCCCTGGTTGGATTTGGAACTAAGATCGGGATATTCCCAATGCACACATGGCTCCCAGATGCGCATGGGGAAGCGCCTTCTGAGATAAGTGCCATGTTTTCTGGCATCCTTCTTCCAGTTGCAGCATATGTTCTATATAGGTTCTTCCTCGCCACATATTCTCCCCGTCTTGAAGAGATTTTCCTTATATTCATCCTCGCAACCCTTGTTTTCGTAGCACTTATAATGCCATCCCAGAGAAACATAAAGAGAATGTTCGCTTATTCAACAATGGAGAACATGGCACTCATAACTCTCGGTTTGATTACTGGTGGTCTTGCACTTGTGGGTGCACTTTTCATAATCCTTACACATGCATTCGGTAAGTCCGGTGCATTCTTCTCATCCGGGAATATCCTCAAGGCATTCGGCACAAAGAAGATGGATGATATAAGAGGGTTGAGAAACAGGATGCCATCAACTGCAATGTCCCTGCTGGCGTCATCACTCATAGTAACCGGTGCACCACCATTTACCACCTTTGTGGGAGAATTTCTAATAATTTATCAGCTCATAAATAACGGAAGCCTCGCTGCGGTAATTATTATTGTAATCTGCCTGTTTATCATTTCTATATCACTTATACAGAAAGTTTCCGTAATGATATTCGATGGCAACACAGATGGTCAGGAAACAATCAGGCTGGAAAGGACCCAAAAATATGTGGCAGGGATATCTGTGATTTTTGCCTTCTCCATCATTTTTGTATATCTGGGGGGATTCCTATGAATAAAGGGATAGAAAATATAACCGGTTTTCTTGAAAGGGAAGGAGTATATTATGTTATAAAAGACGGTTCAGAGATTCTGGGGGAATCATCCTTCAAGGAAATACAGGATCTTAGGATTTATGACCCGGTAAGGGGGGTCTACAACCACAGGGTAAGAGGAGAAAATGTATTCCCATTCAATTATGGTCCCAGCACAGGAGGAATGGTTGAAACGGTAGACTTCAAGATATACACCTATGGTGAAAGAATTCTGTCACTTGATGTGATTACAGATTTCAAGAAAAGGGTCATGAAGTTTTCAGGGTCTGCATTTGAGGAAGCATTGTTAATGATTGAGAGATTCAATGGTTTTTATAGCTTTTCCTACAGCACATTGCTGTCAAGGGAAATAGAGAGAAAACTTTCTCTGCATGTTAATGGTGAAATAATCAGGACAAGGTTGGTTCTGCTGGAAATCGAGAGAATTATATCCCACATTTTCAAAACTGCAAGATTGTGTGAGGCTGCATCACAGAATGTTGCATCGTACTGGCTACTGGCCCTCAGAGAAAGAATGATGAGGGTGGTGGCCACGGAAACAGGTCACAGGTATATGTTCGGTGTGAACAGAATAGGTGGCTTAGGGAGAAAAATCAATTACATTAGAATTGTAGAAGTTGCAAGAGAAGTTGTTGCAGAATACAGGAGGGTAATAGATGGGTTGACAGTTTCAAGGATATTCATAGACAGGATTGAGAACACATGCAGGATCGAGGAGAAATTCCAGAGGGGGCCAGTTCTCAGGGCATCTGGAGTTCCCTATGATTACAGATCATTTGATCCATACTATGGCGATTTAAAGTTCAAGCCAGTAACTGAAACGGGAGGTGACTCACTATCGCGCTTTCTTGTTTTTTCAGGTGAAGTATTCGCATCGCTCCAACTCATTGAAGATGCGGTTTCTATGAAATTTGGAGAGTACCTGGGAGAACCGTATGATCGAATAGGAGCAGGCGGAATAGAAACACCATCAGGAGATGCAAGAATTGTCACTGATATTGAGAATGAAAAGATAGGCAAACTGTATATTCGCACTCCTTCCATGCTTAACATGGAAGCCTTTGCTTCTGGAATTCGTGGAAACGTTAAGACAGACATACCATTTGCCTTTGAAAGTTTTGGCATTTGGATAAGTGAAATGGGTGATGTCAAGTGAAGATCTGGCCAATCGATTCCTTAAGAAAGGGCATTATGACAACAAAGTTTCCAGCAAAGAAAAATGAGACCATATCTCCGTGGAGCACTCTTCCGGTCAGGAAAAATGATGAAGATGTTTCATGCCCTGCTGGAGCCATAGATAATCTTGGTGTCGATATGCGAAAGTGCATTTCTTGTGGCCAGTGTGTGAGTTCCTTTGAACCATCCATGAGAACCGATAATTATGAAATAAAGAGAGAGGAGAGAGCGCTAAGAAAGTCATTTAAAATATTTCCCATAGATTCAGGAACATGTGGTTCATGTAATACAGAACTTCATTCCATTGGCAATCCATACTACGACGTTTCCAGGCTAGGCATTTTCTTCATAAACACGCCCAAGCAGGCTGATGCACTTGTAATAATGGGAGTGTATAATGAAAAGATGTTACCCGTGATTAAGGCAGCAGTGGAAGCAATGTCAAAGCCTGCAGTTGTAATACTTTTTGGAGCATGTGCATTATCGGGAAACATATTTGGAAAAGGTCTTGAATCCTTTGTAGATCCTGACCTCATTATAGGGGGTTGCCCGCCAGATCCTTTCGTGATAATTGAGGCGCTGGAAAAAGTGAGGGGGCGTAAATGATCTATCTTCTTCTACTTCTTTTTGTTTTACCATATCTTTCCCTACCCATAGCTGTTTTTTCATCTCGATTATCCTATTATTTCGGCATATTCTTCACGTTGCTGAATTCCGTCATTGCCATTCTTTCCATGACTGGATACCTTTCATTGGGAACATTGGGCATAGGTAATTTCAGCATAATGCTAAATGGACCAAATGTCACGTTTTTGCTCATTCTTTCAATTGTAGAATTCCTGGTATATGTTTTCTCTCTATTCTATATGCCTCTTGACAAAAAGCTTGCATTTTTCGTCGGCCTGACCATAGCATCCATAAATTCAGTACTCATTTCTGGCAATATAATACTATTCCTGATGTTCTGGGAATCCATGACCATAAGTGGTTATCTCTTGATAGGGTTCAAGAAGGAAACCAAATCCTATCCCCCATTCGTTTTCATTTCATTCGGAGAACTCAGCACAATATTCCTGATTGTAGGCTTCGCTGGCTATTATGTCTCCACCGGTAGTTTACTTCTTGGTGCGGCCCTGACTAATCCATATATTCTTCTAGTGATCATCTTGGGATTCACGTTCAAGATGGGTATAGTTCCACTACAGATGGTTGAATGGCTTCCAATAGCACATGGAAATTCACCAACTCCAGGTTCAATATTATTCAGCGCTGCAATGACAACCCTTGCACTCTACGGTATAGTTGAATTTGTTCTGGCATCCTCACCAAGTTTTGTTTTGGGACTGATCCTCATGATAATTGGAGCTTTTTCCCTCCTCTTTGGCTCAATATTTGCACTCTCTTCTGAGAACAGCAAGATGTTACCAGCTTACAGTACAGTTGAAAATTCAGGTGCAATGATAATTCTCGTAGGTCTCCTAACAGTTTGGAAGGGGATGAATGATCCTGTAATGGTATCATTTGTATTACTCGGTATTTTCATCTATGCTACAGCACATGCGTGGGCTAAATCTTCGGTGTTCATCCTTTCAAGCATTTCAGACAACAACAATCTTTCAACAATGCACGGTAGTGGTCTTTCACCTTATGCAAGGGTTGGTGCAGCAATTTCAGTAATTTCCCTGATGGGGCTCGCGCCCCTTGGTGGGGGAATCGGGGAATGGCTTCTGCTGGAATCTTTATTTATTTCATCTATTTCAACAAATCTCGTGTTTGCAGTTGTTGCAATTATCACTGGAGCAATGGCTGCTTTAGGTGCAGGTATTACAATTCCAACTTTCACAAAGTATTTTGGTTTCTCGACAAGGAAGAACAGTAATCATGAAAGTGGTCACAAAATTGGAACTCCACTGAAGATTTCAGGAACTATGTTACTTTCACTCACTGTTATAGCGCCAGCTTATATCTACATGTATTCAAGATTTATAGGAACACTCAATGGTATTGGAACACAAACAATCTTCCTATCGAACCTTAAGGGAATCGTGTACCCGTTTCTTCTTTATTCCCCTGTGAATCATGGGTTTTTTGGATTTCTATCACCACCATTTGACATCCTGTTCATATTTTTGACTGCACTGGTCGTATCATTGATCGCAAGAGGAAATGACCGAAAAATATCCATATGGAACGGTGGAATCGAACAGAGTGAAGAGATGAATTCATTTGCATACGCAAATACATTGCGAATTATATTGAAAAAAGTGTACCTGTCAAGGGAAGAACGCGAAGGGTCCAAATACCAGGAAAGAACATTTGATATCTTCTGGATAGTGATGATCGATCTGGCAAAGCTTTACTCCAGGTTATCAGTTAAGTTTGGAAGATTCTTCATGAATGGGAATATAAACAGGTATGTTCAGTACATAATCATAGCGCTGTTTCTGGTGCTCATAATGGTCATTGTATGATAAGGTAGTTTTAAACTCCTTTTTAAATCAAATATCATCTGGTGATACTACCATTACTGGAATCTGTGCAACCTTTATTAATTCAGAACTCACTGAACCGAGAATGAACTTACTTAGACCGGTCAGTTTCCTTGTTCCGGTTATGATAAAATCAGCCTGCCTGGACATTGCAGTATCATAAATCTTTTTTGCCACTTCATCCCCTGTTGCTTCTACCTTAACAAATTCATATTTAATTGCTTTATCACCAATTAATTCTACAGCTGCCTTTTGAATTTCTTCCACAAATTTGTCCTGATCGTTAAACACTGCTTCAGGTACAATTGTGTCAACGTTGGATGCAACTCTTACCATTCCAGGGTTTACATATAACACTGTCAAAAAATCACAAATCTGTTCAAATTTTAAAGCGAAGCTCAGGGCTTTCCTACCACTTGGGGAATTATCGAAGGCTACGAGCACTTTCATTAATTCTATTAAGGGACTGTTCATATATTAAGATTTCCCAATGCATAACATATAAACTATATACAACCTAATTATGATTATATCATATTCTCATCTATGGTTACTATTTAGATGTTAAGTTCTAAATATTTCCAAATTTCATAAAAAAATTATAGTTTATCTAGGGCGTCGTATACTAATTTTCCAATAGGATCGTCTTCCATAAAAAATTTCAGATCTTTTTGTATTCTTTTTTTGGTTAATTTTTTTTCAATTTCCATCAATTGATATAATTTAAAACTAGTTTATAATCCTTTTTTGCTTTATATCTTATAACCATTATGTTTTTCAATCATTTTCTGTTCAACATTATCTAACGAAAATTTGTTCATTCTTAGATTGAATGTCTTGAAAACTCATTTTCCAAACCAGGAATGTTTTGTATTAAGTTCTTCAGACAGCTTCTCAATAAGTTCCTTCTGGGAAGAGTTAAGCTTCTTTGGAACTACTACCCTGATCCTTATCAGTAAATCCCCCTTTCCTGTTCCCCGCGTGTGTGGAAATCCAAGGTTTCTCAATCTTATTGCCTCTCCTGGTTGTGTTCCGGCCGGTATTTTAAATTTAACATCCTCCCCGAATATATTTACGCTCTCTTCCTTCCCAAGGGCAACATCAGGGAAGGCTACCTCCTTCTCCACTATGAGATCGTAATTGGATCTTCTGTACCCATTTTCTTCCCTTACATTAACCAGAACGTATAGATCACCGGTTTGCCCCCCTTCCTGATCTCCGATACCTCTTATTACAAATTGTGTATTGTCGCTAATTCCTGCTGGAATATCTATTGTTCTGGTCTCAACTTCAGTTTTTTTACCGGAACCATGGCAAACGTGGCATTTTGTACTTCCCACATAACCTCTACCATTACACGTTCTGCAGGTTATAACATTAACCATTCTGAAAATACCAGATTGCTGAACCACTCTTTCCTGACCTGTACCATTACATGTCGGGCATGTCCTTACGTCGTTCCCTTCGTATCCCTTACCATTGCAGTTCGGGCAATCTATGGTTCTCTTATATCTTACCTCTTTTTTTGCTCCTCTGTAAGATTCTGCCATTGATATGGAGAGACTAAGACTGAGATCGAGTTGCCTGGTATCACGCCCTCCATAACCTGACCTGAAAGAACCTCCGCTACCAAAGTTCCTGAAAATATCATCGAATATATCTGAAAAATCGTTGAAGTGTGAGAAATCCTGCCACTTGAATCCCTCATTTCCGTTGGACCCGAAGTTAACCTGCCCTGTCTGATCGTATACTTTTCTTTTATTTTCATCGGAAAGAACCTCGTAGGCTTCGCTTATCTCCTTGAATTTTTGTTCTGATTCTGCCTTGTTGTTAGGGTTGGCATCAGGATGCCATTTCCTGGCAAGCTGCCTGAATGCCTTTTTTATTTCTTCTGGAGAAGCGTTTTTTTCAACGCCCAGGGTTTTGTAATAGTCTTTGGCCAAATTCTATCACTTACTGACTCTCTTCCTGACCCTCAGTTTCACCATTTTCCTGGTCTTTTTGTTCATTAGGCGTTTCTGAAGTCTGCTGGGACTGGTTTTCCTGTGCCTTGGAGTACATTGCCATTCCAATTGCCTGAGCTTTCTTTGACAGCTGTTCTGACAGGGAATCTATTTTTTCAACCTCGTTGTCCTTTATTGCATCCCTTAGCTGTTTTATCAGTTCTGTTGCCTCGTCCTGATCCTTCTGATCTATCTTATCCTTGTTCTCACTGATTGTTTTTTCCGTTGTGTATGCCAGTGTCTCAGCAAGATTCACCTTCTCTATATCTTCTTTCCTTTTCTTATCTGCCTCAGCAAACTCCTCTGCTTCTTTCTTCATCTTTTCTATCTGTTCCTTGCTGAGTTTATTCTTTGCCTCAATTGAAATTCTCTGCTGCTTGTTGGTGGCCTTGTCTTTAGCTGTGACTGTAAGTATTCCGTTAGCATCTATATCAAATGATACTTCTATTTGAGGTATGCCTCTCGGTGCTGGAGGAATTCCCTGTAAATTGAACATTCCAAGTGATACATTATCCTTCGCCATTGCCCTGTCACCCTGTACTACATGTATCGTAACCTCAGTCTGTCCATCTGCAGCTGTTGAAAATATCTGTGATTTCTGAGTTGGTATGGTGGTGTTTGCAGGTATGATCGGAGTGGCCACACCTCCCAGTGTTTCGATACCAAGTGTAAGTGGTGTTACATCCAGAAGAACAATATCTTTTATTTCTCCTGTAAGTACTGCACCCTGTATGGCTGCACCTATTGCAACACACTCCATAGGATCAACTCCACCTTCTGCCTTCTTTCCAAAGAAATCCTCAACAAATTTCCTGACATATGGCATCCTGGTAGGTCCACCCACCAGAATGATCTTGTCCACTTTTTCTTTTGTGAGGTTTGCTTCCTTCAATGCCTTTTCGAGTGGTACTTTAGATCTTGCTACTATTGGAGCAATTAATTCCTCCAGCTTTGATCTTTTAAGCTTTATCAGAAGATTCTTTGGCTCGTTGTTAACAACTGTAAGATAGGGGAGGTTAATCTCAGTCTCTAAAGTTGTAGAAAGTTCAATTTTTGCCTTTTCGGCAGCATCTTTCAGCCTGATCTTAGCCTTTTCATCCTTGCTGAGGTCTACCTTATCTGTCCTCTTGAACTCATCCATGAGGTATTTTATGATTGCATCATCCATGTCTGTTCCACCGAGTTTTGTGTCTCCCGATGTGGAAGCAACTTCAAACACGCCCTCTCCAAAGTCCATTACTGTAACATCCAGGGTTCCTCCACCAAGGTCATAGACTAATATTTTCATTGACTGGTTTACCTTATCAATACCATAAGCCAGTGACGCTGCTGTAGGTTCATTTATGATCCTCTTAACATTAAGACCCGCAATTGTTCCAGCATCCTTTGTGGCCTGTCTCTGGTTATCATCAAAATATGCAGGGACAGTTATAACTGCCTCAGATACAGGTTCTCCAAGGTATGCCTCAGCATCTCTCTTTATTTTCTGTAGAATATATGAAGAAATCTGCTGTGGTGTGTACTCTTTCCCATTAATTTTGTATTTATAATCAGAACCCATTTTCCTTTTTGCCGCATAAATGGTACCCTCAGGATTCAGGAGAGCCTGTCTTCTAGCTGGTTCTCCAACAAGGAGTTCACCATCTTTTGTAAATGCTACGTAACTGGGGAAAGATTTTCCACCAACAGATATACCCTCTGCACTTGGTATTATGGTTGGTTTCCCAGATATGACAACCGCTGCTGCGGAGTTACTTGTTCCCAGATCAATTCCTATTATTTTACTCAATTTTTTCACCTTTTTTTTGCACTATGACCTTTGAAGTCCTAATCACTTCATTATTCAAAAGGTATCCCTTCTGAATCTCGTGGACGATCTTGTTTTCTTCCTTTCCATCCACAATCCCCACAACTTCATGCTGTTTTAGATCAACTTTCTGGCCCTCTGCATCAATGGGTTTGAGACCATATTTTGAAAGGGTAGTTAGTAGATTATCCCTCAGCGAGCTCAGTACCTGGTTATCCTTCTCAGATGCAATACCTGCATCCAGAGTGTCCAGGAATGGGAGAAGACCCTTAAGAATATCCATGCCAGCAGTTTTTCTCTGTGCCTCAAATTCTCTCTGAGTTATTTTCAGGTAGTTCTGGAGGTCTGCTAGATTTCTAAGTAAATCATTATTTCGCTTCTTCAGTTCATCTATTTGATCGTCTTCAATTTTTACAGATACTTTTCTCATGGAATTCCTTCTCTTGGCATTTTCTATGGAATTCTGTATGGGATTAATAAGAATTTCCATATTTTCGGACATCTCGGTCATTGAAAGTAAATATGTTCTTCATTATAAATCTTTTCTATTTTAAGGTTCTATTATAACATTAAACTCATCCCAATTTCATGTAGTTTTACACAAGTTGTGTTATAGAAAAGAAATTTATATACCACTGTATATTTATTAACTCTGGGTCAGAAATATCAAGAAAATTCATTTCACAGTACAAAAGTAATTTAACCTGAAATATTATTACACCACAGTGCTTGATTATTATTCTTTATTAAGTGTCTCAAGGACGTCTTCAGAAGATGAAATCAGGAGTTCATATAAGGTTCTCATAAAGAAGTGGCACCCTGATGTAGCAAAGGGAGACACAACGATGAATGAATTGATGACAAGACAACTGAACGAGGCCTACGAGGTCTTATCGGACCCTGCAAAGAGGAGGGTTTACGATCTATCCCTGGACAGGGCTAAGACTGAAAGGGAAAAATGGATGCAATATGCCAGAAATCCTAAAAGAAACGATCCTCCCAGGGAAACCACCGTTAAGGGACCTTCATTCGATAGCTTTGAAGATATTGAAAAGAAGAATAAGGCAAAACTTGAACGGGACAGGCTGGATAAGTGGATGGTTACTCTTTCAAGATATATGGCAGACCATCAATGGGCCAGCAACACATTTGAGAAGCTTTCTGAAAATCTGAAATTAAAGGCACTTGCTGGGAATCTCACAATAGAAGATGCATTCTTCATATACTGCACATTCCAGATGGAAAAATCTACTATGGGAATAAGGACAAACTATTTTAATTCTAAAAAGATCAAGCAGATTCTGGATACCTCGAAAACAAGGGATGAGATGGAAGTAGGGATGCAATTAATATCGAAGGAAGAATTGATTCTTCAGCTTTATCTTAAAGTTAATGCTGGTATCTTCAACAAAGTCAAGTTAACAGAGGAAGAATACAGGGTGATACAGAAATTCATGAAGTTTCACAGCTATCTGTTGAAGAGAAACGATGATTTTTTTGCAGGAGTCACCAGGTTCTCCATATCTAAGGATGAGTGGGATGTTGCAAAGGAACTTATAAGAATGGAGGCAAAGTTTGACTGAAAAATTTTCAAAATTGAATATACTTCTACCTGTCTTAATATCGCTTATAATAATATATCTGGCATCACAGTTAATTTTTCATAGCAGGGACTATGTGATATTTTTGCCACTTTTACTTCTTCTTGGTCTTTATATCACAGGGTCACTTTATACAAGAGCTGGCTCCGTTGTAGGAGTCATATTTCTGCTGTTTATAATTTCCACGGCGTATCTTCAATCCATAAGTACCAGTGGTTCAGATATGATAACAATATCCTTCATTACACTATATGTCGGAATAATGTCTTTCTCGACATGGCTGTTTGTTATAATAAATAAGAAAGTTGTTGAACCCATAAGGTCAAGGGGAAGCAGAACTCAGGAAAGAGAAATTTTTGATGTAATAAATGATTTAGAATTTTTGGAAAGTCCCTGAAGATCACACATATCCTGAACGCTGGAGTGCATCCATACCTCCATCCACGTTATAGACATCGAACCCCTTGTCTGCAAGGAAAATCGCACCGTAGAGGCTCCTGTTTCCATGGGCGCAAATTATGGCATATTTCTTCTTCTTATCTAATTTTTCATATTCTACAAAAAGGTCATTCAATGGTATCAGATGAGCATCATCAATATAGCCTGAGTTCCATTCATACGGCTCCCTCACATCAATGACCTGATAATCTTCGATGTGTTCTCCAAATTCTTCCGGTCTCAAATTGGTTGCATGAGCTTCTTCGAAATTACCGGCGGACTTGAATTCTTCATATCTCAGGAACTGCAGATCATGTCCCATCTTACTCAGTTCTTTTGATGCAACAGTCTTCTCTTCATCAGCTTCAAAAAGAACAATGGTGGGAGTATCTCTGGAGCTCAGGAAATTAGCAATCTCAGGTGCCCACCTGCCTTCAACATAAGGTGCAAGAATTGAGTTTGAAATATGCCCTTTCATGTATGATTCGAAATCCCTCATATCAAGGATCATGATCTCTTCTTTTCTCACTCTTTCTGCTATTTCTTTTATATCTTCCATCAGTACAGATAATGAATCCCTTCAACTTAACGCTTTCTCAGTAAAATTTTTATATTTTTTCATTTAATTCAGGTTCTCTGATCCCTGAATTTTTTATATCTATCCAAGACAGATGGGTTGATGGAAGGTTTCACTTCAAGCATAGCTTCATTCATGGATTTATCCGTTATTAACTCTTCATTGTTACCTTCCACTGCTCTCAAGAAAGCTTTCTGAGTTGTGAATTTACACAGATATTCAAGATCTGCAGCACTGTAACCTTCCGTCTTTATAGCCAGTTCATCAACATCTACCTTCCCAAGCCTTTTAATTTTAGAGAGATAGTGTTGAAGTATCAGTTTTCTTGCTTCCAGATCGGGGGGAGGAATGTATATCATCCGGTCAAATCTTCCCGGTCTTGTTACTGCGGGATCCAGTTGCCATGGAACGTTCGTTGCTCCAAGGATCACCACTGGCCTATCTGACGAATCAGATGAAAACCCTCCAATCTCATTAAGGAACTGTGAAACACCTCTTCTTGCCGCATCGCTATTAACCTGGTCCCTGGATGGAAAGAGGCTATCAAGTTCATCAAAGAAAAGGATGCAGGGCGATAATTCCCTCGCTGCCCTGAAAAGGTTGGTTATATTCTTCTCAAAATTACCAAACCACTGGCTGAACAGGCTCGACGGGTTAACATAAATGAAATTCATCTTTGCCTCACGGGCAAGTGCTCTTATGAGGAACGTCTTCCCATTTCCCGGAGGACCATAGAGAAGTATACCTCCTCCAAATTTGATGTTGAATTCCTTTGCCAGGTCTGGAAATTTAAGGGGATATATAATCTGAGTGTACATATCTTCCTTTACTTTCGTCATGCCAGCAACTTCGTCCATAGTTGGACCGTTTCCGTTTTCAAGTGTTAGTCCAAGTTCTTCAAGTATCTTCTGTCCTTCATTATTCCCGCCTATATCAGAAGAATCTCCTGTTTTCAATCTTGAAATAGCAGCTTGAATTGATTTAATCTGTCTCTGAACCTTTTCTCTTTTGATCTGGTTATCTGTTCTGAGTTCATCCTTAAGTATATCCATTGCTTTGCTGTAAAGAGATACGGCTTCCTTCCTGTTACCATCGTATTCTGCCTTGAGACCTTTTTCCAATAATTCCCTTAATTCTGCGTGATCCATCTTCTAATCCGCCTTCATATACTCTTTATCTCCCTGATGGCTCCAAGGTTATCCAGGTAAAGTGAGAACATTGAGTGGCCTGAATAGATCTTGATCCACTGTTTCCTGAAGTCCCTGGATTTAACCACTTCTTCTGCTTCTATTTCCTCGATAGAATCCACAATTTCATCAACTTCTTTCTCCTGCTCCTGAGATAGATATTCATCAATACCCTCCTTCACATATGGGCAGTTGCCTGTTTCATCTATAATATCCTTATAGCCTGTTGCACCTCCAGAGAGGAGAGAAATCTTCTTTCCAAGGGATTCGACGTAATTTCTATAAATCTTGTTAATATTTATCTGGTCTATCAAATCCACGTCCAGTACGTTATCTGCAGAGTAATTCTTCAGGATTTCCCTCACGGGCACATTTTGCTGATCGGGCAGTTCAGGCACGAACGATTTCATGTTCTGGAGAATTGATGAATTAAAATCCTGTATGATCTCTCCAGCACCGATCGTTGAAATTATTGAGTCTGCCTTCCTGAACCTCTTCCTTCCACTTTTAAAGAAGAGGGTCATTCCACCACTCACAAATCCGCATCCAATAGTATCATACTTGAATCTTTTCTGAAACCCAATAAGTGAATCCGTGAAACGGGAAGAGTATGGCCAGTATCCCGAAATTATAAGAACAGTTTCATTTTCACCGGAAGCTGTTTCATCTCTCTTCGGAAAAAGTTTCTTCATGATCGAGAAAATAATCTGTTCCACGTCCTCATCCAGTGGCTGCAAGTTTCTAAGTCTTGTATTTATAATAACTGCTTTCCTGTTCATTGAACTTTCTAACTGTATTATTTTATTCAAAATTTCATTTTCCATAGCTTTCCTTAATGTTAATAATATTTCACTTAAATAAATCTATTCTTTTCATGTTGTAGAAATTAATATAAAGGGGTAAGTGCTTTTATTACTGTATTAAAATGGAAAGTGAATGCATTACAATTTTCAGGAGGGCTCTTCAGGAGGCTGGACGGGATTACATGGACATTGTGACAATGGACACAAGCAGCAGAAAGAGAATGATGAGGGACCTCGATAATTATTACTCAACCATAGGAACAAGATGCGCCGATAAAATTGGAATGGAAATGGCCAAGAGTGCCCTGGCCAATATAAAGCTGGCCCAGCTCAAGATATCACTTTCCTTCAGGAAGGATTCTGAAAACAAGACGTACGATGACCAGGAGATAGAACAGTACGTAAGGAAATTCACCGATGATGAATATGAGGCTGTCGAAAAACTTGAACATTTTTCAAGAATAGATTCAATGAATAGCGAATCCATAAAGACACTACTGATAAACAGGGATGACCAGATATACAGGCTGATCAAGGAATGGTACAATGAGAATATGGAGAACTTCCTTTCCACCATTGATATACTGTCTGGCAAAAATGTAAGAGGGGAAATTTCACAGGCCATGGAGGAAAAGTACCGCAACAGATTTCAAAA
The DNA here is from genome assembly GCA_027310185.1 of Thermoplasmatales archaeon. Classification (GTDB taxonomy): domain Archaea; phylum Thermoplasmatota; class Thermoplasmata; order Thermoplasmatales; family Thermoplasmataceae; genus Cuniculiplasma. Next base: position 46,502 of record DAIDBH010000011.1, read on the forward strand.
GATAACTGAAGGGGTGATTTCATTCATTCAGATCGATCCGGGACAGATAAAGAAACTGTTCAACAATTATGAAAGGGTGCTGAAAATTTCACTGGACCTGGAAAATAGAAGATCAAAGATAGAGAATGAATTGACAGAAATGATATCAGGCAATGAACTTGACCAGATTTACAATAAAGTACTGGAAGCAACAACACTCCTGAAGAACAGGGACCTGGCATCACTCAAGAGCTTCGACATTGAATCACCATTGAAGGAATTGAAGACCTTTGAGCTGAAAATGAAGGGAAAGATAAATGAGCTGGAAAATGAGATGGGGAGACTAAACTCAGATCCTGATATATCTGGTAACCCAGAGCTACGTGAGATAGAAATGAAGAGGATCCAGTCGCTGATCGGGGAATCGAATTATAAGATGGAGAATGAGATAGAATCACAGATTGGCACCCTGAATACCCTGAAGAAGTTGATCGCAGTCTCCAGTAAAAGTGGTACCGGAACATTTGATTCATCATTTGCCTGTTCTGAAGAAGAGGCAAGGATAAGGGAAGTTGCATTCTTCGAAACTGCAGAATCACTATTCACTGATGAAAAGTCCATAAGGCTTTCCAATCCAAGAATGGATTTTGAAGGAAGCGTGAAAGTTAAGGACATAATCAACAGCAATACGTTTTCTGAAATGAATGAGCTGAATGGAGACGGAACATACCCCGTAAAGAGCAGGGCAATAATGTATAGATACCAGAAGAGACGGTTTCTCAGGAATGATGTAAGGATAGGTGTGGCATTTATATACAATGTACACGAATCTGAAATTTACCGGAAGGAAGGAAATATGGGAATAGGGATAGACCAGCATCCATTCAATAACAGCGATCTTGCAAGAATACTGGGAGTCCTCATAGAAACCTCGAACATGGAAAATTCGTACATTATCGCCGTTATAGGTTCTCCAAATGGATTTGAGGATAGCGTAATAGACCAGGTGAAGAATTCATCAAATAACGGTGTAGACAGCAAGAATTTCCTGTTGTTACTCAAAGATATGAGGAATGGTAATGTTTATTTCAATGAAAATAACGGCCAGTCTGTTGAAATCAGTGATATACTTATGGCAAAGGATCAACCGCCAGGGAAGGATAAGATAGAGAAGATAAGAAGGGAAACACTGGATGAGCTGAAGATATCCGGCATCGCAAGGCTGAAATCCATAGTAAGGATGACAGACTGCAGTACCAAGGATGTAATTTATGTATGGAAATCAATGGAAAAAGAGGGTCTTGGCATTCAGTCAAAAGTTCAGGATGAAGAAGTATTCAAGAAAAAGTGATTTATTATACAGAATCTTCATTACAAATTATGGATTTCTTCAGAAGCTGGGATGAGATCAACGCATATAAAAATAAAGTTTACAGGTGAATTATCATAATACCGGGAATTCTATTAAATCAGTTCGGATATGGAGGAGCGATTGGATTAATTATCTTTCTTACAATTGTATGCTCCCTAATTCTACTTTCATGGTATCTATCAATCAGTCATTATGTCAAAGAAGCAAACCAGAAGATACTGGGCTCACAGGACATTTATTATAGAAACCTTTCCCGTGGTTCCATCGAAACTGGAATTTACGTGATACTATCAATGATACCATATATTGGTTTCATCTTCATGTTTCTCAGTTCCTCTTCAATCTCAAGATTAAGAAGGGTCACAAGTGCCGTGGACCATAGATTCTCCAAAGCCTCAAGGAGGTATGTAGCAGTATCGTTCCTTACGGGGCTAGGGATGTTCTTCAATACTCTGGTGATTATAGCAGGAGTAAGAATCCCGAACTTCAATGGGTCAATCGCAGAAATCCTATATCTTGAAGCGTTATGGTACCCAATCTATTTTACTGTTTCAGTTGGTACGCTACTGTCCATATCCACACCAGGGATTAGGGGAGCCACAGGATTTGTAGGTACACTCTCCATTCTTGCCTTTATGGGCATAATCTCATCTTCCGGATCAATAATTTTTAATTATAATATTATATATTTTATTGAATTCACAGAAATCTTAATAGCATTAATGTTTATGGTGAATTACCACACAACTAAGGTGCTTCATATGAAGAATGTAAAAAACAGCACTGGCATCGCTGGAACTAATGTGACAAACACGATGTCAATGGCAGGAGAACCAGTGATTAACGAAGGATACAAGCCTGAATTTAACAGGGATAAAGATCAGCCAGCGAATCAGAAGCAGCAGGTCAGCGTGGGTCAGAATCAGACGAATTACCAGCAGAGAAATGTTGTATCAACCGCCAATGCAAAATATGAACAGAAAGATGCAATTGCCATTATCGGACCCCCAGCGGCTGGTAAGACCACATTCCTCGCCTACTTTTTTCATTTCCTGCAGGACATAGAAACAGCAATAAACGTTGAAGCAGATGTTGTAAGTGGAATAGACCTAATGGAAGAATACATAAACAGGATCTTTTCAGAACACAAGTTCCCAGAACTTACAGCAAAGGACAGGGTTGGAGAGGTAGTTTTCCAGTTCACGAAGAAGAAAAGATTTGGTTCAAACAGGATATATCTCAGGATAAATGACATAGCAGGAGAAACATTCAACAGCCTTCAGGGTGGTCCTGATAATGTAAGGAGGATGCTGATGAATACGCGATTTGAATATCTCCTGAAGGCAAAGGGCTATCTCGTCATGATAGACTGTTCTTCATACCGTGAATGGGCAACACGGGACCTTCAATACAGGAGAATTATTGAAACGATTCTCAATGCAAGGGTAGATAAGAAAAGCCGTCCGAATATTGCATTCCTCTTTACAAAAACAGATACGCTTCCAGATGCAGTGTTCAATTATTCAGCCATTGAACTTTTAAAATTATTAAGAAACACTTATGCCTACATAACGAAAAATATAAAGAATCCTTCTGCTTTCAAGATATTCATAAAGACTGAAAGGGACCAGAATGGAGAAATCGTTCCCAAGCTTGATCTGGGAGTAGGTGGAATGTATGGCATAAACTTTGATCCACAGCTAAACTCAGGGTTCATTTTAATTGCAAACTGGATCAGTGAGGTAGGAGAGTTATGACCATGGTTAATATTGTTGCAGATCAGGTTCTGTATGGTTGGGCAGAAAAAAAAGGCAGGTCTGGATACCAGTTCATCACCCAGAGTACATCACTAAGCGAAGATGACTTTAATCACATTGAAAAGTACAGTATACCAATGGGTCTCAACAATATTACATTCAAAGAGGGCAGGCGGCTGCTAACATTACCATCTGGAAAAATCGCTATGAATTATGTGAAAAATATAGGCAAGGACATTCATGGAAGGGATGGAGCACTGATGAGTCATTTTCTCGTCTTTGATTTCAAGAATTTTGTGGAGGCTAGAAAAAATCTAGAAGAGCTGGACAGACACCACCTTAAGGGCATTACCTCAGTAAAAGATATAGAGAAACTGAAACTGGCTAATGGAAACTTCATGCAACTTCCAGTTGTGAACATAGAAATAGATGTCAATGACCAGTCTTACGGAGAAGAATTAATATCAGACAAAAAGAAGGAATTTTCCAGGGATGTCCTGTATGGCCTCTTCCTCAATATTTTCCAGGAGCAGATAAAAATCGGTGTAATATCTACAGATCTTACTTCAATGTTCAGGCAGATAATGACTCTGGAAAGCCTATTCCCACCATGGTTGGTGCTTAGTTACTCTACATACGATGCCCCGCCATCACAGGATGAGGCAATTTTTGATCTGGTATGTACACTTCCAGCCATTGATAACAGCTCACATGTGATCATAAACTATACCGGAAAGACTGTTGAGATTCCAGGAGAAGATAGCCTTATTCGATCTGTGTCCAATGAATATTTCCGTCTGATTGAGACCGGTAAAGTGTATGAAATTGGGGATTCTAGCGATCTTCCGCAGAGTAGCCAGAGAACAACCCTGGCTAATATATTCATATCAAGAATTATAAAATCCATATGCAGCAATGCTGAGCCATCCATGGCAATAAATACTGCACTGAAAGTTTCTAAAATGGAATCATATGGGAAAAAGGAGGAATATTTCCAGATCGTGGGAGATATCATCAGAAAAAGTGGATTCAGGGACGATCTCATTGATGCCACAGTAAAGTACCTTGAAAATAATGTTGAGGAGGAAAAGGCAAAGGGTTCTGACGATGATCTCATTGGCAATATTATGCCTGTACTGATACAATGTGATCCAAATACTGTAGGAGGAAGAAACCTGGTTCAGTTTCTCAAGAATCTCAGTTCATCAAATTATGGACAGATAAATGAGGTACTCATGTCAAACATGTTGAAGAAGGATTCAAATGTAAACATGGGAAGAACCTTATTCACAACAATACCAACACTTTTCAGGACATGGTCAAAATATTCCACAAGCAGGAAAATGTCATCTTCTGAGATTGATCAGAGCATTTCCATTCTGAAGAATTTCGATATAGCCAGGAAAGATCTGTTCACTCTTGTCGAGGAATCCATAATGGAAAACAGGTTTGAAGATCTGGACTTCCTAAGGGAAGTACTGGAAACTGTGGCAAAAAATAATGAGGTCTTTGACCAGAAGAAGATGTACAATCTCATAACGCAGGTAAAGAAAGGACTGGTAAAGAGAAAGATTCTCATTCCGACAGAGCTGAACAGCCTGATTGTGGAAATGATTGGCGGTGAGGAAGAGCCGACAGAAAAGCGTCGGTTCAGATTGAGAGGATGAGTATGGCAAAGGAAGACACATTCAAGAGCAAGAACGAACTCGCGTCAAGAATATTTAAGGAATGCAGGAAAATAGAGAAAAGGAAGGATATAACACCGGTAGAAAGAAATAACATAAAGTATGTCAGGACACTCATCGAATCTACATTTACAAATCCAAGCGAGGAGGTGCTTCTCAGCAATCTGCTCATATCACTTAGGGGCATAATGGAAAGCAGGAAGATTGATGAAAAGAATGTAACTTATTTCAAGAATTCACTTTCAAGGCTGGAGGAGGAGGAAAAGGAAAGGAAAAGGGATAAGGATCTTGAGTCATTGATTCAGCTATTCAGGTCAGAAAAGATTGAAGATAGATCAAGAGGCTTTGCTGAAATGAGCCAGTATGTGAAGCAGTCATGGAGGGATGAATTTGAAATCTATGTTCCAGAGGCTGTGAAGAATATGTCATCCGATAATCCTGAACTTGCATTATCATCCGGTACATTTGTTCTGGAGTGCTGTTCCTATAAGCCAGATATTTTCAAGAAGTTTGAGTCGCAGATCCTCTCACTTCTTTCTTCTTCAGATGCTCAGATGAAAGCCATCATAATACTCATATGTTCCCGGGTTGGTGCAACAAAGGCAATAGATGAGTTAATTAAGTATTCAGATAATGAAGACAGGATAAATCTCAGAAAACTGAAGATACCAGATTATATGATTAAATTCAAGCACAACGGTGACTACGCATACCTTAACGATATGGTACGTGATGCAATCTTTACCATTGTTGACTCCACAAACGATCCATCAAATTATGTAAAAATGTCTGTTTCTTACGCACTTTCTGGCTCCCTTCGGGAAGGAGAAGAGTTTTCCATTGTGTTCAAGATCAGACCAATAGTTGACATGGAGAGCCTTGTCATAAACCTTAATGGGCTACTTGGTCCATTTGATGTGATCGGGCAGACCAAAATATCAATGTCAAACCTGAAGATAAATGATTACAGGGAATTAGAATCAAGGCTAATCCCTGAAACAAGTGGGCACCTGAAAGGAACGGTTGAACTGGAAGCTTCAGATCTCTGGAGAGGAGAACTAACACTGGATGCCATATTTGAAAGGAAAATAGGCGGTGCAAGAAAGGAAGAAACCAGGGAAGCAAACCACATGGATGATTCAGTGGAAAGCACTGCGAAAGGACTAAAACCCGAACAGAGAAGGGAAAACAATATAGATATCCTGATCAAGGACATACAGACAATGGAGGTCAGAAAGGTTGTAAACGCTATTGATGAACTCAAGAATTATGTGAAGGGGGACGAAAACCTTGAAAACAGGTTATCAGCACTTTCGGTTAATTTTTCACTGAGGGGAACAGACAAGATAACCAGGTTAGAGATGGAGAATGTCGTTGAAATAGCTGAAAATATAAGACACAGGTCGTGAAGTGAATAGAGATCTCAACAATAGGGGAGAAAAAAATCTTAACATCAGGGCTGTGCATACAATATTTAGAATAATATCACCATTCTTTCTCATTCTGTATCTCCTTATCACTTATTTTTACCTGAATTCCCTTGGAATACATCTGAACTCAAACATTGAAAGGTCCATTGCGACACTTCTTGGAATAGACAGTCATGCTGGAATTCCATTGATAGCAAAGATAGTACTTGCTATCTTCATATATACATTTTTAATGCGAGGATTATTTTCGCACCTTAAAAAATACCCACTGGGTGTAAGAAATCAGATAGTGATAAGGAGATTATACAGGTTCATATTTTCCTCGCTTTCATATATTCTACTCCTGCTCCTCATACAGGTGCTTACATTGCTGGCAATTGGGAAGACATTTGCATCCATTTCCAACGGCACTGAGACTCTGTTTTATCTCATAATTTCAACATTTTCCCTATCCGGCCTATCCGGCATATTACTGATTGTCAGTATACAGGGCAAATTTCTATCCATTCTTCAGAGAATCAGAATCTCCTACTTCTCAGCATTTTTTTCAGCTATAATCCTGATTTTTATTTCCAGGCAGCTGTATTTAAGCAATCCATATCTTTCCCATGAAGAGATACTATACTACCTGTTGCCTCTTTCACTAGTTATCATGCTAATTATAGGATACTTCCTGCGCTTCAAGGAGTCCGATAGCGATCCTGTTTTCCTGGTAAATTCAGGTGGTCCTGCAGTAGTTATGATACTGTTAGCCCTTATACTGACGGATACAGGCAACCTTGGTCTCACATCAATGAATTCACCCATTGCATTCTTTGAATATCTTTTCCTGTGGTTTCCTTCGTTTTCCTTAATCGTAGCCATTTCTTCTGCCACGGGTTACAGGATGAAGTGGTCAAAAGCAAAGAATGCACTCTACTCATTCTCATTTCTGTCTGGCTTCATTGCAGTCTTTATTTTTTTACTATTTGCCGGCACATTTTCCTCCGGTCCGGTCGTTGTATATTACTCCCTAACTTTTCTAATCCGGGATATAATCTCGCTGATACTTATCTCAGATCTTCTAAAATCAAGTTTTCTTATCCTCCTTTTTCTTTCCACAACCTATCTGGTAACAAAGGGACTGCTATCTAAAATCAGGAACGAAATCCTTAATATGGTGAGCCTTTTACTCTCATTCGTGATCATATTCTTTTTCTTTACTGAGATCATTGAGAAAGTATCTTTCTTCGGAGGACTTTTCATCAGTGGAACACTGATATTCCAGAACAATGGGAATATAGATTGGTTGCCTTTGATTTTCTCCATAATCGTGCTTCTATCTCTGTTTGTTGTAGCATACATCCTTGGTGGGGCTGCATCTCCTGGTACGAGGAAAGGTGGGATGATGGCATCCATAATCGGGATGTATTTCATTTTAACAGTTTACACCCCACATTTCAATTCTTATCACTCATCAGGAATAGTTTATTCAGCCAGTTTTCTCACAGTAATGACGGTTGCATATGCGGCTTCTGTTATTGCCACCCCTGCAAGATTTTCCCTCCTGGATGAAACATCCCGATCAAGATATAAGCAATATGAGGAGTCAATGATCTCCAGAGGAACAAATCAATATGGTGCACTCTATGGAGTTAATAGCGAGAGTTACAGCACCCTGAACATCGTAGGTCCAGAAAATTCAGGAAAGACTACATTCCTTGCATTCTTTTTAAATTACATAGATTCACTATCATCTGATACAAAGTTCACATGGGATATAACCAGTGGCATAGAACTCATGGAATCGCTTCTTAACAGCATTATCGTGAATGGCCAGTTCCCTGATAAAAATAAGAACGGTAAAAGTAACAATATATCTATCCTGCTGAAACCAAAGGAGGGCAGTGTGTTCAAGAATCTTACCATAGTGGATTGGTCAGGGGCAACTCTCGAAAGGGATTCAGAGAAATCAAAAGGTAATTTGAGCAATGGGAAGGCCTATGCAGTTTTCATAGATCAGTCCATGTATTCAGATTTAAAAAATTATGATCTAAAAATTGTGAAAATTCTCAGGGATATTCTTGATAACAGGAAGAAAGGTCTCCCCGATCCAAGATTCTGCTTTGTGCTTTTTAATTTTCCCGTTGGAACATTGGATCTTGAGGGCCAGACACCAAGGGAAGTAGTTATGCTCCTTACAGAAACCTGGAAGATAATTGAAACACGTATAAATTCAAGTACGATCTACATAAGACCGACAATAAAAATAAAAACGGACAAAGAGGGGAAAACTTCCATAGAGTCACAGGAAATAGATGGAATCCTGAGGATCCCTTATGACCCGGATACTAATTACGCATTCAAGCTATTCTTTGGTTGGCTTCTCATGCTTTGAAGAATTACGTTTTTGTATTTTCTCCCATGATCTTGCTGATCAGGTCGTCAATCTCACTGTTTGATTTTTCCTGATTCTCAGGTGTATTCTGGCCTACGATGCTTCCTATCACCTCATCAACATTTTCTCCCCCTCTCGCAGCAAATTCATCAAGGCTCTGGTTTATGTTCCCGAACTGATCCTCAAGTCTTCTTTCAAGATCTTCAGTCTTCTGGTTTATGGCCTGAATGTTGTTCTCAATCTGTCTTGCCTGCTCCTCTGAGAGCATCCTCTTGTTGAGTTCTTTATTGGCATCAGACAGAATCTCGTTGTTTCTCCTTTCGTTATATACAAATTCAAATGTAATCTCCAAATTATCAAGATAAAGTGAAAAGCTCTTCAGGTATTCAATTGAACTTTTTATCCTGACTGCATTCTGTGCCGCATTCAGCATTCCTTTCTTATCTTTTATTGATGCTGCTTTTTTTATGTTGTTTATGGCCTGGGCCATCAGTTGCTGCTGTCTTTTCAGACCCCTGTCTATCTGAGACTTATAATTCCTGATCTTACTTCTCGTCTCAAATTGTTTGTCATCCTCACTTTTGCGTAATTTAATAGCCATTTTATCAGTATATTATAACATTTCCACTAATTAAACATTTCCTATAGCCTGATATAATAAACATTGTAATACTGCGTTGATCAAATTCTAAAATTATGGTTATAACGAACAAGGTTTTTATCGTGGAGTCCAATATTATCTATAATTAAGTTAAATATCGAAAATAGAATATCGTACCATGGAAAGGGAAAGCAAACTGATCCTGGTACTTTTGATCGGCGTTCTGATGGGGGCAATCGATTCTACAATTGTTCTTCTAGCCCTCACAACCATAAACGAATATTTCAAAACTCAACTTTCCCTATCGATATGGGTTATCCTGATTTACCTGCTTGTAATCGCAGTAGGTACAACCCAGCTGGGACGGCTTGGTGATATAGTAACAAGAAAGAAAATATTCACTGCCGGCATTGGTATTTTTACGATCGGTTCTGCGCTGAGTGGTGCATCAACCTCCATATATGAACTGATAGGATTCAGGGCAATTCAGGCATTGGGAGCAGCGATGATCCAGTCTAATAGTGGGGCAATAGTGGCAGATAATTTCCCGCCGCAGAAGAGGGGAAGAGTTTTCGGATATACAGCAATTGGCTTCAACTCCGGTGCAATGCTCGGGATAGTTCTGGGAGGGATCATAACAACTTTCATTGGATGGCAGTACATTTTCTACATAAACGTACCCATAGGGATATTTGCATTCGTGTACGCAATAAGGAATATTAATCCAGGGCAGAAAATCCCCAATAAGCTTGATATCCCTGGAGCAACACTGCTTGCTGCCTCCCTTGCAATCCTTGCCTATGGAGGTGTCGATATCACTACCAGTGGCCTGACACTTTATAATGAAATGTTCCTGCTTGGAGGTACAATTGTGCTGGCCGCTTTCATTGCTGTAGAAAGACATGTGTCCAGGCCGCTCATACCATTCAGGATATTCAGAATACGTGTCCTTAGTTATTCTATTATTTCTGCATTTCTGCAGAGTCTTGGATTCCTGTCCGTGGTATTCCTTTTGATCATGTACCTTCAGGGGATCAGGGACCTAACACCATTTGTGAGCTCACTCTATCTTCTTCCAGGATATGTGGTTGGAAGCATCCTCGGACCATTGTTTGGAAGATTGGCCGATAAAATAGGAGCAAGGATCCCAGCAACTACAGGCCTTCTAATAATGGGCGTGGCCATTTTAATATATTCTGTACTTAAGGTGAATTCAACACTGGATATAATTATAGTCGGATCTTTCTTCACAGGAATAGGTTCTGCACTGTTTTTCCCGGCAAACAACAGTGCAGTTATGGCAAACTCACCGAAAGATCTATATGGTCTATCCTCAGGATTCCTGCGAACAATGTCAAACATCGGTATGCTTGGCAGCTTTATAGTATCCATATCCATAGCAAGTCTCAGCGTATCAAGATATGTTGCTTATGAAGTATTTGCAGGCACAAGCGAACTGGATGGAGGGCTAAGCCCATCTGTATCAGCTGCACTATTAAGTGGGATAAGATCAGCCCTCTTTGTATGTCTGGCAATCCTGCTTGTGGGTGCATTGTTTTCCTTCGCAAGGGGAAAGGAAGACAGGGCAGAAAAGAGATAAAAGTCTCCAAACTATTTTTAATGAAAAACGTATTGACGGGAAATGCACAGGCAATCCGGGTTACTTACACTCACAAAGTCATTCAGATCATTCATATTCATTACCATGGCGGTTAGCTCACCCTATTATCTCGCCTCCTTTCACTATAACTCAATCGATATTGGTGTGGTATTATTTTTAAGCCTTCTGTCGACCAGTATATTTGTTATATTATATGGGCGCTTCAACAGATCACTTAAATTGAGGTCTCTTCTATTATCGTCACTCCTGATTATTGGGTTCCTTCTCCTCATAATGTTTGACAATCCCATTTTTTACGTGATTGGTGTGATTGTAGGTGGTATCTCTCTAAGTGGAAGAGACCTTTCAGCCTATCAGCCAATAGAACAGTACACAATTAGCCATTTTGAAGTTGAACAGAAAATAAAGAACAAGACATTCTCCATTTACAATTTCGGTTCCTATGGTGCTGCCTCCATAGGTTCACTTGTTCTGTTCATATTCAGTTCAATAACCTTTCAGGAAATATTCCTAATGGACATGCTGCTGGCAGTAATGCAATTGTTTTTCTATCTTTTGATTGAATTTCCAGTATATGAGAAAAAGGTGGAGCGTAAAGAAATATCAGATGATATGAAAGGTCATATACGAACACTAACGGCATTATTCTCCATGGATTCAATCGGAGGTGGCCTGATAACAACTTCCATGCTCACGCTGTGGTTCAAGGCTGTATATAATATAGACCTTAGTTCTGCCGGTGCAATATTCCTGATCGTAAATATACTGACAGCCATTTCCATTCTGATTTCTTCAAGGATTCAGAACAGCATTGGGCTCATAAGAACAATGGTATTCACACACCTGATAAGCAATGGTTTTCTCCTGTTCATGCCCATTGTTCATAATCTTTTATGGAGCGAGGCATTTTTATACCTGCGGCAGACAACTAGCCAGATGGACGTACCAGCAAGGGATAGCTTCATAAACACGTTTATACCAAAGGAGAGCAGGATAGGAGCAAACTCACGATTTACCTCTGCCCGATCAGCCTCACAGATACCCGGTCCATTACTTGGAGGCCTGGCAGTTGATCTGTTTCCATCATCCCTAATGTTCGCAGCGGGAGGTATAAAAGCTGCATATGATATTATACTGTACTGGAAATATTCATGGTTCAAGACTTGATTCCTGTGAAACCATTGGGAAAAATTTTATTACATAAGGGATTAAGCCAAAGGAATGAGTAATGATTTCAGTGGAAAAGTCTACGTTCTAAGGCATGGGCAGACAGACTGCAACAGATCAGGTTTATGGTACTGCCCGGAGGAAAGTCATATTAATGACGATGGGAGGAAGCAGGCTGAGGGAATAAAAGATGTGATTTTGAAAATTAACCCTGAGAAGGTCTATTGCAGCCCATTCCAGAGATGCATTGACACAGCAGAAGCAGTCACTGGAAGTGGTTTAAAACCGGGTCTCATAATAGAAGATTGCCTGGGTGAAAGAAATTTTAAGGGGGTGGAGGGGCTAGATTCAGAAGGAATAATGAAGAAATTTGGTGTTTCGATGAATTTCTCTCCCGTAACACCAAACATAGACTTCATCCCAAACATAGAAAGCAGTTCTTCATTTCACAGGAGAATAGGTAATTGCATTGATCAGATACTGAATGATTCAAGAGGTAGCAAGAAGATATTGATCGTTACCCATGGAGGTGTCATGTGGTCTATTATCTATCAGAAACTCAATGTGGTACCGAAACCAAGAACCTTCCTCAACTGCGCTTTACTTGGACTTGATGTTGAAAAAGGAAGATATTCTCCATTCCTGTCTATGAATATGAGGGAAGACTGGTATTCTGATATCAATCCCTCATGGTCAAGCTTGCAGCTATAATTATTGGGTCCCAGACTGGACCGAATGGAGGTGTATAGCCGAGATCGTTATAAAACAGGTCATCGACCGTCATGCCTGCATATATGGCAGTTTCTAGCGTATTCAATCTCCATGCCCCATTATCCATTGAAGATACTTCTGAACCTAGAAGACGCCTGCTTTCCCTGTCATATACTATCTTAATTACAAGGTTGCTGCCCCCAGGATAGTAATTTGCCCTGCTCTTCCCCTTTACTATCTTAACCTCTGGAGAAAAGCCCTCCTTTTCAGCAATGACTTCATTAAACCCACAGAATCCGAGTTCAAAGTCAAACACCTTTACGAGAGTTGTCCCCAGTCCCCCCGGAAAAATCATCTCCCTCCCTGCAAGATTTGATCCTGCTATCCTGCCCATCTTGTTTGCGATCTGGGCAAGTGGCTGTGACTCCGGTTTACCACTAATTCTATTGATGGACATTGCACAATCTCCTGCAGCATATATATCCTTCACATTGGTTTCCATGTGGGAGTTTACCTCTATAAGACCATGCTGGTTCAACTTTATCCCACTACCCTTCAGGAAACCAGTGTTTGGAACTATGCCAATAGCATAGAAAACGGAGTCAACAACGATAGTTGCATGTTCAAGTTCGACAGTGAGACCTGCTTGATTCCTGCTGATTCTCACCACTTTCTCAGAAAGAATAACATTCACTCTTTTGTTGAAGAAGGAAAGCATGTCTTCCGTAACTCTCCCATCCATTTTTGGGAACAATTTATCATGTTTAGAAATAATCGTAACCTCCTTTCCATCAATGGATAATTCTGAAGCAAGCTCCATTCCAAGGATGCCATCTCCAATTATTGCAATCTTCTTTCCCAAGCCACTCTTCTTTATGGCAATTGCTTCATCCAGTGTTCTTACAGAAAAAACACTGCCCAGTGATTCGTATCCACTCCTGACCGCTGATGCACCGGAAGCTATCACCAGTTTATCAAACTTCAAAATTTCTCCACTTTCAAGAGTTACCTTCTTTTCATTTACATCAATGCCCGCAACTCTCTTTCCGGTCATGACGTTTATTCCCCTCTTATCGGTAAATTCCTTTATGGGATAATGTATAAGATTTTCATAATTATCAAACTTGTCTGATAGGTAATACGGTATACCACATTCTGCATATGAGACAAAATTACCACTTTCAACAACAGTTACTCTCGAATCATTTGCAGTCCTCTTTGCCTTGGAGGCTGCAGACATCCCAGCAGCTCCACCTCCTATAATCACGACTTCCATTACTACACATTATGTGTTTAATCTTTAACTTTTTCCAGCAAATAAAATGTAAGTTGATCAATGTTTATATAATCTAATTAATCTCACATAATACTATCAAATCTGCTTGGTGAATATATAAAAAATTGTGTAAAATTTAATCACATAGGAGCGATATCATATGGATTGATATGAGCGACGAAAAGAATATAAAATTCAATGGAAGAAATCTATTCTATCTTGAAAACAGTAGACCTGAGAATAAGAAGAATCTCATAATGCTCCACGGTTTTGCATTCAGCTCAAGAGACTGGGAAAGAATTGGATCACTGGAACATTTCTCGAATATGGGCTATAACGTTTATGCACCGGACTATCCAGGCTTTGGAAGGAGTGAGGACAACGCAAACTTCAAAATAGAGAGGGGAAACCTGGAAAATTCTGAATCTTTTGCACAGTCATTCATGGAATTCATTGGAGTAGATAAGTATACATTAATCGGGGCATCAATGGGAGGAGGAATGGCAATAATGAACACAACCCTCTTTCCAGATTCAGTTTCAAGATTAATTGCAGTTGGTCCTGCATGGTTTAACGTGAATGTGCTTGACAAAGTTACACCACCATCACTCTTCATATGGGGAAAGAATGATGTGGTTGCACCATATGGAAATCTGTTAGCCGAGATCAGGAAACATAAAAACTTTGAACTGGAAATAGTTGAAAATTCAGGTCATCCAGTATATTTAGATCAAACAGGGAAATTCTTTGAAATAGTTGATAAATTTCTCAGGAAATGAACTATTTCAATTTCTCAATATCTGTCTTCATTACCTGTCCATCTGAACCATCGACAATTACGTAATATTCCCTTTTCTTGTGTGTGTATTTTCCCTGCCATATTGGAACATGCAGTAATTCAGGCGTTCCAGTGTTACATTGAGTCTGAAGCGCCTCAAGGTGATGGTGTTTCTGTTTAATGACGTTTTCCTGGACCTGAGAAACGAGGGTCTTTGCCATTTCTTTTGATGTGTCCTCGTCTATATCACCATTGAGGACCTTTATGCTCTTCATTATCTTTGAGTTATTGAAATCTATTCTCTGATCCAGCTTGAAATTATATGAGTCTGGCTGGAGATGAGGCCTGTCTTTTATGGCGAGAACAGGAAACTGATAGTTCTGGGAAAAGGTACCTCCTCTGATGGCATTGTTTCCTCCCATGCCCCCACTCATCATTCCACCTATCATCATTCCATCGATCATGCCTCCACCCATTCCACCGCCACGACCACCCATTGCATCATCTGCAACGCCCATGATTGCCGCATCCATTGCAAGTGTTCCGACTTCCGCAGCCACATTCAGATACTTGAAACTGGAATTAGCACCGGTTGGTACTATCCAGTATGGAACATATGTGAGTGTTAGTTCCTCTTCCTTCGATTCTTCAAACATGTGTCTTCCAAGGAGACCCTTGTCAAGGTGTTTCTTTATAATCTCATGTAACTGGTTTGTGTCTTCCACTGACAGATTCAGCATGGTGTGTCTTGAAACATTTGTCCAGCCAGTATTACCAAGGGTTACACTAGTTCCACAGTACTCACATGTAACAACCATCTCCCCCTGCGTTGGTTTTATTGGTGCACCGCATCCCGGGCACTTAAGTTCTGTGACCCCGCTTTGTGCTATTATAGGTCGCGTCTGTGTTGTGTTCTGCTGCCCATTCTGGCTGTTGGCAACATCCTGTTGGCTGGCAGTTTTTACTCTGTTTCCGCATTTTGAGCAGAATACAGCATCATCTGGGAGCTGAGCTCCACATTTGTCACAATACATTTTTTCACCCCGTTATCTTCTGACCGCAGACCGGGCAGAACTTTGAATTTGCTGGAATTTCAGCACCACACTTTGGACATTTTATTGTAGCAGGCTGCTGTACCCTCATGTCATTTCCACAGTTTGGACAGAAATTGCTGGTTGATGGTACCGCTGCGCCACACTTTGGACATGTCTTTGTTTCAGCCTGTTGAGCTGTACCTGTGTTCTGGTTATTTGCATTCTGCATATTTGCCATCATAGGTCCAGACATTGCATAACCAACTCCTGCCCCAGCACCCATGCCTACCCCCATTCCGGCACCCAGACCGGCAAAACCATTTGGATTCTTGGATGCATCAACCATCGCCTGTCCCGCCTGGTATTGTATGTAGTTAACACCAAGTACTGACATTTCTGACCTTGTATCAACAGCCTTCTGCACCTCATCTGGAAGTGATATGTTGATTCCCTGTAGTTTGTCTATCTCTATTCCATATTGCTGGAAGCTTGCAGGTGCCATTCCAAGAACAGCCTGCTCAATTGTTGAAAGGTTTGCAGGTATGTCTGTTACTTTCATGCCAGTGTCCTTCATCTTTCCAAGCGCGTTGTAAAGCAGCAGTATTATCTGGTCCTTCAATCTTGATTCCACATCTATTGTAGAGTCAACATTGAACGTTCCTACAAACTGGTTTATGAACAGTGCAGGATCTGAAATTTTCCACCTGTATTCGCCGAAGGCTCTCAGGTTTACAATACCAAAAGCGGCATCCATGAACTGATATGGACTGCTGCTTCCATATTTACCATCCATTATTCTTCTCTGGACATAATAGACCTCAGCCTGTTGCTGCACTCCAGAGAAATATTTCAGGAGGTCTCCCACAACGGGTGCATTAAAATCTGTAAGTGCATACCTTCCGGGTTTGTCGAAGTATGTTAGCACCTTTCCATCTCTGTAAAAAACAGCGGTTTCATCCTCTCTTACCACAATATTATCATTAAGACGTATCAGTCTCGGAACCTTCCACATGGCGTTCCCTTCCTTAAACTGGGTCTCCCATGCTATTGTTATTGATCCAAACACGCTACCTCCCTTATATGGGATATCCTTCGACTTCTTTCCAAACATCTACATCACTCCTTTATGCCCTCAACTGTATCCATCCTCTGGTTCCATGCATTTCTAGCATCCTTGATCATATCAGAAATTCTGTTCAGGGAAGCCAGTATATCTGGATCATTCATTCCAGACACATTCTCAAGCTGTGAACATGTATCAGCAATTTCCTTGCATTTTGACACAAATTCAAAATCATATTCATAAAGTCTGTCCAGAACAACCGTATTGATCTGAATAGCCGGTGCAAATCCAGAATAGCCCTGCTGTCCGTGAACAATGTCACCTTGAAATGTTTCCACCAGGGATATTGTATTGCCAATGAAAGCCAGAGAACCGAACTTATTGAAATTGATCGCATTCTGACGTGCAGTTGTTAATGAACTTACTGCCCTCCCAAGAACTCCACCAATCTGTGATCTCAGGAGTTCATCTGCCACCCTGATATCCTCTTTTTCCCTGTATCCCCTGAAGCCTGGAACAACAAGTTGAATCTTCTTGAGTATAGACTGATTTTTATCTACTGCCACTCTGATATCTTTACCGCCATCCTGAGTGTCCATGCGAATGTAACATGCAATTTATGCTATTAAATCTTAGGTTATCTTCATCTAAGTCATCAGGAAAATGTACTAATAAGGAAGAAAATATTATATTAAGCCATATATCATAACCTAAATCATGATTCTTCATGATCACCTTTCAGATAAGTTGAAGCCATTAAACAGGAAAGGCAGTGTCGTCAAACTTTTTGTTTGCGGTCCAACAGTTTATGACGAACCACATCTCGGTCACATTAAAACATATATCACATTTGATGTACTTGCCAAGTATCTAAGATATAAGGGACACTCAGTTTTTTTCCTTGAAAACATCACAGATATAGATGACAAAATCATAAACAGGGCATTAGAAACTGGCCAGGACCCTCTTGAACTTTCTTCACTGTATTTTCAGAAGTTTATTGAGGCAATGAAATTCGCGAAAATAGATTCAGTAAATTTTTACGCTCCAGCCACTGATCATATTAAAGAAATAATAAGACAGATAAGGATTCTGGAGAGGCGTGGATATACCTACAAACTCCCTGATGGAATATATTACAGGGTATGGATGGACAGGAATTATGGCATATTATCTGGTCAAAAAGCAGATAAGCTTGAGCAGGGAAAAAGGGCAACAGTGTCAGATTTCAAGGAGGACCCGAGGGACTTTGTTCTATGGAAATTTCAGAAAACAGAAAAAGAACCTGCATGGACGAGCCCATGGGGAAAGGGCAGACCTGGCTGGCACATAGAAGACACGGCAATATCTGGAAAATATTTCGGAAACCATTATGATATACACGGTGCCGGCTCAGACTTATTGTTTCCTCACCACGAGTCAGAACTCTCCATAATGTCATCTTTAAAAGGTAATGGAAGGGTAGTTGATTTCTGGGTATATTCAGGGTTGCTGAAAATTAACGGGACAAAAATGTCCAAATCAGAGAACAATTTCATTACAGTTAAGGAAATATCAGAAAAGTATTCATCAGAAACTGTCAGGATGGCATTTTTGTCAAATAATTATTCCTCGGAAACTGATTTCTCCGAATCTCTTCTCGAAGAAGCCAAGAAAAATGTGGAATACATAAACAGGGCTTACATGCTGCTTTCCGGTGTAAGAAAGAAGGGAAAGAAGCTGGAATATGAAAATTTATTCAAAGCTATAGATAAGGAAATGGAAAAGGATCTGAACACAAGAAGTTCAATAGCTGGCCTGCTTGAAATATGTTCAATGATATATAAGAATATTGACCAGATGGATGAGAGTGATGCAAGCATCATGCAAGCAAGAATCGAAGATGTCGACTCTTATCTGGGAATACTGGTAAGAGGAAGCACAAATCTAAGCAATAATTCCATTGAGGAACTGGTAAGGTTGAGGGAAATTCTCAGAAAGGAAAAAAAATACGAGGATTCTGATATTTTGAGGAACGCACTCAGGAAATCTGGCATCATTATCGAAGATGGACAGGGTAAATCAGGGTGGCATTATGAAATCAGGTAGGGCTTTCATTGGTGTTGATCTTGTTGTGGACTTTGTAGATGGAAAATTCGGTTCAGAAAATGCCAAACAGGTGGCTGAAAGGGCAGAAAAATTCCTAAAAAAGATAGATTCCACTGAAACAGTTGTACTGACACTGGATTCACACATGAAGAACGATCCAGAGTTTCGTGTTTGGGGAGAGCACTGCTTAAGAAACACAACAGGATCGTCACTTTATGGTGACCTGGATAAAATAAATGCATACCATGTGGAAAAGAGGTTTTATGATGCTTTCTTTCAGAGTGATCTGGATGGATTTCTGAGGGCTAAAGAAATAAGGGAACTTTATATTTTCGGCATCAGTACGGACATCTGTGTTCTTCATACTGTTGCAGGAGCATTTTTCAGATACTATAATATTACAATAATTGATGACCTCTGCGCATCCCTGAGGGAAGAAGATCATAATACAGCACTAATGCAGATGAAAAGATTGTATGGTGTCAGGACAATTAAATCAAATGAACTGGTGAAACTAAATGAGTGAAGGAAAGTTCTTTATTGCGACCGAGAAGGAGATAATTGATGGAAAAGCCAGTGATGTGTATTTCAGCAGGACATTGAATCTTGTACTGCCGGAAAAGAAGATGGTAGTGGCTGAAATCACCTCTTCTGTTATTGAAGAGTGGATCAACTTTACCGGACTTGAGGAAGTGACAAATCTTCTTGAAGGAAGAAATATCGATGTGTGGGCAATTCCAGAAGGCACCCTTATAGGAACAAGAGATTCAAGAGGGAGATCAATTCCTTTCATTGTCATGAAGGGAAATTATTCTGAAATCATGGAACTGGAGACTTCTATTCTCGGTTTTATATGCCAATCATCAGGAATAAGCACAGAGGCTTCGAAGGTTTATATGGCATGCCATCCAAAGCCATTTGTATCATTTGGGATCAGGAGGATGCATCCAGGCATCTCACCAATGATTGATAGGGCTGCATATATTGGCGGGGCAATTGGTGTATCAGGAATACTCGGAGCCGAGGTAATTGGAATAGAACCAACAGGTACAATGCCCCACTCAGTAGCACTTTTAATGGGAGAAGAAAAAGCCTGGGAATATATTGCAAATAATTTTCCCCCGGGGACGAGAACACTTTTGATTGATACATTCGGGGACGAAAAGTTCAAGGCGATTGAGGCAGCTGAAAAATTCCCTCAAATTGACTATATAAGAATAGATACGCCTTCTTCCAGGAGGGGCAACTTCCCGCAGATAGTCAGGGAAATCAGATGGGAACTGGATATCAGGGGTTTCACTAATATAAAAATAATGGTATCTGGAGGACTGAAGAAGGATCAGATACAGGAACTTAAGGATGCAGGAGTCGATAGTTTTGGTGTCGGTACTTCAATCGCATCGGCACGATCAATAGATTTCGCCATGGATATTGTGGAAATTGATGGAATACCATCTACAAAGAGAGGGAAATTGTCCGGAATGAAAAACGTGTTCAGGTGTGAAACGTGTGGTTTCATCACCATAGGCTTATTCAATGAAAAACAGGTGTGCAAGGATCACGGTGAAATGAAGCCATTGCTTGAACAGGTCATTCACAATGGAAAAAGGAGTTCCAAAAAACTCAATGCAGGTAAAATAAGGGAAAGAAGTGTAAATATGGCAAAGGAACTGATGAGTCAGTTCAAAGAATAGTACATTTTATGATTTTAACCTGTGACACAGGCCTGTCATTTCTATCAGTTTTTGTTTTGCCTATGGCCTCAACAATCTGCATGCCTTCAATAACCTTCCCAAACACTGGGTGTTTTCCATCCAGGTAAAGATTATCCACAAGATTGATGAAAAACTGGCTCCCCCCTGTATTCGGGCCGGCATTTGCCATTGATATGGTCCCCTTCTTGTTGTGGTTGTCCTTGGAAAATTCATCCTTGATTGTGTATCCTGGACCACCCATGCCTGTTCCCCTGGGGTCTCCGCCCTGAATCATGAATCCAGCTATTACTCTGTGAAAAATCGTACCATCGTAAAATCCCTTTTTTGCAAGAGTAATAAAATTTCCTGCAGTTATGGGCATGTTCTCCTCATCTAGCTGTATCTTGAAATTTCCCGCTGTTGTTTGAAATTCAGCTACCTTCATACATATCAAGAGGTTTATAACAAACAATATTATTAGATGTTCGATTTGTTTCTCCTTGAAATTTGCTACCGCTTCAATCCTGAAAAACGGGGAAATTATAATATAACAATTAATTATGGTTCTTTATGATTGTAGTGGAAAACAGGATCAGGGTCAGCAAGGATTTCAGAAATGAATTTGAGGAGAGATTCAAGAACAGGCAATCCAACCTCAAAAAATTTAATGGGTTTGTTAGGAATTATATATTGAAACCTACCGGAACTGATGATGAATATGTCGTTATGACTTTGTGGGAGTCAAGAAAAGACTTTGATTCATGGACCGATTCTGCAGATTTCAAGGAATCACACTCCATGCCAATGCCGCAGGGATCAATTCTTGATCGTCCAGTACTTAAAATCCATGAGGTCATCCAGGAGATTTAGAAACCTAAATCTAAAGGATCATAATACACCATCATGGAACTGATCAGGAAGGGAAAGGTTAAGGATGTATATGACAATGGAAACACTTTGATTTTCAAGTTTTCAGACAGGATCTCAGTTTTTGATAAAATCATACCTGTCAATGTACCTAACAAGGGTGAATCGGTGTGCAGGACATCTGCTTACTGGTTTAATTTTGTTCAAAAGAACATGGGTATCAAGACACATTTTCTCTCCCTGAGGGCAAATAACGAGATGGAGGTCAGGAAATACAGGGTAAATGAGTCAGGAGGATCAAGACACTGGATCAATTTCCTCATTCCACTGGAATTTGTAATGAGACATTATGCGGCTGGCACACTTATTGATAGAATCAAGTCCGGGAAAATTAACAGGGAGGATCTTGGAATGAATCATATTCCAGAGAAGGGAGAAATGCTGGATGACCCATTTTTTGAAATGACAACAAAATTTGAAAAAACTGATAGGCCACTTAATTTCAAGGAAGCTGCAGAAATTGGAGGGTTGACCGAGGAAGAGATATATAGAATACGAGATATCATTGGAAAAATCGATAGAAAGATGCAAACAGAAGTGGCCAAGAGGGGTTTGATCCACGCAGATGGAAAGAAGGAATTTGCACTCGGAGAAGGGAGAGAAATAATAATTGTCGACACGTTCGGAACAGCTGACGAAGACAGGTTCTGGGAAATGCAGGAATATGAGAAGGGAAAAATAGTGGAACTTTCAAAGGAAAGTGTCAGGAAATATTACAGGGACAATGGATATTATGACAGACTGTATGAAGCGAGGGGTAAGGGAGAGAAGGAACCAGAAATTGAAGCCCTGCCAGAAAATCTTATAGAATCAACATCAAAATTATACAGAACAATGTATGAAAGGATAACTGGCCAGACCTGGTGAATCCTTCCCAGAAGATTTTCAAATTTCCTCTTTCTAGATACCAAGTTCTATGTTCGTCTCCAGATGATTCCACAAGTGGTGTTCAAGTTCATAGGCCCAGATTGCCTCAGGTACAGGCTCAAAGAATGAGAATGGAGTTTTAATGGCTGTTTTCAACCTGGACTCCGAATCTTCTTCTATCCATTCCCTTATTCCCATTATCACATCTATGTTGTTGGGGTCACCCTTAACTATGACTGTAAAACCCTTAGTTGTAGAAAGAAGAGCTCTCATTATACCTCCCTTCTTGGCCTGAATGATTTGTGTATGATCAAGGTTTATCCTCTGGGTAATAAATCCCTCCTCCTTGAAGAAGCTCAATATCAGGTTTCCAAGTTTCTGCATATCCACCTGCTCGTTCAGGTAGATTCTATTTGTGAACCGCATGATCAGGAAATAAAGAAATAGTTATAATATTATCTAAACAATTATTGTCAATGGACATTGATATAGGTCTTTCAAGAATTAGAAGAAGGATAAATGGAGCGACCAGAGTTCTAGCCCTTGATCTGGAAACCCTCGTCAAGGATGGATTTCTGAAGAATGAATCAATTGTAGCAATATCAGTTGGAACATTGCAGGGCAATTATGACGTCATTATGGCCGATCAAAATAATTATAATGAATATGATCTTCTATCGCAATTACAGGATTTTGTAGATTCATATCAGCCAGAAGTTATAATCGGTTATAATCACGTGAGCTATGATATAACTTTAATAAACACCAAACTCGTCAGCTTGCCTTACTCCAAACAGTTATTTGCGCTGAAATTTTTCTTCGGAACATCCTATCTACTGGATATGATGTATGCATGTGCTCTTGATATGAGGGTAAAAACCGGGGACTACATAATAAGAAGTCTCAGGAAAATAGTAAACTCTGAATTCTATAACGAACTTGACTTAATGAGGGTCAAGGAAAATATTCAGATTGATGGCATGAACCCGGCTGAGGCCGTTGAATATCTGTGGAAGAATGACGCTAAAAAACTTCGTGAATACTCACTTGGCGATGTTCACGATGTAATTGAACTTTACAAGTCTATTTTTAAATATTGAAATGAAATAGAACTCAATTTCCTTGTTCTTAATTAGCAGATTGAATCAAGGGTTACTTATCAAAAAATCAAAAATTATGACCGGTTATTTAAAGTAGGCCATACTTGCCAGCTACATTTTCAACATTCTCTACATAATCCTCGAAGATTCGCAGGATATCCCTGGATGTTATAATTCCAACAAATCTACCATTTTTCCCAACAAGTATTCTGCGTATTCCATTTTTGCTCATTATAACAGTTACCTTTCTTGTCGGTGTATCCTCAGCAACGCTCCTGATTTCTGTTGACATTATTTCCCCGAGCTTTATTTTCTCAGGATTAATTCCCGTTGCCATAACCTTGCTCACAAAATCCCACTCTGTAACTATCCCCTTAATGGTACTATTTTCTCCTACCAGAACATATCCTCTATGATCCTTTGCCATAAGCTTTGTGGCTGAAGCGACATCCAAATCCTCTGGAAGAGGTGATGGAATTGGTGACATAATATCTTCCGCGTTTAGTACCATAACCTGTCATTTTCATAAGATATTTAAAATCAATGTAAGTTGATATGGTTCTTTAAAGGTTTTAACGGGTTTAAATATGAATGAATAAAAAGATGAAGATAGAATCTATCAATTGCTTACTTTACTGGCATAAGGTAAAGGTTGTTTATCTGTGATATCCTCTTTAATAGCATTCTCATTTCATTTAGATCAAACTCATGAATCAGGTTGAAGTTTCCATCCCTATCCTGTCTTAATGAACACTATATCAGCATAAGTTCACGAATAATAGTTGCCAAGAATTTCATAGGAGTGCCGAAAGAATGATTGTCATTCTTAATGAATTCTGTGGTGATAGACCATACAAATGTGCGATGAGCTAAAAAAATTAAAAAGTATTTAATACACATAGCTATTGACTGAATGGAGTGGAATTAATGGAAAAATTAATGGAAACTGGAACAACAACTGTAGCTATTACACTCAAAGATGCCGTTATAATGGCAACTGAGAGGAGAGTTACAATGGAGCATTTTATAGCACACAAGGACGGACAGAAACTATTTCAAATTGATACATATGCTGGAATGACCATTGCAGGCCTTGTAGGCGATGCTCAGGTACTTGTCAGATACATGAAAGCAGAGCTTGAATTATACAGGATGCAGAGAAAAATAAATATCCCAATAAGCGCCGCAGCCACATTACTTTCAAACATACTTAACCAGACTAAGTTCTATCCTTATATGGTTCAGATACTCATAGGAGGTGTCGACTCAAAACCACACATCTTCTCAGTAGATGCAGCAGGTGGCTCAGTAGAAGACATATTTGTCAGTACTGGATCAGGATCTCCATTCGTATACGGTGTTCTTGAATCAATGTACAGCAAGGACATGAACGTCGATGAGGGAGTAGATCTGGTAATAAAGGGCATATCTGCAGCTAAATCAAGAGATTCAGCATCAGGTGGAATGATAGATGTTGCCGTAATTACAAAGGAAAAAGGCTATGTTCAGATCGAAGAATCAGACGTTTTGAACAGAATTAAAAAACTAAAATTAAACCTTTAAATATTATTATTACTTACTTTAAAAAAAATAAATTTTTCAGGAGTCATCAGAAATGGTATTCAGAGACTATATTGAGGATGCAAAATCCATATTCAAGAGACTTGTTCCGGATAACGAAATTACAGAAGTTGTCTATGAAGGGCCAAATATTGTGGTCTACACAAAGAACGAGGATCTTTTTGCGAACAGGGATGATATTGCAATAAAGGTAGCACAGGAAATCAGGAGAAGGATATTCATCAGGCCAGATCCATCTATCCTTAAGGACGAGGATCAGGTGAGGAAGATTGTGGAAGATACAATTCCTGAGGAGGCAGGACTTAAGGATATCTATTTCGAATCAGATACTGGTGAAGTTGTCATAGAGCTTGAAGAACCGTCAGTTATATCACAGAAGGATTCTGAATATGTGCATTCCATAAAAAACAATACCAACTGGTACCCAAGGATAATCAGGGCACCTCCAATGCATTCTCACACTGTTAAAGAAGTAAGGGAATTCATGAGGGAGGTCAAGGATGAAAGAAAGAAATTCCTAAATTCACTTGGGCAGAAATTGAATTCCCCTGTAATGATCGGTGAAACATGGGTAAGGTTAACAGCTCTTGGCGGTCACAGGGAAGTTGGAAGAAGTGCCACGTTAGTCTCAACAAACAATTCCAAGATACTAATAGACTGTGGTATGATGAATACAAGCACAGCCGGAGAAAAACCCTGGGAAGGATCTCCATATTTATACCTGCCTGAAGTTCAGCCCTTAAGTTCAATAGATGCCGTAATCCTCACGCATGCCCATCTTGATCATTCAGGCATGGCCCCAATGCTTTACAAGTATGGATATGAAGGTCCTATTTACATGACACAGCCTACAAGGGATCTCGCAGTATTGCTACAGAACGATTTCATAAAAGTAGCACATATGGAAGGCTATAAGGCTCCATACGAAACAAAGCACATAAGGGAGGAATTGAAGAGAACGATCGTATTGAGAAATAACGAAACAACAGATATCACGCCGGATGTGAGACTTACATTTTACAATGCGGGTCATATACTTGGTTCAGCTTCCGTACATCTGCATATAGGGGATGGTTTATACAACGTTGTACTGAGCGGTGATGTCAAGTTTGAAAAAACCTGGCTCTTTAATCCTGCCAATAATAAGTTTCCAAGAGTGGAAACGTTCATGACAGAAAGTACCTATTCAGGCAGGGATGATTACCATAAGACAAGGAAAGATGCATCAGAAATTCTTGTCAATATAATAAATCGTACATTTGAAAGGGGTGGCTCTGTTTTAATTCCTGTTTTCGCAGTAGGAAGGAGTCAGGAAGTAATGATGGTTCTTGAAGAAGCCATGAGGACTGGGGCAATAAAACAGACACCAGTATATCTTGATGGGATGATCATGGAGGCAACAGCAATTCATGCTGCTTACCCTGAATTCTTAAACAGGAATCTGAGGGAGCAGATCATGATCCAGAGAGAAAATCCATTTATGAGTCCAATTTTCAAGAAGGTCGAAACCAGAGAACAGAGACTGCAGATATGTGATTCATCTGAAAGTAATATTGTTCTTGCAACGTCAGGTATGATGAATGGTGGTCCAGTTATGGAATTCTTCAAGGCATGGTCAGATTCCCCAAAAAATTCACTTGTATTTGTTGGGTATCAGGCTGAGGGAACATTTGGTAAAAGACTCCAGAGAGGTGCAAAGGAAGTAAGCCTCAGTGAGGGTGGGAAGATGACAACCTATCCAGTAAACATGAATGTCGAGACTGCCGAAGGCTTTTCCGGACATTCAGACAAGAAGCAATTGCTTGCGTATATAGCAACAATGATGCCAAAGCCAAAAAGGATACTTGTAAATCACGGTGAAAGTGAGAATGCACAGGATTTTGCCAGGCAAATAAGGCAGAAATTCGGCATAGAAGCCCATGCATTGAGGAATCTGGAGACCATAAGGCTGTATTAGGTGAGATAATTGAGTAAGCTAGAAGTGCTGATATATGCACCAGGAAAGGAAGATCACAGAGAAAAATCATTAAAGGAGCTTGTTAATTTAATCATTGGTAAGAATCCGGGAAGAATTTTCATAAGTCTTGAATCCTGCAGTGAAGCAGTGAGGAATAAATTAACGGAAGAATTTAAGAATATTCCGGTAAATGTTGTCGAATGCGATTTTGCTGGAAAAGTTCCGGACAAAGGTCAATCTACAGACCTTCAGGTAAAGAGGAAAGTCCTTGAGCTTGGCCTTGACACAATTGCAAAGTATGTGGAGAATATCAATGAATCTGTTGAGTCCTTGAACTCTGAAATTACCATGTCCCTTTTCCGGGCGTTTTTCATATTTTATTCGAATGCCATGCCAGAAGATTATGAAATACTGTACGAGGACCGAAGGATGTGCATTCTGGGAAAACTGGTACATGAAAAAATAGAACAAGGAGATCTTTTAATTGTTTCCCCGTGGGACGCATACTGGTTCAAGGACGAGTTTGAAAAGATCAAGTACTGAAATACTGTTAATGTCATTTAATATTTCCTAATTCAAATCAACAACGTAGTTTAAGTATTAGTTTAAATTCTATATTTTGATGAATAATCTGTTCAAGTGGATTTCAATTGTCACACTTTTCATCATCCTTATAACAGGGTCATCATCTCTATCTTCTTTTCAGGTCCAGGATCACCATGTTAATGGAGGGAAATTAAGTGGAAGTTATGGTTCTGTTTATGAAACAGGTGTTGGAAATACGGTATCCACACAGCCACTTATCCCCATACTAAAGTTCACTCAAATAAAGTTCATCTTGATTCAGACAAATTCCAATATAACTCCATCAGGGAAAATTTACATAGATGGGGAGCTGTCAATGAATATAACAAGTTCCAATCTATCAGATCTGCATTTCAAAGTTGCTGAGAACCGGTTTTATAAATTCGAACTACAGTTCAACTCTGGGACATATTTGCCATACTATCTCAATACCACGGTCGAAGGAAACACTTCAGTTCCAGTCATCCTTCAATCTGTCAGGAACAGTGCAAGTAACCTGTATGTACAGGGGCTCGAATTAAACAACGAGTATATTTCATTCATTGTTGCCTTCCTTATTCTGATGTTGTCACTTGTTGCAATTCCAAGGAAGTATCTTGGACAAAATTAGCAAGCAATATCATAAAGAATTTTTAATATCTAATCAGAAGTTCATACTGGAAGAGTTTTTCAGGTCAGATGAGGAATAATTTTCGCATTAATATTAAAAAATAATAATGTGTATATTTATTTCATTAAGTTGCAATAAAGTTTAAAACCATCCGATCAATACTCGTCTTATTGGAAAACAAGACAATATCTATAGTTATCCCTGCATACAACGAGGAATCCCGTATTGCTTCTACAATAAGGGATATAAAGGGGACTGTAGAAAATCTCAAGGAGATAATTGTTGTTTTTGACGGTTCAGATAGAACTCCTGAAATAGTGGAGTCCATATGCCCGGACTGCAAGGTAATCCAGCATAATCACAGGCTAGGAAAGGGGAAAGCGGTTAAGGAAGGAATAGAGAAAGCAACTGGAGATATAATCGCATATGTCGATGCAGATGGTTCAATTCCCGCATCTGAAGTAAACAGATTATCCTCAATGTTAACAGATAGAAATTTTGTTGTTTCATCAAGGTGGATACGAAGTTCAAGGATAAAGGTAAAGTAACCAGGTTACAGGATCTTATTTGGCCGTGTATTCCATTACTTTGTATTTTTTCTCTTCAGGATGGATATCAAGGATACCCAGTGTGGTTTAAAGGTCTTCAGGTCAAAATCTCTTAAGGAGATAATACAGAAAGTACGTGTCTTTGACTGGGCTTTTGATGTATCTGTAATTTATCATGCCATGGAATATGGGCTCAAGCCGGTTGAGGTAGGTATAGAATGGAATAACGAGCATGGCTCAAAACTCAGGGTCTTCAAGACCATCCCGAAGATGTTTCTATCTGTTTTTGGCATGTGGATTATCAACAAGCACTACAAATCAAGCAAAATCAAGACAATAATTGATAAAATTGAGTCAGAGTTCTTCTCAAGAAATATCTAGATATCTCTGGTTTGAGTATAACGAAAAATCCTTAGGGATAGGTCGTTTGATAAAATATTTAAGAATAGAAGAATCGAAAGCAATCCATATTCCCTGCCTCCATATCTTGTAAGATGCTTGATTTCATCAATCATCACTCTGAAACTTCTCACTCTCTGGTACCTGTCATATATTGCCAAATTTCCTTCCATCTTCAACAGCATGAAACTGAATGGAATATCGTTCACTTTCCTCCTGGAATCCCTGTACGCATTTCTTATATTTTCCATCGACTCTTTGGTAAACTTTAATTTCCTGCTCCTGAAATCTTCAACATTAGTTTTTAATCCAGTTACACTTTCATGCTTTCTATACATTGTAAGCCTATTTTTGCAGATTGAAATTGAGGATCCCTGGCAGGTACTCAGAAGGAACAGAATCTTATCCAAACTTCTGTTAGAATGATATAATATCTGAGAAATAGATTTCGCAAACGTTGCCTCCATGGAAGCACACGACACATACCAGTCTGCCCTCGAAGATAGAACTCTTCCCCATTCCCTTCCTCTTAATCTATCGCTACTGTATACCTTGCAATTCAATGTTTCTCTCTCACCAGCATGAACTGTTTCGTGTTTCGTATCCTCAGAAATGATATGTATATCATTGTGAACGAATAATACGCTTTTGTGTTCGTCAAAAATCTTTCTTACTAATGCAATCTTGTCAGGACTGAACATGTCATCATCATCGAGGAAACAGATCAGGTTTCCAGAACAAGCATCAATCCCAATGGATAGTTTCTTCCCAAAACTCTCTTCATCTGTATATATATTGACAGCTTTTGCTTCTTTCAGAAGAGAATCTATTTCATCATCAACAAAGTTCTTGACAACAACAATTTCTATTTTAACACCTGGGTTTACCTGGTTTAGCACAGAATTCACGGCTTGCATTAGATACTTTTTTCTGTTATGAGCAGTTATGACCACAGAAACTTTTTCTATCACAGCAACTCACCATAGAGCTCTATCATTCTATCTATAATCTCATCCCTGGAAAACTTTTTTCTGAGAGTTTTCTTCAATCTATCCTGATCTTCTATCTTCATATCACTTTCAAGTAACTCATGCATCTGTTCAGGGTTGATGGCAATTTTCAGACCTCCCATTTCCTGCAGTTCACTGGCTATTCCTGCATTGTTTGCAATTACCATAGTCCCCAGATATGAAGATTCCACCATGGATATTCCGAATCCCTCAAAGATGGAACCGGAAAGGTAAAACCTGGCCGATCTCATGAGGGAAAACAGCTCTTCTTCGTTTATGGAACCAAGAACTCTCAGTTCAACTTTCATCTGATCTGCCGCTGCCTTGATTTTCTCAAAGTAACTCCTGTCAGGTATATTACCACAGAGTACTAACGGTACCCTGATTCCTTTCATTGCTTCCAGGATAAACTCAATATTCTTATTCCTTTGAAGTCCTCCCGCGTGGATAAAAAAGTTATCTTTAACGAGGTTGTATTTTTCCAGGACATTATCACTGATTGATACTCCATCTATCCTGTTGAAATCCACAGGGTTTGGAAGAACGGTTAACCTGTCAGATATCTTAGGAAACATTCTTTCAGAAATTCTCCTTTCCTCTTCTGTCAGGCAAATTATCCTATCGAACTTATTCAGATAGGATGGCATAAACCTGCCATAATAAAGACTGTTGAAAATTCCACCATAGATGAGTTGATAGTAACCGTGTGCTGTAAATACTTTCTTTGATTTAATCCGATCAAGATGGGTATACAGGTAATCGGAGCTCCACACTCTCTGGCCCTGAACGTGAAGAATATCGCAATCTGAAGTTTCAATTTCCTTCCAGTATCCAGATCCCGGGAACCTGAATTTTCCTATCCTCTTAAGTTTTATACCGTGATATAACACGTTTTCCTCATTTTTTAGTTGTTTCAGGTCATCATAGTCCGAATAAACATGAACAGTATTATTCCTTGAGGCCAGTCCATCAACTATGGTCTTCACAACAGTCTCGGTTCCACCGGAATGTGGATAGTAGTGATGGCTCGTCTGTGCAATCTTCATTTATTTTCCTTTTCGAGGGCGTCCCTTATCAACTTTATTCCGTCAATTAATTTCATCGGGTCCCTGACAATTGTATTATGAGCGATCAATTCATCTGCCTCTTCAACTATGAACGGCTTCTTTTCCGTCCTTATCTTCTTTCCTGTTACTTTCTCTACCATTGATATAACTTCATTAACACTCGTTCCTACACCAGAACCAATCTCATAATCTCCTGGTTTTATATTTCCTTTCACTACCTCAAGAACTGTTTTGGCAAGATCAAGTACATTAACATAATCTCTCACATGGCTTCCATCGCCGTAAATTGTTGCAATCTCATCCTTCAATGCTGCATTGGTGAAAAGATAGACTGCCCCCTTTCTTGCAGCTGTTCCATATATGTTGAAGAGACGAAAAATGATTGCCCTTGTGGAATATAATTTCCTGTACAGATTTATCCACTCAACCGCCTGTTTTTTTGTAAGGGAATAGGGGTTGGATGGTTCAGCTGTTGACCCGGAGGAAGGGAAGAGGAATATGGCATCATGCTTTCTGGCTAACTCAAGATATTTCATGGTAAGACCTAAACCATCCTCAAAATACTCATAAGGCTTTGAAAAGGAGTTTCTTATGAGTGTCCTGGCCCCAAAATGAAGTATAATATCATATTTCTTCTTTTCATCTACAGTATCCCCAAGATCCACGCCGTCTGGATTATATCCATTATCCTGAAGGCATTTCATTATCTCTGTTCCTATAAATCCCTTGCTTCCTGTAACCAGTATATTCATAGAAGCTAATTTATTCATGTGTAAAAATCTTTTAGATGGCTTTTTCTTGCACACTCAATTCATTCATTCCTTACTTTTTCTATGAATTTATAAAATAAATTGTTCACTTTTGTTAATTCATAGTTTTTCATGAAGAACTCATACGCCAGTTCGCCCTGTTTTCTGGTCTCACTTTTATTTACTGCCAACTTATTAATCTCATCTAAAATGGAATTAACATCCGGCTCTATGAACGTCATAAATGCCTCACTTTCATCTCCGCCAAAGGCTCCTTCCAGGAATCTGGATGTTACAATCTTACAACGTGCGGACATTGCTTCAATAATTGTGTTTGGGAAAGAGTCCCAGAGTGTTGGGTAGATAAAAACATCGCTTCTGCAATATATCCTGTTCAGTTCTTCATCTGTTACGATTCCCATGAAGTTTACATTGTTCAATGTTGAATAATCCTCCTTTTCAAGGCTGCCTGCACCAACAACATCAAGTGCACAGTCCTCTCTTTTGAGGCATCTCCAGGCATCAAGCAGAATTTGAATGCCCTTTATTGTCTCAAGTCTCCCAACAAAGAGAAATCTTGTTGAATCTCCTGTCTTTTTGTCACAATCTCTAGAAGGAGTACCATTCGGAATCACAGAAACTTTAGCCTTTTTTCCTAATATGCCTTCAATCCTCTCCCTGCCAGGAAATACCTGAAAATATGAAATGTCCCTGTATATTATGCCACTACTGTAGATCTTCGCCTTTAGCCTGGAAAAAAAGCCATCATTGCCAAATTCGGTATGGTTACTTCCAATTATCTTCTTTCCCCTGAATAGTTTCCAGTACTGGTTCTTTGTCAAATATACGACATCGACATCAGATAGATTTAATTTCTTTCTATATGAATTTTTAAAAAGAGTTAGTATCAGAGGTATCATTGCATTATCCAGCAGGAATGAAAGCACTCTTGACTTTCTAAGAAAATTTAATTTATTTTCAAGTAAATTCAGCGTTTGTTGTTCGTCAAATTCAGGGATTTCTGTCTTAATTGAAAATCTTGCCCTGTCAGCATAATCTGTCGATATAAGTATTATCCTCTGGCCTTCTGGTTTGCCCTTAACTGTATTGAGAGTCCACCTTTCCACACCTCCACCCATTTTTAAGTCTGTTGTCAGGAAGATGGCTAATGACATTCATATCAGGATTGCCTCTGATTATATATGTTTTCAATTTTGCATAATTTTTAAACCATTGTTTCGATCAGTGTGAGGAAATGGATTTGTTGGCAAGCGAGGATTATCAAACGGATAAGCACGTGAATGACAGGGCTGAAAGAAGTTTTAACCTAGGAAATATTCTCAGTGAACTAAGCAAGCTCAAATGGGTCCTGTTTATTTTCATATCTTTCTCAATAATTTACTCGGCAGTTTCGTATTTGAGATATTCAGCATTTTCGGAAAATGTTTTTGATTTAGGTCTAGCATCATCACTCTCTTATAATGTAGTTTATGGACAGACATTTCTCGGTCAGATAATGAGCGGGGGAGTTGCCGCAAATAAGCTGATATATATTCCAATCGGATTGGTATATGCCATATTTCCAAAGGAGTATTTTCTTCTGTTCATCCAGGATTTTTTTCTATCCTTCTCTGGCGTTGCAATTTACATGATTGCCAGTGAAGTGCTCAAATCAAGAAGATTCTCTTTATTGATCAGTGTGATCTTTTACGTTTATTACCCACTTTCCGGTGTTTTCTGGTTTGATTTCCATTATATGGCATTCTTTCCAACATTCTTCCTCCTTGGGGTATATTACTATCTCAAAAAGGACACATCAAAGTGGATGATTTTCTTTTCCCTGGCATCTATCACAGACCTCATGTCCCCAGTTATTGTATTCCTGTTCATTGCTATTATGGTACTCCAGAGGAGGAGATCTACTGGTAGTTTTAAAATCAGTCAGGCCGAATTATCAGAAGCGATTTTAACAGTCATCATATTCATACTTCCAAGTATATATTACCTGAAATTTTATCCTTCTCACTATATTGGCATAGATTTAAACCCTGGGATTTACGGTAATATATGGTTCAAGAGTGAATTCTTTATCAGGATCCTGTTGCCATTCCTATTTATACCTCTTCTTGGAATTGAATTCCTGATCCTGCTTTTACCCTATGGCCTGCTCCTTTTCTCAAATTCATACTGGCCATATGAATCTCAGATACTCTTCCAGTATCCAAGCCTTTATGTATCAACACTGTTCATTTCATTCATCTTTGGACTGAAGAGATTCATTAGAATATCAGGAAAGAGGTTCAATGTTAAAAAATTGCTTGTGATTATATTGATCCTAAACATAGTTCTATTCTATCTCTTTACACCCATTGGAAATATAGTCCCAGTACAGCAGAACGACCATCCACAGGAGGAATATATTGTGGGGTCTTCAACGATTCTATATAGTACATACGAGAAGGTGGTTCCCACTAAGGCTGACAGTTATCTCATGTCATTCATCAACAAAATTCCTCATGGCTCATCTGTACTTATAGCTGGAAATTTACCAGAGTTGGAACAGGGATATACACCGGTCTGTCTAAATTCAAATTTCAACACGAGTATGCCGGAGTATATTATAACAGATC
The DNA here is from genome assembly GCA_027310185.1 of Thermoplasmatales archaeon. Lineage (GTDB taxonomy): Archaea > Thermoplasmatota > Thermoplasmata > Thermoplasmatales > Thermoplasmataceae > Cuniculiplasma. Next base: position 81,165 of record DAIDBH010000011.1, read on the forward strand.
CGTACAGTTATTTCTTTACTTCTCCTGTAGCATCTGGAGCGCAACTCAATAATTCTCCCATAATCAAAATAAATTACCTGCTGAATAATTTCAATTACAGGCTGACTTATTACTATAAGGGGGATGCCTTATATCAATATAGGTCGGTTTCCTCACCAGAAGTATATGGGTTGCTAAATGAAACTGTACCATCAGTGGTACAGAAAGGTGGGGAAATGAGCTATTATAATGTAAGCCTCATTGCTCCAGGCTGTTACAATCTTACACTGAAGGGGTTGACCGGAAAGAATAATCTCTCATTAGAATTAGGAAATAAGCAAATATCTGTCATTGGGAAGGGAAATAATTTCATAAGGATAAAGGCAAATTCATACTTCAGCAATATAAAAATTTATTTAAGTCTCAATTCACTTAAGGTTGTTAAGCAGGAACTTGAATTGAAGCAATATCGCGCTAATAGCAGGTGATTTACATAGAAAGGGAGAATCTTGAGAACTTTGATCTAATAATCCAGAGAATTGGATTTCTTGCTCTGGGTATTCTCCTGATTTATCTTCCATATAGCATATATGGTTATGTTGGCTACTCTGGCCCATTCTATATAATGATAGAATTTATCCTGGCAATCTTCGGCTTCCTGTTCATAGTCCTATCAACGCTAACAGGTAAAAGAAGGGAAATAACAAAACGATTTCTCAAACTGGTAATCATTATTGCCATTATTAGTGTCGGTTCTGTAATTTTTGTAATCGGCATGTCAATGAAGCAAACATACACAGATGAATTTGCCATAGAAGTATTATCTGCAAAGAGATTTCTATCAGGGTTAGATCCCTACGGCTTCCAGTATGCTCTAAAGAGTATAGAATCATATGGAGTACCTCTCTCCAGCCTCACTCCAAAGCTTTCTGGAGGTTACGTTACTAACCTTCAGTATCCAGATTTATCCTTTCTAATACTGATACCATTCATCCTTCTTCACATAAATCCAGAGATAGTTCTCTTCCTTTTCACATTACTGCTTCTAAGTCTTATCGCCCTGGAATTTATTGAAAGAGATCTTGCGTTCATGGCTCCTCTCGCTCTTGCTGTAGCCCTCTTCAACATAAACCTGATATTCTTTTCATTAAACGGAATAACAGACATAATATGGATCACCCTGCTGGCGTCTTCCCTGATGCTGCTCCAGAAACGTTTCATTCCTGGCATTCTATTTGGTCTTTCTCTGGCATCTAAGCAGCTACCCATATTCATCCTTCCATTCCTCTTGATTTTTATATACAAGAGGTATGGGACGAAAAAATTGGCTGAGTTTACCATAATGGCCGCGCTATCTTTTATTCTATTAAATCTGCCGTTTATCATAATGGGCCCAACGACGTTCTTCAATTCAATTCTTGCACCCGAAAATGCACCCATAATAGGTATAGGATTCGGGTTATCGCAATTTTATATATCGGGATATATCCCATTTGCAGATAGGGAATTTTTCACAACTTTAATGATATCCGTCTGGATGTTTTTCGTGTTGATTTATGCGTATAAATTTGACACTTTGAAATACTCGTTAACGGCCCTTCCAATCATAGTCCTGATTTTCAATTTCAGGCTACTCGAGAATTATTTAATGTACTGGCCAATACTGACCCTTTCAACGCTCCCATATATAATAAGGAAGGGAAATACTGCTGAAGCAAGAAATGATTTTTCAGTACCTTCACTTCACAAGTTTTACAAAGCAATCCATCTGGATAGGGCCAAAATAACAAAAATTTACAGGATAATGGTACCGGTGCTGGTAGTACTGATCATATTACTCCCAACGGTGGTTTTCCTTGAGAACGATACATCATACAGGCAAAAAATTAAAATAGAATCGGTAACCCCCGAAGGAATGAATAGCACTGGAAGCGTAAACTGTCTCTATGTTAACGTTTCATATTCAAACCAGATCAACAATCTATCCCTAAGGTTCAGGATACTTGAAGATGGTTTTCTGAGCAATCCAAATGGGTTTTTCTGGAATTCTACTGAATTTGAACCCGCTTCAGGACACCTGTATACATCCTTTCATATACACACAAACGACACATCCTATTTCCTCGAAGAACATAACAGCTATGTAATCATAGCGTATAATTCGGACCTGGAAACCTGGTATCACATAGATATAGGAAAGAACATTAACGTTTAGGACAGTCATGTTAAATGAAAGGATCTTTTTTCATCTGATATTTTGTCTGACAGAAAGTGTTTTTTCTTTTAAATGTTGATATAGATTATTATACATCTGCATAAGCATTCTTTTAAAGGAGCAAAATATTTTTAAATATTGACATAGAAAAAATTTAATATCCTAGAAGATATTATGTGAACCATATGGGGGGAGCTTTATTCCTGAACTATCTGTCATAATTCCGACATACAACGAATCAAAGAACATACCTATATTGATACACCGTCTGGAGGATATGAATATAGATCACCAAATAGTAGTTGTAGATGATAATAGTCCTGACGGTACATCAGATGTCGTAGAAAAGCTTGCATCTAAATATAAAAATATTGTTCTAGTTAAAAGGGAAGGTAAACTGGGTATTGCTACGGCAATCAGGGACGGAATGCTGGCCTCAAACAGCAAATATGTAATTGTTATGGATAGTGATTTACAGCATCCCCCTGAAGTTGTTCCTAAGATTTTAAGAGAACTCAAGAAGGGGAAGGATGTTGCTATCGCATCCAGATACATCAGGGGAGGAAAGAGTGACTTCAGCTTCTCTAGAGGAATAATATCAAAGGTGGCAACACTATTAGCGCACATAAATTTACAGGAAACGGAAGGAATAAAAGATCCGATGTCTGGATTTTTCGGGTTCAGGAGAGATATCATACAACCAGAACAGATAAAGTCAAATGGTTATAAAGTTCTCCTTGAAGTGCTGGTTGCTTCGGGAACCAGGAATGTAGTCGAGGTACCATATAGATTCAATAAGAGAGCAACAGGAAAAAGTAAATTCGGCATCAAGGAGTTCATAAGATACTTAAAGTTGTTACTCAATCTTTCAGATTACCTGATGATCAAATTCCTCGTTGTTGGGGTTTCAGGAGCTATTCTTAACCTGTTATTGATGAAGATAATAGTAGGTGGTTTTCATGATCCACTCTATATGGGGGCTATACTGGCACTTGAAGCATCTATCGTCAGCAATTTCATACTAAACAATTACTGGACATATCGCAGAAGAAGAAGTAGCGGTTCAGTCCTAAGAAAATATGCAAGGTATAACATGATGAGCAGTCTTGGATCTGCAATATATTTCGCAATGATATTCCTGCTCACTGCATTCAGTGTAAACTATATGCTTGCAACAGGTATTGGAATCCTAGCATCATTCTCGACAAACTTTGGTGGAAGTCAGGGTGTTGTCTGGCATCTCTGATAGAGGAATAACAATCTTTAACAACTTCTTTGAAATTTAGCTCAATTTGATCTGCATATGAATTCAGAAGCCGAAGTTAAGAAATTGAGCCGTATCCGCTATTTTGTTTTTGGCTTAGTATTCATTATTCTGCCGTTCATATCCATAAATTATACCAGCTATCTGGATTATGGAGCTATAATAAACGGGTTAATTCTTGTAGTCATTGGAATTATTCTCTTACTCGTTTTCCTTACCGACATCACGGAATCAAAGATAATCCGAAATCTTCCATATGTTGGGTTTGTATTATCAACCGTACAGCTTTTTTTTGTTATATCAACCCTCTATCCAAATGCATTAACTGATGAAATCATACTTCAAACATATGCCGCCAAAATATTTCTCGAGGGTAAGGACCCATACATAAACAGCAATATGCTTGGGGCGTTTAGTTATATAAAGCCATTTTCACTTTATGTCACTCCAGGTTTGAATGGAAAACTTGTAGAAATATTGCTTTATCCCGGAATGTCGGTTCTTGCATTTCTGCCAGTTGCATATTTCCATCTTCCTGATTATACGACTCTGTTCATTTTTTCTGCCCTGAATTTTCTGGCTGTTTTCCTCTATTTAAGGAAGACCGGTATGGAAAAGATACTGCCATATTTCTCCCTGATTATTATGTTAACAGTATATACTTTCGGGCTTTCAATAGGGGGTTCAACGGATATATTATGGATTTTCTTCCTGGTAATGGCTTATATCTTCAGGGATAAGCCATGGGTTTCAGGAATATTCTATGGCTTATCTATTTCCTCAAAGCAGCTTGCAATAGTTGCATTTCCATTCCTTATTTTTATGATTTTCATGGAAAAGGGAAAGTCCTTCAAGCAGGCTTTCATATTTTTTGCATTTGCAGTGTTATCTTTCCTAATCACTAACATTCCTTTCATAACAATGCAGCCACTGGACTGGTTGAGAAATATTGTTGAGGCTGAATTCCAGCCAGTCCTGGGTATAGGAATAGGTTTCTCAGAGCTTTCATTTACGGGATTGTTAAAAGTTCCATCAACGGTTTTCACGCTTATATTCCTTGCAACAATAGTAATTACCTTCCTCTTCTATGTACGGTTCTATAACAGGCTCAAATACGCACTTTTTGTCTTCCCGATGCTGATGTTTCTTGTAAATTACAGGGTTCTTCTTGGTTACGTAGTCGACTGGTCACTCTTAGTTGTTATAAGTTTTGCTGATTATTTAAGAGAGAAAAACATAAAACCACCAACACTTTCAGAAATTAAGGCAAAATCACTCAACACTGGTCTCTACATACAGGGAATCAGGAAACACATGCAGAAGCACATAACGTTTGCCATCATAATAATTGTAATCATTTCCATAACCACTGCAGGGTCAATCTATTTATCCTATAACGATAATGACAGCAACATTTACAGGATCAACGCCGTGGAAAATATGTCAGATCAGCAATGTATCCCTGGATATATAACATCAATGAATATCAGCATAACCTACCAGCCAGCGCTCGGTTCCAATCTGACATCTCCTGTGTATTTCCGAATAATACCGAGCACAGCAACTGAGGGAAACTATAATGGCATGTTGTGGTATTCGTCCACAACACTTCATGTTGGGCAGAACTATGTAACGGCATATCCTGAGTTTTATGCATATCTCCTGAAACAGGGAACTACATTCAGGATCCAGGCATATTACAACTATCTCAGTGATTATATTACCGTCAAAGCTCCAAGAATAAGCAGGATCGGGATTGCCAATTATAACCTTCAATATCCAACAAATAACCTGAAATCCCCATTCCTTTGCTGGGGTGTTGACACTAGCCAGATCAGTGACAGGTTCAATTACAAGTTAAATGATGGAAATGGCGGTTCTGGGAATGGCTTCATGCTCTCCCTATCACCGGATCATAACATTTCAAAGATTAACTGTATAAGACTTACTGATTCTGCAGTCAATCTTACCTACCTGAAAGAAACTGGAGAATCTCTATATTTTAACTATTCTTATTCTGGAAACGGAACCTCCATAAGCAATGGCAAGATCAAGAATTTTGTTGGTGTTGAAATGAACATCAACGAGATTTACGACATTTACATCGGTCTGAATAGAACTGTCAGCACAACTCAGATTTATTCCGGCCCCAATCAATACATATTTATTCAAAAAAATGGGTATATAAATTTCTCCAGAATATACTCAATAAGTGACATCTCTCATATTGTTCCTGTTACCACTGTATTTAATTATGAACTCTATATCAATGGAACATCCTCACAAAACTTCAGCGTTTCCGGCATCAGATATTAAAAAGTTCATCTGTGTGAGTGCTTGCGGTCAAACGTTATTTCTCTCATACAAACAGGGCATATTCTCTTCACCTTCTTCCTTGAAAAGTTGTAGATAGAAGCAACTGCAATGGAAGAAACTAATATTGGAAGGATTTCAGCATTCCAGTCTACTGGACGCTTTGAACTGATCTGGTACAGGTAAAAAGTTGTTGAATTAGTGTGTAAGAAAATTTTCAGATCTGTTACTCTTCCGGAGTCATTCAGTATTATTGTGTGGTTCCCATAGGCCAGGAGAATAGAAAGACCCTCTGAGTATTCATATTTCCTGTTGCCTATCTCGATGGTTGTGTTTCTGAAAATAGTCCCCCTGAATATTATATCCCCAGTCATCAGCTGGTATTTAACATCAGTGAGGCCAGGGTTAGCTGTAATGTTTTGTTTCACAGGTTCCATGAACCCAGAATTTACAATTGATACATTTAGCAGTTCATTCACGCTTCTGATCTCAATCGTTCCATTGGTGCTATGATATACCTGATTATTAATACGAACAGAGAAATTTAATCCGTAGGAAAGATTTACAGATTTTAGTATGAAGACTGAATAAAGAGGTGGAACACTGAACACTTCACTGGAAAACTCAGTTATATTTTTTATGCCATTGTAGTATTTGACCTGGGAGTCTATGTCAATGATATCATAATGAAGACTCCTCTTTCTGGGAATATAGACAGTGCTGGAATAGTCATTCATGGAGCGAATTTCTATGTCGAGCCTTGAACTCTGAGTGTAGTTATCACCTTTTATTGTGGTATTAAGAGTTAAATTCACGGACCCGGGAAGAGATTCATTTAAAGATGTATTCAGAACAATGTATGAGTTGTTAAATGAGTCTTCAGAGTTAATATTGATAAACGGAACATCATGATATGTTTTCGTGTAGGTATAATACCCATTTTTAAAGACTTCAACAGATGGTATGGAGAAATATTGCGTTTGGTTGAACATTGCAAAAGAAAATATAGAATTCAGAAACCCATCCTTCTCCTGTTCATAAGCTGGAACGATTATGGAATTGTTATTATCAGGAGAACAGACCAGTTTATCCATAACAGAACTCAGGTTTAGATTGTGTGAAGATATTCCTGCCGGATAAATTCCTTCAGGATGGTAATACTGCAACTCATTGTACATGATGTACATAACGTTCAGTATGGGCAGGAAATAGAAACTGGAATTTCCCAACGTTATCACTGGAGATTTACAGGTGAGAAAGCTACCGGAGAAACGCGAACCTATCATTATGAATTCTGATCCATTCTGTAGCAGAAATCCTTCTTTCTTCAAGTCATAGAAGCCAGAGTTTGTGAAGGGAAAGGAATTACCAGAAAACGAAGAGTTAAGTGAAACCAGATGGGTATCATTCAGTACTATGTAGTTCGTAGAGAATCCCGTAATATTAAGTGTGGAATTTGAAATGAAACATATGGACGATTTCCAGATGGTCAGATTTGAGCCATATGGTATACTGATATGGATATTCTGGTCAGAACTGCAAAGGTTCCTCAAGTAAATTGGGTGCTGAAGGAAAACAGTTGAATTAAAGGTTCCAATTCCCTTAGTGATGTTGACATGGTCACTTATCAAATTATCATCAAAAGTGGATGATATCCCAAGAGAAATCCCGCTTCCATTATATGAGAAATTGCCTTCAAACTTAATCTCACTTACAGGGTATTTGTAATCAGAGTTTCTTATGTAATTATACGAAAAATTACCAGCGGCACTGATCGGTTGGGAATTTTGCAGAAAATAACCAGTCTCCCTGTAAACGGTTTTTGAATTATTGACATTTCTGAATGTAGAATTCCTGAACAACATGGTATCATTCGTGTATTTCATCCTGATATGACTGCAATTATTACCAATCCGAGAGTCAGAAATATGAATTGCATCACCTTCAAAATTCATTGACCCATTAAAGAAGAAATCTGAATCGCATATTCCTATGTGATATCCACCAGAAGCAGTATCTATTGTTAGATTGGAATTTTTTGTTATGATCATCTCACTCTCAAATGAGACGTTAGCCTTAATTTGAAGAAATGACTGTTTATAATCTTCAAATACCAGTTTGTAGCATTTTGCAATATTCTCATTTTCACTGTTTATGGTGAGATTCCCGTTGACATAAATGCTTTTTGGACTGCGTAATTCTGTTCCTGCGGTCACAGGATAATGGGCACTTTCTACGTGAATGTTACCTGTAAAGGGAAGAACAGGAATCAAGATTGAAATGAGGATTAACAGGAGAAGGAACTTTCTTGAATTCATTTTCCGTGATTTTTTCTCCTTAAAAATATTATGTCATAACGGTTTAATATGCACTTGTATTATTCATTTATGAAGTATGTAAGACTGGGAAAGTCAGGATTATATGTCTCGGTAATGGCTCTTGGTGCAATGACATTCGGTGACAAGAACAGCTGGAAGCTAGGTGGATTGAGCCAGGATCAGACAAACGAAATGGTGAAAAGAGCTTATGACTATGGAATAAATCTATTTGATACAGCCGATGTATATGATGAAGGAGAATCTGAAATAGCACTGGGAAAGGCTCTCAAATCATTCAGAGATGAAATTCATATAGCAACAAAGGTAAGGGGGAGGACCGGAAAAGGCATAAACCAGATAGGGTTGACCAGGCATCATATAAGGGAATCCATCAAGGGAAGCCTTGAAAGACTTAAAACAGATCACGTGGAACTGTATCAGATGCACTCATTTGATTATCATGTACCTATAATGGAAACCATTGAAACACTTCAGGATCTTGTTGAAAGAGGGGATATTGATTATCCTGGTTTCTCAAACTTCCAGGCATGGCAGATGGCTATATTCAATTCAGTTGCAAGGGAAAATCATTTTGAGCCATATCATTCAGCACAGATGAATTATTCCCTGCTTAACAGGGACATAGAGCAGGAGGTATTACCATACATGAATCATGATGGTCTTTCGTTACTTGCTTGGAGCCCACTTCATGGGGGAGTTCTATCAGGCAAGTATGGCAAAAACGTTGAAGCAAAGGCAGGAACAAGATTTGGAGATAGGGGTGTATTCCCGCCATTCGATCAGGAGAAGGCAAGATTTGTACTTGAGGTGGCAGAAGAAATTGCCAGGGAACAGGATTGCAAGCTTTCAAATGTTGCACTGTCTTGGGTAATAGCCAAGAAGGGAATAGTCCTTGTAGGAGCAAGAACACTGGAGCAATTCGAAGAAAACATGAAAACTCTAGATGTGAACCTTACAGCAGAACAGGTAAAGAGGCTTGATGATGTTTCTGAGGACAGGGAACTCTATCCAGGCTGGATGATAAAGAGGCAGGACAGGGGAAGAGACTTCGAAAAGATCTAATTCTCCTTGTTGATTATTTTATCAAGTGTTTTTGATATTTTTGGAAAGATGTCACTTTTTGTCATAAGATATCGAATTTCTGTCTTTCCAAGGCTTATATTAAGGGGATAACTGTCAACCTTCACCTTTTCGTATTCCTGAAGGATGATCGATTCAAACATAGATTCCATGAGCCGGGTAAAATTACTCTTCTTGCCCTTATTGTATCTTCTTATCTTTACCAGGAAATATGAGGTATACAGTGAGATGTAGTCTCTTAGCTTCAGTTTCCCTGCCGAATTATCAGATAGGAGAAGTGCATCCCTGAGCCCATAATTGCACCCGACAAAAAGATCTGTAATCATCCTGTTTTTCCTCTCCTTAAGGAGGTGCTGGAACTCCTTTGATGGAAATATCTGGGTTGGCTTGTATGTCAGGAATCTCTCAATGGACTCCTGGCCATCTGTGATGTAGAAGAGGATGTTGTACTGTTCACTTATCCTTGCGAACAGCTCCAGATCCTCTGAAACAGAAAGATCGTTCCATCCATTGACATCTGTTAGGATTTCCCTTGGTATAACTATGAACTCACTAAATAACATCCTCTTTTCCCGCTGATTTACAAAGTTATACAGTACATCCGAAAATTTGATATCATAGACCTTTTCTGGGTCAAACAGAACTATGTGGGTACCTGTACTCCTCTTAAAAGCCTCATTCTTTGCCTGCCCCCTCTTATAATATCCATAATCCGCAATTTTCAAAGGTTTCTCAGCCCTGATTCCTTCAGTAGATACGGAATTGATCGGTAGCGTTGTGGTATTTACAATAATTATCTCGTAATCCATTCCAGATTCTTCAGCTATATCAACAATACTGTTCAACGAATCCTCAAGGAGCGTTTCCTTTCCCTTGAAAAGGCATAGAAAACTGAGGGATACTAACGCCTTCTGGCTCTTTTTAAGTTCGTAATATTTCAATTGTTGAGTGAAGGATTCTGGCACACTTATGGTATTAGCTATCCGTTTAAAAGTTTTTGTTAAAGAATTTTTATTTTGGAAAGTTCCTTTTGAAGTTGTGAAGATAACTTTATAAATATGAATTAAATTTCACTTTTGTAAAGGAGACTTCATATGAGTATTAAAAATGGAATGAAAGGCAGCACAAAGATGATCGCAATGATTGTTGTAATTGTTGTAATTGTATCGGCAATTGGGGCTATTGAATATGAACACATTTCAGGTTCTGGAAAGGGAAGAATAATAACCGTAGATTCAAATGTTTCTGGGGTCCATTTGAACAGGATCATTTCACTTGATCCAGCGGCAAGTGCGACGCTCTACGCAATTGGTGCATTCAAGGATGTTCTCGGTAAGGGACCTTACACAACATATCCAAAAAGTAATCTACCAAACATGACATGCTATCCAGATATGAGTGTTGAACAGATCGTGAACCTTTCACCAGATGCAGTAATTTCATTCAGCTCATATCCACCAAGTGAGGTGCAGGAACTACTTAACGCCAGCATTGATTATATATTTCTCAGTGCAGGGATCAATTCCACATTTTCACAGATAATGCAGCAGAATATCCTTCTCGGTGAACTGACAGGTAACCAGAACAATGCTACCCTTCTCAATAACTGGATGAAGGAATCACTAAACCAGTTTTCAAACGTCAGCGTTGTCAATAAAACACTGCTATATGCAATGTGTGTTGAAAATGGTGCAACCTGGACAACTGGTAAAGGTACATTTGTGAATGCCATGTTCAATTACTCACATCTGAACAACATAGCAAATGGATCAGGTTTCTATGAGATATCAAATGAAAATATTGTTAATTCAAATCCTCAGGTAATACTGCTGGGCACATGTTTTAACCAGTCAGATCTTGACAGGGAACCGTTTGATTCTACCAGTGCTTATAAGAACAACACAATCTATACTGCATTTGACACAAATCTCTTCTCAGAACCAAACTTCAGAAACATCTTTGCCATAGAATGGTTAATCTATAACGTATATCACGTAACGGTGAAACTGCCGGAATTTCCCTTCAATTTACAGTATAATCCAGAGCCAACACAGGTTCAGAGTATCTATGAGGATGTAAATGTTTAAGAGCAGATCAGTCAGGGAATCTATAGGAGTTCATGGTAGAACATACACACTATTTACAATTTCAGTAATCGCTTTTTTTCTATCATTTGCCCTTTCCCTCGGGATAGGATCTGTGAACATTCCATTTTTTACAATATTGCGCTCCATAGGAGAACAACTGGGCATAAATGTGGGATCTGTCAGGCTTTCAGATTATATCATAGTAACCCAGCTTAGAGAACCTGAGATACTGGGAGCAGCCGCTGTAGGAGCATCTCTTGGCGTGGGAGGTGCTGTGATCCAGAGTATTTTCAGAAACCCCATATCTGAGCCATATATTACAGGAGTTTCCAGTGGTGCCACACTCGGAGCGGTTATTGCCATTGTGTTCGGCATAACAGTATTTGGAATCTTCACATTGCCTATTTTTGCATTCATATTCGCAATCCTTGTAGTATCTGGCGTCTATGCTCTTTCACTGAGGAAGGGAAGGACTCCACCTGTTGTTTTCCTTCTTACAGGAATAGCTGTATCCCTTTTTGCCACCTCATTTGTCGCACTGTTACTTTATTCCAGGCCAGCCCTTGAGAACAGGATATTTTACTGGATACTTGGATCACTTTCCGGTATCTCGTGGCTGGATGACATGATTGTTGTACCCCTTGTTATAGTAACTTCCCTAATACTCGGTTCAATGTACAGGCAGCTAAATGCACTGCAGATGGGGGAAATTTACGCTAAATCTGTTGGTGTAAATGCGGAGAAATCCAAGCTCGCTGCCATTGGGCTTACCACGGTTGCGGTATCTGCGTGTGTATCCATAAGTGGACTCATTGGATTTGTAGGCCTGATTTTTCCACATGTATCAAGGCTGTTATATGGTGGTTCTAACAAGTATGTGATACCCTCCTCTGCCATACTTGGTGCCACATTTCTTATACTCAGTAATGATCTTGCACATTTGATTGTAAGTGGAGAAGTTCTGCCCATTGGAATAATCACTGGCATAATTGGCGTACCATTCTTCATGATTCTTATGGCTAAAATATCAAAGAGGGGTTATTACAGTGCTTGAACTGGATAACATCAGGTTCCGAAGAGGGGAACTTGAGATCGGTCCAGTGAGTATGACACTATCTTCCGGTGAGATCCTGTCAATTTGCGGGAAAAACGGTTCTGGGAAAACCTCAACGCTCACAGCAATCAGTGGATACATACCCCTTATGGAAGGTTCCATAACAGTAGACGGAGAGAACCTGAAAAAGTTGAAGCCATCATTAGTCGCAAGAAAAGTTTCATACGTTCAACAGGAAATACCCGAGCCAATGGGTTTTACTGTAAGGGATGTTATGGAGATCTCCGGTTTTACAAGAATGGGTGGAGACAGGGAGATCAGGGATGCATTGAGGCTATGTGGCGTCGAGAAATTCATAGACCGGGATTTTGCAACTCTGAGTGGTGGAGAGAAAAGAATGGTTTCCATAGCAGGTGGTATTTACCAGGATTCTGATTATATAATGATGGATGAACCCACATCATTCCTGGACCTTGACAAGATCAGTACACTTATCAGGATACTGAATTCACTTAAGGCAAAGGGAAAGGGTGTACTTCTGGTAATGCACGACATAAACCTGGCTAATAGAATATCTGATTCCATCCTCCTGTTCAGGGAAGGAAAAGTTGTGGCTTTCGGGGAGAAGGATGATGTTCTTACCATTAACAACCTGGAAAAAGCCTACAATGCAAAATTTGCCAAATATTCATCTCCGGAGGGAATCAGGTTCTATCCGGTTGAAATGGAAGATTTCACTGATTTTCCTGAAGAAGCCAGGGAAGATCCTCAACACTCTTGATCTTGAATGAATGATCTATAAAGTACCAGAATCTGGAATTGATCTTGCACCCATAACTTTGAAGAATTTCAGATATCTTTGACTGTAATTCATTTCCCTTCCTGTCAAAGTCTGTCAGCAGTATAACCTTACTGTATTGGGAAGAAATTCTGCTGCAGAAATTCTCAATGGAAATACCCTGATTTATCTTAATGATCTCTCCAGTGATGCCAACTTCCCTGAGTGCTTTCACATCATGATCCCCTTCCACAATTATTGGTTCCATACTGTTATCTTTCAGCAAATAGCCCAGTTCCCTGGCAAACTTAATTTCACTCAGTTCCAGAACCTCCTGTTCTTTGCAAAGTCAGTTTCCTGTTTTATAATTTCCCTAATGAGATCATCCTCATCGAAATAACGAACAGAAAGAAGCCTCGTCGCCATTTCCGGTCCTATACCCCTGCCTGCCATGGTCATGAGTGCAGTCTTACCTCTAGCCCTTAGAATGTGGATGGACTTTGTCAGGGTATTCTTTTCCTTAAGTGTCAGCTTTTCATGATCTATTGAGTCCTTTATACTGTCCCTGCTGTACGGTGAAATGGCTGCTACAAGATTGCTTCCACAGGATGGACACCTGAAATTATTGAGATTTCTGACCTTGTCCGTATGTGTCCACAGGCAATTTGTGCATAAAAGTGTCATTTCCTCATTAAGCAGCCTGTCCCTGATGGAGTCTATTATGGCCTTTGTTGGCTTCAACGGTGCTATTCTCTCTGAATAATGGGAGAGAAACTGCTCTGATCCCTGGCTGAAATTCTCACGTTCAACAAATTCAACATCATCAATGTTTTTAATGAATTGATTCACTGAATCCATATCCATATAATCATTCATCATCTTCCTGATACAGTCCTCATAGAGAACCGTGTTTTTATACGAATCTATGATCTTTTCTATTCTCATTCTCGATAGATCAGCATCCATCTTTATTACGCCGAATTTTCTAGCCTCGTACAGGAAGATTCCATTGAAAAATCTGGATCTCTTAACAGTATTCTCGATCAGGATTTCCAGATCATGATTCCTCAACTGTTTGATTATTTCAACCATATCACCTGACTTTAGCCTCTTGCCAGTTCTCATATAAATGTGGTAAGGTGAATAATCTGTTTCAACGCTCTCACCAGTTATGGCAGTAAGCATGGAACCGATTATCTCAGATAGGGCAAAATTACCCTTTGTTCCCAGCAGGATCTGTATGAGGATTTCCTGTCCGTGGGTTTCAACAAACACCCTGCGTGTAAGTGCCAGATCCTGTTTCAGCCATTCTTCAAGCTTCCTTCTGGATTTGGCATCTACGCTTTCATCTATTTTGCAGAATTCCCTGTTATAAGAAACCCTTTCAGTCACATCCGTAAGAACTGGTATATCCTCCCCTGTCCATTTCGGGGTGAGTGCTGCTGTATGAAAGGGTTCAACAAATATACTCTGTTCTTCAAGCCTTATGGTTCTCCAGGTCGCACCCCTCATAACGAAATAAGCTCCTGGCTCAATTTCATTCAGGACATATCTCTCGTCCAGTGTACCCACAAACTTCCTGTTAATTACATCAATCACTCTATATGTCTTCTCACTTGGTATCATGGAAATATTATTTATGAAGTATTCAAGTGATGAAGAGGATGACATAACATTCACAGAGTCATACCTTATCTTTCTTGAAACCTTCAGAAAATCAATTATGGAAAGATATTCATCATACGAAAGATTCCTCATTGGATAACTTCGTATCAGTATGCTGTAGAACTTCTCAGCGTTGAATTTTCTCATCTCGTGAGATCTTAAGAGTATCTGGTTGGCTACGGTTGCATACGAAAGGTCCCTTATGAATACAGGTTCAAGTACCTGATTATTTATCTGGCCCACAATCGCCATGGCCTCTTCCATCTCAATCAGGTCACCACAGAGAATTATGCCCTTTGAAACCTTCTGTATCCAGTGACCCGATCTACCGATCCTCTGTATCAGTTTATTTATCTGCCTTGGGGAATTGAACTGTATTACAAGGTCTGCAGAACCTATATCTATTCCAAGTTCCAGGGAAGACGTGCAGATCAGTCCCTTTATTTCCCTGTTCTTGAATTTTGACTCTGCCTCCTCCCGTGTTTCTCTTGAAAGGGAACCATGATGAACCATTACAGGTAATTCTCCATAGTACAGTGACATCCGGAACGCAATATCCTCTGCCACACTTCTTGTATTCACAAAAACAAGTGTGCCCTGATGGGATTCAATCAGTTCCTTTATTCTCTTAACGGCCCCTGCATACTCTGGTTCACAACCCATCTTGCTTGCGATCTCGTCTGGGGCTTTCTCTGGAATTGTAATTTGAAATTCCATTGTCTTTATCATTGAAGTTTTCAGAATTTCAACTTCACCAGTATTATAAAGAAATCTTGCCAGTTCCTCTGGATTTCCCACAGTTGCCGATAGGCCTATCCTCTGAAAGTTTCGAGACAGTTCTGCCAGCCTTTCGAGGGAAATGCTTAACTGGGTTCCCCTTTCATTCTGTGCCAGTTCATGGAGTTCATCGACTATGACAAATTTCAGATTTTTCAGGTATTCCCTTATCTTTTTTGAGTTCATCAGGATCTGGACAGATTCCGGAGTGGTGATCAGTATATCAGCAGGATTGTCCCTTATCTCCCTCCTTTCCCTTTCAGAAATATCACTGTGTCTCACCTGGACACTTATTCCCATCTTCTTTCCGTAATTCTTGAGCCTGAGTAGCATATCCCTGTTAAGAGCTCTCAGAGGTGTGATGAAGAGTGATGTAATTGGTTTTGTCTCATTGTTTAGTATATAGTCAAATATGGGAAAAATGGCAGCCTCAGTCTTTCCACTACCCGTAGGAGATATAAGCATGGCGCTTTTTCCACTTCTAACAACTGGAATTAACATTTCCTGAGCTTCTGTTAACTCATTGAACTGTAAGGTAGTGAAAAAATCAAACATCCTGTTTGAGAAAAAATTTTCAAAATTATTCTTATTGATAACGACCATCTAACATGCTCCTTCAGAACCCATCGTCGTCATCGTCATCATCATCGTCGTCATCGTCGTCATCATCCCTAGGTCTATAGTTGAATAACACGGCTTCACCTCAGGACATCTAAATGATAATAGTATTAAAATGTTTTTTCTAATTTTTTCTGAAAAATTAACTTTATTGACTTTAAGCTGATACCTTGAACATGTCAGGAAACATGAAGGAGATCAGTGAAAAGATAAGGGATGTTGTCTTGAGGACTATGAAAATTGAATCTCCTGATATTATTATGGGGAATCAGGCAGAGAGGATCAGGAGATTTATTTCAAATGGTAGTTATAGCATATTCTCAGTTGGCAAAGCATCTATACCCATGGTAAAAGGCCTGGATCCTGCTATTATCAAAAATTCAAGTCTGAGCATATGCCTGACCCCAAGTCCTGAAAATATGGAGGGATTCAGGGTATTCAGGGGAAACCATCCCTTTCCAGACACTGATACATTCAGGTCTTCAGAGGAAATATTCAATCTAATCGTGGAAGATCATTCGGACAAACTAATATTTCTTTTATCTGGAGGTTCTTCATCACTCTTCGAGAAAGTTTCTAAGGGCGTATCAATCGATCGGTACATGGAAATTATGCATTTACTTGTGACAGGCGGTTATCCCATTGACCAGATCAATTCAATCAGGTGCATACTTTCTGATGTAAAGTGTGGGAAGATGCTGAATCATAGCAATTATAACGAGATTCTTATTCTTGCCATATCAGACGTTCCAGGTGATGACATTTCTGTCATTGGCTCCAATCCATTTTACCCGGGAAAGAGATTTGACCCTGATAAAGAGCTTACTGAAAGACTCGGACTTGAGAAACAGAAGATCACCTATAGAGACTGTCATATAGAATCAGACATAATTCTGGCAGGTAAAAAATATGCAGGAGACATGCTTGATAACATTGAACTTCCTTATGAAAAAGTCTTCCTCGAAAATATACTTGAAGGCGATGTTAACACCTGCTCAGATAAAATTCTGGAGCTTTTAAGGAGTCGTTACAGTAAGACTGGGAAACCATTTGTCTTTTCAGCATACGGGGAAACAACATCAAAGGTTACGGGAAATGGAAAAGGGGGCAGAAACTGTTACCTGTCTTCCCTTATACTTGAAAAAGCAGAAAATTCAGAAGAATTTTCATTCATTTCCTTTGCAACGGATGGCCAGGATGGAAACAGTGGACTTGCCGGGTTCCTTGTGGATAATACATTAAAAGAAATAATAAGTAATGCTGAGATAGACAGATATATTGAGAACAGCGATACTGGAAATCTTGCAATCAGGCTTCACAGGGATTTGAACACAGGTCCTTCAGGAAATAATGTATCGGACGTTGTGATCGGGTATTATGGTGGTAATTTACAATGATGCTTATGCATTCAGATAATGGAACGATGCTGTATGATGATGAAAAGAATGTGATTATCAACGGGAAGAAGAGAATTGAGATAAATCCAACAGCTATCTTGAATCCCGGTGACAGTGTCCTTTTTGACGGCATAAATTATGTAATTATGAGTTATACTCCTCAATTTTTTCCCAATATAGGTGAACGGGGCGCACAGATAATCAACGGGAGGGATTCATCGTACATGGTGATGGCATCAGGAATTGAATTCGGTTCAACCGTGATTGAAAGTGGAACAGGATCCGGAGCACTGACAACATACATTCTGAAGATAACAGGAAACCCTGAAGGATACCTTGGTATAGATCATAATGAAAATTCAGCAATGTTTACGAAGAGAAACGTGAAGAACTTCACAGGAATGGACATACGGATAGATATAGGTGAATTTGAGGACTATGCATATAGTGGCAAAAAGGCAGATGCCATCTTCCTCGATCTACCTGAACCATGGAAAAATGTACCTGAACAGAGAAAATGGATCCTGTCAGGAAAAAGGATAGTAACCTATCTTCCCACTTATAACCAGGTTGAGAAAGCAAGGGAGGAATATGAAAAATATGGATTTCTGCACCTGGAAACAGTTGAAATTGAAGGCAGGGATATCCAGGTGAAAACAGGAGCAACCCGTCCAAAGTCTACAGGGATTATCCACACAGGTTTCATATCCACGTACATAAAATCCAGCGGCTCCATACTGAGGGTTTGATCTACCGCATGGAGTTCGGATCAACTGTAAGGTAAATCTAAATAACAATTATCCATGTCTATTTTTAATGTTAAAGAGCAAAAGTATTGTCAGTATAGACGACGTAGAAACAGACGATTTTTATGAAATTTTCAAGCGCGCGTCTATTTTCAAGAGAGCTGTAAAAGAGGGTAGGGTACTTGATCTCATGAAAGGAAAAATCATGGCTACCTTCTTCTTTGAACCGAGTACCAGGACAAGATTATCCTTTGAAAGTGCGATGAACAGGCTTGGCGGCTCTGTAATAAGTGTTTCAGAAGCAAAGAGCAGTTCAGCGGCAAAGGGAGAAACAATTGCTGATACAATAAGAATGGCATCATCATATTCCGATGTTGTTGTCATGAGGCATCCAATGGAGGGAGCAGCAAGGCTTGCATCTGAATTTTCTTCAGTGCCTGTGCTGAATGGTGGAGATGGTTCTGGACAGCATCCCACTCAGACGCTCCTCGATCTGTTCACAATTTGGGAAAAATATGGAAGGATAGAGGACCTGGAAATATCGATGATTGGAGATCTAAAATATGGAAGAACCGTGCATTCACTGATAAAGGCACTGAGCAGGTTCAATAATACAATTAACCTCGTTTCACCGGAGATATTGAGGATGCCTGAACATTTTCTCAGCTCCATTAAATCAAGGAGTAAAATCAGGCCAGATTCAAGTCTGGAGAGTGTACTGGGCACAACAGATGTCTTTTATGTTACCAGGATACAGAAGGAAAGATTTGTTGATCTTAACGACTACCAGAAAGTTATTGGATCATATTCCTTCAATCAGGATCTGGTTGAAAGAATGAAGGAAAGTTCCATAATAATGCACCCTCTTCCAAGGGTGGATGAAATTGATCCAAGGATAGACAGCAACAAAAGGGCCTATTACTTTATAGAAGCTGCAAATGGTGTTTTTGTTAGGATGGCATTGATAGACATGATTCTGAGGGGTGGGGAATATGAGTGAGGAAAAGGTATTGAAAATAAACAAGATTGCTGATGGCATAGTAATTGATCACATCAATCCAGGAGCAGCACTTGAAGTTCTATCCGTTCTTAAGATAAATGGCCGTGATAAACTGACCGTAAGTGTCCTGATGAATGTTCCAAGCAGGAAGGATGGAACAAAGGATATAGTGAAGGTTGAGAACCGTAAACTGGCAAAGAAGGAGCTTGACCTGATAAGCATCGTCTCTCCTAATGCCACAATAAACGTAATTGAAAAATTTGAGATAAAGGACAAATTCAGTGTTAAGATACCGCGGGAAGTCATGGGTATAATAAAGTGCAGCAACCAGAACTGTGTAACAAATTCCAGGGAACCTGTGGAATCAAGCTTCAAGGTAGAAACTGAAAAGGGACATGAAAACTTCAGGTGTCACTACTGTGAAAGAACCATGGACATAAGGGAAGTAAGAGAATCACTGATGAAATAATTTTTTCAACAATTACACTTTTTTTGTAATTTATTGTAGTAGAAATGTTTTAAAAATGACCTGGTTACTATCTTTCCATAACATTGAATTATAAACTTATCATCCTCAGAAATTCCCGATGAATAAGTAATTTTAAAAATTCTTCTGAAGGCTGGAGATCTCGGATATCATCTTCTGTATTTCCTGTTCCTCTCCCTTCTTTGAAAACATATTGTGTCTTATTTTTTTCTCTTCACCAATTTCCTTGTATCTGTGTGTATTCTTTTTTATGCTCTCCCTGATTATCTTAAGATTAAATTCATCAGTGGGGTTGCTTGCTCTTGTAAAGACGAACGATGCGACAGAATTATTGAATTTCTTTCTTCTGTATACAAGGGATGAATGTATATTCCTTGCGAAACCTTCAGACAGATCGCTTGCAACAATGGTTACCCAGCTGTTATCAACCAGTCCTGATACGATTTCCGCTGCATGCCTGAACTCACGGTCTGAAGCAAGGTTTCTGAACCTAACCTGTATTATTTCAGGGTATGATATCCTGCTGGCACCGTCTTCCTCATCCATCTCATTTCCATTCTTATCCGTCATCCTCACAAAGGAACTATCATATTCATCCTTGAAATCCTCATACTTCAGTTTTCCTGAGGAACTCAATTTTCTTTCCCTTTCCTGAGTGATGTAGATTATTGCATTTTTCTTTCCTTCATTTGTCTTGATAAGACCATTATACACATCATTCATCCTGTCACCTATCAGCACTATTGTCTGTTGCATGTAGGTCTGCAGTTCCACTGAGTCAAGCTTTTCATTTTCCAGATTCAATTTATTCACTTCTTCCATCCAAACCACCTAATACCTTCCATATTTTTTCTCTTCATCCCTGTCTACCAGACTGACTCTCTCGTTAGATTTCATTGACTTCTCTATTTCCTGGTATTTCTCTATCTTCTCCTCAAAAATCTTTTTTATAAAGCCGGAATCAAAAACATATTCCAGAATTGACTTAATTGCGTCTTCTTTCGAAGGATAATATCCCATTCTGATCATCCTTTCGATATATTCTTCCTGTTTCTTAGAAAGAGATATGCCATTGCCTAAATCCATACCCTTGAAGTTTTTCTTAGCCTGGATGAAATCAAGAGCGCAGTTCCTGAGAAACTCCGATCGACTGCCAAAAGACATGTTTTCCTCAAGAAAACTGTCTATCATATCCAGATCTTCTTCTGAAATCCTTAGTGTAATTTTAATGTCTTTTGATTCAGGATTCATTATTATCCTAAATAGATATACTCAGAGGTATATAAATTTTATGTAATTGGCTATACACAAGTACATACAAAAATAGTCTTAATTATATGTCTAAATAATTCTATTATCTCATTAATCTACTGTAATTTAAAGGATCAAATCAAAATTCATAATTCCATATATCACAAATTTTATCATGTACACAGGTACGATTGTATGGCAATTTTTACAAAATAAATATACAAATATATTTAAAACTGATATCACATTTCATGGAATTCGCCAGATAAATCAGTAATCTTGGACCTAAATCGAATATTGACATTGAAAAATTTTTTTATCGTCTTTTTTTTAAGATTTAAAATCCTCTGATAGGATAAACATCCTAAATCACTGGAATTTTATAACTTAGGTCAAAGAAATTTTTCACGTTATAACAAATTTGGGATGGAGTCACGATTTCTGAGCTTGTCCTGACGATGTCCTGCTCTTAATAAAGTCAAGCAACGTAGTTCTAAATGTTATTAATTTTCTGTCATACAGTGCAATTTGACGACCAGCCTTTGTATGAATTATAAAAAGTCTTTTACCATCTTTTTGATCTCTCGTTATATTTTGTATGTCATTGTAATATACATTGAATTTTTTGTTTGTAGTGACTATAATTATCTTATCTTCATATATCTCAATGTTCGCTCTTTTTCTGTATTGCACTACATTGTAGCCAATTATGAAGATAGACAATACCAGAAAAGGGGCGTAGTTTACGACACTTGCGAGAAAATAGCCAGGATAAAAGTAGATTGGTAAAATAACAGCAATAGCCAGGAAGAGCGCGGATACATACGCAATTACATTTGTTCCCGCCTTGAGAACAGCAAGAGGAGTTGAACTCTTCATATTTCAGTATTCCAATTATAAATTATAACTTATCCCACTTTTTATTATAAGTATCCAAGAAAAGCTCACCTGAAAATCTCTATGTACAGATTCTGTGTTTGATATTTTAACAGAACAAAGACTAGGAAGTAAATTAAGATTTATTGTAATCTCAACTCATGGCATTTGAAATCAGTACATTTGAAATTCCCATAGCCATACGGGCTTTGAGGACTGCCTCCATATACATTCTTGATAATGGTAATAACAAGATACTAGTAGACACAGGAATGGATGACCAGATTGATACATTTCTGAAAAGTAATGGAATTGACATAGAAAGCATAGACATGATACTCCTTACTCACCTGCATATAGATCACGTAGGAGGAGTTAATAAATTACACACAAATTATGGTCTGAATGGGTACATAGGAAAGGATGATTTGAGACGGATTGAAGCCATTCAATCCTCGGCCAGTAGATATATATCATGGCAGATTGATTATTTAAGAAGGAATGGCGTACCCGATAAATTCCTGGAAAATCTTACAGAGAACCACCCGGTTTTCAGAGAGTTGAATAATTATATGAACCTCAAACTGGAACCACTCGAAGCAATTAAAAATTTACCAAATGGCCTCAGGACAATGCACGTTCCAGGGCACTCTCCAGGTTCAACCTGTTACTTTGTAAATGATAGTTCAGCACTGATGTCAGGTGATCACATTTTAGAAAGAATCACTCCTAACATCAGCTATTATGATGAAGAAGAAGACATGCTGGGGGAATATCTTTCCAGTCTGGTTAAAAGTAAAAACATGGAAGTTAAGGTTACATTCCCCGGTCATGGAAAACCCTTTGGAAATCAAAATGAAAGGATAGATCAATTGATAAAACATCATGGTGAGAGGATGAATGAGATCATGGAACTTTTAAGAGATAAGTGGTTGACGCCCTATGAGATAGCACATAAAATGCGATGGAGTAAGGGGAGAACTATGGAATCTATGAACATGATGGAATCTAACTTTGCAATCGGTGAGGCCATATCGCATTTAAGACACATGGAAAGGACAGGAGTTATAGAAATAAAGGAGATTGGAGGAATTTATTATTACGGTTCAACGGTTAATTAGTTTATGAAAGTCAAGATAAGAACTGCCTTTATATTACCCCCAATCATTCATAAATCATATATGGCTAGGGATCAGAGAAATAACATGACAGAGAATTATATTCCCTATTTTTATTTGCTAAAAATAAATTTCTTCATTTGATATCCTAGGTAAAAAAGTAGGCAGTCAGATGGGAATAAAAGAACTTTTCACAATTTTTTGCAAGATTTATTAAGGATTATGAATTCAGGTGGTTACTGCCGTCGTAGCTCAGCCTGGTAGAGCGCGTGCTTGGTAAGCACGAGGTCGCGGGATCGAATCCCGTCGGCGGCTTACTTTAAAGATGCAGTCATTCAATGTAGTTTTCCTTAATCTTAGTTAGTACATGAACAACTCTAAAATCCTATATCAAGTGCTATGGAGAAATAATAACTCCTTGTCAACTACTTTTCCTTCAAACTATAACTAATAATCTTGAGAATTGTTTCTTTTCTATTTCCGACTAAGAAAAGATAAGGCTTAATTATTGAAACATCAACAATTATATTCACTAAACTAAAACAATTGTCACAATGAACGCTAAGCAAATGAAAGCAGTATAAGCAAAGAATTCACTGATTTAATACTGTTTTGTCGCAAATAATCTGAAGATAAAAATTTCTCATCACGGTCGCACGAAACTGTCAATAGTGCATAACATAAATTTTGCTGCGACGATTATCCATGCGTTTTAAATCAAAATCAGTTGAATCAGGATCAGGTTCGAAGCACTTGACAAATATCTGAACTGTATATATTTAGGATATATCAAGAATTCGCAAAGAGCAACTAGCTATTTCTTTCTTTTCTTTCCTGCATCACTTCTCTTTTTTCTCCACTCACCATCATCGTTTCTCTCTCTTTCTTTAGACCACTTTCCTCTCTTGACTCTCGGAACTGCCATAATGAATACAAGCGATTTTACAATTTAAAATTTTGCATGAAATATTTATAGAATTGAGTTAATTAAAACTTTTACCAATATACACGACTTAAGTGCTAATTAAGAAAGGGGAAATTTTTGTATTTTTTAAAGTATAAGTTTTGCATAGAATTGTTTGCCTACGATTCTTATTTCTCTAAAACAACCTTGATTCGCAAGCCTTTCACACTAGTATCAAATAATCGGTTCTGCTTATTTTTACTGAGATATATAAAACTTTCACAACATGTGTTATCAGTTGATCACCTTATGTAATGGAAAATTACCTATTTATATAACTTTTAGGTGATTTTTTAGAGAGCATGCGTATAAAAGTGTAGTTAGTCATAATCTTTAAAAACATCGGATAAGAGATCCTGTAAACAATTAAGAAATATTGGATGTAAGCCTCCATTATTGAGGCAGAGGTATCTTTGATCTCGAAAGATAGATATTCAGCATTATCCCTATTATGGAAAGCACCAGCATGATTAAAAAGACTCCATCCCACCCCAGATCACTTATGAGTGATGAAGTAACGAAGGGTCCGATTGCATCGGCAGAATTCGATATGAGACCCATTCCGAATGCTCCCGCACTCATTATGGCCAGAGGAAATACATTTCCAGGAAGGGCCCAGTAATTCGGTGGAAACATCATCAGGAATCCATTGACTACCGCAGCAAATAATAGATCATAATAAGAGAAGCTTCCTATTACAATCATAAGCAGAATTCCTACTGCCATAAGAATATCAGCAGATGTCATAATTACAAGTCTTGCATTCAGAATACCTCTGTTCGTATTCTTTCCCTTCGCAAGATAATCTCCAAGGATTGCTCCTATGAAAGCAGCTACAAATCCAGACAAACCCCACGCAATGATAAGGTTGCTTGTTTGCGAACTTGAATAGCCAAGGTGATATGAATAGGAAGATAAATATCCTCCAACGCTGAACAGAACCCATGCTAGCGGGAACTGGAGCAACCCCATCAGGATCACCATGGGATTTTTCCATGCACTCTGGTGATGTTCACTCTTGGCCTTAACAATAGCATTTCTCTGGGACTCTGAATCCCTTGCAAAAATAAAGTAAATTATGGCACCGGCAACCATCACTATACCTGTAATATAGTAAGTTTCCTGCCAGGAAAATGCAATCAGGGCACCGGAAAGAACTCCTCCTGCAGCACTGCCTAAGCTTATGGCACCAAGGGTGAAGGCAAGTGATCTTGCCCGTTCCTTAGGAGGAAACCATCCAGCAAGCTGGATTGAAAACAGCGCCAGCATCATTATCATCAGGCCCTGAAAGAAACGGAGCGCTATCAACGCGTAAGGGTTAGGAAAGACCGGAATGAGAAACTGAGGCACTATGAGGAAAATCTGTGCAACAAGAACACCTGTTTTCAATTTTGTATCGAATATACCGCCATGGCCAAGAAAAAATGCTACAAATAATCCCACAGAAAATGCATCAACACCATATACTGAAAGTGTAGTTGGGCTAATCCCAAAAGTGGTTGCCATTTTTGTGGACATTATGCCAAAGGCAGTGAGTGATATGAAACTGGTAGTCATAAGCAGGCCAGCAATACCTGCCATTATCCATCTATATCGTGATTTCTGGTCATCCGTAATCGCTGGATTTTCAGTCATGTTGCAACAAACGATTGCATGTTATTTAAGGTCAGCACCTCTTATATCAGTTTTATTTGGATCAATATGATAGGGCCAATATAAACTAACCTAATAGTTAAAATTATACCTGAGTATAATGTAATTGAAATGGAAGATGGGAATTCAATAATGCAAGAGATGGAAGAATTATGGAAGAAAAATTATCCTCCAGGAACAAGACGTGAATTCAGCATTCCTGAAAGAACATTATATTCTGTCTTACAGGACGTTGCATTGAGGAATCCAAACAGGGTATCTTTAAAATTTATTGGAAAACAGTATACCTACTCTGAATTGAAGGCCATGGTTGATGATGCATCTGAATTTCTAAAGGCAAATGGAATAAACCCTGGTGATCGGGTAGGTATCATGTTACCGAATTCTCCTGCATACGTGATAATGTTTTTTGCCATATGCAAGGTAGGAGCAGTAGTAGTCCAGATAAATCCACTCTATACAAGCTTTGAAATCAGTACAGAGCTTTCGGATTCAAATTCAGATGTAATAATAATTCTTGATGATTTTTATGAAAAAGTTGCAACACTTTATAAAAAATATCTGAACAGGATAATCATCTGCAAGATTCAGGATTACCTGTCTGGGCCTGTAAAAGGTTTTTACAATCTGGGGAGAGCCTTCAGAAGAAACAGGATAAAAATTCCTTCAGATAAGGACATAATTTTCTATAAATTTGATAAAAAAACTGGAAAAGAAAGCAGGGAAGCAAAGATAGATCCTGTGTCGACCCCTGCTATAATACAGTATACAGGTGGAACAACGGGAATACCGAAGGGTGCAATATTAACTCACCAGAATCTAATCTCTAATGTATACCAAATCAATGAGTGGGTTCCTGATAGCTATAAAAAGGAAGCAGAAGTCCTTGCTGCGATCCCATTTTTCCATGTATATGGGATGATGACTGCAATGCTGTTTCCAATTTTTAACGGAATGCCAGTCACAATTATACCGGACCCAAGAAACACGAAACTCATCATCAGCACAATGAAAAAGGGGAAAAATATAACATTTCCCGGAATTCCAACAATGTATCATTCCATTATAAAGAACCTTAAGGGTGATCATAAGGCATTATCCAATACTTCACTGCTTTTCTCAGGTGCAGCACCTATGCCTGAAGAACTCGAAAATCAATTCACATCTCTAACAAGTGTAATAATCATAGAAGGATACGGACTGTCAGAATCATCACCTGTTGTTTCAATAACTCCAGTGGACCCCTCAAAGAGAAAGAGGGGAACTGTGGGCTTTCCAATCCCAAATACTTCTATCAGGATTGTTGACATCGAGAATGGATCAAAAATTATTGGTATTGGTGAACCAGGAGAAATAACCGTGAAGGGTCCGCAGGTCATGCTCGGTTACCTGAACAGGAAAGAAGAAACAGGACAGGTACTTCGTGATGGATGGTTATACACTGGTGATATAGGATTTGTAGATGAAGAGGGATATATCCATATAATAGATAGAAAGAAAGACATGATAATAGCAGGCGGGTATAACATATATCCCAGAGAAATTGAAGAGATACTCCTTAAAAACGAGAAAATTGAGGATGCCGCTGTCATAGGCATCAAGGACCTGCACCGTGGAGAAACAGTCAAGGCTTATATAGTTCTCAAGAAGGACCAGATTATGACTGAAAAAGAGGTAATTTCTTACTGTTCAGAGAAACTGGCTATCTACAAGATACCTAAAAGTGTAGAATTTGTAGACTCACTTCCGAAAAGTCTAGTGGGAAAAGTATTGAGAAGAGAACTGGCAGAGAGAAATGAAAAAAGGGCATAAGCCATGATTCATACTCTACAGCTGAAAACTGAGCTGTGAAATATTAATTCATTAATAAAAATAATCATTAGACGCGAGGAGTGGGATTCGAACCCACGCTTTCCATAGGAAAAACAGCTTAGCAGGCTGCCGCCGTACCGCTGGGCCATCCTCGCATTTTTCATTAATTGGAGAATCGTTCCCCGAGATCGTTTGCTATCTGCTCCAAAATATCCTCAAATTGTTCATTCTCCAGGTTAACAACTTCTCCAGAGGGCAACGTTATCCTTGCCTGATATACGTCTCCATCCTTGGATATTTCAACTTCAGCCAATCTGTCCGTCATTAAACCTGTAATTAGATTACCTATAATATTCTTTGGAACTCTTCAAGGAAGAATTACCCTGAACAAGCTTTCCTATTGCGGTTAAAATATATACCTCTTTATAGAGTTTTGAGATACCCTTGTCTAATGAAAACTGAATTTAAAGCACTTTACAGTACTTCTCTTGCTCATCTCTCAAACGATGGGGTTTTCCTCTTGTTCTCATCATTAATAGTATATTATTCTGAACCATCCTTGGGCTTGAATATAACAATCCTTGGTTATTTCGCAACCATATATGTTTTCGTTTCAGGCATACTCAGCATTCCTGTTGGCAGATGGTCAGATTCTGGAGACAGGGATCCGGAACTAATGACTCTGGGAATACTTATACTGGCAATATCGCTGGTCACATTTTCTATCCCATTCCTTTTCTCATCTTCAATGGCAATCTTAACCAAATATCTCGTAGTTGGATTGGGTGCATTCATTCTTGGACTTGGTCAGGCATTCTACCATCCACTTGGTGCAGATATATTGAGATATTCACTCAAGGGAAGAGATTCATCGTTCCTGCTTGGAATTAACGGCTCTTTCGGTAGTATAGGAAGGGCTGTAATTCTAATTGTAGTTGGTATTATGATAGTTGATTATGGGGCTTTCAGGGGACTGTTCTATCTTTCCCTGTACTATTTTGTGGTCGCCATAGTCATTTACATAATGTCAAGAAATTTGAGAAAATCGGAGACCTATCGTGAAAAGAGAAAGGAGGCCATAATAGAGAGAAAAGAACTTGTTACGATGAAATCATTACCAGGAGTCAGGGGATTTCTTGCCATATTGACAGTAACACTATTCCTCAGATCAGCTTTTCAACTCGCAATTTCCACATATGCATTTACATACATCGATGGAATTTTCAAAAGCAGTTTTCTCTCATTTCTATTCCTTGCAGTGGCACTTGTCACACCAATAGTAGGTCAGCCAATATTCGGCCAGCTCACCAGGAGGAAGGGGGGAGATTTCACATTACTCTTCGCAGGTGTCCTGTCATTTCTGGCTTTCCTTCCATTTCTTTACTTTTCACAGGATTATGTCCTATCCCTTATCTTCTTTTCTATCTATGCTTTCGGGGCATTTACCGGTTTCCCATCAATTCTTGGGTTCCTGAACCAGAAAATACCAAAGGAAGTGTCAACACGGGCAAACACTTGGGCATGGGGTATAGGGAACACAGTTGGAGGAGCATTTGGAATATTAATATTCACAACCCTCTTCGAGACATTGAAGATTCCCATGGAACTATCATTCATCATCATGCTTTCTTTCCTCATACTTTCTATCATAACAAACATAATGATCAAGCCATTTGCAAAGAGACTGCCCTCCCAGATAACTCAATAAATTATTCCGGATATTTATTGATATCTCATATTTTTTATATTCAAAAATGTAAAGATATGATGGAAAATCTACCAAATCGTTTAATACGATCTAGCTATTTTTGAGGAAGGTCATAATTTCATGCCAGTTAAAAATTCAGAATTGAAGGGGTTTTACAAGAAAAGTACAGAGGAAAGAATCGAGACTTTAAAGGGTTACTGCCAGCTCAACGATGAAGAAATTTCAATTCTTGAGAATCGTGGTTCCCTGAGTCAGGAAACTGGAGAGAAACTGGTTGAAAACTATATTTCAAACATGGAAATTCCCATGGGGATCGCAACTAATTTCAGTATAAACGGCAGAGATTATCTAATTCCAATGGCTATTGAAGAACCCTCAGTAATTGCAGCATGTTCCAATGGAGCAAGGATTGCAAGAATGGCTGGTGGTTTCAGGGCTTATGCTTCCTCATCTATTATGTTTGGTCAGATACAGTTGACTGATCTTGAGGATGTGTATAAGGCCAGAACAGAAATCCTAATGGAAAAAGAGAATATTTTGCGAATTGCAAACGAGGCAAGCAAGACATTAAGCAAATTAGGGAAAGGGGCCAGGGACATCACATTTCATGATGTGAAGTATGATGATCATGTACTGATTATACATCTTGAAATAGACACTGGAGATGCAATGGGTGCAAATATCATAAACAGTATGGTAGAAAAGGTATCGCCATTCATAGAAGCGATAACAGGAGGTAAGGTAGTACTCAAGATCCTTAGTAACCTAACACCACTCAGAATAGTCAGGGCATATGCAACTTTTAGGAAAGATGCAATCGGTGGTCCTGACGTTGTCCAGAGATTTATTCATGCAGCGAGACTTGCAGAGGAAGATATATTCAGGGCTGCAACACATAACAAGGGTATTATGAATGGAATCGATGCAGTATTACTTGCAATCATGAATGACTGGAGACAAGCTGAGGCTAATGCGCACGCATATGCAGCAATAAAAGGCTCGTATGGCTCGCTTACACATTACAATCTGGATAAAAACGGAGATATAACCGGGTCTATTGAGATACCTATCAGTGTTGGTACTGTTGGAGGGACATCTGCCAGTATTCCAAAGGCAAAAATATGTCAGAAGATTCTGGGTATAAAAGAAGCCAGGGAACTGGAAGAAGTGCTGGCATGCGTAGGACTTTCACAGAATTTTGCTGCAATGAGGGCCCTGAGTGATGAAGGAATACAGAAGGGCCACATGGCACTGCACTCCAAAAATCTGGCAATTGCAGTGGGAGCCACCGGCGATGACATTGAAAAAGTCGCTGAAATGCTGGTAAAATCTGGTTCGATAAATATGACAAATGCAAGGGAAATTCTGGATAAATTAAGGGAAAGGTGAATAGTATGGATAAAAGTGAATATGATGCTGGCATGAAGCAGGTTGAAAAGCTATTGAACAAGGAGAAATATCTTGATGCTCTTACTACGTTGAAGGGGATGCTTGAAAAGGCTGCTGATAATAAGGAGTATAAGGCTGATATCCTTAGCAAGATTTCAGAGGCGTATTATGGAAAAGAAGGAGTAAAAACAGAGAATGCAATTTCGAACCTTATTGAGTCACTCAAGATCAGAACTGAGCTTGAACAGCCGGAGATTCTTGCTCTTGAGATGATGAATCTTGCATATCTACAGGACGAGGCCGGTAGCCTGGAAAATGCGGAAAAAACCCTGAAGGAGGCAATGGAAGTGGCCGATCAACTGGAAGATGTAAGCCTTACATTATCGCTGAAAAATGCCCTTGCAGATATTCTGTCAGAAGACAAGAAAAATACTGAGGAGGCTACGAAGATATACAAAGAAATAATGAATGAATCAGAGAAGGAAAAGATCTGGGAAATATATTATGAAGCCTGCGTCAGCCTCATAAAGCTTCTAAGGGATAGGGATAATATAGAAGAAGCCAATAAATTATCGAATGAGAATATAGAAAAGGCCGAAGCCACCCTGAATTCATTCAAGACAAAGAAGGACAAGGAGGAATTCAAGGACATCATTTCATATCTTTATGACGTCTCAATAGATCTGGCTATGGAAAACGAGGACATCGGAAGGGCAAGGGACCTTGCTGAAAAATTCAAGGGAGAGAAATAAGGCTGAAAACGTCTCTTTCCATATCCTTTTTAATATCCGAATAATCGATGTAAAGATCATTCATAAGTGAGCAAAGCCTGATTGTCATATTTATATATCTTAAATTTTCAAGCTGTTTCTTGGATCTTTCCAGAGCTTCCTTTTTTGTCAATTTACCGGAGGCAACTACTGCATTGAGCAACCTGTCCAGATATGAAGCATCTCTGGTCTGCTCCTGAAATAGTTCCTCTTCATCTATAACCAGATCAATTGGCACATGTTCAGCGGGCGCATTGAAGTTAATGAGGAAGCTGTCTCCTTCCCTTGAAAGGAGTCCCTCCCTGACGCATTCATCCTCAAACCTTGATGTACTTTCTTCCTTCAAAAATTTCCTTTTGTAGACAAGAATATTAACCACATCCTTTCCAGAAATAGATCTTGCATTCTTCTTTTCCTGTGAAACTACTGAAATAAGCTTTCTTGCCAGTTCCCTATCCATGTCACTCTCATATGAATATGCCTAATAATTTTTGTTAGATAAGAGATACATACCTAAAGAATCTCATACACCATGATGCAGATCGAAGAATTTGCGATTATATGTGGAATCCACAATGGAACAATACTAAGTTGTTCAGTTATTAACACTATAAATCCATACAATGAATATGAGAATTTCGAAACGGTTAAAACATTATTCCATCCTCATAGGTGGTTTATTTACAATTTTTTCCACGGTTGTAAATTTTACTGATAATTTGCTGAAATTTCACTACATAGAAAATCTATATGGAACGGATACATACTATAATTATAGTCAGCCAACTGTAGCTTCCATAAGTCACGAAACTAACCTGGATGCAGTTCTCATGATTTTTATAATAGTTTTGACGTTGACCACCGTCATTTCATCAAAGCTAATAATGAAAGAGTCAAGGAAAAGTAAAAAACTTGGAACAGTCATACTGGTTATGATAGTTATTTATTTACCCTAGGATGATGGGATTATGTCGGGGCAATCCTCATAATCATAGGTGTCTTTGCCTTCATCCTGAATGATGGGTACCTGGTTTTAGGAGAAAATGTAAAGACTCCATCAGAAACTCCATAATTGCCTGCAAATGATGACTTTACTCATACAACATTCAAGCGCATTATAAATAGTAAATATTTTATATTTTAAACGTATGATAAATAGTGAAAATAACAAATGATCTTAAAAATCTGGCAATTTTAATTGGAGCGGTAATAGGAATTATTGCAGGTGTTTTTGAGCTAATAGTTGCTATTATAATTGGCACAGCCTCATTTAATGGCGGAGTGGTAAAAGTAACAGGAAACATTTCCTTATTTCCAGCTGCCTTTGGTTTTATTATAATAGTTATACTTTTACAGGTAATATTGTCAGGGATTTCAATTCTATATGGTCAGAAGCTCAGGTCTGGAGGTAATGAAAGAAGGCACAATAGCATAATTCTGCTGATTATTGGAATCGTATTGCTCATACTTCACGCTGGGTTCCTTATAGGTCCTATATTCATAATTCTGGGTGCAATTGCCTATTATGTGAAAGAGGGGGACATTTCAATAAATATAGATTAAATATTTCTCAATACCTAAAATGCATGGAGCAAGCTTTTTTTCGTAATTCATCTATTAATGCTCTACCTTTATTTATGCAGATACAACGCATAGCTTTCTGAGGTCTTGTTCACGAATGCGTATCTCTCAAACTGGATTATTCCGGTTGCCTTCACTGCATCTGATTCTATAAAGCCGCTGTCAGTTGTACCGTCCGGCCTGTACACTTCGAATTCCGGGGAATCTTCCTTCACCCAGTGGATGATCTTTCTTTTTGTCTTATTTTCTGAATCCAGATAATGCCATTTCCCATTCCTGTAAATTATATTATACAGATCTTTCAGTCTGAGTATATCGTTTTCTTTTGCGTCATTGATATCAGATTTTTGCAAATAGAGGGCCTGGTCTTTATTGAGAGTATATTTCCTGAAACCTCTTTCCGATTCTTTAGGATAGAGAGGTATCAAGGATTCTATTTCAGGTGAATCCATGATCTGAACTTTCACTGGATCAGAGACAAAGAAATAACGATTGGCAGAATGGTCTATGAATTGCCTGTTCATCGAATTGAATATCTCCCACGAGAAATCAGAATTAACGTCATTCAGTCCTGAGTCTATCCAGTACTTTCTAAAAGTTTCCTTCTGGTAGCCTCTCCTTCTCAGCGCGAGGAGAGTCGCAAGTCTCACATCGTCCCATCCCCTGTATTCTCCCGCATCAATACCTTTCCTCATTGCTGTCGTACTGAGTATGGCATCTTGTATATTGATAAGTCCATAATGGAAATACTCCGGTATATCCCACTTGAAATAATTGAATATATATTTCTGTCTCTCCGTATTGTTCAGGTGATCCATTCCTCTTATCACGTGGGTCAGTCCAAGTTCATGATCATCCACCGCAACGCTGAAATTCATCAGGGGATAGAATCTATATTTCTTTCCAGTATGGGGATGTGGCGTTTCTATGACCCTGAATGCTATCCAGTCTCTAACTGCAGGATTTGGATGCTTCAGATCAGTTTTTATGACAAGAACCGGTTTTACATCCTTATCCTCTCCAGATATGATCCGGTCAAACTGTTCAACCATCAGATCAGGGGAAAGATTCCTGTGCGGGCAGGCTCTTGATTCCATCAGATCTCTCTTGAAATCTTCTACCCTGCACTTACATATGTAGGCTTTTCCCATCCGTATTAATTCTCTAGCCCTTGTATAATAAAGTTCCATCCTTTCTGACTGGATGACAAACTGTGTGAAGTTCACTTCCAGCCACCTGGTATCTTCCTGGATCATGTCGTAAGCCTTAGGATATATATTATTCGGGTTCGTATCTTCTATCCTGAGAATGAGTTCTCCGCCATATCTTTTCACATATTCATCATTAAGAATCAGCATCCTGCTGTGGCCAAGGTGAAGTGGTCCAGAAGGCGATGGTGCCATCCTCATTACAACCTTTCCCCTAACATTTTTAAGATCAGGCAGGTGATGCTCCTCATTCTTTTTCTCAACGATGAGAATCTCACTGTATTTCTCCTTTGCAAGTGAAATCTGCTGGTCTATGCTTAGGGAATTTATTCTTGAAATAGTCTGGTTGATCTCAGACATCAGGTCCTTGATTGACGACCTGAGCTCAGGAAATGAACCGAGTAACTTATTAACAACACTTTTTAGTTCTGCCCTGCCATCGTGTTCGATGGCGTTCTTCAGGACATTCTTCTCAATATCCGTATTCAGTGAATTCACCAGACTCCTTAATAATAAAGTCCTTTAATTCTTTTATCCCGGTTTTGTTGATATTGGATATTGCAATTTCTTCCTTTCTCTCACTTATATCTATCTTTGTCTGTACCCTGACTATCTTCTTTGGGAAATTTGCCCTTATATCATTGTACAGCTTCTCCTG
This sequence comes from Thermoplasmatales archaeon, assembly GCA_027310185.1. Classification (GTDB taxonomy): domain Archaea; phylum Thermoplasmatota; class Thermoplasmata; order Thermoplasmatales; family Thermoplasmataceae; genus Cuniculiplasma. The sequence goes on from DAIDBH010000011.1 coordinate 115,952, forward strand.
CTGCTCCACTGTATATCCAGAAAATCCTGAATAGTCAATGAGAAACAGGATAACACCTCTTATATCCTTAAGACTAAGTATGGATCTTCTTTCCAGCTCATTTCTTTCGTCCATTGGCCTGTCCAGCAAGCCAGGTGTATCAACAATCTGGATCTTCCTGGTTCCCGTATTCAGGTGACCGATGAACACATTCAGTGTGGTGAATGGATATGGTGCAATCTGAACATCATTGTTGGTAAGTGAATTCAAGAGGGAGCTTTTCCCAACATTAGGCATTCCTGCTATGACAAATGATGGCTTCTCTGGATCTATCTCTGGAAGTTTTCTGAGGAAATCCCTGCATTCGCCCAGCAATCTGAGGTCCTTGTCAACATGTTCAAGAACCGAGCAGAACCGCCCATAGAACTTCTTTCTTACGTTTACCATTTCATGTGCCGTTCTTGCCCTCTTCAAATCGTGTATGGAATCTGTGGCAAGTTCCACGATTTTTTCCCCGGCCCACTGTACATTATTCAGTGATCTCTTGTAGTTATCAATCCCAAATTTTAACTGGAGAAAATCCTCATAGAAGGGATGAAGTTTTTCTGATGTTGGAAATTTCTTAACGATCCTCTTTAGATATATGGCAGAAACGCTCTCTGCTGTTGCAATCCTGTCTATATTCTCCTTCCGTACCTTATTTTCAAATATCTTGTCGTAAGGTTCATCTATTTTTGACGCTTTCTTCAGGCTCTTATCTATAAGTTCGTCTGACCTGAGTATGGTTGGTATTGGTCTCATTACTTCACTTTTCCTGAATTGCCTTATTTATTTTTTCTTCCCACTCAGGGGTTATATCAAATTGATTGTGTGCATATCTGTTATGTATTCTTATTTTGTTCCACAGATCCTTGTGTGTTGGTTCATCTATATGATAGCTGCAATCAAATCCCACGTCCTTACAAGCATAATAAAATCTTGACATAGGATGGACATTGTATACGTGCATAAAAAATTATCATTCTCAATACTTATAGTTATTTGTGAAACCATGCAGTCAAATAAAGAAAATTGGAATTGTGGACAGGAGGAGTGCAAACATTCTTCCAATCTCTCCAGAAGCTCCAACTATATCTCCATTTACTCCTCTGAAAATCCTGTAGAGGTAGAGCCTGAGTATGATTGCAATTACTATGACTGCAATCAAAACAAAGATGTACCCAGGGAATAGTATCAATGATAATATAAAAGGGATTCCAAAGGAAGTAACAAGGAATGTCCATCTCGATGAGATAACTGAAAAGAATTTACCATAGCCATCTCCTATTGGTTTATTCCTGAAGAATATCAGTGACATGAAAATAATGTCCACGAGCTGGGAAAAAAGTATCAGGTATGGAATTCTGGTTGCGGAAACAGAAAGCAGGGCAGAAACACTTATGCCATAAACAACAAATAACATGAATAGGCCACCGGCTCCTACAGCAGGGTCCTTCATCACCCTGAGCCTGGCTTCCGTCTCCCCTCTTTTCATCAATCCATCTCCAAGGTCAAGGAGAGAGTCTAAATTTTGTGCACCATGAATGATACCTATTATGCTGAGGGCCAAAATTGTGAGAATGAATTTTGAAACATAATTTTCAACTGCATAAAGAATAATAAAGGAAATTAGGCCTGATATAAGGTACGGTAGCCAGAGAAAATAAAGGGCTTCAGGAATAAATTCTGCGTTTCCAGCAGGTATGACTGTAAAGAAAGAAATTGATGCCCTTGCATATCTTGATACTTTCAACCAGACAATATACTTAATTGATATAAATATGAAATCAATTACACTAAAATGAAATTAAGTTCAGATGATAGTTTTACCCACGGTGACACATACCTAAAAGTAAGAGATAAATACCCGGAAATAAGGGATTTCTCAGCCAATATTAACCATAAAAGTCCTGAATATGTCAACGGAAAGAAGACAGAAGTGCTGAGGCACTATCCTGCTGGGGAAGAAAAGATAGAAGTAGTGATAGGGAGGCTAGTTACTACTGATCCTGGAAAAATAATTGCAACTTATGGCATGACCTCCCTTATAAATTATGTCTATCAACTGCATTCTGGAAAGAATGTTCTGCTTATAGAGCCAATTTTTTCAGAGCACAGGAGGGCTGCAGAAGCAAGCAGTTGTAAGATAACAAGATTGAGCATGGCTGCATTGACAAAAAACATGGAAATACTCAAAAATTTCAATTATGATCTGATTTCATTGAATATACCGGTCAATCCAACAGGGGAAATGCTCAGCCATAAGGAAATCGAAACAATAATTAGAATTTCAATGAAGAAGGATGCAACCGTATTCATGGATCAGGCATATATTGATTTTCTAACCACAAGGCGACAGATGGAGTTAAAGAAGGCTACAGAACAATATCCGGGCGTTATTATAGGTAGGTCTCTGACAAAAGTGAGTGGATTGCCGGGAATTAGACTTGGATTCGGTATATGTTCTTCTGGAACTGTAAGAATGCTGAGAAAGATCAGGGGACCATGGACTATTCCTGAGGAGTATACGACTATACTGAAAAAATGGTCGGAGTACCAGCCCGACACCAATATGTTGCTAAGGGAAAGAGAAAATATCACGAAAGAACTAAAAAAGATGAAATTAACAGTATTGGGGAAGTCAGAGGTCAACTTTCTATCATTCAGACTGAATGAACAAATAGATCCACTGGACTTCGAAAGAAAACTCATGGAGAAAGGATTCTTGATAAGGAATCTTAGCGATTTCTACGGATTTACAGCAAATGATTTCAGGATAAATATAAGAAGTCAGGAAGAGAACACGGAACTAATTGAGGCAATAAGGGCGATAATAAATGAGCGAAGGTAAGCTAATACACATAATGGGGACATCTTCAAATGCTGGAAAGAGTACAATCACAATGGGAATCTGCAGAATTCTCAGTGATATGGGATATAGCGTATCTCCATTCAAGGCCATGAACATGTCGCTGAATTCCATATCCACTCCTGATGGTTATGAGATATCAAGATCACAATGGTTGCAGGCTAAAGCTTCCAGGACAGTACCTGACTGGAAGATCAACCCAATCCTGCTTAAACCTGAAGGGTCCGGTAAGTCCCAGGTCATATTCATGGGAAAGTCCATCGGAAGTCGAACCATCGAGGATTATGGAAAGCTACTGCGAGATGAAGCAAGGTCAGCAGTAAGGGAAGCCATGAAATCTCTTCTTGACAGGTATGATGTGGTTGTTGCGGAAGGTTCAGGATCAGCGGCAGAGATAAATCTTTATGACAGGGACCTTGCAAATACATGGTTGACCAGTGAATTCAAGGGAACTGGGATACTTGTCACAAACATTGAAAATGGTGGCGCATTCTCATCACTTTACGGCACAAAGTCACTTGCACAGTTCCCGGAGGTTCTGAAGTATTTCATAATAAACAATATGAGGGGCAGCACTGAATTGCTCAGGTATGGCATTGAGAAGATAAGTTCCATGACAGGCATGTTAAGTATGGGGGTAATCCCACATATGGAAAACAGCAAATTGCCTGGTGAGGATTCGCTGGATTACAGTAATATTAATGGAACAAAGGTAGGCATCATCAGATATCCCTATTTTGAGAACTACAGTGACATTGATCCACTCATACAGATGGGCCTGGGAAAATACATAACCAGTCCAGAACAGCTGGAAACTGTTGATTCTATACTGCTTCCAGGCTCAAAGAATGTCTATGAAGACCTGGATTTTATAATTAAGACAGGACTGGGGAAGAAGATCACGGAATTCCATGAAAAGGGATTGAAGATAATAGGAATCTGCGGAGGATACCAGATCCTGTCAAGGTCTATAAAAGATCCTGGCAATGTTCAGCTACCTGTAAGCGAGATCAAAGGGTTAGGTCTACTGGATACTGATTTTATCTATAATTCAAAAAAGGAAATATCTGAAGTGAAATATGAAGGCTCATTAGGAAACCTACCCATAACAGGTACAGCTTATTTCATTCATTACGGGAGGGAGCAGAGGAAAAATGACGAAAAATTTGTCAACACCGGCAGGGGCCCGGAAGGATCTATAAGCAGTGATGGTAAAATAATAGGAACAAACCTTCATGGGATCCTTGAAAATTCCAACATTTTTCATTGGTTTACAGGTTTGCAAAGGAGCAGGAGCTATGAGGAGACACTGGAAGATAACATCCAATCATTCTCAAGGAATCTATCCGTAAATTTAAAAAGAGAACTGCTAATGCAGATCGTAAATGGAACCTGAACTCCTTTCAATCATCATTTCAACTCTCTTCCTTGCCCTGGTAATAGACATAATATTCGGGGAACCCAGGGGTTTCCTGCATATAGCAGTAATCTCAGGAAGATTGTCGATGTTCATTGGAAGAGGGATGCAGAAATCCAGGAAACCGGTGAGAGCTGGATGGATTACAGTATTCATGACAATCATACCAATCACCATATTCTTCGGGTTTATTTTCGATTTCCTCTATAGTCTGCCGCTCATATACATATTTTTCCTGATATTCTATGCAATTATTGAAAAGTCTACATTTGCGTTCACGTCAATGGGTGCTCATATAAATCCAATTATAAAGAGCCTCGAGAAAGGAGATATGGAAAGTGCAAGAGTCCTTACTTCCAGGTGTGTCAGAAGGGATGTTTCACAACTAACTCAACCCCTGCTCATATCTGCAGCAATTGAAACAGTTTCTGAGGGTATAACTGATTCTTTCACAGGCAGCTTACTGTATTTCTCCATATTCGGCGTTCTTGGTGCAATAGTCTACAGGATCGTGAACACCCTGGATTCAACATTTGGATACAGGGATAGAAAATACCTGAAATTTGGAAGGGCTTCTGCTGCTATGGACACAATTGTCAACTACATTCCTGCCAGGATTTCATCGGCACTCATATCCATTTCTGCCTATATGCTTAATTACAGTAATAGAAGAACAAGACTCTCAACTCTCCTGAACAGTGTTCCGAGCAGGAACGCTGCATATTCAATGGGCACAATGGCTACTGTTCTAAATCTGCGACTGGAAAAGAAGGGAAGTTATGTGATCAACAGAAAGGGGTTTGAGCCCACCCTTAGTGATCTGAAGAAAGCACTGAGGATATTCTATTTCTCCTTTGTTCTCATGGTAATTTTCGTTACAATCCCACTGGTCATAATTTTTTCATACATCCTCTATCCACACATATTCTTTTTATTTCCCATTAAAATAGTGGTATGATAAAATGAATAGAAAACCCGACATTAACCTAATGCTAGCAGGAAGCACTCAAATTTCTCTCATTCCAGGTATAACATCGGCTGGAAAAACACCCGAACTAACATTTCTGACTCCGGCTCTTGATTCAGAAATACTTGTAGAAGGAGAATGCAAATCTTTGGATGTGCCTCCAATGACGCCTGACGGATTGCCAACACCTTCACTTATATCCAAAGCATGCCTGGAGATTTCAGGAATAGAAACACTGGTTGTAGATGGGGGGATGGGAATAAAGCCTCAATGTACATACCTTCATACAGGATTGGAACCTGCGCGGGATGGAAGGAAGGAACCAGCATTGCCTCAGGCATCCCTTGCAGTATCAACAGGCAGATACCTGGGAAAGTTACTGCTTAAGCATGGTCGTTCTGTAATGATCTCAGAATCAATACCAGGAGGTACAACCACTGCCCAGGCTGTTCTTTCCCTTCTTGGAATAGATATAAAAACAAGCAGTTCATTCCAGATAAATCCATCAGGACTTAAGGATAAGGTCATAGGAGAAATGATTGACAGGCATGGAATCCAGAATGATCCATTGAAATCCATATCAAGGGTCGGAGATTATACACAGGAAATTGCCCTTGGGGTTCTCTCGGAAAATGAGGATTCCAGGATAATTCTTTCTGGAGGGACCCAGATGGCTGCCATATATTACATTGCTTCAATGCTAAAACTCCCGATGGACAATGTTGAAGTCTGGACCACGAAGCAGATAATGACTGATTCACGAATAACAATGGAATACCTCGTTGATCCAGATCATCTGAAATTTTCCCGCACAGATATGAGAAAATCAAGGTTTGATGGAATAAGGCGTTTTGAAGATGGATATGTAAAGGAGGGTGCAGGAATGGGTGGTTCTATGGTACTTGCCGAGATGGATGCCAATAGTGACAGAATCATAGATTTGATTGATAACATTTACAAATCCTTTATGTGATCCTGCGTTGAAGACTGAATTTTAAAACCTACTAATCGATTCTTATATATGTGACATAAAGTAAACGCGAAAAGTATGGAAAAAATATTAAGCAAGGATCAATAAAGGTAATAGCCGGACTAGGTTGGGAAGCCAGGCTCTTCCTGTTACCCGAAGCCTATATGCGGGAACGACAGTCCAGAGAGGCCAACCTGGCCTCTGTTAAGCCTTGAGGAATCTATGAGATTTCGGCCCAGCGGATCGGAGGATTACAGAAGGCAATTCAAAGGAAATGCTTTCCGTAACTTATTCACCAATCCCGCCAGGTCCGGAAGGGAGCAACGGTAGGTGGAACTTTTGGTGCTGCTGGATACCGGGGTCGAGTGAACTCAGGGGTAAACTTAGCAGGACGTCAGGACCAATCTGGGCATGTCCGGTATTTGAGGTTTAAAATGTTCAAGGCAATTCAGGACCCCGTATGGGGTTACACTGAAATTTCAGAAAAATTCTTGAAGATCATAGATACACCTGAATTTCAGAGATTGCACTGGATCAGACAGCTCGGGATGTGTTATCTTGTATATCCTGGAGCAGTTCACACGAGATTTCAGCATTCTCTGGGCACCATGACTCTAGCGAGCCAGATCGCACAGAAACTTGAGACAAAATTTCCAGTTGAGGTTACTTTTGCAGCCCTTTTGCACGACATAGGTCATTTTCCACTCAGTCATTCATTTGAAGATTTCTTTGAGGAAAAGTTTCACGTGAACCATGAAGAAAATGGGAGAGACATCATACTGGGTAAGAAGGGTACGGGGGAAATAAGGGAATGTCTGGAGTCTAATGATGTAGATCCGGAAGTTATTACAAGGATCCTATCAGGAAAACACAGGGAATTCCAGCTGGAAAGTGGAATAGTGAGCGGTCCTCTTGATGCTGATGAAATGGATTATCTTGTAAGGGACAGTTATTTTACGGGAACTGGAAACATAGCTTTCAGCATAAAGAGAATGGTCGATATACTCAGGACAGATGGTGAAAAGATTTTCATTGAGGAGAAAGGAATAACGTCAGTAGAATCGATCCTTCTGTCAAGAAACTTGATGCATAAATCAGTCTATTTTCATAAGACTGTCAGGATCGCGCAAAAAATGATAGAAAGTGCAATGAAATCACTGGATAAGGTCGATAGTTCCGTGATGGGAATGCACGATGATATTTTCATGAGCTATCTGAGAAACCAGGATTCCTGTTCTGAAATGATCAGGCAGATAGACAGGAGAAATTTATACAAGGTTGTATTTAGGGACCAGGCACCGGACATAAGGGACCCGGAGATTGAAAATAAGATCCTGGAAAAATACCCGGAGCTTATAGTAGACTATGTACCTCCTTATGCATATCAGGACAGAAAGAAAAGCAAGAATGAGGTTCTGGTGAAGCAGGGAAGGAAATTCATGGAAATCAGTTCCCTTTCACCACTGCTCAATTCGCTCTATGACAGCTTCAACAGGAGGTCCATATTCATATACGGACCACAGAATCTTGAAATAAGACCGGAAGAAATCAGGAAATTACTTGATTAATCGTTTCTCCATCCTGAATGCATTCCTGCTGCCATCCAGTTTTTCACTGTAATAATTCTTCAGGAATTCTGTCTTTCTAAATCCAAGTTTTTCGTAAAGGCCGATGGCTTCATGGTTGAATTCCCTAACCTCAAGAACAATCTCTTCATAACCCCTCTCTTTTGCAAGTTCTTCCACGTATTGAAACAGTCTTTTAGCAAGACCCTTTCCCCGATATTCCGGGTCAACAGCTACTGATTCAATATCTAGAGAGTTACTGGATACTGGACATGCCATCATGTATGCTATTATCCCATTGTCATCTTCGATCTTGAAAGCCATATCTTCTGATTCTGATAGTGCATATTTGAGCATATCAAGTGAATAAGGTCCCACTGTAAAGGCCCGTTCCTCGAGTCTTACCAGTCTTATCAGGTCATGTTCTGTAATCCTATCTATTTTCATTATATCAACTCAAATCAGAGTATCTACCAAATATTTTTAATGTTTCCTTCAATATCCATTTATGATCAGACAGAAGGAGTCAACATTCGATCAGGTAATTGACGATTTAAAGCATGGTTTGCCCATATTAATATTTGATGATGCTAAGAGGGAAGGTGAGACTGATCTTATTTTTGCGTCCCAGTTTGTAACATCAGACTCAATAAGAATGTTAAGAAGGGAAGCAGGTGGGCTTATATGTACAACATTGAGGAAAAGGGAGGCTGACCTGATACAGTTGCCATATCTTGAGGAGCTCTATGAAAGATTTCTACCCTATGGGAAGAAGGCCACAAATACCTCTGACATGGGTTATGACAAACATTCATCATTCACATTCACTGTAAATCACAGAAGTACCTATACAGGAATACCTGACATGGACAGGCAGGTTACAATTTCAAAACTTGTAGATTTCATTAAAAACATAGACTCAAAAAATGATATTCTTGATGAATTTTACAGGGAATTCAGGATACCTGGTCATGTCCACCTTCTGATAGCAAGGGAAGGTTACTTCATGGAAAGAAGGGGGCATACAGAACTTGCCACCTACCTGGTAGAAAGGGCTGGACTTGTACCCAGTGCAACTCTGGCTGAGATGCTTTCAGATTCCGGCAGGGCAATGACAATGGAGGAAGCTAGAAACTTTGCAGAGGAACATAACTTAACATTTATAGAGGGAAAGGAAATCATAGAAAAGTGGACCAATGACTAAAGTTATGGCGACAGGGGTGTTTGATATACTCCACCTTGGACATATCGATTATTTGAAGCAATCAAGAGCTCTTGGGGAAGAACTGATAGTAGTAGTTGCAACTGACCTGAATGCTCAGAAAAGTGGGAAGAAACTAGTTTTTTCTGAAAATGCCCGAAGGGAGATGGTCTCAAACCTGAAAATGGTTAATGAGGCAGTAGTTGGAAATCACGGAGATATCTTCAGGACAGTTGAAATATTGAAGCCAGATATAATCACGCTTGGTTTCGATCAGCGATTTGATGAAAAACAGATTGAAGATGAATGCGCTAAAAGAAATATACACGTAAAAGTAGTAAGATGCAAACGTTTTGAATCACAAGATCCCGTCGGAACAAGGATGATCAAGAAGAGGATAATTGAGCTGGAGGGAATACGTGCATGAAGCTTATAGGTATTGCTGACACAACGTTTGCAAGGTACGATATGGGAAAATCCATTATAGATGAACTCGGGTCAACTGGGACAGGATTCAGGATATCAAGATATACAGTTCCAGGAATAAAGGATCTTCCAGTGGCAAGCCTTTTGTTATTTAATTCAGGGTGTGACATTGTCATAGCCTGCGGTATGCCAGGAAGAAAGCCAGTTGACAAGATTTCAAGCCAGGTTGCGTCTACAGGATTAATGGAAGTGCAGTTGAAGGTTGGGAAGCATATAATTGAAGTGTTTGTCCACGAAGATGAGGCAAAGGACGACAGGGAACTTGCGTGGCTATGCGACCAGAGAGCAAGAGAACATGCCATAAATGCACATAACTTACTCTTCTTCCCTGAAAAATTAACGCAGAATGCTGGAAAGGGGTTGAGGCAGGGTTATGCTGACGCAGGAGACGTCATGGGCGAAGGTAAAAAAGGAAGCGCAATAACACATTGAGGTGATGAAAAAATATGAAAATAGGAATAGTTGTATCGGAATATAATTATGATATTACGATGATGATGCTGGAAAGAGCCATAGATCATGTTAAATTTCTGGGTGGAGAAGTTTCAGAGGTACTTAAGGTACCGGGAACCTTCGAGATCCCACTGGGAGTAAAGAAACTCATCAATGGAGGAAATGTTGATGCAGTTGTTACACTTGGAGCAGTTATACAGGGAGAAACAGATCATGATGATATCATAATGCAGAACGCAGCAAGGAAAATCATGGATATATCCATCGAGACAGGAATGCCAGTATCATTGGGAATTACAGGTCCTGGACAGACGAGACTGCAGGCTGAAGCAAGAATCGAAAAGGCAAGAAGTGCAGTTGAAGCTGTTGTTAAAATGTTGAAAGGAAATAAGAATTAATTATTATTTTCTTTTCTTATCTGTCCAAAAGTTGAACTTATTTCTGCAAAAGCATTGTGTGGGTGAATACTTTCTTCACTTTCAGATGATACCGTCAATTTAACATCATCTTGAATTTCTGAAAAATTTCTTACAATATTGAATGAAATGTCTCTTACGATATCTTCAACAAACATTGGATTTAAATGGGCTCTGACAACCATCTCACCTTCATCTGATCTCTTCAGTAATGGAAGAAGTGAGCCATTCATCCTCTTTTCAACAAATTCTATAATACTCTTGATCTCAATATCCAGGTTACCAGTATATTCAATTTTTATTACTATATGATTCCTCTGATTATGAGTTATTACTGGAATCTTATCAAGAATGTCAGAAGCCTCTGGAATCCTTTCCTTCAGTATTGTTCTGGCTGTTTCCATTGCACATGGGCATGCGTTTATTACCATGATTTCTACAGATAGAGATGTCTTGCTGGCTCCATTTCTCTCAAGTTCCGAATTCACCCTGACTTCATAGGGAACAAGTGATTCGGACCCTCCAGATGCGTTCCTGTTGAGAAAGATTACTGTACTCATTTCAACCATGGCCTTGCTTGAATAGTCAAATCTTCTAAGACATTCCTTACATATTTCCATTGATACATGTTCAATGGCATCCTCATTTTTATGACCATTAATTACAGAATTGATTGATTCAATAGTTCGAGACATATCGGCACCCTTTCGCCAGGATGGAAGATTGACGAATACGTTAAGATTAACTGACAGATTAAAAACATCATCTCCTCTCCTTACCGTTATGGGTACCCTTACATTCCTTACGCCGACCCTTTCAACATTCAGGAGATGAACAGGCTTTCCACCCTGCACATCCTTGTATTTATCCATCCTTATTCCTTATTTTGTCTTACTTTCTGAATATGTTTTCTTAATAACTTCCTCTATTTCCTTGTATTTTTCTTCAAGGGCCTTCTGTTGTTTTTCAATGGTATTTATCCTTATCTCACTGAGCTCCTTCTGTTCCTTGAGTTCTTCAATCAGTTTGGTTTTGTCATCGACCTTATACAGTACAGGACCAACACTTCTGTATATTGGCATACCATCAGCCACTTTCCCAAGTTCTTCAAGCGTCTTGGTAAGTTCTTTTATCCTTACTTCAAGCTGATATTTTTGAGTACCTATTTGTTCAATCTGGTTTTCGATCTGTTGAGCCTGTCTTACTTGATTTTGTAAATAATTACTTATTCCCCCTTCCACTTATTGCACCTCTTTAACTAACCTGTCTGCAATTAGAATCCATCTGGTTATCGAACCTAGTGCAGCTCTTATTGCAACAGTATCCATCGCTTCTATATAAATTTGAAAGAATTGTTCAGTTTCCTGAGTTTTTATATGTGTTCTTCCTGATATCTCATCGATATTTGGAAGCATTGCAAGTACCTGTTTTAGGTATATACTTTTTTCAAAGTTGAGCGTAACTGAGATCTTTTCTTCTCTCACAATTGGATATGCATTTAACTCAAAAATATTTATGCCAGTTAGTATTTTCCTTGCATGGGCTTGTGGCCTAGTCTGGATAAGGCACCGTCCTTCTAAGTCGGTGATCGTGGGTCCGAATCCCACCAAGCCCGCTGTTTGATTTTCTACAATTTTAATTACAAATAACAATATAGTGAAGTCATATATATTTCTAATTTAATGTATTAGTTTGTATTGTTTTAGTTTTATTGTAATTTGACTTACAAAATAGGCATAAAACTAGGCAGTTTAAAACAGAATAGTGTCTTAAAAGCTATAAATGATTAAATAGTGTAATTAAATTCTACGTTAGTGAACACCAATCTAGTTCTATATATTATACGAAGAGCAATATATGCAGTAGTCTCCCTGCTTCTCATTATAACTATAGTTTATCTCCTTATTCACGCAGTTGCACCAAATCCTTATTCGCTGGCAAAGGTTTATGCCGGGCCCGGGCACACTTCTAAATCCCAGCTGGACGCAATAATTAAGGAATATGATTTGAATGCTCCTCTCGAATACCAGGTTGTCAATTATATCTCTAATATTTTCCATGGAAATTTAGGATTTGACCCCTCATATCACAGACCGGAGATACAACTCATTGCAAGATATCTACCAAGGACACTTGAGCTTGTGATACCTGCACTGATATTGTCTATGTTCCTTGGATTATATACAGGAGCATTTGGGGCTTCAAAGAGAAGAAAGGCCGGAGACCAGGTGGTGAAGGGAGTTTATCTAATTACCTGGGCATCACCTCCTTTCCTGGTTGCAATAGTCCTGCAGTTATTTTTTGCATATGACCTTGGACTATTACCTGCAACTGGGTTGGTGAATCCATTGTTGACTGCTCCAGCGAATGTAACCGGATTTCCACTTTTGAATGCCTTAATAGCAGGGGATTTCACATATTTCATAAGTCTGATTCATCATATGATCCTTCCTGTAATTGCAATTGGGTTGCTAAGCTTCGGCATAATCACAAGACTAACCAGATCAAGCATGCTTGATTCAATGGAATCGGAATATTTCAAGCTTGGTCTAATGAAAGGAATATCAAGAAAGAGGGCCGTTTATACGGTAGCATTGAGAAATGCTTCTATACCGATAGTTACACTTTTGGCTCTTTCCTTTGGATATGCAGTAGCCGGAGCGGTCGTCGTCGAGGATATCTTTGATTATCACGGTATGGGCTGGTTTATAGTTTACGCTATAACCAATCTGGATTATATCGCCATATTAGGAACGACCATAATTATAGCCATATCCATCATAATAGCCAATCTTGTTGCAGATATATTATATGGAATTCTAGATCCGAGGGTGAGGCTCGAATGATCAACGAACCGGTAAATAAGGAAGAAGAAAGAAAAGCGTCAAGGAAAAGCGGGTTCAGAAAGAGATCAAATTTTTTGAAACTCATGTCCAAGGATAAGTCAGCTATTATTGGAATGGTTATCGTGGTCGCTTTTCTTGGCTGGTCAGCGATTCAGGGCTTCCTGGAATATATGTCATCATTTCCGAAATATGCCAACTGGGGCTATATGTTATTACCATCGAGTCCATATCACACAGTTCTGGCGGATAGTTTACTGCCTCCTTCAACGAAGTCGGTCGCATTTTGGTTTGGAACAAATCTAGAAGGAGAAAGCATCCTTTCAAGAATGCTCTATGCGATGCCCAGGGATGCTTTCGTATCCGTTATTGTGGTATTCTCAGCGATAGTCATAGGAGCTATACTGGGTATTAGTGCTGCATATAGAGGCGGATGGCTTGAAACTATAATTATGAGGTTGACAGATTCCTTCCTCGCTATACCTGCATTAATTCTTGTCATTGCAATCTCAATTCCGTTAAGAGCCACTTACTTTGGGGTCATCCTAGGATTGAGTATAGTATGGTGGCCTACATATACAAGATTCTTCCGGGGTCAGGTGTTGAGGTTAAAAAATATGGATTTTGTGGAAGCGGCTAAAATAAATAACGTTAAGACACACAATTTCTTTATAAAATATCTATTCCTTAACAGCGTGGACCCAATTATTGCCTATGCTGCCCTGGACTTCGGAAATGTGATACTGACCTATTCAACACTGGCGTTTCTTGGAATTGGTTTATCCATACCTATTCCAGAGCTGGGAGCAATGGCATCAAATGGGTTGGGCTACCTGCCAGCAGATTGGTGGTATTCATTCTTCCCTGGTATTGCAATATTGATAATTGTAATTGGATTTGTCCTTGTTGGTGACAGATATCAAGACCTCATAAACAACAGGATAGATTATTAAGGTGATCATTTGTTATTGGAAGTAAATAATTTAAAGGTAAGCTACAAAACTGTAAACGGTATTTCAACAGTGCTTGAAGATTTCAATCTGAAAATGAATGAGGGAGAGATCATTTCCATAGTTGGAGAATCTGGATCAGGTAAGAGTACACTCGGACAGGCTGTAACTAAATTATTACCTATGTCAGGAGTGGTTTCGGGGGAAATATTGTTTGAAGATAAGAACGTAGTAAAACTATCTGAAGATCAGATGACGCAGTACAGGGGGACAAGCGTTTTCATGATATTTCAGAACCCATTGAATAGCTTAAACCCTGTAAAAAGGGTTGGATTCCAGCTTATTGAGGCAATTAGAATAAGGAATCAGCGCAAGAGTGAAAACCTTACAGATGACGATATGTATAAAGAGGCAGTAGAAACATTGAGAATAATGCGACTACCAGACCCAGAGGAAATAATGAAACGTTATCCTCACGAACTGTCTGGTGGACAGGTTCAGAGAGTGGTCATTTCAATGGCTATCATTTTAAAACCAAAATTACTCATAGCAGATGAACCGACTACTGCTCTTGATGTAACAATTCAGGCGCAGGTTATAAATCTACTCAAACAGTTGAACAAGGATTATAAAATGTCTATCATATTCATAACGCATGACCTGAGCCTTGCCTATGTTCTATCCGATAGAATCCTTGTTATGTATGCAGGTAGAATAGCAGAAAATAGTCCTGCTGAAAATATTGTTAAAAAACCCCTGCATCCATATACTGAAGGTCTCCTAAAGAGCGTTCCAACCAATTACAAATCATCGGGTCAATTGTACTCCATACCAGGTTCACCCCCATCATTTTTTGATATGCCAGTAGGATGTAGATTCAATCCAAGATGTAACAAAGTATTTGATAAATGCAGAAGGGAGGAACCTAGGTTGATAAATTACCAGCAGGATATTATGGTGAGGTGCTGGCTTTATGAGTGAAATATTCAGGTTTGAAAATGTTAAAAAATTATACCCTATTCAGAAAAAACAGTTGCTTGACACTCTCGCTAGAAGAAAAATACCAAATGTAAGGGCACTTGAAAACATCAATCTCTCGATCGATACAGGAAAAATTCTTGCAGTTGTTGGAGAAAGCGGTTCTGGAAAATCCACTCTCGGTAAGATAGTTGCCACAATTGAAGATCCAACGGAAGGTAAGATCTATTATGAAGGTAAGGAAATTGAGCAGAGCAACCTCAGGTATGTGCGAAAGAATGTTTCAATGGTATTTCAGAATCCTTCCACATCAATCAATCCGAGAATGAAGGTTAAGGACCTTGTGTCAGAACCGTTGGGAAGGTTTAACGAGGAGGCTGTTAAAAATGTTTTAAATTCTGTCGGACTGGACTATGATGATTCCAAGGATAAACAACCAAGGGAGTTTTCCGGAGGTCAGATACAAAGAATCGCAATAGCAAGAGCTTTAATAAAGGAACCAAAATTACTCGTTCTTGATGAACCAACTTCTGCACTGGATGAATCAATACAGGCTCAAATGCTAAATCTACTCATATCTATCCAGAAAAAGAACAATCTTACATATATCTTCATAACCCACAATATAGGTGTTGCAAAATACATAAGTGATGAGATGATTGTTATATATGCAGGGCAGGCAGTGGAAATAGGTGATACAAAAAAGATTCTTGAGTCGCCTCAACATCCATATACACAACTCCTGATAAGCTCGATTCCTTCCTTTAGCAGCAAGGAAGTAGCCTCACCTGTGGGTGATGTACCAAGTCTCATAAATCCACCAGAGGGATGCAGATTTCATAACAGGTGCCCTTTCGTCATGGAAATTTGCAAGACAAGAGAACCGGGATATGCCGATGTAAATGGCGTAAAAGTACTGTGCTGGTTATATGGGAGCAATGGAAATTAAGACAACCATAAAAGCTACAATCCTGATAGCTTTATTTTCTGTTTTTCTGGAAATTTCCCCTAAAAACTTCATAAATTATCTAATATTTCTTTTGATATCTTATTTGCTGGTTATTTTGTACCTTCTATGGAAGAGAAATTATAAATTTACAATAACTGATTCCGAAATAGAGGTTAAAAATGTTTTACTGTATCATACCATCCTCACAAAAAATGTTTCTGAGGCGTTTGTAAGCCAGGGGTATCTTCAGAAAAAATTTAATTTGGAATCCATATACATAATATCAAGGGGAAGAAATATTCTCATAAAGGATAAACCACTGGGAAATAGGTTTCACGATGAGCTGAAAAAAGTCCTTGGTGAAAGATTATCTGAATAAAATTATGGAACGTGACATATTTATTTTAATATATACATTTTAAACCTGGTTTTCAATAGGTTACTTATCCTATGCCTTTAAGGGTTTTTTCATTCAGAATAACGTTAAGTATTACCACAATCTTTATATTTATCATTTAACTAATTACCTTTATGGCAAAACATACAAGTGCTATATTAGCTGTCGTGGTTGTAGTCATACTGGTTGCTGCGGGGGTTTCCGTACTGGAATTTTATCATCCAGCAAAGGCTCCTTCGTCAGTACTTACTGATACATCACAAACTGCTGCACCGGGAGAACTTGATCCGGCGACAGGGTTTTTTACGACAGATGAACCTCTTTACACCGCTTTATATCAGGAACTTACAGAGTTCCATAATGCAGGAGTAGGAGTTGTGCCGGTTCTAGCTAAAAGCGTAACGAATGTTTCACAACAGGATTATACCTTTACACTGAGACAGCATGTCACTTTCAGTAATGGGCAACCCATGACTGCACCTGATGTCTGGTTTTCAATATACAGGACAATCATAATGGGACAGGGAGTTTCAACATCAAATTATCCAAACATACTGTTTAATGCAACAGATTATGCAACAACAGGCATTGCATTACCATGGGGAGTTATAAGTGCATTTGAAAATGACACTCTTTCGCACTATAACGTAAAGGGTAGCAATTTTACTGTAACGACTAAAAACACAGCAAATGCCCTTGACTATGTGCTCTCAAACTTCAACACAAACAAGTCAAACATGATGCTCATGAGTTATGCAAAACAGGCTGTTGTCGTGAACAGCAATTACAGCGTTTCAGTTAACGGTCTCTACGTATATTCATTCATGCTATCTGATCTAGCAGGATGGTGGGGAGCAGTTATATATCCTGCACAGGTTGACGCTAATGGTGGTGTTCAATACAATCAGCAGAACACATACATAAATGATAATGGAGCAATTGGAACAGGTCCTTATGAAGTCAAATCAGCAAGTGCCGGTCTGACTACTGTGGTTTTACAGGCCAACCCTAATTACTGGGTAGCTAACAGTGCAAACACACCATCATCCATACAGGCTGCACACATCCCAGAAATCGTGATAAAATACGCATTATCGCACGCTGACAGAGTTGAGGAGTTCGACAAGAACACATCGCAGATATCCACAGTTTCGCCTGCGTCCTTCAAGGATATAATAACCAATTTCTATAACAGCTCAGAAGCAAATTACAATCTGGTAAAATCATTCCCAATAGATGGAGTGTTCTATTTCTCAATGAACACAGAAAGATCTTACACAAATAATATACACTTCAGAAGAGCGCTAATAGAAGCTAACAACTATACTGAGCAGACAAGCATCTATGCAAATAACTACAACGGACAGGCAGAAGCATATAATGAACTTGGCCCAATCTCTCCATCATACGGTAAATCATTCTATAATCCACTGAACCTTCCAATGCAGAGCCAGAACCTTAAATATGCATTACAGAACATCTCTATGGCTGGAAATGAATCAGGCTACTATGTAACTGTAGGTGCTCATAAATACGGAGACACATCCGGATATGACCTTACAACTGCTGTCACTTTCAACCTTACTGGTATATCACCTCTAAACTCCATTGAGACAGCTCAGTTCACATATGCTATAGGCTCTTTTGCTAAGATAGGATTGACCTTTGCAACAAAATCAGTAACAGAAGCTACATTTGCAGGTCTTACAACAAACACCTCATTCCCGAGATTCATGGATCTTGGATGGGTACCTGATTACCCTGACCCAATCGGTCAGCAGTTGATCCCAGTATATGATATTGCCCAGGGAGGTGCGCTTGGTGGAAACGATGCATTCGTGGATAACAAGACCTTACAGAATCTCTTCTCAACTCTGGATTTCCAGTCATCAACTGTCCAGGCACATGACATGATGGAAATATACAACATAACATACAATCTATCTGCTTACATATGGCTACCAATGCCTAACAATGTATACTTTGTACAGCCATATGTCCACGGATTCATTGATAATGCATTTGTTGGATACTTCTATAACCTGCTCACAATATCATACCATGGATCATCCGCATCCAGCTCTGTTGCAATAGCAAATCAAAACACATCTAACAATGTACAGGCATTCGTAACATCCATGCAGGCAGACTCAAATATTTTTACCAGATTGTTCTAAACAACCATCTATTTAATTAATAATTTAAATTTTTAATCAACACTTTCTTAACTTATGTAAATTTTCAGTCTTTCTATTAAAACTAGTAATCCTCAGATCATCTTCAATTGATTATGTTCTATTTGATCATCATACGGAATTTTAATTATATTGTCTAATGTACTATTCTATCACCAAGATGAAAGAATTTTCCCCTGTGGAAAACCAGAGGTCTCTTTGAATCATCATAATATCCATTCATTACTTCACCAATAAACGCTGCGTGATCACCAACTTTGAATTCATTAACTACCCGGCATTCATACACAGAAATGCAACCAGTGATAAGCGGAGCTTTTATGAATTTTCCCTGAAATGTCTTTATCCCTGCCTTCTTGAATTTATCTGTGTCTTTGAGGGAATAATTTCCTGCAATATGTGCCATTTCTCCCTGCTCATCCGAGCAGTAATTGATGCCAAATTCACCGGATTCTGCAATTAGCCTGTAAGTTTCTCGCTGGTATCCTACCATGACTCCAATAAGGAAAGGGTCAATAGAAACTCTTATGGACCATTCAGCTGACATAACATTAACATCATTGTTTGTCCTTGAAGTAACCAGTGCAACTGTAGTTGTAGTATAGTCCTGTGACCTGTTTAAATCCTCTTTCATCATCTACCCCGCATTATAAAACCATATAAAACGTTACACAAAAGCCTGCAAAACATCTTAATAGAAAATTCCATACCTTTACAGAATGGTGCAAGGAAAGGAGATTCCATTTTTGAATTTTCCCAAACCTTTGAAAGTTGAGAAAGAAAACGGTTTCCTTAAATTTCAAACCGATCTCAGTATTTTCAATGGAAAGAAATTGTTCCAGAATATATTCATCTACTGGATTATTGAGGATTCCATCATCTCTGACAGGAAGGGAATCATTAGGTTTTACATAACTGGTGATAGTATAAAGGCAAAGCCCATTTACAGGAAGAATGTTTTCGATTCATTCGGTAGATTGGGATGGTCTCTGAGATTGCCTGATATTATCAAAAGCTTCGCAATCTTATGTAATTTCAGTGACGGCAACAATTCTTACCTGAATGAAATCTACTATTCCATAGACAATTCACTAAACAGGAAGGACAGGAAACTGTGTTTCTCAAAGATGATGGACGCGATCAGGACATATGGATTCCCTGAAGAGAATCACGATATATTTTATGAGTACGTTGATAATGACAGATACAGGTTAAAATTCGGGTATGAACCGCAGACCCATAATGATCCTGACAGTTCGCAACTGGAGACGGAAATGTTCAAGATACTTGAAATGAATCCAACAGAAGACCCGGAATTGATTAAATCCTCATACAGGAAGATGGTAAGGAAATATCATCCAGACCTATCTGAGAATGCTGATAATTCTGACTATACGAAAAAAATAAAGGAAATAAACGCTGCCTATGAATTTTTACAGGGTAGATTTCACTGACATGCAATACATTACAGGCAACTGTAGGTTTGTTCCTAATAGAAGTAAACGATTTCTTGTTACATTGAAGACTTGCTGTTAACTGTTATTTTTAAACGATTATTATGTAAAAATTAAGAATGCTTAATCTATTTCAAAGGATTAATTAATTGGATAAATCTACATGAATGATTCAGATGGTTCAGTTATATACAGAAAATCAGGAACTAAATTTTTTAAAGAATATCAATGATGGTTCTACACTGGCAATTTCAGGATTCAATCTTGCAAATACTCCAGAATTCCTGATCAAGAAATTGTATGAAAATTATAAGTTAACAGGTCATCCAAAAAATCTATTCCTGGAAACAGATGCTCTTCCTGCTTCAGTTGATAGGGCTCTGGACATAATTCTCAGGGAAATGTATGAAGCAAACGACTTTTCACTTTTCAGGGGACTTCTCATCCCATTCATGGGATTCTCACCTTACCTGCAGAAGATTGCAATGGAAGACAAGATACCGGTATATGGCTGGCCAATTGGTGTCGCATCCTACTGGTTCAGGGAAGTTGCCTCCGGGAGACCGGGTCTTCTCACCAGAATTGGGATAGGTACCTTCCTAGATCCTGATCAGGACAGTGGAACCCTTAACGAGAGTGCAAAGAAGAGCAATATATGCAAAATAACAAAATTGAATATTTCAGGAAGTCCCTTACTTCTTTATGAAGCTCCAAAACCTGATGTCTGTTTTGTAAGAGTTTCTTCAGCTGATATCATGGGAAGTCTGTCAATGGAGGATGAACCCATAAGGGGAACAGTCATAAATATAGTTCAGGCAGTTAAGGCCAGACCAAAACCTGGAATTGTGATTGCACAGGTTAAGTTACTGGACAACGAAAAACAGTTCGCTCCAAGAATGGTTGAAGTACCTTATCCTCTGGTCGACATAGTGGTCAGAAGTCCACGTGAGTTTCACTGGCAGGCACCGTCATTTGAATATGACCCAAGGGCCTGTTTCAAGATAAATCCATCAAATATTACGGACAGTATTCTTCACGATCTGCAGAACTCTGATGTACCTTACAACCAGGGGATAATTGCGAAGAGGATTGCATTAGAACTTGTAAAAATGAGGAAGGAGAAGGGAAATACAATATTGCTGAACCTCGGTGTGGGAATACCGGCACTTGTTTCTTCAATTCTTTCCAGGGCAGGATACTCAAGGGATATAGTTACAGTTGTAGAATCAGGACCCTGGGGTGGAATAGCGCTTACAGGTGGAGATTTTGGTGTTTCAATGGGAGCCTTTGCCCTTTCAACAATTCCAGATATGTTCTCCAATTATGAGGGTGGAATTATAGATGTTGCATCACTGGGGTTCCTCCAGGTAGACAGGACTGGAAATGTAAATCCATCCTATATACCGAACAAGTTAACCGGTCCGGGGGGTTTTTCAGTCATAGCCCAGGGATCTCCAACCTCACTTTTTGCTGGAAACTTCACGGCTGGAAAGACAGAGTTACAGTTTAAGGATGGTAGGGTGAAAATTCTTAAGGATGGCGGGACACTTAAGTTCGTGAATAATGTATATAAGATCTTCTTCAACGGTAGTGAAGCACTGAAATATGGTAAAAAGGTAAAATATTTCACTGAAAGGTGTGTATTTGAGCTCAATGGAAAGGGCCTCTGCATAACTGAAGTTCCGGAGGGAATAGATATTGACAGGGATATAATGGAAAAGATGGAATTCAAGCCTGAGGTTAGTAGAGAAGTCAAGAGGATGCCTGAAATTGTATTTGGAGCAGGTGGAATGGAGAGGAACGATATTGAAATGTGGGTTACTAGAATGATTGACTGAATCCCATGCTCTTTATAAAATATGATTAACATGTACAGTAGAGAAATATGAAGAAAGGTGTGGAAATTTCATTTCAGTTGAACGATTCAGAACAGAATCAGGAAATAGTAAGAGCACTCGGTAACCTGACAGGCAACCATTTCCTGAATAAGTATGTTGAAAAATGGAGTATATTTCACGTTACCCTTGGTGAGCATGTTTTCTTCAAGGTACTTTATAGCGGTGAGAAGATAGGAAAGTTGCACCCTGCAATAGAAAAAGAGATTAAGGAATATTTTGACAGCCTTTCAAAAAACAGCCAGGAAGATCTCATGAAGAAATACAGGAATGCAAAGGAAAAGGATGGGTTCAGGGTCATGGATATCAAGGAACTGAAAGAGGAATACGATCTATGGCAGGACAGGCTCTGGGACTATATATGATCCGGTAGCCGGTTTATAAATAATCCAGAGTTACAAATAAAAATGGATCTTTTCATAACTAATTTATCAGTTCAAGGTATTTGCGCTCTATCTGGTTTGTTGGCTCGACCCACCTTATCTTCATGTTCTTTCCCTTGAAATAGTCGATCACGTCATCATTCGTCATATCATCTCCCCTCTGGATAGTGACTGTATAGCCCTGTTTATCAATCACTTTTATTGATGAAGAATCTAACGAGTCTGTAGTGAGCTGATCGTAAAATGTTACATTCATCAGGTTGGTTTCTCTTTCATTCTTCATTTCCAGCAGTTTTGTTCCATGATTGATTATCACAACTTTATCTGCTATTTCTCTTGCTTCTGAAATCAGGTGTGTGCTGAGAATGACTGTTTTTCCTTCCTTCACGTTTATCTCCCTGATTATATCGATAAATTCCCTCATACCCCTTGGATCAAGGCCAAAGGTTGGTTCATCGAGGATAAGCAATTCAGGATCGAGAGCCATGGAACATGCAAGGGCCAGTCTCTGCTTCATTCCCCTCGAGTATGAACCGCTCTTCTTATTGATGAATTCATCCATTTTCAACAATGAAGAAAGTCTTTCGATCTCATCCTTTATCTTCTCTTTTGATGCACCCTTTACCTTGCATACAAAGTTCAGTATTTCAGTTCCATTGAGGTATGGATAAAACTCTGGAAGTTCCACAAGAGGACCTACCTTTTCCAGTGCCTTCATAGGATCGTCCTGTACATTTATCCCTGCAATCTTAATGAATCCCTTTGTAGGATGTATTATATTTGTGGAAAGTTTCAGTAATGTGCTCTTTCCAGCGCCATTGGGTCCAAGTAGGGCAACACATTCACCTTTTTCAACAATAAGGTTGAAATCCTGCAGAGCATAGAAATTTCCGTATTTTTTTGTAAGATGGCTTGCCTCCAGTTCTATCATTATTTCACCTCCTTTCTTTCAAATAACATCAAAGTAATTCCAAAACTTACTATGGCGTATAGGGCCAGTATAAGGGAATTCGAAATGATTTCACCTGTGGATGCTGATAAACTGGATGGAACAGTTGTTGTAATACCAAAGGAAAAATTAAGGAACACTCTGTAAACAATGGTTTCTGCCTCATTAAGCAGATAATATGGTGTTACTTTATAGAGCAATTCTATTATTATGGTTCCTGCATTGAAGATTAGCAGATATATCAGGAGCACTGATATGTATGCGTAGGTATTCTTGTTGAATATACTGCTTATCAGGAAAGTTACACCTGATATGGAGAAGATGAATAGGATAGTTAGAAGAAAGCTGTAGAGGAACTGTATAATAACAATGCCATATATGTACTGGAATGTGGCAATCTCAATAATGGTGAATGTCACAACGATCAGGGAAGTAACTGTAACTGCTGCTAGATACTTTCCCGTCAGTAAAATGGATCTGGGTATTGGCAGGGTGAAGATGTGAAACGCTGTCTTATTCTCAATTTCGCTTGATATGGCTGGTGAGCCAAAAAATACTGACGCAAAAACAGGAAGTAATGAAAGGATGAACGTCCAGAGGTATGCAAGTATCAGTTCATCTGAGTGTGGCCCTATAATTTTAAGTCCTGCCCTGGATGCAAATGATGACAGGCTTGACTGGTACCTGAAGGAAAGATAAATCAGAAGGATTGAAACGAGAATGGCCATGAGAAACATCAAATAGAAACTCTTTGACCGGTAGTAATTCCTGAAATAATACACATAAGTATTTTTAAAAAGGGAGAGTCTTCTCAACATAATATGTAATGTCCAAAAGATATTTAAGAAAATACATTAAAAATTTTTAAAAATTAAAATTTGGTGGTTGCAGTCTCATTCAATATTTCACTGAGCACATACCTGTAATTGGCAAAACCCACGTGGAATTCTGCACTGTAAACTCCATTATTGTAACTGTTGGCAACTGTAAGTTTAAGATTAGTAAACAATTCAGTTATAAGGGAAATGTTCTTATACAATGATTGACCAACCCCAGTCATTGTAATGTTTGTGAATTTTGCTGAAACGTTTCCAAAGATAGTCACTCCTTTGAACATATTAGAATATACACTTATACCTGAAGAATTAGAAATCGGAAGTGTTTTTGAATAATCCAGGGCTGAAAGATTCACGTAAAATGAAATTCCTTCTCCCTTCATTGAAAGGAATGACTGATGCACCTTGAGATACTTCCCGGTATGGTTTGCATTAATTGACATCTTTACACCAGAGAGATTTGAAAGTACAACAAAGGAACTTCCTATTGGAGCTATATACAGGGAACCTGTAATATTACCTGGCAGGCTACCAGCGGCTGAAAGATTTACCGTGTTTGATATGGACAGATTGGAGATTTTGTATATACTATAACTTTCGTATGTGGTATAATACTTTATTGACACATTACTTCCCTTTACTGTGTTCGAAGTTGTGTTAGATGAATTTCTCGCAGTGTTTTCAAATGCTGTAAGATTGTAATTTAGCAGTACACCTGCTGTAGTGTTTGATGCATACACTATGAAATTGGTATTGTTCACCTTATAGTCAACAACTGCAGAAACGCCCTCTGGTATAAAATGAGTCATCTGTGGAGATGATGAGGATAAATAACTGTAAGCAACGTATGATGTAGGAGCTGCAACGCCAACTACTATAACAGCTATTATAATAATCTTAACTATTGCTATCATAACAAAATAATCGAATGTGTCTATTAATAGTTATCTAAAAATTTCCAGTATAAAATTAACATTGTAAAATGAGGACTCCCTTTTGAGAAACATATTATACATTTGATAACATTCAGTTACTGATTTTGTGTTCTGTTATTAGCAAATAGGACAGAAGTCCGAGTGGGGTAATTTGGATATCCTAGGGGCCTGCGGAGCCCTTGATCCGGGTTCGAATCCCGGCTCGGGCGCTTAACTAAATGCCAAACACTACGAAAAAAAGGACACTCTTGATGGTAATTTATACGCTCTATGATGGCTTTCCAGTAGAAGGATAGGGGTTTCTAATATTCCAATTATAGTTATCGCCTTACGGTTAATATTTATAAAAGTGACCAGACATCGGACTATTTTTTGAACTGTAATAATTGGGGAAATAGCGCATTATGACTGACATACGATCTAAACCTGTCCCATATGCCGATTTGCCTCCAATTCATATTAAATTGTCCATATTTTCATCCAGTTATCTTTGTGATATTTCCAGATTTAATCAAAGGATCGAAATATGGAGGAAGATATGAAACATATATGCAACAGCGAAAGATGCAGCCGCTGCCAGGAGAGCGAGTAATGCAGCCTTGAGCGCTTCCCCGAATACGGCTATGTTCATGGTAAGTGCCACGATGGAGTTGGAAAAGCCCTGGACTAAAAATACTAGAACAGCCGATACAACAAGAGCATAATAAGGTGGCAGGATTATGTAAGGTATTATGGGTATGGCAGCACCTATTATATAGAAAAAACCGACATTTCTTGCAGATGTTGTGGAACTTTTATTTATAGATTTAATTTCCTGTAAATTATCAGATTGATTCCCGGGTATAGCACGACGTTTTACCATCGAAATCCTGTACTTTGATTCGGAGTCAGCAGAAAGGTATGCTCCAATACTCATACTGATTGCCCCGCTTATTGCGACTACTAGGCCGCCAAGGGCTATGTAAAAATGATCCGTTATCAGTGCGGTTAATCCTGCGAGTGCCGCTAGAACTTCTACAAGCCCATCACTCATCCCAAGGACAATGTCTCTGTTCCGTGAAACAAGTATCTCGCTTTCCTCAAATGAATAACTGAAGATATCCTCATGCTTAATTTCGTCTTCGATTATTCCTTCAATGTCAGTCTCTAATCCTTTGTTGTCATGGAAGGCTTCAGCAAACGACCTGTATTTTGCCACTGCCTCTGCTTCACCATGTTCCATTAACTTTACAGTAATTCCAGACCCAAGAAAAATATGAAATATTAAAAACATGCGGATTTTGAGCCTCTTTGGCTTAATATGGACCGTAGAAATTCCATTACGCTCGAGGAAATCTTTCCAGAATTTTGAATGCTTTTCTTCAACAGAAGAAAGCCTAAAAAGTTCCTTACTTAAACGATCATCGGAAACGCGTTCAGAGAGTTTCCTGTAGAATTCCATGTCAGTGAGTTCATCCCTGTAGAATGTCCTGATCTTCGCAAGTTGCTTGGAAATCTCCACCTAAAGCTATAATGTTCAATATAATAAAGTTAGAGCCACTCTTTTACTTGATTGGAATTACCACCACTCTTTGGAGTAAATAATACCTGTAAGATTGCCATATTATGCTTTAATATGGTAACAATGGTTACCTGCATGATCAAGCATGGGCCCAGTAATAAAGCTGAGATTCAGGGATGGAAATGGAAACAGGGGTTTCGAAATAATTAAGAAAAAACATGAAAAAAGTTGCCATATCAACGAATCATGAGTGCAGAGCAGTCAAAAAGTGAAGAAGACATGGTCACAGAAAGGAAAACATGGATCGTATCTTAACAACATCAGCTGAAACACCCAAGGGAAATTTATATTTAATGACAAAAGAGGGATGCATGGACAGGGATGATTTAATCGGTTTCCCGGATCAGCTCCTTTCTGAAGTACATTGATTCCTTCACACCTTCTGGAATAATAGAACAATACGCATGAGAAGGTTTGTGAAACAAAACTTTGAAACAAACAATGAGAGGTTGATTACAGGGAGAATTCCAACATATTCTCCTGAACTTAATCCTGATGTATATATGTGGAAAGTACTGAAATATCTGGAACTTCAAAATTTCTGCCCGATGGGTATGCTCGATCTAGGACATAAGGTCATTTGTAATGAACAAACTGAAAAGAATGATCAATGGATCTAGCCATCCTCTACCGCTATTGTGAAGAACAACTGGGGAAAAATAGAATGGCTTTAAAATTCGAACCATTTTCTAATAATGATGTGGATACAGTAGATTGATATTTATTTTTGAAGTGAATTTTTTTTAAATCATCTTCATACATTTTTGATCTGACCTTTTTGTGGCTTAATCAGAACCATATAAAAGTAATATAACTGAAATTTAGTTACAATTTTGTTCATCCTAAGTATATTAATTATCATCAAATTCTCATTAAATTCTTAAATAGTTTGTTGAAATCAGTGAAATGCCTGAAATAAATCCATCACCAATTCAAGTTTATTTACTCAGGCGCTAAGGTGTCTCGACCTTGCGGGAGTGTCTCGACTCCATGGGTGTAAAGTAAAATGGTTGAAAAAAAGACTCTGATACTGATTAGCGTGTTCATCGGGATGTTGATGTCTGCAATTGATACTACCATTGTCATTCTGGCATTGCCAACACTCACGGACCAATTGAAAGCTCCTTTCCTTGATACAATCTGGGTTATACTGATTTATCTTCTTGTGCTGGCAGCCCTCACGACGCAGCTTGGCAGGCTTGGCGATATATATGGTAGAGGAAGAATTTTCAACATCGGCTTCCTCATATTCATAATCGGTTCTGCTGCTTCAGGAGCATCCCCGAATGTGTTCTTCCTTATAGGATCAAGAGCGTTCCAGGGGCTGGGTGCCGTATTGTTGCAGGGAAATAGCAATGCAATTATTGCAGATCACTTTGAGCCCATGGAGAGGGGGAAAGCTTTTGGATACACATCCATGGGATGGAGCATAGGCGGATCACTGGGAATAGTCCTGGGTGGAATAATCACCACATTCATCGGATGGAGATACATATTCTACATCAACGTCCCGGTCGGACTGATCGGATTTCTTTTTGCATTTATGTATATCAAGGATAACAAGAGGAAGGAGACTAAAATTGATTATGCAGGTACCATTCTCCTTGTAACTTTCCTATCCCTGATAGCATACGGTGCTGTTGAAATAGCAGGAAGTGGGGTAACTTTCATAAATATATTGCTTGTGTTGATCGGTATAATACTGATCGTGCCATTCATTCTTGTTGAAAGATACGTCAAAGATCCAGTAATAGTTTTAAAAGCCTTCAGGAACAGGGTATTATCCTTCTCCCTTCTGGCAGCAACTCTGCAGGCAGTTGGATATCTCTCAGTACTCTTCATCCTTATAATGTATTTGCAGGGAATTAGGGGATTCGATCCACTTGATGCTGCTCTTCTACTGATACCGGGTTATATTATATCAAGCCTTCTTGCACCAAAGATGGGGAAGCTTTCTGACAGGATCGGTCCGAGAACTGTTTCTGCAACGGGAATATTCCTCATGGCTGGTGGTGTTCTTGTATACCTTGCGATGGGAATAAACACCTCCCTTTACCTGGTGATCATTGGTTCAATCGTAACCGGATTTGGAGGTTCAATGTTCTGGCCTTCGAATAATGCTGCTGTGATGTCTGGGGCACCGAGAGAACTATATGGTTCCATTTCCGGCCTGTTAAGGACCCTTTCCAACATCGGCACACTTTTCAGCTATGTAATTGCCATTTCCATATCTGCCCTGGCTGTTCCGCGTTATGTAGCATTTGAGATCTTTCTCGGGAAGGCCAAACTGGTTGGTGGTGTATCTGTTTCATTTCTTGGAGGAGTTCATGCTGCACTCTTAGCGAGTTTTGTCATTCTCATTGCTGCAGGCCTGTCCGCACTGGTCAGGGGGAAGAAGCAGAAGGTGGATAACACAGTAAAAGAAATATGGGCATCACCGGATGGGAAGAAATAACCGGCATTAATTTACATGGGCACCTCGATTCATACATAATTTTATGTTATGAAGCAATATTCCTTCGCATAATTGTGTTATGAAGGGTGTAGTTTCTGACGAATAAGGTATATAGTCTCAATGTGATGTTCCAGAGTCTTCTGTTCATATCAGTTGGAAATCTCATTGAAGCATCCTATTCTCCCCTGGACAAGATCATAAAGGATCATTTCCTCATCGATTCCGCAATGGTTGGACTGCTGACCAGCATTATATTCATTGGTCTTGCAACTGTTTCCCCATTTGTTGGTTATTTTGTAGATCATCTTGGAAGCTTCAGGGCAATAAA
The DNA here is from genome assembly GCA_027310185.1 of Thermoplasmatales archaeon. Taxonomy (GTDB): domain Archaea; phylum Thermoplasmatota; class Thermoplasmata; order Thermoplasmatales; family Thermoplasmataceae; genus Cuniculiplasma. Next base: position 145,422 of record DAIDBH010000011.1, read on the forward strand.
GATCGCGTTCCTGGTAATGGCAATCGGCTCAACTCTTGCGACCCTTGCCCCGAATTTCTATGTTTTCGTTGCAGGTTTCTATGCCATAGGGCTGGGATACGGTCTTGTTACACCGGCAACAAATAATGCAGTGATGAAGACCTATTATCCTTATCATGCTACCCCCATGGGCATCAAGCAGTCAGGCGTACCCATAGGCGCATCTACTGCAGCAATACTCCTACCATTGATTTCCATCAGATATGGCTTTTTTGCCCCATTCATAATACTGGCTGTAATAGCTTTCATCTTCTTCGTATTCATAAAAGGTGAAAAGCATGAGAATACAAATCCCATAGACTTCAAGGGTTATCTGAAGGAGATCAGGGGTGCATTTGGCAATGGACGATTCATTGCCATAAACGTTCTTGTTGCTGCAATGTCGTGGGGGCAGCAATCCCTGCTTACATATGCTGTTCTATTTACGAGCTCCATCGGATTCAAGTTATTCACTGCGGAAATCCTCCTGGCAAGCATTCTCGTGGGTTCATTCATAGGCAGGATATTCTGGTCTTCCATGAGCAGCAGACTGTTTCCAAACAGGAGGGTCCTGTCCCTGATCACTGTAATGCTCCTCTCATCACTGTTCTTCTTTATTTACTCTTTTCTAACATTAGATTTCTATCTGGCAATAGTAATGTCCTTCCTTCTCGGACTGACTGCCATTGGATGGAATGGCGTTTATATAACAGTGATATCGGAGATAGCACCGAAAGGAAAGATCGGTCTATACAGTGGCCTGGGCTTGCTGATAATTTCATTTGGAACAATCCTTGGTACTCCATTTTCCGGTTATATAAGCGATTACACCCATAATTATTCCACCATATGGCAAATTCTGGCAGTGGGTATTTTTGTTGTAAGTATCATCCTGTTCATTCTATCCAGAAAGATACTTGAAGGAAGGGAGAAACAGGAAAGCGAAATCACCACAGTAATGAAGTAGGTCACTTTATTATTTGCTCGAATTCACGCAGGCAATATATAGGCTGGGTACATTTATAATTTCATTAAGCATGTTTACAGGATAATCATGGAAAATATAATGGATATTGCAAGGAATCTTGGAATTGATCAGGAATACATAGAGAATTACGGAAAATACATGGCAAAGATCAGCCTGAAGGCACTGGATAAGGGGAACACAAATGGCAAGCTGATTCTCGTTACTGCAATGACACCTACAAAATATGGCGAAGGAAAGACAACAAATACAATAGGTCTCTCCCAGGCATTCAGGAAACTTGGAAAAAAGGTTTCGATCAGCATCAGGGAGCCTTCAATGGGACCCTGCTTCGGCGTTAAGGGAGGGGCAACAGGCGGTGGGAAATCAAAGGTTGAGCCATCAGATAAGATCAATCTTTTATTCACAGGAGATTTTCCTGCAATCACCGGCGCTCATAATCTTCTTTCATCAATGATACAGAGTCATATCTATCATGGGAACCAGTTGAGGATTGATCCAGAAAAGATAACCTTTCCAAGGACAATAGACATGAATGACAGATCACTGAGGGACATGATCCTGAATGCGGGTGGAAGGGAGAATGGGCCGCTCACAAGAGACAGTTTCGTTATAACTCCAGCATCGGAAATAATGGCAATTATGGGATTCTCAATGGGGTATGATGATCTTGTACGGAGGTTGTCGAAAATTCTTGTTGGTTACGACTTTGATGGAAAGCCAGTATATTCAGGAGATTTGAAGGCTGAAGGTGCAATGGCAGCAATCCTATCGGACGCAATCAAGCCAAACCTTGTCCAGACAACGGAAGGTGTACCTGCTTTCATCCACACAGGACCATTCGGGAATATAGCCCATGGAACTTCAAGCATTCTTGCAGCGAAAATGGCACTGAACTACAGTGATTACGTTATAACAGAAGCAGGATTTGGCTCTGATCTTGGTGCAGAGAAATTTATCAACATGGTATCAAGAATTGGAAATCTTGAGATATCTGCAGTTGTTATTGTGGCAACTATCAGGGCAATGAAGCTCCTGGGTGGAAGTGAGGATATGGATGGTATTTCTAAGGGTTTCATGAACCTGAAGCGTCACTATGATAATATCACAAACTTCGGGTTTCATCCTGTAGTTGCAATAAACAGGTTTGCCTCTGATACCGATGAGGAGATACAGTTCCTTGATGATCTCCTGAAAAAGAACGGCATGGATTACCAGCTATCTGAAGTCTTCACGAAGGGAGGTGATGGTGCTATTACCCTGGCTAAGAATGTACTTGAGAAATGCGAGCAGAAGAACAGCGACATCAGGTATACCTATAATTTCAACGATACCATAAGAAGCAAGGTTGAGTCTATTGGTATGAATATTTATGGTGTGAAGGAGGTTGAATTTTCCAGGAAAGCGTTATCAGACATGAAGAGAATTGAAAAGAATGGATATGCTGGTCTTCCCATCTGCATGGCAAAAAGCCAGTATTCCCTGAGTGGTAATTCCCCTGGAAATGATGATAACATACTCAAGGTTACTTCAGCTTCAGTAAGTTCAGGTGCAGGGTTCATTGTTGTATATTCAGGTGACATAATGACCATGCCAGGGTTGCCAAAGGAACCTGCTGCATGCAACATCCACATTGATGGAGAAGGGAATATATACAACCTGGAATAGGTTATTTATAGAATTCAAACTACATAAACCTATTTTTCACATCGATCATTTAAAAAACGTGTATGACGATGCAGGATAATGCAGAAAATGAAGATTGGAAACAGCAAACTCGAGGCAACAAGAGTGGGTCTTGGATGCTGGCAGGCCGGCCTGAGAGGATGGGGAGAAGATTATGGGGACAACGACGTAATAGACGCGATTAAATTCTATGTTGAGAATGGTGGAAATTATCTCGATACTGCAGAGATCTATGGAATGGGCCATTCTGAGGAACTCATAAGACAGGCATTATCAGAGATTCCAAGAAACAGGTATATAATTGCAACAAAAGTGAACCCGCCACATGTTAAGAATTATAAGACAATGGAAAGAAGCGTCAAGGGTAGCCTTGAAAGACTTGGTATTGATAAGATCGATCTGTACCAGCTGCACTGGTACGAGCCATATGTTCCAGTTTCAGAGATCATGCACTCAATGGAGAGGCTGAAAAGTGAAGGAATGGTCGATCAGATAGGTGTCTGCAACCTTTCAAAGCCTGTTCTCAAGGATGCAGTGGATAGCATGAAGGATTATTCAATTGTGTCTAACCAGATGGAGTACAGCATTCTTGAAAGAAACATAGAAAGGGAGCTTGTACCATATATGAAAAAGGAAAATATCACCCTGATTCCATACAGCCCTCTCGCAAAAGGTCTGTTGACCGGTAAATATAACAGTGGAGCCATACCACAGGATAATATCAGGAAGGGGGATGAGCTTTTCAACAACCCTGAAAACAGGAAGATTATGAAACCTGTACTGAATGAACTGGGCAAATTGGCTGAAGAAAAGAAATGCTCAATGGCACAGCTATCCCTTGCCTATCTGCTTCACAAGAATTGCCTCATAATACCAGGGGCCAAGAACAGGACACAGGTAGAATCCAATATGGGTGCAGATTCAGTCAAGTTATCGAAGGAAGATATGGAGAGAATTGACAAGATATCAAGTGTGGAATTCATATACGCTTGAATTAAAATTCTTCTTAACATTTAATATAAAAGTAATACAAAAACTATCTTCCAATAGGTAGTTTCATTGTTGACATTCAAAAATAAAAATAAATGCTGTTTTTTTTCTAAAATATATAAATTAAAAATTTATTTAATTGACTACCACACCGACATTAGGAGTGAACACTTTTGAGTTTATGTTCAAATCCTGTGTCAGGTTGAAGTCAATTACCATGTTTACATCTCCATGGGCGGCTACCTTGAATGGGTGGTTTATGAATGCAAAGGGAGCATTTAGAGTAAAGTTAATACTCACGCCAAGTAGGTCAACTGATACGTTGGTTATATACAGTCTAATCATTGTATATGTGCCTGCTTTTAATGTAATATTTGTCAACAGTGATGCGTTTGTAGTTGTTAGTCCAAGTATGTCTATGGTCGTTGATTTTACACTGTAATTTGTCCATCCGGATACATTGCTATGCAATGAAACCTTGCTGAACGTTATGAACACACCTGAAACACCTAGATTCGGTGCATCTGCCACTTTCATCGCGACGTGACCGTCATTGGCTGCTGCCTGTGAAGCCTGGTAATATACCAGTCCTGTCAGTCCAGCGGCTATGATTATCACAGCCACAATTGCTGCTATATATTTTCCTTTCATAATCATCAATCTATTTCATATTTAAAGGGGTTGTGGTACAATCTATAAAAGGTTTGCAAAAGTTGCAGCAGTCTTGTCAAAAGAAGGAAATTTATTTCTCCCTATTTCCTGCTCTCATTTCGGAATAGGATAAATGTTTCAGAAATTGGTACATTTGGACTTATAAATGACGACCAGTACATTCAGATCAAATGCAAATATCAATATGATTGGTTTCAATCAACCTGTACAGGTAAATGCAGAGAATTTATGACCCTATTGAGGAAAAGAAATCACTGGCAATCAGGTTGATTGAAAATGGTTATTTCAGTGATGCCATAAGAATAGTAGATGATGTTCTGAAGGTTGCACCATCAGACCCTGACACAGTATACCTAAAATCTTTACTGCTATCCAGGACAGACAATAAGGAGGAAGCCCTCATCTGGGCTGAAAGGAGTGTTAAACTGAATCCTGAAAATTCAAATTCACTCCTTATAAAGGCAAAATTACTCCATAAATTCTCATTCTACGCTGGGTCTCTCCAGATACTCAAAGAGGTATACAGAATTAACAGCAAGGACACTGAAGCCTTGGATCTGATGGCAGACATATTTATGAAAATGGGCAGGTTTAAGGATGCCTACAAAATTGCAATGAGATCAATTTCCATTTCACCATCCTCATGGAATGCTCACCTCTCTCTTTCACGATACTTCGAGCACGAAAAAATGGAAAAGCAGTCCCTAAAAGAACTGGAGATGGCAATCAGGTTCAACCCAGGCTCAAATGTTCTTAGGATGGAGAAGATAAGAAAGCTCTTGAAAGCGAAAAAAAGGGAAGAAGCTGGGAGGGAGATAAACAGGAAAGGATTTCTTGATATCAGGGGAACATTCATGGAAATCCTTGTAAAGATAGAATTTCTGAGGGAAAACAATTTCCTGGAGCAGGCTGAGGATTTATGCAAGAATGCACTTATTGAATGGCCCGAAGAAGACCTTCTTTACTTTTCCATGGGAGAGATCAGCTATGATTCATCCAGGAAAGAAGAATCCGTTTCCTATTTCAGGAAAGCATTTTCGCTCGATCATAATGAATGGTACCTGAATAGATTGACAGTGGTACTTTATGAATTGGGTCAATACCAGGCAATAACCGAGCTCTATAATGATGGGAAAATGATACCCCAGGATTCAATCCATCCAGTGCTGGAATCTTTCATAACAACTGGAAATCTGCCAGGCATGATCAGTATGATCAAGTCAAATATTGCACAGATTGATGATGGGGACATTTCATTCATCATTGACAAATGTATAGAGAAAGATCTAGTCTATTTCATCTTTGATGCAGGTTTACTCTTCAGAGAAACCCATATTTTCCCCTATTATGTAAAATATTTAGTGTCCAGAGTCATGAAAGGAAAAGATAGGGACAGTATCATAATTTCAGCTAATGAAAAAAGTGAATTTCTATTCATGGTACTCAGGAAGTTAATGGGAGGGGACTTCGATTCTGTCGAGTCAGAAATGTATATTTTTTCACCGGAAAATGGTGACGGAGAAAAATGGATATCCATATTATTTTACTTCGCCAGAATGAATCAATATGGCACTGTGACCACCGAGTCAGAACTTCATGTCCTGACATTAAAGTATGGAACAGAATACGTTTCAAGCGCAATAAGTCTACTGAGAAGTATTACCCGGGTGAGAGAATGATCATTATGTACATTACTTTTTCATTAATGCATTGTTAAGTGAAATTAATTTACAAATATACAAATATCTATATAAAGAGTGGATATTATCAGATAATGACTTCACAGGCAAATTTAAGATATCTCCTTACAACAATAGGTGCAGTTCTATCGGTAATTTCAGGCATACTTGTATTGCTTGCCATCTTTATAGCAGGCATTGGTGGAGTAGCCTCCCTCATCTTCTTCAACCCTGCCGGGTTTGCCATTATAGGTGGTTCAATTGTTCTTGCAATCGTACCTATTCTCTGGATAATACTTGCTATTGTTATTTATAATGCAGGACACAAGCACAGGAGAAGGGGCAAAGTGGAAAATGGCGTTCTCATTGTTGTGCTGAGCATAATAATACTCTTCCTTGGTGGTGGATTTGTAATTGGTCCAGTACTTTCAGGGATAGGAGGATTTCTGCTCATACTGTAGTGTTAGAATATAGCACTTCAATCAGGTTTCCTGCAGGGTTTCTCATAAAGCTGGAGCAACGTTATTGTTCTCCAAAATTTAAATATTATAGGGGCATGTGCCAAAAGGAACTAAAATTATGCAATATTTCAGGAGAGCAGGATCAGGCATCAAGTCCCGTCTCTACAGATTGGAAACCTATGAATTCTTCGTTATATGTGCAATTATAGTGTATACATTCTTCTGGTCAATGATTGATATTCTTCAACAGCTCAATCTTCAGCAATACGTGTTTGATTCCGGGATTATTTCTCTCACCATGAATTCAATCATTCATTTTCATTATGCACAGTACATCCTTTACATGACCGGGTTTTCACTTCTCAGAATAATCTTCAGCCCGCTTATACTGATCGATGGAATAACAGGCATGCTCATAATCCAGGAGATATTCCTGGCTCTCCCAGCCATAATTTTGTATAAGATTGCCAGAAGAAAATCAATAAACCAGTTTGCGTCCATGATAATAGGCATTTCATATCTGCTGTATTTTCCACTGGCAGGCCTGAACTATTTCAGTTTCCATTTCCAGTCATTTTTCATTCTTTTCTTTCTTGTGGGATATTACCAGCTTCTGAATGGTAAATATGTATCATCGTCCATCTTCCTCTTTTTATCAGGAATTGTAAGATTTCCATACATGTTCTTTCCAGCACTTCTCATGTTCATGATACTGATTGAAGCATACATGGATCGCAGGAAGACGATAAAAAGGAAGATGGATTCTATTGTTAAATATTCTCTCGTGAGTCTAGTAATCTTCACCTCAATGCTGGTAGTTTCATATTTCCTGATATTTTATTCACCATATTACTTATACCAGAATGGGTATTTCGACGGATATTTCCATCTCAAGAGTGGAAGCATCCTAGGTCTTCTATTGACAAATATAGATGATAAAGTTCTTCTTGCAGTCCTTATCTTTTCACCTCTTCTTCTCATACCTTTGAGATCACTGAAGTGGATGATATTTACGCTCCCCTTCTTTTATATTGCATTCTTCAACAATTACAGCGTTTACTATTATCCTTCATTTTTTCATTTCCAGTACGTGGCTGCAATAGCTCCATTCATATTTCTTGGACTTATTGATGGCCTCAGGAAGGAACTTCCTCCTGATGACAGGGAAAAACAGGACAGGCAAAAGGCATACATTTCTCTCAGGAGGCTGAAGAATACTATCAGATCACAGAAGAAGCCCATAGCCGTGATGGCAGCGGTAATCATGTTTGCAGTTGTGTTCCAGCCATACAGTCCAATAAATGCATACTCAACCAGACCTTTCGAGATGGATATTCTGCATCCGAACCTGAAGGTTTATAATGACTATATCAACATAACTGACCTGATCCCGCAAAATAATTCTTACGTTCTTTATCAGAATAACATGCCCTATATGGACATCCATGATCCGTCACTTTCATGCCTGGAGGCATTTCAATCTCTAACCGGATACAACAACAATCTGAGCTACAGGCTTCAGAATCTCACGCAAACAGAAAACGTGGATTATGCCATGGGATACGATGTAAACTGTTTCAATACAGGTAGTAGTCTGGACATGTGCCAGGCCATGAATATACTCTATGCAAGGGGAAATTATGGGATCGAAGCATTTCAGGATGGGTTCATATTGCTTGCCAAGAACTACAACAGGATGCCTGTTTATTTCACACCCATATCATTATTTGAGAACTGCACAGTTCTATCGCACAATGAAAAGAAATCAATGATGACATTTTCCACACAAATAATGATTCCTGGCATTTACTCATTGAACATAACTTTTCCCGAGGGCACGAATTCATCAAGCGTTCATGACATGAATATCACCGCAAAATCTGTTTCTGTCATTTCTAATGTTACATATTCAAGAACTACCATATCAAACAGGATTTCTGTACTGCATCTGCAATTCAAGTTCAATTCATTTATGAGTAACCCGGTAATAGAAATATCATTCCCTGAATCCGATTATAACAAAACAATGTATGTTTCTCTGAATGGGCCTTTTCCATAATTTAGCACCTTGAAAATAATATTACCTGTTTTTCAGCTTTTCATATTATATTTAAGCTTTTCATGCTAAAATTATATCTAAAAAAATTTTAAATACTATAATTAGAATATATAGTAATTATGAACAAATATAATAAATTACTAACTATTATTCTGTTTGTCGTAGTGAGTATTATGGTACTGTCAATGCTAAATGTTGCTAATGGACAGGGTACCAGTGGCAAGAATGGAAATTACAATCCATTCTCCGATGGAACATCCACAATCACTCTGGGTAAAAGTACTGTGTCAGTAACTCCAGGTACATCGGTTACAGATTCATATACAGTTAATCTTGCATCTGGAAGTACATGGGGTACGAGTCTCTCATCCAATTCCCTGTCTGGATTCACCATAAGCTTCAGCAATAGCAATAGTGACCCACCGTATACAGGAACAATGACTGTCTCAGTGGCATCATCGGTGGGTGATGGCACATATCATGTATATGTAAATGCCACGGGTGATGATCCTTCCAGCTCCCCCGCTGTGCTTTCAGTATCTGTTACCGGACATGCTTCCAGCACAACGCCACCTCCGGTTACTCCTTCAAAGTCATTCACAGCTCTTTACGGAACAGACATAGCAGGCACCTCGGTGATAATCCTGTTCCTTCTGGCAGCACTTGTACCAATGGCTCTGAGAAGGAAAAACCTCAAGGTTCTGGGATACGTTTCATTCATCGTTTCCATGGGTTCTGCAATATTCCTGATCACAGATGATAGCCTGCTTAGAACATCAGGATACCTTCACTGGATCCTTCTCATAATCTTCACTGCAGGCATGATCGTTTCAATGCTTGGCTTCCTGCTTACAAAGGATAAGCTGAAAGAAACAGCCAGGATGGGTCTTGCCTATGGGTCAATCTTCATGTCCATCGCAATGATACTTGACGCAGCCCTTGGACTTCCTCTCTCTTCCATAGCCAATGTGGGAGGACCTCTTGGTTTCAACTATCTCTTCGGTTTTGGCATAACATCCCCCTCAACTGTAGCTGTGAGCCTGGCATTTTCAATCCTTCTCATATTCAATGGACTCCTCTTCTCCTCTTTCTTCTGGACACATGAAAATAAAGCTAGACAAAATGTAAAGTAAGTTCTATCATTTTTAAAAAACTAGAACTTCTTTTTCGTAAATTTTTGAAGTGTAAAGATTTAATTTATCATTCAAATATTAAGTTTTAAACAGGTTAAAAAATAAGTAATTTTCATATATATTCTATATTTCTCACATAAAATCATGTCCTAGCTATCAGGCTAACCCAACTCAAAATTAAATTTAACACTCTTTGGGGGTTAGAAAATGCCAATAGCAATTATTCTATTTAAATGTAGATACTTAAAAAATGAAATTAATAACTTAAAAAAGGCTATAAAAATCTTATTATTATGAGAATGTATTTCTCTGGGTAAATGAAAAATTATAACGTGGCAATTGTGGGAGCTGGAGTAATAGGCTCTAGTCTAGCTTATATTCTAGCAACTTTTTATAACTTAAAAACAGTATTAATAGAAATGGAATCAAAGCCTGCAGTTCACACAAGCTCAAGAAATACAGGTGTAATTCATCGCCCATTTTATCTCCATCCAGAAAAAAAGTTTATTTTCGCAAAATCCAGTCAATATTCTTATGTGATGTGGAAAGAACTAGCACTCAAATATAATCTTCCATGGAAGGAGAATGGAACTATCGAAGTTGCTACTAGTGATAAAGATAAAGATACAATAGAAAATTATAGAATATATTCAGAAAAGAATGGTATAAAAGATAGTGAATTCGAAATTCTAGATAAAGAAAGGATTAATGAATTAGAGCCAAAAGTAAAATCTGAAGCAGCTTTCTACAGCAAAACTGATACAAATGTGTCATTTGGAGCTTTTACGAGGAAATTAGTTGAACTTGGAGAAAATTCGGGATTGACGACACAATTAAACAGTAAAGTTATTTCTCTTGATGATTCAAATGGAACTCTTAGGATAAAGCATAATGAGATGGAAAAGACCATATTGGCTGACTTGATCATCAACGTTTCTGGTGGTGGATCGTTATGGTTGGCCAGGAGTATTGGATTAGCAAGAAATTATTCAGTACTCCATTTCAGAGGAGATTACTGGAAATTAAGGAATGACAACAATCTTGGTATATCACATAATATATATTCGGTACCTCAACACTTGAAATACCCGTTTTTAGACCCACACTTTATAGTGAGACCAGATGGAACTAATGAAATTGGTCCAAATGCACATCTTGTTAATTCTCCCTATGGTTACAGGAAAGATGATCAGAATAGGAGGTCAGGATATGGGGATCTTCTCTCATTACCAGTGTTCCCAAAAATCAAGCTGTTTACGGACATCGAATTCATAAGTATGGTTAGAAAAGAGTGGAAATCATCAACATTCAGAGGAGAAATGGTTAATAGAATTAGAAAATTCATTCCTGATATTGATGAAAACATGATTACTGGTAGTGGATTATCTGGAGTCAGACATAGCCTTATTGATAAACATGGATTTGTTCCTGAAGTTGTTATTGAAAATGGTCAACACAGTATCCACGTTTTGAATTTTAATTCTCCTGGTGCAACAGGTTCTCCTGCTTTCTCATGTTATCTTATAAATGAAATGATCAAAAAAGGTTTGATGGAACAAACTTCAATTGAAACAGAATCAAAGGAAGAACTTATCTGGGGAAATGAAATAAAAAAAGTTATAAATGTCTTTTCTTAAAAAATTATAGTAAAAGATCTGTCAGGTTCATTCCATATTTTAACATATTTGACTGGGAGTCTAGTAATTTCTTATAATGATTAACAGTATGCATCTGAGGCTCATCTTTCAACTCACCACTTTTAATTTTTTCAAGTATTTCCTTTATGCCATCCTCAACACTTATTTCAGCCTTAAACTTAATTTGCTCAAGTGATTTCTTGAATGAAACTTTGTATGATCTTACATCAGGATCGCCATACCATTCAATATCAGATTTTATACCGACATTCTTCTTTACCATATTCGCTAGGTCTTTGAGTTGAATGTTCAACTCATCTGCCCCTATGTTAAAAGTCTCTCCCCACACGGCATCTCTATTCTCTTCAAGTACGCGGACAATTGCCCTTGAGATATCTTTTATATGCACAAAAGGTCTGTACTGCGTCCCATCTCTCATTAACTTTACCTTGCCTTCGTGAAACGCGTTAAAGGTCATTGCATTAATTGCAATATCTAGCCTCATTTTCTTTGAATAACCAAAAGCCGTAGAAAGTCTCAAGGCCGTCGGGCTGAAAGTCTTGTCTTTCAGGAATAGGTTATCATTTTCTACTGCTATGTTTGCCTGTGCATAAGTTGTTAGGGGGTTGGGTAAAGTGTTTTCATTTGCCACTTCCTTTAAGAACCCATAAACGCTGCATGAGGATGTCAGAACATATTTTTCTATACCTAACTTCTTCGCCATCCTTGCAACTCTTACTCTCCCTAAATAATTTATGTCCCATGTTTTTAATGGGTCAAGATCACCACTTGGATCGTTAGACATCGCAGCAAGATCAATAACTGCATCATTTCCTCTGAGCAAATTTGAATCAAAGTATCTTATATCTCCCTTTATTAACTTGCAGCCGATTTCCCTATATTCTTTCTCTACGTCGTCATAATTCAGAAACATTCTGTCTATTGCTGTCACATCATAACCACGCTCTATTAACATTGGTACTAAAACTCTTCCAATATACCCTGTTCCACCAGTAACAAAAACTTTCATGCTGTTTCACCATAAATATATTTAGTTTTACTTTCAGTCAAGATTGGCCATTTTTTATCCTTTTCTGATATTACCTTTTCAATATCAGGCCATTTGATATCAATAGTTTTATCATTCCAGATCACCCCTGCTTCTGAGCTTTGATTATATTCGGATGTTGCCTTGTAAAGAACCAAAGAATCCTCTAATGCAAGAAACCCGTGAGCAAATCCTTCTGGAACCCACAAAATCTTGAAATTCTTCTCTGTAAGTTCTTCCATCACATAATTACCGAAAGTGGGAGAACCTTTTCTTACATCCACGGCTACATCCAGAATCTTTCCTTTTAATACTCTTACGAGTTTTCCCTGTGAATAAGGAGGGTTTTGAAAATGTAGACCTCTTAGAGTTCCCTTTACAGAAAATGAATGGTTGTCCTGTTTGAATTCTCTATTTATTCCGGCCTTTTCAAAATCTGATTTCTTGAATGATTCTAGAAAATAACCCCTATCATCAGGAAAAGCTTTTGGAATAATGACCTTAACTTCCTTAATATTAGTATCTTTAAATTCAAATGGCATGCACCAATATTTCTAATCCCTATATATCATTTGTTTTCCTTTACTGTACTGTCAAATTGATTAAAATTGGATTCTTGTGAATAGAAATCTGTTTTTATGATCTTTTTCGCCTGTGATATGTCGAGAGAAGAATCAAAAGGTCTCCTGGCTATCATACTATTTATGTTTGAAACTTCCTCTATATTACCTTTTAAGTTGAAGAATTTCGATATTTGCACCGCTAGATCATATCTAGAAATCCTTTCTCCTGCAATATTTATAATTCCTTCATAATCTATTGCTATAAGTTCTGCTATAGATTTTGCTAGATTGGCTGAGTGTATAGGTGAATAATAACCAGATATTGCCTTTACTGGTTGTCCGTTTTTGAGCGCATTATAAACAAATTTTGGGTAATTATTTGAATATCCATAAACACCAGAAGTTCTTACTATAATTGAATTCTCAGTCATTTGAGCGAAATTATCTCCAATTAGTTTGGAAAGTCCATAATAGTTGATTGGGTAAGGTAGTGAATCTTCATTGTAGTGACCAGTTTCTCCATCAAAAACATAATCTGTTGATACCTGAATTAACTTACTTCCCTGATTGATACAATATTGAGAAAGAAATTTTACAGATTTGCTATTAATTAAATACGCAATTTCCGGCTCCTTTTCACACAGATCAACGTTTGTTAAAGCCACCGCATTAATAATTACATCCGGTTTATGCTCTCTAACGATTCTCTTTACTTCATCAGGGTTTGTAAATTCGACTCCATTCTCTGAATTATCTTTTTTATGTGAAAAAAGAATTGCGTCTTTGTAAATTTTTGACAACTCCCTTCCCAACTGGCCGTTTGAACCAAAAATCATTATCTTCTTTTGCATTTTTATAACCTAATAACCACGGGTATTTCAAATCACTTTTAACATTTTTGTTCATTTTCTATATTTATCTAATATTTGGTAATTTATCTTAGTAGGTGCGGAAATAATTACTATTTATATTTTTTATAGGTCCTGGTATAATTAATTAGAATACTAGAATGTAAAATACATGTGAAAAAGGAATTAAATAAAATAAACTTGCAAGTTGTTAAGACTTAATGACCTGTTTATAAAAAACACTTTAGCCAGGTACGCATCTAATAAAAATAAAACTTAATTATTTATGGAGGAATTCAGGGAAGAATGGAATTAGGTGCCGAGAAGGAGTATGTTGGAATAAGCGCGATTTACCAGTTTCTCGGCAATGGAGTACAGGTAGTTTCCGGATCACTGTTCTATATATTCGCAGCAAGGATCTTTCCACCATATGATTTAGGAGTTATTGCATTATTTATTGCCATAGTAGGTCTTTTCGGCATAGTGTTCACTGTTGGTCTCAACAGCGCAATAACACATTTCATTTCATCAAACCTTAATTCCAAGGTATACTCCCCGGGAAAGACATTATTCAGGATCCTTGTGCTTGGAGTATTGCTTGCACTTGCTGGATTACTCGTAGTATACGCCTTCTCAGGATATATATCAATAATCTTCTTCCATGCAACTTCATATACATTCTACATCAAGCTACTATCCATCGTACTATTTGGCAATATCATATTTTCCATCCTTAACGGAGCCATAATTGGGTTCGAGAAATTCAAGATATCTGCAGTTATATCCGTGATCATCTGGGTAATATATTATTTCGGTGCGCTTACACTTGCATTCATAGATCGATCACTTATCGACATAATATACGGTTGGATTCTAGGGCTTGCTCTCGGTATATTAATTGATTTTGTCTACCTTTTAACAATACTGGCCAGAGGATACATGAAGAGGCATCATCGAACTGTAGGCAGCAGATCCATATTCGACTATGCCATACCTGTACTACTTTCATCAATTATAGGGTACGGCGCATCATACACAGACAGGTTCGTTGTTGCTTATCTTCTTAATACATATTACCTTGGAATTTATAACTTTACACTGTTGATTTTCTCAGGTATCAGCTTCATTGCAATTCCGTTCAATAACATAACACTTCCAAAGTTCTCGGAATTCTTTGGCAATGATCAAAGATCATACATAAAGAGCAATGTGGGAGCCTCATCACTGTTGCTTACATATTTCTATACACCCGTAGCACTTGGCATCGCGGCTCTTTCTCCCATTGTACTTTATTATATAGCGGGTCCTGCATACGTTTCAGGACAGTATGCGTTGATAGTTGTGATGCTGGTGCCAACACTGTTCATATCACAGAACCTTTTGATCCAGGCAATCTCATCCGTAAGGAAGACTTCATTCTTCCTGTACTCAAGTCTTGGGTCTCTTGTTGCCAATGTGATCTTCTCTTTCCTGCTCATACCCTTTTTTGGATTGATTGGGGCAGCCCTCGGGTTTTCATCCGTGTATGTTGTTTCTTTCATCATTCTTTATAGATTAGCAAGGAAAGAGGATCTGGTTCAATACAACGTATCCGGTACCATGAAGATCTGGGCATCATCAATAGTCATGTTCCTGATAGTGTATATGGCACTTCATTTCATGGTGGAAAGGTTTGGCTACTCTCTGTTTGTTCTTCCCTCGCTTATTCTTCTGGGGGGAGTAATTTATCTTGGACTCGCATCAAGATTAAGGGTGTTCTCAAGGGAAGAGAGGGAATTCATTCTGTCCATGTTTCCAGACAGGTTGAATTCCATAAAAAAGCTGATTAGTTTTCTGGTTCTTGGAAACCAGAAGTAAAAATCTGTGAATAATACCAGGTTGAGGAATCACAACAAATCCTTGGTTTCATTGCATTTATTTAACATAGAATTGTTTATATATATTTACTTTGTGAATCATATTAATCTACTTGTTACTATAACACTACATTACATTTATATACGGATAATTCTTATTATTTTCATGGACTTAAAAAAATTGATAGTAATATCCATAGCCATGATGTCTGTAATAGGTTTCTCGATGGCAGTTGTTGGAAGTACTCCTGCTGTTCAGAATGCAGCAAGCAATAATAGCACAGGAGCTATTGGTACACAATTTACCTCGTCAGGAGGTCAAAACGCAAGTGTTATTTCGCAGTTTCATAGCTTTGAAAATAAATTGAATAGTACCGCCAGTTCGAAGGTAAAAGGCTCAAATCTCAGTGAAAAGGGTACCAAAAACTCATCTTTTCTTAACAACGTAACAAGCAATTTGAAAAATAGCCTTTTCTTACCGAATTATAAGGCAGCACAGGATTATAAAATTGTAGATGGACACGTATCACCGTCATATGTTTCTGCTCCAGCACCTATGGGTATAGGTGACTTCGGTCTAAAGAATGTCAGTGGGGTTCTAACACCTTATCAACTTTCCACCAACAGCTTCGAGGGAACAATATCTATTAGCAATCTTACTGCACTATATGCACTCAATGAAGACCCAAGCAACATTACAGTGCAGCTTAACACAGTTCTAAACAATGTCACATTGTTTGGAAGCTCGACTTATTCATTTTGGACTCAAAACGTTTTATTATATTCATCCGAACATCATACCATAGAGTTTGAGGATAACTTATGGAACTTCTCTAGTCCTGCTACATATCTTACCTCCAATGCAATATATAAAACGACAGGCAGGGTTCTTCCATATACAGGAGTACATATTGCATATGGACCCTCATTCGCCGTGAAAACACCTTTCACCGTTCATCTTTACTTGAATTCAACACTTATAGATAACAGAAACGCAGTTTATTTCAATTATTCTGTTCCACAGCTTTCTGTCCACGGTACATATGATTTAGTAATATTCAACTCCACTTATCACGTGGCAAGTACCTTTAAAACCCCTCAAGCAAACTTCCTAATAAGTGGTTCACATCTAACGCCAACAGGATACCTTCTTTACGACGCAGAGATAATGATTGGAGGTCCAGGAGGAGGTAGCACGACAACTCTCTACAATGTAAACGCAAACATGACACTGAAGTATTATAATTCAACAACTAGCGGCTACATTAACGTTCCAAGTGCGTATGATTATGGAACTGATACGGGAGAAACATCATCAGGTGAATCAGTATACTGGAATTCTAATGATGTTGCAGAAATCAACACAGGACCAAGCATACTTCAAGGAATGTGGGGAATACAATCATCATCAAAGATGGGTGACATGAAGATAACAGGACAGATTGAACCTTCAAACGCCTTTCTCTTTGTAAATCTTGGAACAAGGGTAAATAACATGACTGCTCAGTGGGCACCAGTTCAGCAGAATGGGAAGTTCATGTTGTTCCTGACCCCTGGAACATACAGCATGCAGGTTCTTCTTTCCAACTATGCACCAATGTATATGCAGGACATCTCTGGTTCTTCCAGCAACACTGTCAAGATGAGCACTATGAAACTGATGTTCAATGAGACATACGGCGGATATACGCCATTGTATGCATTCAACAATGAACAGATAGCCAATATATCCGTACATGGTCAGGGATCAGCAAGTGAACCTTATATACTCGCAGAGCAGAATTTCGTTGATCCTGTATTTGGTCAAGTTAACGATTTTGGTTTCCCTGTGTTTATGGCTGTTTTCCTAAGCAGAACCTCCATGTATGTGAGTTCATTCGAAGGGTACCAACCTTTTACTGACTTGAGCTATAATACTGCCTTTGTGACCTGCGATACAATGCCGCTTGCCTTCTACAAGGTCCAAAACTATTCCATGATCGGAATGCAGATAAGCGGGTACTTATTCCCCGGAATTTTCGGTTTCGTCGCAGGAGAAGTAACTTTCTGGGATTCTTCCAACGACTTCATAACTCAAACCACCTTCGACACATCTTACCCGGTTGCAGCTGTGAATTCCACAGATATCACAGTATCTAACAGTGAATTAGAATATTCAGGGAGCAGTATATATCTTTATTGTGGAAGTGTTATTTTAGCAAATGATCAGATAGGGTACAGTCTTCTTTTAGAGGTCAACGGAACTGTGAACATTGTAAACAGTAGAATCACATACATGGATCTCATATCTTGTGACGGTGCAACATTAAACCTACGTGGAAATATAATGGAATATAACTTTGTGGTGGCTTTAAACTCTAAAATGATTGACACTGATAATATTGCAATAGAAAGTCAATATTATATTAGTTCTTCCACTATTAATTCTATGAATGACAACCAGGCAGACAATTTGATACTTTTAGACAATTCCAGTTCAAACAGCATGGACGGTCAGTATATATGCTTGACCATGATGACAATGAATTCAACACTGTCATATACTGGTTCCAGTGTAAACTTTACGCAGATAATCTCACAAAATTCTATACTTGAAATTAGTTCTGCGAACCTACTTTGTAATTTAATCGATACAATGCATGGCTCAAATGATATCAAAGGGACCTCAGCTTTTGGTTTGTTCGTTGTATCAATCGACAGCAATTCTATGTTCACCAACTCACAGATATCCGGCCTAGAGGCTGTGTCTGCAATTGGAAATCTCTCCATTTCCGGATCAATGATAACCGGTATTGAATTTGAATCAATATATTCAAATGATTCATTAGTCAATAGCCAAATTCAGAGTTTCCCAACAAGCTCTTATCTCGGTTATGATTTCCCGACATTTATCTGGTCATACGATGGAACTAACGTTTTGTCAGGAGTAGTATTCTCAATAAACGATTTCCAAAACAATCTTGAAACCCTATTAAATACGTTTTCTGTGAATATTAACAGTGTGACATTCTTGGACGGTGCAAACAGTGTTACAGGCTCAACATTCCTTACCCTCGGTGGAGACTCTTCAGCTAACCTCATAATTCAATATGGAGTGAACAACATCCAAGGAAATACATTTGAGTCAAAGAAAGTACAATTGCTCGGCAATCAGTATGGTGCGGGCAGTTCACTTATAGTTTATGGGGGTGTAAATGCCATAGGACACAATAAATTCATCAGTATAAATTCACCTGCAACGAGTCAGTTCATAAAATATGGGGACGTATCGACAGAAACAGGCAACCAGTATCAATATTCCCTGAATTTCACCGAAACAGGCCTACCAGCTGGAACACCATGGACTCTTGTTCTGAACGGTACGGCACACACAACAACAGCTTCCTACATTGACCTTATATTATCTCCCGGAACCTATACATACAATGTGGCGTCGTATGGTTACAGTACAACCTCGGGTTCTGTGGATGTGGTATCATCATCTGTTACGGTCCCTGTTACGTTCAGTAAACTTCCTCAGTATTCAGTTACCTTTACTGAAACTGGATTACCAAGTGGAACAAACTGGTCTGTAACCATGGATCATATGACCATATCTGGCTATGAAAATTCACTAACATTCACTAATATTCCAAAGGGTACTTACACCTACACCATTGCAGCCTCTACGAATAAATACTCGCCTGTAACCTCTTCTGGATCGGTTGACGTTACTTCAAATATGACAGAACCAGTTTCATACGTCGGTCATAACTATACGATAATATTCACTGAAAATGGTCTTTCAACTGGCCTCAACTGGACACTCACTGTTGACGGTCATGTTTACTCAAGCAATGGAAAGGCATCTATATCCCTCGTAATGCCAATAGGTTCAAGCATATCGTACAGCATAAGCAATGTAACTGGATATACTTCATCTGTTAAGTCAGGAAGTCTAACGGTTTCAGGAAATTACAGTCTTACAGTACAGTTTGTAAAGAATATAAAACCAGGGGTATCTCCAACTCTTACATATATAGGCATATCAGTGGCCGCAATCGCTGGCATAGTTGCCGGAGCAATTCCTATGTATGTACTGAGGAGAAAGGTACCATAAATTATTTTTTAAGCAACTCTATTTATTCTTAATTTCTTTTTATAATTTTTTGGAATTCTTCAAGCATCTTGATTGAATATGGCATGTTGGATTTGGTTAGCTGTTCTACATTTATACCTATGTTAAGGTTAGGAAACATGATATCCTTCTGTTCTGATATTCTTTTAAGAACGCTGAGAGCATTTTTAATTGATTTTTCATATGCATGCCATACATTTTCATTTTCCAGAATGTAGTCTTTTGTCTCATCCGGTAGATCAACGCCAAGGAAATCAAGTAAATTCAGGTCAGCAACACTCTTTAGTGGTGCAAAACTAAGGATCACCGTTGCAGGACTGACTTCAGCCTTCTTGCATAATTCACTGTATTCCTTCAGGAGATGTGTTATGTGATCGCTTTCAAATAACATCTGTGTTGTAAAGAAATCCGCCCCGGATATGGTCTTATACAACATCCTCCTTGCCTCCCCGCTTCTCTCAGGCAGACATATGTTCCCGATTGTAAGATCATCTAATTCCTTAATTTTCATCAAATGTCTTGCAATGAGGTTTGCCTCAGATACATTCGGACCAGTATACCGGTGATGCCTTGTATTCCCTCCTACAAGAACAATATTCCTTATGCCCTGTGATTCAGTTTCTATTATCCAGTTAGCAAACTCATCATAGGATTCCATATGGGCTACGACCTTGTTGATGATCGCTTCTCTTCCTATTCCATCTGCAATACCTTTCGCAAGTTTTCTCGTATATATGCTGTTATACCTGGGCTTTCCCTCGTGATTTTCCTCAACAAGCTCTGGAACATTAACAGCCGTTAATTTAGGATAATTGGAGAGTGTGTGAGAAATCTCCATGATCCGTGATTCGATATTCTTGACGATCCTGTTGTCATGTTCTGGGTCTCCAGTCTTGCTATCCCTCAAGGGTAC
Source organism: Thermoplasmatales archaeon (assembly GCA_027310185.1). Taxonomy (GTDB): domain Archaea; phylum Thermoplasmatota; class Thermoplasmata; order Thermoplasmatales; family Thermoplasmataceae; genus Cuniculiplasma. Next base: position 166,087 of record DAIDBH010000011.1, read on the forward strand.
AACAGTGAATATGAGCGGCATACTTTTCAGTGATTTCCTGAAACTCTCCCTGTTCTGAATCATTGCCCTTGTAACATTAGATTGCTTTTAAGCTTTAGGAATATTCCAATCATGCCTGTAAGTTGTAAAAGAGATTTCAACAACACTGAAAATAAATCAAATTCCGTTCAATTTTATCTAAGGAAACAGAAGTTATGACATAAAACTAAAGTATCCTGAATCTCAATGGCTGCTTTAACAGCTCTCATGGCAACCATGGAAAGGATTCTGCAAGTTTTCTTTCTCGTATCAGTTAATGGACATTCTGTTAAATACACATGTATTCTTCACAGCGATGAATTATTCGAATGTATTTGCTCACCTGTAATAGATTTGCATATAATTTGCATCTGATCTTGAAAAATTTACTTTAATACACACTACATGCTTGATTGATCTAAATGAATTCAACAAAAATAATAGCGGTTGTTCTTGGGGTCCTGATGATCGGGTTTGCAGGCGCATTTGCTTATACATACTCAGATCTTGCAGCCCATCCACAGGTAAGTTCCAGCACACAGCAATCAGCAGTACTTGGCGATGCCTTCTCCCACTGGGATGACATATCCATAGAAAATTCAACACTGCTCAGCAGCCAGTATGCAACTAATGCCACACTTCAGTGGATCGGTGGTCCCCTTACAGGTACATATCATAATGTAGGGAATATAACGGCAACATGGAACAAGTTCTTTGGCCTATGGAGTGCGGTTTGGTTTTATACAGTCAGTCCTCCGGCGGTATCCATCAGCGGTAATTACGCAACGGTAACATCTGAAAACCAGTTTGTCCTCACACCCATAAACGCCGAGAACCAGGCACAGTACATTAATGTGAGTTACACGCTGGAATACAGTCTTGGAAAGGTTTCATCATCCTCTAGTACCGGTGTAACTGCCTATACATCAGCTACTGCATCTGCTTCCGGTGCCATGATCCAGAAGGAAATCTGGAAGATCACCGGTTCAGGATTTGTGACATCCACAGAGAAGAGTTCACAGCAGAATCAGGTCAGCTCACTAGCATTCAGCCACTGGAACAACATCGCAATCGAAAACACCACATCAGTCATGCAACAGTATGCATCTAACGCAACACTTCACTGGGCAAGTGGTCCACTGAAGGGAAATTACGCAGGAATAACATCCATAACCGGCACATGGAACAAGTTCTTTGGTCTGTGGAATGCAGTATGGTTTTACAGTGAGGCACCGCCAGTGATAAGCATCCATGGCAGCACTGCAACTGTAAATGCAACTGTGCAGTTCATCGTACAGAGCAGTTCAAATCTTTCAAAGTTCATGTACATCAATGTTACATATGGAATTGAGTACTACAACATGGGATTCGATTTCCATACTGGAACATTCAACTATGAGATTGTATATGAGAACTTTGATAATACGGCAACAGGTCCCATAAACAAGGTTTGAAATCTAAAACCTTTTTATTCCTGTTTTCATGTGTTCAAGGTAGTGTAGTAATTGGACAGGGAAACTGAGAGGCTTATATGGTATGTTCTTGGAGCGACCAGGGGAGGACCAATGAGGATGAGAATACTTAGTAATATAATGGAAAAACCTCAAAATAAGAACAGTCTTGCAAGGACATTGAATGTGAACTACCGTACGATTGAACATCACGTGGAAATACTGCTTGAGAATGGCTTCATAATTGAGGAGGGAGAGGGTTATGGCAGGATATACTTTCCTTCAGCAGTTATTGAGCATGGATTTGGAGAAATAGTTGAAATGTTGAAAAGGAAGGGGATTGGGTATGACTGAAATAATGTGGGACCTTAACATAACAGTTCTTTCAGTAGAACTGATAATATCAATGATCATAATTTACACGTTTTCCTCTGAGATGAGGAAGAACAATGTAAGAGTATACAGGCCTGTGATAGCTCTTGGGTTGCTTATACTTGTACAGGAGATGGTTTCCATTTATGTCTACTACGGATTCTCCTTAAAATATGGTCTTGCACTTTCCATCCCACTGTTTATAATCAATCTTTTCAGCATTGCTGTGCTTGCAATCCTGTACAGGATACTTTCCCCATGATAGTTTCCCGAAATGGCGTTTTGGTCATATGGGAAATGATATTAAGATTATCTACAGGCAACATTAATATATTGAGTGATACTCATTTGATGAAATGACCAGTTATCTTGATGAGGAAGAGTATAACAGATGGATGAAGAATGCACAAACAACTCTTAGATCTGCAATAAACGACAAATCATCAAAGTTCTACAACTGGGCATGCTTTAAGGCCCAGCAGGCTGCGGAGTATGCAGTTAAGGCCTATTTGCGTGGGATCGGTAAAGGTTCTTTCGGTCACTCTATTTCTCTCCTTCTGGTTGATCTACATTTTAGTAAGGAAATTGTAGATTTAGCCAAAAAGATAGATAAATATTACATTCCAACAAGATATACTGATGTTTGGTCTGAAGGTACTCCAGAAGATTATTATACGCTGGAAGACGCGAGTGATGCAATGGAATGCACTGAAAGAATAATTAATGAGGTTGAAGCGAAGTGGAAATCATTGAAGGAAGGATAAACAAAAGAGATGATGTGATAAGGGATTCAGGCATGTATGCTAATACCCTTAAGTTCAATTGCTCAGTTCTCCTTATAGGTTCATACGCAAGAGGTGACTTCAATCTTTGGAGTGATGTAGATATTCTAATTATCGGTCAGTTCAGGGGAACTATTCTTGAAAGACTCAAAAACATTGATTTTCCACCAGGTTATGAAACGATCCTGTTAACACCAGAAGAGGTGAACAAGATGAAAGTGAAGAATGACAAATTCATAATGGATGCACTTAAGGATGGGGTTGTTTTAAGGGATGATCTTAATCTGTTCCGTAATGTGAAGGAAAGAGCAGTTCGGTAGGAACAGGCAGTTGAATAATATCCATCCTTTTAAAAAATCCTGAAATCAAGTCGAGCCTGAATCGTTAGTGTTCAGCAACCAGTAACAGAGTGGAATATAATTTATATCCCCTTCCTTCCAGTAGTTCCATGTTATGATCGTTATCTTACGACAGTTCAACTGTTTAGAAACTTTCATGAGAGATTTCCTCTCTACTTCACTTATATCATTATCAGAGCCTGCAGATTTTTACATTGATAAATTCAATATACATGGAAGCAGAACTGAGGACAAAATCTACTCCCATGCCCTCTGTGTAGCCGTATTCCTTCCATTAATTGATCTGGAAGCTGTCGTTCTGACACTGCTTTTATCATGTAATGTCGATCAATCAGGATCTACCATAAAATAGTTGTATCTGAAACACTCTCCATACTAGAGCATATGAGGTTCCTGCTTCACCGACAGTGCCTTCTTCATGCGATCCGAAGGTCTTACTCCATCTCCCACCATCCTTTTTAGATGGTTTATCAGACTTAGATTTCCCACTGCCCATGGGTATACCCTCCTTATTAATCGTATCTATATTGTCGTTTCGTTTGCAATTCATCTCCTCTCTAAAGATCTGAGATTTCTTGCTCAAATATCCTGAATCAGGATAATTACATACTAAAACTGCCCTGCGAAAGGATAATATACATTGCAATAAAGTGGAAACGGATTGAAGTTCAGACGCTAAGACATATCAAGCATGAGGGAGATATGCCATTGCCGTGATATCTTGTCAAAAACAACTCACCTGCCTTATTATGTTCATATGGGGTACTATGTTATTGTATATTGGGTCAGAGGAAATGTTGTAGTATGGAGAATCCAGCAATTATGGGCAAATATAGAAAAGTGATGAATATAGAAAGAGCCAAATATCAGTTGTACAACAAAAATAAGTGTAAAAAAACATGTATTTCTTCATATGCCCTTAAAGAAATTGTATCAGAGGAGACAAACGAGTTACCCTGAACATCGGTTAAGAAAACTTCTAACGATCTTCAAGTATGTTTTAACTACCTATTTATTGAACTTTTTCAGCATTTTCTGTGCTTATAATAACTTCATGGATCGTGAGGTGCGATTTACCGTCAAACATACCTTCAGGTATGTGCTTGGAATGAGCCTTCTTGAAATCATCAGAATTTACCCAAGCGTGAAAATCATCCATGCTCCTCCAGAAAGTCATGACAACATACTCATTGCCCTCATTTGGCCGCAATATGTCATTTCTTATAAAGCCTGGAAAGTTATCAACATCCCTGTTTCTCTTGCTGAATCTCTGTTCAAACTCCTCCCTGAAATTCACGTTAACCGGAATATGGTTCTGCACTACAATCATAGTTGTAAATAATAAAATGCGATATAAAAGTTATTGATTGTCAGGTTCTAATTACGTATTATTCCTGAACAGATAAATATTTAATCTATTTCAAAATAGTATTCTATGGACTTTGGCGACATTGATAAGGTACTAGACAGGAGAATGGTTTTGACAATGAAGCAGGACAATGAAATTTTCCAGGCATCCAGAGATGTCAATGCAAGAATACCCGTAACAATTTCCGATGAGGAAGGAAAGAAATTCCTCTTTATCAATTTTCCAGGGTCTTTTGGCGAACCACAGAAGAACAGGATATTCCTGAAGAAGTATGATGCAAAGAACATAGGGACTCATTATGTTATAAAATCGAGGATAAACCATGTGGATAAGTGGAAATACATCAACGATCTTATAAATGTGCCATCTGTTGTGGTGAACAGAATCAACCTTAAGGATGGGCTGCTGGCATTTTACTTCAGGTATCATCATTCTGTAAAGAACAGAATTTCAGGCATACTTTCAAAATACACTGACGGTGAGGAAGGCCAGATCGAAAGCATGGGCCCTTCACCAGGATTGCTTAACATACTGGACAGGATGCACGAAGTTTTCACACTGGGCATGATCCAGATATCCATACCTGTCAATGACCATAGAAATTTCAATGAAAAGTTTCTAAAGGAGGGTTATATCAGCGAAAGTTCAAATAATATCCATTCAGGTCACGGACTTAGTGCAATCATATATACAGGATCAGCGGTGGATGATAACACGCTTAATGTGATTGATAGTAAAAGCGGTATTTATTCTGTGAATTTTGAAGATCCAATGCTCACAGAATGGAGGAACAGAATGATGGATATACCGGTAATAAGGTTCAGGCAGTTCATGAGGATCGTGGATAATGAGCTGAAAGTTATCACAATGCTCCCATATTCCCAGATAGACCAAGCATACAGATCATTCTTCCAGACCATGGAAAAGACAGGTAATGAAGACATAAGCCTGGATGTTTCGTTGAAGTATAACAGGGAGATCATGTTATCTTTTTAAATTCATATAGATTGAGGATCAAGGACTTATAAGTCAATAGATTTTAAACTGTAAACTGAAGGAAGATACCGCCTCATGCCCTATTCCTATTCAAAATTTCAAAAATCAGCTGATTCTCACTATATAGAATGATGAATCAGCGTTGAAGTCAAATTTCATATGCCTCTTTTCGTTGAATTTCAAATATTCTACCATAACCTGCTGAGCTTCTTCAGTCCTTCAATCCAGTCAGATGACAGTATGTCAACATCCTTCATTGCCTCCCTTCCGCTGTCTGTGATCATGTATACCTGCCTTATCCTGTTTCCCTGGCTCATTTCCTTCCTCTCTATATATCCCTCATCCTCAAGGGAGCTCAGGGCCGGATAGATTGAACCTGCAGTTGGCCTCCAGAGTCCATCTGTCCTCATGGAAATCTCCTTCATTATCTCGTAACCGTGCATGGGTTTTCCCTGGAGGATTCTCAATATAAGTGGTTTAAGCATACCAGGAGGGATCAGGCTTATTTTGAATGGGCCACAACGACACATGCAATTTTTTTCTATCACTAAACCTCATCCCCATTGATTTTATTTACTTTTTCTGTCGTAAAATATCTTTATAAAATTTACTAATTTAAATTAAAAAATATGGAATGAGCTATTTGAAGCTCACTCCTTGTCTACTGTTTCCTTTTGTGCTGCGTTTATGCGCTGGAGCTTCTTCTGAAGAACACTAATTTTTGCCTCAAGCTGATCCTTATAATCCTCAAGATCTTCAGAATCCATTCTTTCCTGCATGTGTCCTTTCATTCCATGTTTTCCAGACCCGCATCCACAACCATGTTTATTCATTTGTTCCATCTTATTTACCTCAATATGTTATTGCTATAGTCTATATATAGGTATCGATATATCAGTTCCATTACATTTGTGCAACACTTAGTTAGTCTCAAAGTAGTGCTGTCCATTAATGCTCTTTCCTTTCAGATTCTTATTTTTAAGACATTTATTCTTATGTTATTTCCTGCAGTCCATTCCTTTAGTACGAGAATATTTATTGCGACTCTATTTAGCTCCTTGTTCTATAAACTGTCCGAAATCCTTTAGTCTCGTGGGAACATTCATTATTTCACTCTTGGCATTCTCAGTAAAATATACACGATGGCAAACTCCACAAACGAGGGCCTCAAAATTTCCGAGATATGATCCGTGATAGTGAAATGGTGCTTCTCTCTTTTTCATCTGGCATCCACAATTGGGGCATTCATTAATATTTTCAGCAGCCATACTTTCTAATCAATGATAAAGTATTAATATATATGCACTGTGAAGGGATTCCTATATTGGGAAGGAGCTCTTATTTAGCATCCAGTCTGAAAACTTTTTCCCCTGGATCTTTTTTAGCTGAGCTTATCACTAATATTGCTATCTTTTTTTAATTCAAATATTCATGGAATCCGTAATGGCATGCAGGAATTCCTGAATACCAAAAGTTTCACATTCATTCCAATATACCTTGATATCTGCAAGTCAATTCTATATTCCTTCTCGTCTGATCATATGTTTAGAGATCATTCACATCCATTATGGTTATTCTGTCTGACGACAGATTAGTCCTGTCCTGAACAAAAAGCAGATGTCTCTTTGCATCTATGGCCATAAGTTTTGATTCTATTTCGCTAATATCCTTTATACTGTTTCTCCACTTAACTTCCAAAGCTATTTCGGGATTCTTGTAATGCAAAAGATACCCGTCAACATCATAGTCGCTATCTTCAATAATAGTTTCCATCAATCCGTATTTAATTGATAGGAATTCCCGGACATTATCTTCAACGATCCTTGGAATCATGGCTTTGATTACATCGTCAAGCCTGGCTGTATTGTTAAAATGCTCTGTGAGACCAATCTTTTCCTCCGAATAATAAAGCAACCTGATCAGGGGAGAATTAATTTTGTATGCGAATCTATTCTTATTATAAATATGGATTTTTTTCAGTATTCCTATCCTGACGAGATTGGTTAGATGAGATTGGATAACACTTGGATCATCTTTCTTTAGAAGTTTCCTGGAGAAAAGAAAACTTGAAATCTTTCCTGAGGAAATATTTCCTGTTGATATTGCACTTAGGATGCCGTTATAAATGGCTGTGATTGTTCTTTCCTCATCATTGAATATTTCTCCAAGCAATGCAGTCACAGTTTGAATTGACCCTATCAGTACATCACGGATAACGGTTGAGGAATCTTTGTTTATGTAATCTATGGCCAGTGGTTCCCTTGCAATTATAGCATTTTCAAGTAAATTTTTTTTGTCAAAATTAAGCTTTCTCAGTTCTCTAAGGGATTCATCAAGACTGATGATATCCACGTTTATCTCATTGAAAAATCCCATTAGGGGGGAATTTGATGAAAGCATATTCCTTGCAAGGAACAGGGTAGAGGTAATTAATATCAGCTTACCATTTTTCTTAATTGAATGTATGAAGTCCAGAAAATCATCGCCAAGTCTATGAAACTCATCAGCGACCACTGTTTTATTATTTTCAAGATTGAGTCTCAAAATCTCAAGGAACGTTTCGAAAAGCAATGAGCCGTTATTTTTCTTGTTTAGAATGGTTCTATTCCTGTTGACGAAAAAATATTCGTCATATTCAATGTTATTTTCACAATAAATGTTTTTCCCGTTTTTCTTCTTCCATAGACAAAAACCCATTTTTTAGAATTCTTAATCCTGTTTACTAATTCATTTTTTTCTATAATCATTATAAGAGGTTTTCTATTTTCTACCACATTCTGTAAATTTTCTGCATAACTTCCTGATTACCGCTGAAGATCAACCTATTTTTGACTGTTTAATCCCTTAATTATCCCTTTTTATCACTATTTCTCCTGAAATTTCTTAAATAATTGATAGCTCACGCTATCCATTAATGATCTTCAATGCATGTACATTGTAAGCAAAACATGCAAACATGAACTTCACCCTTACCCTCTTCACTGTTGTAACCATGACATGTGAAAAGTGGAACATTC
>DAIDBH010000013.1:0-84628 GCA_027310185.1 Thermoplasmatales archaeon
TCTTCGCAGAATCAAGTGATACTCTTTCAACCTTCCATGGTGTCTTCAGTTCAAGCAGTGCAGAATATAGCTGGCATTCGTCCATGAAATTATATAACTAAGAATTAGATAAAATTACCCACATGAAAGTACGAAGAGCCAAAATTTTAAAATATTTTATATATCGTAAATCGATACTGAACTAGATATGAAAGGTGGAATGCTGAATTACTGGATAATGAAGAATATTTCAGAAAATCCTCTAAAAGGGGCTGATATTATTAAGGAAATGTCCAGAAAGTCAAACGGGAGATGGAGGCCCAGTCCTGGAAGTGTATACCCAGCACTATTTCATATGGAAGAGAAAGGCTTCGTGAGAAGGGACAACGATGGAAAATATAGCATCACTGACGAGGGAAGGAATGAGCTGAAGAAATACGACGACATGGTAAAAAATCTCATAGGTAGTGATAGCGTGAATGATATTCTGGAAGAAACAACGGCAAATTTGACATACATATTGGAAACCTTTGATTATTCCCAGTTCGATCTTTCAAAGATCAATGATATGAAAGCCAGGATGATGGCTGTTCTTGATAAAATAAAGGAAAGTGAAAAGTGAATGAAAGCTATAATTGAAACTCATAACCTGAGCAAGATATATAATGGCAAAATCAAGGCTGTGGATGACTTGAACATAGAAATTGGTGACGGTGAGATATATGGTCTCCTCGGTCCAAATGGAGCGGGGAAAACAACCACTATAAATATGCTTACCACTAGAATTTCATGTACAAAGGGTACGGCTATTGTTGCTGGATATGACATAAAGAAGGATTCTCTAATGGTTAGAAAAACCATAGGAGTCGTTCCTCAGGACCTTACCGCTGATGAGGATCTGACTGGGAGAGAGAACCTGATAATGGTTTCTCAGTTTTATGATGTTCCAAAAGCGCAATATGAAGAGAGAATTGCAAAACTGCTTGAACTGGTTGACATGACAGAACCAGCGGATCGATATGTCAGGACATATTCAGGAGGAATGAGAAAAAGACTTGAACTCATAATTGGTCTTGTTCATAACCCTAAGATACTCTTTCTTGATGAACCGACCCTGGGTCTTGATATCCAGACAAGGACGCAGATGTGGGATTATGTCAGGCAAATCCAGAAGGAGATGGATGTGACCATAATTCTTACATCCCATTATCTGGAAGAGATTGATGCACTTGCAGACAGGGTTTCCATAATTGATCACGGTAAGGTTCTGGTTACGGGGTCCCCGGCAGAACTCAAGTCATCACTGAATGGTGATATCGTAACAATAACTTTCAAGGAGAAGGAAGAAGCGGAGAAGATGAAAACAATGACAGGTGCTATCGATATTTCAGATTCAGGAATTAATACTGTGAGGATCAAGGTTGCAAGTTCAGATGATTCACTTCCAGATATAATCAATTTCATATCTTCCAATAAGTTATCAACTATGAAATTGACTGTTCAGAAGCCTACACTTGATGAAGTATTCCTGGAATATACCGGAAAAGATATCAGGAAGGAGGATCCGGAAGATGCGAGGAAGATGATGATGAATATGAGGAGGTTGAGGAAATGAGTGGACTAGGCCCATTAACGGTGAGAGAACTGAAGAAGTGGTACAGGAATCCAGTATTCTTTATTACGGGTCTTTTGCAGCCATTCTTCTGGATTGCACTCTTTGGTAGTGCCTTTGATATAACAAAATTCTTCCCGCAGGCAAGCGGCCTCATACTGGATGGTGCTCCCAATTATATCACGTATATAGTTGGAGGTGTACTGACTATTTCCTCCCTTTTTACTGCAATGTTCGCTGGGACAAACATCATATTTGACAGAAGACTTGGACCCATGGGAAGATTCCTCTCTTCACCCATCAGGAGAAGCTCCATAGTTTTCTCAAAGATTCTGTCCTCGACCATAAGGGTAATGCCTCAGGCTCTGATCCTGATTCTGGCAGCCCTGGTCATACCTAATGGCTTGAAATTTGTGCATGGTTTTACATTTCTAGATGCGCTTGTCATTGTTGCAGCAATCATCCTTGTATCTTTCATCTTTTCATCAATATTCAGTGTGATAGCCATTCGTATGACCAACATGAATTCCATATTTGGAATAGTGAACCTAGTCAACCTGCCTCTCCTGTTTGTGAGCTATGCCATGTTTTCATCAGCAATGATGGCTTCATGGCTCTCAAATGTAGCAGCCTATAACCCTGTCTCATGGTCAGCTGAAGCAATGAGAATGGTTATCATAAATGGTAATCTTACAGGTTCACAATGGACTCAGGTTGGACAGTGGCTGGGTGCACTGGCAATCCTTGCCCTTGGATTGTTGCTTCTAACAGCTTACCTTGCAGAAAAGGAGATCAGAGATTGAAAATAGAATCCTTTTACCAATTTTTTAATAAAAATAATTTAAATCCTTTCCTGTAATGTCTCCTCAATACATGAATATTTACGAAGATATACTGGGGAAGATAGATAGTGGTGAAATTAAAACCAAAGATGATTTACAGCATCAAAAGGTTAAGCTCTCTAAAAAATATGGCCTTGACCATGTTCCATCCAATTCAGAAATCCTCAATTCAGGATATGCAAAGGAAAATTCATTTAATCTTTTGAGATTGAAACCGACAAGAACTATTTCCGGAGTAGCAGTTGTGGCAGCCATGACTTCCCCGGAGATCTGTCCTCATGGAAGATGCATTTTCTGTCCCGGAGGAATGGAAAATAATTCTCCCCAGGCATATACGGGTTACGAACCATCTGCTCTGAGGGGCAGAATGAATAACTATGATCCCTTCAGCATCACATTTGGCAGACTGAAGCAGCTTGAAACTATAGGGCATGATACGAGCAAGGTGGATCTCATTGTAATGGGTGGGACATTCACAGCCAGATCAAGAGAGTATCAGGAGTCTTTTGTAAAGGGGTGTTTCGATGGAATGAATGGGTTCCAGTCTGAAACACTTGAAGAAAGCATTAAGTTCAATGAAAACGCCAAGAGACGATGCATAGGATTAACAGTGGAGACAAAACCAGACTGGTTCCTGGAAAAAGATATAAAGCTTGCACTTTCCTATGGCACAACAAAAGTTGAATTGGGTGTACAGATAATTAATGAAGAAGTGCTGAAGATTAATCACAGGGGTCATGGTGTGAAAGAGATAGTTGAGTCTACTAAGCTCTCTCGTGATGCTGGTCTGAAAATAGTCTATCACCTGATGCCTGGCATGTATGGAGCAAGTTATGAAGATGATATGACCAGCTTTAGAAAGATAATCAGTGATAATGACTTTAAGCCAGATATGTTCAAGATTTATCCCACTCTGGTTGTAAAGGGAACAAAACTTTACAACATGTGGAAAAATGGAGAATATAAGCCAATGGAAACTGAGGAGGCTGCAGAACTCATATTCAATTTTATGAAGGAAATGCCACCATGGATAAGAGTTCAAAGAATGCAGAGAGACATACCTGTAAAGTTCATTGACGCAGGAGTCATGAGAAGCGATCTCAGGAATATAGTTGACAGAAAATTGAAGGAAAACGGTATCAGAAGCATGGAGATAAGAGGGAGGGAAGTAGGATTCATATCGGAAAAAGATCCTGAACTGTCAATGAAAAGGACAGAATATGATGCTGGTAATTCAAAGGAAATATTCCTGTCTGTTGAGGACGAAAACAATAATATCGCAGGATACCTGAGATTGAGGCACATAAATTATGACTCATTTCTTGAAGAGACCAGAAATACGGGCATGATAAGAGAACTAAGAGTTGTAGGAAACATTGTTCCAATTGGTACACATGAGAATTCCAATTACCAGCATAAGGGTATAGGCAAGTCTTTGGTCGCTGAAGCTGAAAGGATTACAAAGGAAGAATTCAAGGAACAAAAAATTCTTGTTATAAGCGGAGTGGGGGTGAGAGAATATTTCAGGAAACTGGGATATGAGAGAGTCTCCTATTATATGGGAAAGAATTTAGGATAAATGCCCTTAATATGTTGGAATATCTGGTAAAACTCATTTGATGGATGGAATATTTTTTTAAATAGTTACGTTAATGGTTATGTGGGTTAAAACTACAAAAGCCTCCATAATTGCAGATTAGTAGGTGGACGGAGCCACTCGACGGCATTTCTATTTCTATCTCCCATGTCCCTCTGGGAACTGGCGTGTATCCTGTGTGTTTTCCATACACGATGAAACTCCCTCTTGTTTGGTTGGGATTGCCGTTGTCCAGACAGATTACGAAGTAATTATGTGCTTCTGAGGAATTGGAATAATTCAATGACTTGATAATTGCAAGTCCAGAACAGCTTGAGTTATATGAAAACCAGTAATTCGTGAAATTAACTGACGTCCCAATGGTATATTCTGTTATATTCTGATAATACCAATTTTTATTTTTATATGTACCTGGATTAGGTATGAAAAATGTCTTATTTGCTATTATCCTGAAGTCAGGAGGGTACTGTGCATGGGACACTGTCCTACTTTTATTATTTTGAGTGTTCTCAATATATGGTGAAAAAAAGGCAACTGAAGCAAAGAAAAATATTAATACAGTAATTACCACCATAATCTTAATATGAAGTCGCATGCCCCACCCTAATATTTTCTTTGGATGAAAAACCGAAGTGGTTTTCTAAATGCGGAAAGATCCCCTGTCTTTCTATGTTAATACAACGTGAATGCTGATCTATGTAATTTTCGCATTCAAACACAATTTCAAGTTTTATAGAATCCATTGATGTATGACTATAATTTAAATGCTTTAAAAAAGTTTCTACATTGAGATTAAGTGACTATTGCCCTCAATAGTTTTTTCTATTCAAATTGAACGATTTGTAATTTTTTTTATTATTCCATTATTTAATTCTTTCTGAAAAACTTATTATAAGTTCTTTCATTGAAGACTGAAATGTATATAGAGATAGAGTGGTTGATTGTACCTATTGTGATAGTTGCATCTGGCTGTGCATATTTACTCTATAGCATAATTAGAGCTGAGAAAATATGAGTTCTGGGATTACTGCGACCGGGAATTTCTGGTCAGCATTTTTTGTTAATAACAGGGTTGTTTCAGGCGTCATAATTATTGCCCTATATCTCATAATTATAAGCTTCTTCGGATATATGATTGCACCCTATATCAAGAAGTTGTATACCGGTGAAAATACAAGATTGAGAAAATATACGGATCCGATTATAAGCTTCATTGAAAAAGTTGCAGGTGTAGATAGAAATACAACTTATTCCTTCAAGGGTTATTTTGTATCACTTATAATTTTTAATTTTGTTGCCGGAATTATTTCCTTTCTCTTTCTAATTTTTCAGGGATATTTTTTCAGGGTTCCAGGACAGGATGTCATGTCTCCGAGCCTGGCTTTCAACACCGTTATAAGCTTTCTCACAAATACAAATTTACAGCATTATTCCTCTCCAACTACACTCACATACATAGATCTTACAGTTGTTATTATAGGACTGATGTTTCTTTCAGCTGGTACTGGATTTGCAGCTTCAATGGCATTTGTTAGGGGAATAATGAATGATGATAAGAAACTTGGAAATTTCTTTCACGACTTTTTGGTAGCCATATTTGACTTGATACTCCCACTTTCCCTCCTTGCTACCATATTATTAGTAATCGTTGGAGTTCCGGATACTACCTATTCCAGTATTATAATTCACCCTTTCTTCGGAAAGATGACAGTAGATATACCAATTGGGCCTGTTGCTTCTCTGGAGGGTATTAAAAACATTGGAACAAACGGCGGCGGTTTTTATGGAGCCAATGCAGGATATCCCTTTGAAAATCCTGACTGGATCTCCAATCTTATTGAAGTTGTTTCGTTTACAATTATTCCAATAGGCTCAATATTTGCATTGGGGCAGGCGCTGAATAATAAGAAATTTGGAAGGGTAATTTACGGTGTTATAGTTGCATTATTCATATTCAGCGCCCTTCTAACATTCTTTGGTGAAATATCTGGAATTCCAGCAATGGCCAATCTTGGATTCAATTACGGTGGTAACTTTATTGGAAAGGAAACTGCGATAGGTATATCTCAAAGCTCCATATTTTCCTCTGGAGCTACCATTACTTCTACTGGTGCGGCAAATTCTGCGCTGATTGATTATACACCCGCCGGTATCCTTGGTGTATTATTCCCCCTTCTTCTTAATGATCCTCTCGGTGGAGTTGGAACCGGTATCCTGAATATTTTTTCCTACGTAATTTTCACTGTGTTCATAGTTTCACTGATGGTAGGTAAACTGCCTGAAATAATGAGTCTTAAAGTCAGTGCAAAGGAGATGAAGTACTCTACTTACAGCCTTATAACCCATCCACTCATTGTTATTGTCCCAATGGGAATAGTACTTCTCCTATCACCAATTTTGATGACTTCGTTTGTAAATACGAGACCAGATCAGATAACTCAACTTTTATATGAATTTGCCTCTGCTGCTTCAAACAATGGATCTGAGATGGGTGGATTTGCCACTAACACTGCATTTTTCAATATAATTGACGGCATAATCATGCTAATGGGTAGATTTCCAATAATGGCTTTTCAACTTGTCATAGCTCAGTCCTTTGCCTCGAAAAAACCGAAAGTCCTCTATGGAAGAACTTTCGATATTGGTTCCTTTTGGTTTGGCATGATGCTGTTCTTTACAATGTTGCTCTTGGGTTTGCTTTCTTTCTTCCCAATCCTTGCAGTTGGCCCGTTATTAAGCTGGGGAAGGACATTTTCCCTGATTATTAGAGGTGTCTTATGAACAGTTATGCTGAAGCGGTTTTGAATGCTCTTAAGGAATTTGATCCAAGGAAACTGTACAGGAATCCTGTGATGTTCATAACAGAAATAGCACTCATGTTTTCATTATATCTCATAGTCTTTCATCAGGAATATCATCTGGAAATGAGTGGACTCTACGTACCATTCTATATTTCAGTTGTAGTGCTTCTGTTCCTTACTATTTTCTTTTCAACACTAGGAGAAGCACTTGCCGAGGGAAAGAGCAGAAATATAACTGCAACTCTCAAAAAAATGAAGAAGGAAACGACTGGAAGAATAGTTGATGGTTCATCTGAAAAAGTTGTAGATTCCTCTGAACTGAGGAAGGGCATGATTGTAGAAGTCAGGAAAAATGAAATGGTTCCTACTGATGGAGAGGTAGCTGAAGGTAGAGGATATTTCAATGAATCTGCAATTACTGGCGAATCGAAAGCAGTGTTCAAAGTAAATGGAGACAGTGTAACGGGTTCAACAACATTTCTTGATGATAGTATTAAGATAAGAATTACAGCTAATCCGGGAGAAACATTCCTGGACAAGATGATAGAGATGGTTGAGGGATCTGTCCGGAAAAAGACTCCAAATGAAATAGCACTTTCAATTCTTCTGGCTGGCCTCACCCTTGTATTCATCGTTGTCACATCATCAATATTTCCTCTTGGAGGTTTCCTGTCAGATCATGTGAACCTGATCATTCTGGTAGTTCTCCTGATAACACTGATTCCAACAACTATCGGTGCACTCCTTCCCGCCCTGGGGGTGGCCGCTATAAATAAGGTTTCGCAATTCAATGTAATAGCCAAAAGTGGAAGAGCTGTGGAAAATGCTGGTGATATTGATACTATAATTCTCGACAAAACTGGCACTATTACAATGGGAGAACGTGATGCCTCCAAGATATATCCTAATAAGGGAATATCTGAAGAAGAAATGGCAAAGATCTGCTACCAGAGCTCATATTTAGATGAAACAAGGGAAGGTATTTCACTTGTAAAATATGTTTCAGAACGTTATCGGGGCCTTGAAAATTACAAAATCAATAATGCGGAGTTCATTCCGTTCTCCTCTGAGACAAAATTCAGTGGAATAGCATACGAAGGCCATAAATTATTCAAGGGATCGCCTCACGCTATCTGGGATATTCTTGGTCAAAAGGACAATTTCATAGATGCAATATGCGCTGAAATTTCCAGCAGAGGAGGAACAGCAATGGTACTGGTATTGGACAGCCAGGTGATTGGCGCAATAGAATTCAACGATATAATAAAACCTTGGATAAACGAGAGAATCAAGACCATGAAAACCATGAATATCAAAACTGTCATGTGTACGGGAGATAACGAGCTTACAGCTGAATATATATCGCGAGAGGCAGGACTTGATGAATTCGTTGCAAACAGCAAGCCTCAGGATAAGTACAAAAAGGTTGAGGCAGAAAAGAATCAGCAGAGAATGGTGGCAATGGTCGGAGATGGTACAAATGACGCTCCGGCACTGGCTCTAGCAGATGTGGGTCTCGCCATGAATAATGGGACACAGGCTGCAAAAGACGCTGCAAACATGATCGATCTTGATAATGATCCAACAAAATTGATGGATGTGATCTTCCTTGGAAAGCAGATTCTCATAACAAGAGGTTCACTGACAACATTCAGTATTGCAAATGACATATCAAAATATTTTGTCATAATTCCGGCAATTTTTTACGCATTCCCGGCACTATCGTTCATCAATATACTTGGTTTTACCGATCCTCTGCTTGCCATAACATCAGCACTAATATTCAATACAATAATAATCCCACTTCTAATTCCACTTGCCATAAGAGGTGTTAGGTTCAAGCCATCAACTGTTGATGAGCTTCTGAAGAGGAATATTACCATTTACGGATTTGGGGGAGTTGTCCTGCCATTTATAGCCATTGGCCTGATCTATCATTTGCTTCTTGGGGTGGGTATTTTATGGTAAACTGGAAGGAAATAATTAGGGTTTTCAGAGGGTCTATAATTATCACGGTGATTGTATTTGTGCTTCTGGGGCTGGTAATTCCAACAGTCACTGCAGTCATAACGGAAAAGGTTGATCCCGGATCTGGGAATGGAAATCAGATAAAAATTAATGGTAAGGTGTATGGAAGTTATTATCTGGCACAGGCTTTCAACAAATCATACTTTTTCCAGCCAAGACCTTCTGCCATAGACTATAACCAATCTTCATCTGGTGCCCTTTGCTGTTCACCAAACACCAATGCATCGCTGTTGCAGCTGGAGACGAATTTAAAAGAATTCGAACAGATGAACAAGAATGTTTCAATTTCTCAAATTCCAGGAGAAGTTATAATGGATTCTGATTCAGGATTAGATCCTAATATCCCTCTCTCTGCTGCACTGCTGGAAGAACCAAGAGTTGCCAATTCGATCGTGTCTTTTGCGAAATCTGTAAATGTTACATTGAAACTGCGGAATGTAGGCAGTTTCCTGAACAGCACAATAAACTCAACTGAAAGACAGAATTTTCCAATATTCGGTTCATATTATGTCAACATCATGTACCTTGATGTGCAGATTATAATATTCCTAATGAACAGTAACGTGTTAACAAACTCATCTCTTAATTAAAACCGAGTCTGTTGGAACGTCTTTTATTATTTTTTTAATATCTGAATTTATCCTAACGTTCGAATAACTGTCCGGTCTAACACCCAGTACGACAAAATCTGAAGAGGTGGAATAAACCCTTTGAAGTACTGAATCTCTCAGATCGCTTCCATGTATTTCCGCAATCTCATAATCAAGTTTTAGTTCTTTCCAGATCTCTGCGTTCATCAATGTTTTAAAACCGTGAATTTTCTTTTTATCGAATGACCTCATATCGCATAGGTAGAATTTGGCGTTGAGTACCTTTGACATGACAGCAGCCAGATAGACAGATTTACGGGTATTCAGCCTTTCACTCATGGGAACCAGGATCTTCCTGTATGGATATGTACTCCTTTTGATGGAAAGAGAGGCAGTGGTATTCTTCGAATGCTTGATTATATAATCTCCGAGACCGCCAAATAATGACGCTGAGACACCAGATCTTGATCTGCAACTGAAAAGAACTAGATCGTAGTTCTTCGAATTCGCCTCCCTTATAATGCCCTCCTTGACATTTCTTGCACTCTGTATCTTTGGAATAACCCTGAGTCCCTTCTGGCTGGATTCCTTATATGCCTGCATGACAACGGCGACCTTGTCACTCCATGTAACTTCCTTGGATTCGTCCTTTATTGTAAGTGCTGTTATTTCTGAGCCGAAAACCCTTGCGAAGTCACTTGCAAATTCGAAAGCCCTCCTGGAACTCTCCCCCTTTGCCATTGGCACTAGAATTCTATCAGCCTTTGCATAATAAGAGGAAACTGAATCCATCATTGATAATGTATTACATTAGCATAATAAATAGTTTTGTTTTGTATTTAAATATGAAATATTTATAATATCTGAATTAAAACGATAAATAAAGGATATCATCAAAATAATTTTAAATTTAATACTGACAGATAGTATCATGATAACTAATAACAATAAACTTATTTTCTTGCCTAGTTTGCTATAATTAATTATGTTAAATATAGTTATTGGAAAATATTATGTCCATAATTCTATATCTGGCACATATAAATGTTTCATGGAATGAACATAACATGTGAATCTGGTTTATAATGTCTGTTTCTCCAAGTTTCTGAAACCAAAGATTGTAATCTATCCTGAAAAAGTTGAATGCAGAATTTATAGAAAACATTTTCATAGGGGGTAACTTACACTTACTATGCATTGCTTGATCATTCACAAAGGTAAAATCGAAGGCATGGAAGACATGGAAGAACTGGCAAGGGTTCCTTACGACGAGGCTTTTGTTGTTGACCTTGATGCAATATCACATTATCATTTTAATTTCAAGCTGTATAATGAACTTTCTAAATATATCGAATTTACCCTGATGGCATATCCATATAAGGAAAACGACCTGATGGATATAATAGTGTCAGGTGCGTCAAGGGTTGTCATAAATGATACCCTGGAAATAGATACCATAAAGAAGTTTATCGATGTTACAGATGAACTTGTAATGCGATGTTCCGATAGCGAAAAGGCCCATATGTTTCACGGCCTGACAGGAAATATGTATCTTTCATGCAAGATATTCGATGTTCCAGGTGTTTTTTTCTACTATGGACCATTTTTGAACAGGGGACCAAATATTATTCCACTGGAAAATTTTCCTGATGAATTAAGGATAGACTGCTAAGACTTTTCATTTGACGTCTTAATAACATGCATTTTAAGAAAGGGCATGAATGATCAGGGAACTGTATATGCATAATGCTAGATTTTTTTTCCTGAATTTATGAAACAGTAAAATAACCCAACATAATGAAGTCCTGAGATAAATGGTATCCTTAGCCATACAAACAGGAGGAATTAGTTTTGAATCACCTGCAATACTCGCATCTGGAATCCTTGATGAGAATGGGTATACAATGAAAAGAATCCTGGAGGAGGGAGCAGGCGCGGTTGTTACAAAATCCATAGGAACTGAAGAAAGAAATGGCTATTTTTCACCGGTAGTAATTCCTGAAGAAACGTACCTGATCAACGCCATGGGACTTCCAAATCCCGGGATTAATTCCTTTGAGGAAGAGATCAAAATTGCCCTCACTGCAAAAAAGCCTGTAATAGGAAGTATTTTTGCTTCAAACACAGATGATTTTCTCAAGATGGCACTGAGGATGCAGGACTTTGGAGTTAAGGGAGTAGAGCTTAACCTATCCTGCCCTCACGTACAGGGTTTTGGATCCGAAGTCGGAAGTGATCCGGTACTTGTCAAAGAAATTGTCAAGACTCTGAAAGGTACCCTTAATATTCCAGTCTGGAGCAAACTGAGCCCCAATGTTACCTCCATATCGGAGATTTCAAGAGCAGCTTCTGATTCGGATGCACTGGTCATGATCAATACCGTTAGAGCTATGGCTATTGATATTGAGGCGAGAAGGCCTGTTCTCACTAACAGTTATGGAGGCATGTCCGGTATGGCAATAAAGCCGGTTGGCCTGAGATGTGTTTATGAGGTTAGAAAAGAGACAGAAATAGACATAATAGGTGTGGGAGGTATATACAGTTACAGAGATGCACTTGAATACATAATGGCTGGAGCATCGGCGTTTCAGGTAGGGACTGCACTGATGAAATATGGCCGTAGTATATTCAGAAAGATTTCTGATGATCTGGAGAGATACATGACAGTGAATGGTATAGGTAACTTGAAGGACCTCGTTGGGGTGGCTGTGAGATGATGGAACATATTGGCATAACAAGAAAGGTAACAAATACGCCTACTGTTGTTTCACTCTATTTTAAGTGGGATGTTACAGTTCTTCCAGGACAGTTTGTAATGGTTTGGGTTCCTGACTACGGAGAAGTGCCCATGTCCCTATCTCAAACTGGAGATGAGAAATGTATAACGGTAAAGGCATATGGTGATAGCACAAGAAAATTAATACAAACCAAAGTGGGAGATGAGATATTTCTGCGTGGACCTTATGGGAAACCATTTTCCACGACACATGGAAATAAATTGCTTATCGGTGGTGGTTCCGGCATGGCTTCACTCAGACCCCTAATTGATAGGGATGCTACAGGCATCATAGCATCAAGGACCTTTGATGAGCTTCTGTTTTCTGAAGAATTTGAAGAGAAGAAAAGGATTGAGGTAACTGAAGATGGGAAAAAAGGAATAAAAGGCATAGTACTGGATGGGATAGATACAGTTAACCCGGAGGATTATGCCATGATCTATGTGTGCGGACCTGAAAAAATGCTGAAAGCGGTATATGATAAGATAAAAAATTTGAAAGTCAATGCCGAATTCTCAATGGAAAGAAGCATGAAATGTGGCATAGGACTGTGTGATTCCTGCTCAGTAAACGGCTTCCAGGTTTGCACGGATGGCCCTGTTTTCAACATGAAGCAAATAAGTGAGATGACAGAGTTTGGAACAACAAGGTTACTTGCATCTGGAAAGAGGGTGAAAATTTGAGGGAAAAATGTTAATCACGGAGAAATTTCACAGTATTCAGGGTGAAGGTACCCTAACGGGAGTTCCAATGTATTTCGTAAGAACAAATCTCTGCAATCTTAGATGCAGTTGGTGTGATACAACATATTCATTTACAGGTGGAAAGGATCAGCCAGTTGATTCATTAATTGAAGAATGCTCCACAGTCTGGGAAGATTGGATCTGTCTTACGGGTGGTGAACCACTTCTACAAAGAGACGCAGTAGAATTTGTTTCCTCCCTAACAGAGATGGGAAAGAAGATACTAATAGAAACCGGTGGATCACTTGATATTAGTCCATTCATTAAATATGATGAAACGGTAATTGACATGGATGTGAAGACACCTTCATCAGGAGAAGAAAAGAGTCTGAGGAAGGGAAACCTTGAAAAGCTGAGGGAATTTGATTATATAAAGATGGTAATCCAGAATGAGACTGACTTTACTTTTGCTCTTGAATTCCTGAAAACCCACGAAATGAAATGTGGAGTTATTCTTCAACCTGCCTGGGGAACTCCACCAGAGTGGCTTGTTAACAGGGTTATGGAAAACAGGTTGAATGTCAGGGTCATGCTTCAGATGCATAAAATAATCTATGGAGAAAAGAGGGGTGTCTGATGGAAGAAAAAATCTTTAGTGGAAAATTCTATTACCTTGGATCTTTCCAGGAACTTTTTGTGTACATCCGGGATGGTATAATAACAGATGTAAGAAAATTTGAGAAATCTGTCAAAAGTGAAAGGATTGATGGTGCAGTTCTTCCAGGTTTCATGGATGCACATGTTCACTTCAGGGATCCAGGTGAAACTGAAAAGGAGGACTTCTACACGGGAAGTATGTCATCAGTCTTTGGAGGTACTACAACAGTTCTGGACATGCCAAATAACATCATACCCATAAGAGACTATAATCAGTTTGACAGGAAAAAGGCGGTTGTGAAGGGCAGATCTTTCTCAGATTATGGTTTTTATTCACTTTATGATGGAACCAACGGAGACGTAATTTCGAAAGAAAGTATTGGACTTAAGATCTTTATGGGAGAAAGTACTAACAGTACAACATTCACAGGAGATTATGAAAAGGATCATTTTCTGGAGAGTTACAAAAGACCAGTTGTTTTCCATGGAGAAGCTGCCGAATGCCTGAGAAAGAATAGTGGCAGAGAGGTAAAAACACTTTTAGACCACGATTTATCGAGACCAAGCTCCTGTGAGAGAGAGGCTCTCCAGACAATCTCATCACTAAAAACCGGCACAAAGGTTGCAGCCCATATAAGCGATTATGGGAATACAGCCAATCTGGATGGAAAATTTTTCAAGGAGGTTACACCACATCACATCCTTCTCAGCGAGGAAATGCAGCTTGGAGCATATGGGAAAGTAAATCCTCCATTGAGAGAAAGAGCAGTGATGGAAAAAACCAGGGAAGCATATCTTGGCGGGAAGTTCGATTTACTATCCTCTGATCATGCACCACATCTTGAGAAAGATAAGGAGAGTATACAATTCGGAAAATCAGGGATAATAGGAGTTGAAACAAGAATTCCCCTGATGCTAGCCCTGATACAGAAGAAAATTCTATCGCTGGATACCCTGTTGATGACAGGTGCAGTCAGGCCAGCAGAGATATTTGGCCTGAAGAAAGGAAAGATAGAAAAAGGTTATTCCGCAGATTTTGTTTCAGTAAATTTCTCAGACGTGGAGAAATTGAATGAGAATAAGCTTCATTCGAAACTGACTATCTCGCCATTCAATGGATTCGATGTTGTATTTCCAAGGAATGTCTACCTGGGTGGTGAAAAGGTAATTTCAAACAGAGAAATAATTGAAGACTGCCTTGGAAAGATTATTACTCCCTAAGGAGCTGAAAGTGCCTCATTACGTCTATCAATCCCTCTCCATAGGCTTTCTCTGATATATATTCGGCTCTCTCCTTCACAGCGTTGCTTCCATTTGATATTGTCCCGCTCATGCCAACAACTTCGAAAAGATCTGCGTCGTTGTCCCCATCGCCACAGGCAAGAGTCTCATCTTTTGAAACTCCGTAAATCTTCATCAACTCACCTGCTATGAAGCCCTTGTTCTGTCCTCTGTTCAGTATATGCTTGGCAAATCCACTATCCTGGATCACAACGTCATATTTCTTCTCATATTTTGTGAAATCATAACTGCCATCAAGGATGAAACTTATGGAGGTCTCCCTCCAGCGGTTAGTGATGAACTCGACGGCACCCGTATCTTTCTCAATCTCCCTATAGGCTTCCAGAGTCTTTTGCTTCTTAAAGTATGTAGTTATCTTCTGGTCATAGAGTAGTATTCCACCATTTTCTCCGGCCAGCGATTCTCCTATACCAAGAATCGTCCTGACTCCGAACATTACTGGAAGCACGTTTCCACTTGCAAGGCATATGTGCATCTCAGGGTTTGAACTCACCACCTTCCTGAGATCAATAAGGGTTTTGGGCAGGATGCTCTGATCCTTCTGTGTCATAGTTCCATCGATGTCAAGAATTAAAAGCCTGATCATTTACAGTAATAATATTAACTTACAATTTATACGTGTCCATTGAAACCCAATAAAAACGAGGCAAAGACTGTAGCCCAGAAAAGAATAGATTATCTATATGCCCTGATGAATACTGAAACTGTGGTTCCAAAAACAGAGATAGTGAAACAGATAGAGAAACTTTCAGTCAGATTTGATATCACTCTTTCACAGAATATTAAAAGGAGTTACTGCAAGAACTGCAAACATCCATATGAGAGCAATTACAGATTAAGAATTAAGAAAGGCATGGTTCTCATAACCTGTTTAAATTGCAACAATATCAGGAGATTTTACATCAATCACTGAGTGTCTCAATATGAAACAGTACCTTGAATCCTTCCAGGGTTGCCTGAATCTTGTCAGCAAACCATAATGAGTCCTCTTCTGTCGCACTGTTTGCCCACTCGTAGACCATATCATGGTCACCCATTACCGGTTTAAATCCCAGCGATCTCAGCCTGTTTATTATTTCAGAAGGTTTTGCCCCCTCGCTGGAAAATGTTACGTTTAAATATGTTTTCATCCCAATCTCGATGGTTATCTCAAAACTCTATTTATCTTTTGGCTATATCTATCCCTCTCACTTCCTGGTTATCTTGATGTAATAACCAATGAAAACCAGAATTGAAACAAGGCTCAGTACAACGCTTACTATGACAAGCTCTCCAAGGTTGTAGGATCTGTAACTGACCCTGAAATGAATCAAATCATTTGATTGCTTTAGTATTATGTGACCTGAAGAAATATTTGAAGTATAATCATAGGGAAGAGCTATGGTATAATTGTATGTTCCGTCAGGTAAAGATATGTTCAGGTAGTAACCTGATGATTCATAGGATTTATTGTTTATCTGAATGGTGAAATTAAGGTTTGATGGCAGACAGCATGATTGGAATACAACATAATTGGATGTCCTTGTCATGGAAGTTTCAGAAGTGGTCACATGTTGCCCTCCAGAAGCACCGGCTGTAAAGAGCGATGAAATGAGCAGTATGAGAAGCAGGGATATGATCAGGCGCTTTCCATTCATTTATTCCTGATTAATTCCAGTCTTATTAAGAGTTATTATCTACCACCTGTCATTTGATCTTTTTGCTTACTATTCTGCTGTCCTTGAATGAGAAGATATAGGCAACATCTTCACCTTCTAAATAGCTCTCTATTGTCTTTTGCTCGCCATAATAATTGGGTGAATCATAACGCAGTATCACTCTTCCGATATTTTCCCTTTTCAGAGTTTCTTTCAGTAAACCCGGTTCTACAACGGAGATTACTTCGTATGTATCACCAACAAAATCTTGGATTAGCTTATCCCCCGTGTATATTGCCTTTCTCTTTTCTTCCCTGATAATTTTTAGATCGAGTTCATTGCAGTAATTCCCATGGAGACCAGAATAAAAAAGTGAGGCATCTGGAATGAACAGATAGTGCATCACCTTGTCTCCGGATTCGGGTTTCATTCTATGATCAGATTTATATGAATAATTATGGTTCAGACTCGTGGCTTCAAAGGTTCTAGAGCTTTCCCCACAACTATAAAGTGTCAATCGTGATATGTTTCCGTCCACGGATAAATACTGCAGGGTGCCATGTATTTTCTTGATCTTCTCAGGATTCATAAATGGGGGAAGATCAAATACAAAACCTTTCACACTGTCTCTGTAAATATCCATAACGTGATCCGGATTTGGCTCCAGTTCCTTCATGGATCTTTCCATGGAACTTGAAGATCTTAGTGGGTCCGAGTAAATTATATCATACTCTCCTTCCCTAATTTGCAGTTTTGTTCCGTCTCCAACTTCAAACTTTGCTTTTCCAGAATACTTTTTATTGTTGATCCGGGCCATCAGGACTCTTTCCTGGCTCATATCAATCCCGTCAACCCTAGAATACATGGATAGGAATATTGAGGCCATACCAGCACCACAGCCAAGGTCGAGAATGCTTTTGCCTTTCAGTCTCTCAGCCCTGAATTTTGCAACATTCTCTGGCGTGGAATATGATGCGGAATACGGATCCATATACAGCTGGTCATATTTTGAATACTTATGCCTTATACTCAGCCTCGCCCTGGCAAAATCAAAAAGAATGTCAAGTTCGTTCTTCCTGGTTCCCATTTTTTTTGAAATTGACTCCTGTTGATAACCAAATGCCATTAGATTGGAAATATCATTTATTTTTCTGTTTATTGACCTTTCCAGCGCTTCATCTTTCAGAATGTTTTCAAGGAGGTCCACGCGATCAGTAAATGTTCCAAAAGAGGCACTTTTCTTACTCACTCACACTGATTGAGACCTTATAGATAAACCATGATTAAGGTAATTTCATGATGACTGCCTTTATCTAATAAT
Organism: Thermoplasmatales archaeon; assembly: GCA_027310185.1. Classification (GTDB taxonomy): domain Archaea; phylum Thermoplasmatota; class Thermoplasmata; order Thermoplasmatales; family Thermoplasmataceae; genus Cuniculiplasma. The sequence continues at coordinate 17,827 of DAIDBH010000013.1, forward strand.
ACAGTATTTTCTAAGACAGATATATTTCATACGTTTAATCCATGTATAATGTTTTTTTGACGAGTAAAGACGGCATACATAATATGGTGGTTCCATTATAAAATAAAACTTAATTGCGTGTTAGAAATCACTTACGGATATCGATGAATAACTCCGGGAGTGATGCTTTTGAATTCTGAACTCAAAGTTATAAGATGGGACTTCAGAATGACTGACAATATATTGGAAAGAAAATTACAGGAAGATGATGACAAGCTTCAGGAAATGCTATCTTCTAAGGGCATAGAGAAGAGAGTGATTCTCAGGACCTGTAACAGGCTGGAGATTTATTTTCATGAAGATGCAAAATTTTCCGAAAAGGAGCTGGAAAATGCAGAAATATTGAAAGATGAACAGGCTATAAAACATCTATTAAGGGTTTCTTCAGGATTGGAATCCATGTCTATAGGGGAGCAGGAAATACTGAGGCAAATAAAGGAAGCTTTTGACCTGGCCCACAGGCAGGGAAGAACTGATAAATTTTTATCCATGATTTTCCAGAGAGCATTGAAGGTAGGCAAGGAAGTTAGGGAGACTACTGAAATCTCCCATGGAAAGGTCTCAATACCTTCTATTATGATTGAGCAGATCGAGAAGAAGGGTCTGTTGAACAGCAGTACTATTGGCGTAATTGGAACTGGCAAAATGGCAGCTACAGTTGTAAAATACCTTAAAAAGAAACCTTCTGTTAAGATAACGATATATGGGAGGAATGAAGAAGCAGGTTCCGAGTTATCACATCTTTTCAAGGTCAATTTCAGGAAGACCCTTGATATAGGAAATATAGTTGAAGAATGCCATGTAATTATTACAGCCACAAGCTCCAAAACTCCACTGATCACAAGGGAGCTCATTGAAAAAATTCCCAGAAAATTACTTTTTATAGATATTTCAAACCCGAAGAATATCGAGGAAAGCTACAATAATCCCAATGTTGAACTGATAAATCTGGAGATGGCAAACCAGATCCTTCAGGAAAACAGGAAGAGAAAGGAAAAAGATATAGAAGTGGCAGAAGCTATTATTGATAAAGAATTGAGGAAGATTTATTCCAAGCTTGCAGAGGGTGAGATTGAGGGTTATATTGCCTGCCTCTACAGTAGATCCAAGGATATACTGAGTGATGAGATCGAAAAATTTAACAGGGCAATCGAAAATGGCACAGAAGAGAGGGAAGCCCTGGAGCTGCTGGGAAATTCCATAGTGAACAAGGTTCTTGCACCAGAAACACTGACCCTTAAAAAGATGGTAAGAGAGGGAAAAACTGAGAGTGTAAGGGAATTTCTAGATTCAGCCATGAAGTTTACCGATAGGGAATTCTATTCTTCGCCTGAAGATCATAAAGAAAGCCAAAGTCAACAAGTCCAAAATCATCAGTTATGCCAAAAACCCTGAAATTTTTATCTTTTATATTCTTAAGAACTGGAGTGAAATGTTCATCGCTCAGTAAGGACTGGGTGACATCTGTCCCTGAGGAAAAGAAACTCATTGCTGGGGTGATTGCTATCTGGTTTTTGTCATCGTATACGAAGGCAGGAATCTTGTAAACACCGCCTATTTTATCCCTTAATACTATTGATGGATGTTCATGTCCTAATATTGTGAATTTTCTATAGGAAAGATCCTTATCACCATGATAAATGTAGTAATTTTCTGTCTCATAGGTATCCACCTCAAGAATGCCCCGTTTGCTCAGAATGGATTGAAGGTAATTATCATGATTTCCCCTTACAAATATCAGCTCTGTTTTTGCTGAAAAACGATCTATGAAATGGATGACATCATCCCACTCCTGTGGCAGGTTCCTCCTGAACTCCTGCTTGAAGTCTCCATTTATGATCAACTTTTCAGGGTTGTATCTCTCAATTATCTGAGAAACTTTATCCTCAACATGATTCCTCTGTAATTTTGGGAGAAATAAACCATTGAGATTCATTTCTTCTTCGAACCCAAGGTGAAGATCTGATATGACTGCAGCAGATATGTCTGATAAGTAAATACAGAAAAGGTCTGAGATATAAACGTTCTCCCTTATTTCAAGGTCTTTCAATATTAACTAAATGCATTCCTTGATTACATAATTTTGCCTCGACTTATCTCTTTAAAATGATACCGTAAAATGGTAGCAAAATTATTAACGCATATCTACATTTTGGGACGTGGAACTCAGTCCTCAGGAATCGGCTGTTCTCATTTACCTGAAAGACAGGCAAGAGGTAAAAGAGAAAGATATTGTAATAGATAAATTATCAGATGAAAACGTAAGGGGGGCCATATCCTGGCTGGATAAGAAAGGGTTGATCATCACGAGAATCGTAGATAGTGAGGAGCTGGAACTCACTGATGAGGGGAGGAAATACCTGGCTGAAGGATTCCCGGAGTACAGGATTTTGTCTATTCTTAAAACCAAAAAAGTTATGGGATTATCTGAGGTTCAATCAATACTTGGTCCTGTAGAATCAAGGATTGCAATTGCCCAGCTTGCAAAATTTGGCATTAAGCCCAGTAAGGGAGAGATAGAAATAAAACAGGTTGAAGATATAGAAGATAAATTATTGAAAAGAATGGAATTGCTAAAGGCAATAGATTCCAATAACACAGACCTTCCGAACAGCCTTCCTGAAGAAAGGGATGCAATCCTAAAGCGTAGTGGTATAGTTGAGAGGAGAACAAGGAGTACAAGGATCGTAAAGATCAGCGAAGCAGGCATTGAGGTTCTATCTTCCATGAAAGGTTCAGAAGACTCAATTGGCGAGCTCACAGCAGAGATGATCAGGGATGGAAGCTGGAAGAACAGAAAATTCAGGGCCTATGACCTGAACATGCCTGGAAAGGTTATCAGGAGAAATGGACTGCACCCCATGACTGTTCTCATCAATGATGTCAGGGAGATCTTTTTGTCGATGGGGTTTGAGGAACTGAAAGACCCCTATGTTGAATTTACAGGATGGAATATGGATGCACTTTTCATTCCACAGGATCATCCTGCAAGAGATATGCAGGACACATTCTTCCTCTCGACTGAGAAGAAGATTGAGCCCAATGAGGAAGACAGAAACCTGTTCAGTAAAGCTGGAAAGATCCATGAACAAGGGATCAGAGGATATTCTGGATGGAGATACGATTGGAAACCTGAGGAAGCAGAGAAACTGATGCTAAGGACCCATACAACTGCAAGTACAATGAGATCACTGCACAGGACTCCAAAAATTGAGAAGGCGGTTTTCTCTGTTGATAAGGTGTTCAGGCATGAAAGCGTTGACTGGAAACATCTGGCAGAATTTCATCAGGTTGAGGGTGCCATTCATGCCAGGAATGCAAACCTTGGAACCCTTAAGTGGTATCTTAGGAAATTTTATTCGGCTCTAGGTTTCGATCATATTGAGTTGATCCCATCCTATTATCCGTACACAGAACCAAGTCTTGATGTTGTCGTGCAGATAGATGGAAAGGAGCTTGAAATGGGTGGCTCCGGCCTGATCAGACCGGAAGTTACGAAAGCGCTTGGACTAGAATATAATGTCATAGCATGGGGTCTAGGATTAGAACGTCTTGCCCTCCTCTATTACGGACTCAACGACCTGAGAAAACTCTATGAGAGCGACCTCGGATGGTTGCAGAACTACAGGGTCAGACTCTGAATGTTGTTTTAAGGAAGCAAAGTGAATTCCGGTAATTGTTCTCAATTTCAGCAGCCATTTTTCCATCTTTCTTAATATATTCTCCATTGATCACCGTATCGGTTATGGCCCCCGGGTTCATGCTGTAAATGATCTGGTTAACCATTATTTCAGGATCGGATGACTGCAGGGAGAAATGGTTTCCATCAATTATGTTGAAATCCGCTGGAGCTCCGACTTTTATTTCACCGAGATTTGGAATACGTGAAGCTCTTCCGCCATTAACTGTCAGCATCCTGAAGACATCAATTGCGCTTATCATGCCAGCATCCCACCTGCTGTTCTTTATTGAGATTGCCCCAGTTTTCGCAGATTCCAGGATGTTGAGGGAGTTGTTGCTTCCATTGCTATCAGTCCCGATAGTGATATTTACCCCGCTATTCATCAATTCTGGCACTGGTGGAGAACCTCCAGTACCCAGTTTAAGATTACTTTCAGAGTTCCAGGAAACATTCACTTCATTCTTTCCCAGCGCCCTTATCTCGTGGTCATTCAACCACACACAGTGAGCGGCATTGAGCCTGTGACTGAGAAGATTGTTCTCGAGAAGGTACTCCACAGGGCGTTTCCCTGTTTTATCCATGAATTCATAAACTTCCTTCCTGGTTTCTGAAACATGCATGTGAAGTAGTGTGTCAAATTTTCTTGATACCTGGTCTGCCCCCTTCATTGTGTCAAGAGAAGCAACATATACTCCCTGAATGCCAATTGAAGGTTCAATAATGCTGTTTTTCCCCCCGTAATCCTTAATGAAATTCTCTGCGTTGTCAACAGGGTCCCCTTTCTGTGTGGTGATTTCCTTATCGAGCGTATTCCAGGACAGAAAAGCCCTGATACCCATCCTGTTGCATGCCTCCCATATTATATCTTCGTCATAGTACATGTCAAAAAATGAGGTTATGCCGTTTGAAAGTAGCTCATACACACCGCAAATGGATGAATGGAGTATATCATCCGGGGTTCTTGCGCTATCAAGCTTGAACGTCTTCTCGAGAAACTTTTCAAGATTCATGTCATCCAGCTTTCCCCTGAACCTGCTCATTGCGATATGAGCATGAGTGTTTATAAAACCTGGTATCAAGAACCTGCTGCAATCACCTGAATTCTCAGTCTCTTCAACACCTGTGATTTTTCCTCTGCTGATTTCAACTGTTCCATGCCTGAAACTGTTCAGTGAAGTATCATAATAAAAAACGTTTTCAATTATCTTGCTTGTTTCCATCATCTTCCATAATCTTTAGATGGTAATTTCCTTTTCTATCAGAGTGTTTTACTGAAAACATCACTATTATGACAATTAATGTGGTAACAAATATGGAATAGATACTGTATGGCAAATAAATCAGTAGAAAGGTGAGAATAAATGAAGCTACTGCTCCAGTTAATATGGGGTAACCGAGATATTCAAGTGATTTTTTTACCCTGTTTTCCTCAGAAAAATAGAGGTTCAGTATGAACCCAACTATGGAGACAATAAAAGTGGTAGTCAGCAGGTCAAGCACAAATGGATTTGGTTGTAACAGCAATGTTATGAATTCATATCCCTTGTAGATCAGAAGGTATACATTGAGATATATGAGTATACCTGTGAGTTCATATACCTCAAAAAAGCTGTAACCTTTGAAAACATTCAGGGCAAATGTAAGTGTTGCAAGCATATATATGGTGGATGTTGTTGAAACGACCATATAGGAAACTGTTCTTGATGTTTTTCTGGATAAGACCCCCTCAAAAAGTAATGGAAATACAATACCAGTGGAAAGAGTAAAGAAAAAAGGAGTAAAGTTCTCCTTGGTTATTGGATACCTGAAAATACCTGAGCCTATGAATGAATCATGGGTTATGAGAACAAGATCAGATACAAGTATGTAGATAAGGATGACAATTATGGTTAGGGGATATACCCTTGATCTGTAGTCCTTTGGAGAAAAATACTTCACAAACGGCAGTACAAAAAGAAGGATGACCCATGCTTCCCAGTAAAGTCTCTCCACCGGGAATATATAAATAAAGGAGGCTATGGCAGGTGTCAGTATGAGCACGTTTGAGATGTATATGAATAAGTCATTCTTCCTCATCATGCACCTCTATTACTTTCCCTTCCATTGATATAATCGGAAATGAGTGATACCAGTATCCTCTCCTTCATCACATTCCTTGCAACTATGCCAAATTTTCTGTAAAATTTGACATTGGTGTCCAGGACCTTAGTCTCGTTGATTATAAGGGCATTTCCAAAAACTCCTATGATTTCTGTGTCATGTGTATCATAAAAGCCCCTTGGATTTATGATATACATATATTCCTGCTTTTCCATTCGAAGGTCCTGTGGTAGAACTTCTTCTGTATTCTTCCCGGAATAGGGTGAAATAAGCATGAATATCATTGCGTTTTTCTTTACAGTCTTCCTGATGTACCTGTTAGCTGCTCCTATGTTGAATGTGCCGGAGGGCCTGATCTCTGCAACCTTCTTCTGAAGGTTTTCTATCGATTCACTCCTTGATGATGGCTTAATATATATCTGGTGATCGGACGAGAATATTATGTAACCAACCCTGTCCTGGTTCTTGAGCATTGTATAGGAAGCATTGATCGCGCTTGTTACCATGAAATCAAACATCCTGAGCTTTCCGTATCCAAGGTTTGAACCCAAGCTGTAGTCAATGAGAATTATGGCATCTATCTGCCTCTCCTCTTCCCATTCCTTCACAAAGAGCTCATCATTTCCTGTAAGATTATACCTGTTCCATGCAACATGTCTCATATCATCCGAATCGTTGTAAGCCCTGATGCCGAAGAAGTTGTATCCCTGTCCTGCCTTCCTTGAGATATGCAGCCCATTGGTGAAGATGACGTTGCTTAATCTCTCGCTTCTCTGCATGAAGGTATCCTTGGATGATGGGCCTATCCTTGCAGTACTGATCAGATCTGCAACATACTCTATAAATCCAAGTCCAAGGGCATCTGAGCATATCACCTTTAACGGTCCTACAGAATATTTACCTATTGCCTCCGGGCTAAGATAATAAGTTTTTCTGACTGTTTCTCCCTTTTTCAGGTATATACTGTCAGTAAAATCTCCTTTCAGTTCAAACACATCAGCCAGTGTGTCAAAATACTGGAAATGAAGATTCCTTCTGGATGGATTTTTTATGATCAGCTCTGCCCTGACCATGTCTCCCTTCTTCATTTCTTCTCTTTCAAGTATCCTCCTGACTTCCAGCTGGTTCATGGCTTTAAATGTTCCGTGGTTGAGTGCCCACAGATCAGCACTTACAATGAAGATTCCACTGAGAAAGAAGAATGTCAGCATCTGGTAACCATATAAATTATAGATGTACGATTCTACAAGACCTATTGTAAGTATGGCCAGAATGCTGTAAGCTCTTTTCTTGATCATTAAGGAGCAGGCACCTCAGAAAGTATTTCTTCAATAACCCTGAAAGCAACTTCCGTTCCGATATCAGATTCGTCAAGCATTGCCTCTGGCCTCAGGATCAACCTGTGGTTCAGCAAATACTTGCTGATGTAATACACGTCTTCTGGAACCACATAATTTCTTCCGTGAACAAGTGCGCATGCCCTGGAGGCCATCAGGAGTTTTGCTGTGGTACGTGGACTGGCTCCCACATAAACTTTCTTGCTCTCCCTTGTCTTTCTCATGAGGTCTACCATGTATTCCTTGATGCTCTGAGAAACAAATACATCAAAAACTTCATCCCTAAGCTTCAGGATAGTATCAACATCCATGTATGTTTGTGTGCTGGCATTTCTCAATGACCTGTTAAGTATCTGAACCTCTGCTTCCCGTGTGGGATATGTCAGAATTAACCTGAAAAGAAATCTGTCCATCAATGCCTCAGCTATGGGAAAAGTCCCTTCCTGCTCAATGGGATTTTGTGTCGCAATAACTATGAATGGTACTGGTAGCTTATGAGTGACACCCCCTACTGAAACCTGCTTCTCCTCCATTGCCTCAAGAAGTGCAGATTGCACCTTTGCAGGCGTCCTGTTTATTTCATCCGCCAGTAATACATTGGTGAAAGCAGGACCCTCCCTGAACTCAAGTTTTCTCGATTCAAGATTGAAAATTATGTTTCCAGTTATGTCCGATGGCAGCATATCTGGAGTGAACTGTATCCTCTTGAACTGTGCCTTGAGGTGAGATGCAAATTCACTCGCCAGCATTGTTTTTGCAAGTCCTGGGACACCTTCCATTAATATATGATTATTGCTAATCAGCGAAATAAACATGAATTTCACTATTTCCTTAGAACCAACAACCTTGGATTCTATTTCGTTTCCTATCAATTCTATTGAGTTCCTGACCTTTGTAAGGTCTCCCTGCGTTAATTCAGCCATATATTTATTCCTCCTTTATTCTGCTCAGATCGAGATCTATGGTTACCTTCTGGATGGTTGCATACACACTCATGATCTCCTTGAACTCCTTTTGCATTTTTTCTGCAAGTTTCTTCTTCGTCCTCTCGCTTGCAGTATATGTTATGCGGTATTTCATTCTACGGTATTTCCTGGCTTTTCTTGTCAGGTATTTTGATAATGCCTTGATCTTCCTGGAACTGTCTTCGAGGTTAGCCTCAAAATGATCATAATCCCTACCCTGCACGTACAACATCTCCTCATTTATGTAATCTTCCGGCAATTTAAAAGTTTCCTTTTCCTGTATGAAGGTAGGTTCGGAATCTACCTTCCTTCTTAGTGCATTTATTTTTAGAATGATGAAATATACGACAACCATCAGAACTGGTACAAGAAATACGAAAAATAACATTGGATCTGTTTCCAGCTCATAAAGAAGTTCTGTGAATGAAAATGACGGAATATTCAGGGATATTGAAGAAAATGGTAAAACGCCTACTGACATCTATTTACTCATCCACGAAATAAAGTTTCTTTATGTCCATGTAATTGTAGATATCTGTTACTTCAGAGATGATCCTGTCACCATCGATTTCATTATCCTGTGAATAGGCTGCTGGAAGATATATGTCCATTAGGAATGATGCGTATTTCTTTAAAGCCATCTCCCTCATCTGTGTATCTCCGGTACTCTTCGTGCCTATCAGTGAAGTACCAAGTGCAAGCGATACTGGATCTACGATTATTTCCTCAGTCAGGTCCTTGTTAGACTCCTTCAGAACCTTATAAATCCTTTCCATATTCGGGAGATTCCCACCAAGGTTTATATTGAAATACCTTTCAATATCCTTCTGCACATCTCTCTTTGCCTCAATGGCGGCCTTGAGGATTTCTTTGTTTCCAACATTTCTCCTTGCATTGACAAGTGGTGGGATGTCGAGTATTGTCTTTACCCTGATCTGTGTCTCTTCCCTCACAACCTTCTTCTTCCTGTTGAAAAAGCCTCTCTTCTTCCTCTCCCCACTTTCACCATTCAGTATGTCCTGTATCTGTTTTATTGCTTCCTGATCACTGCTTTGTTTTTCCATAAATTATTCCTCTCCATTCATGTTCGCGTAATTAACGTTCAATACGCCAATGTATACATAGAAATATGTATAAAAGGAGTATGTTGAGCCTCCTAGATAAATATCAACACCAAGTTTTGCCCCGCCATTATATGAATAACTAAGATTATCGAAGGCATAATTCCTCCTGGACAGAATGCTCACATTTTTCCCGTCGATTTCCAGTCTGGAATAGTCCTGCATGTAATAATCTGTCTGGTTCTTCAACTTTACTGTCACGTTCTTTATTATTCCTGAAATACTCCCCAGATATACAGAATTATTCCAGAGATAGGTTTTATTTGCAAGCCTGCTCCCAGTTTCATTGAAAACTGTTTTCTCCATTGTGTTTGTTACGTTTATGTACTGGATATTGTATGGTGTCCTGAAATTAAGAGAGAAGTTATTGCTCTTGAAGTTGCTCCCCTCCACACTTATGTGGTAATCCATGTTAATTCCAGTCTTGTTCTTTATTACATAAAGGTATAATCCTGTCCCGTTGCTGTCAGGAATATAACTACCTTGCATCACAATATAATTGTTAAACAATGGTTCAGTGAGGTTGTATGAAAGTTTAACTCTACTTTCTACCGGTATAACCAGCCCGTAAGTAGAAACGTTCAGGTGCCTGAATTGCCCGGTGCTGTTCTCATGGGTAAAGCTTAGTCTCGCAGACACGTAATCCGTCCCCTTGTATGTGAAATTATATGAACCATATGGAAGGCCATAGGTTACAAATGTACCATTGAATTGTTCGCTTATCCTGGTTTTGATCAGTCCTATAGAGGATGTGGAGTTATTCAGGAAAAGATTTGAAACTGGCAGTTGCTCATTGAATTCCCGACCGTATTTCTTTCCAAAGTTCCTGTTAACTGTGTAATTTAGCATGTTGATTAAGCTTATATTCACATTGCTTGTCTTCCTATAATCCATGAATGCATTTACGGTTACTCCGGTTCCATCTAAAACCTGGTTGTTTAAAGTTTTATAATACTGGCCAATGACTGAGATGTTCATTGAAAGAGAGAAGGAAGTGTTGACACTGAATGAAGGCGTCATGGTATTATTGATGTACACTTTCTTGGAGTATACAATTCCGTTTATATACGAATAAAGAATGAATTCATTGCCTTTATTTCTGGCAAAATTACTCACTTTAACATTTATGACCTGATGGCCCTTATTATAAATATTAGAAGAGACAGACCTATGTAGTATGCCCTCCAGATGAGTCTTATTATATCCAGGAACCCTTAAGAATGATTCTGTAAAACCTTTTCCTATGGCCTGAAGTGGCCTGGAACCAATCTGGTTTGAGGTTAGATTTTTCTGTCCGGACTGGGACTTAATTCCAAATGATTTACTGCTGTTGTAGAATCCAGCCTGCGTTACATTAACAGTTAGATTTATTTCATAATTCTGGTGGGTGTCTATGAAATAATAAAATTTGAATGATCCTACTGAAGACTGTTCTATGCTGCTGTTTACAAGCAGCCCATTTTCATACATAGTAATATCTGGATACAGCAATTTCTGCTGATTCACAAGATTAAAAGTAAATCCACTAATTTCAAAAAACTGTCCTGGAAGAGGTTTCAATGAAATATCCGGTGTAACCGCCTGGCCACTTTCATTCTTTATGGATATGGAAACTGTTGAATACTGGAACCCTGGTGCATATACTACCAGATCATACGAACCAAAATAGTAGGCCGGAAATGTTGCAACTCCATTCCTGCTTATGTTAGTCTGTGTGTAGTATATAGTCCCTTCAAAGTTACCCATAATCATAACGCTAAGAGAATGCAGAAGAGTCCTGTTCTGCGGCGAGTTTGGATAGAACACATTATTAAGTTGAATAGTTATGTTTTTATTTTTTATAAAGCCCTTGTTGAAATTTGAAAATGCAAGGTTGTATGATACATCTGAAAGACTTCCCTTCAGGTACCTTGAAACGTTAGAAACCATGAATGATGGTATGGGAGTTATCCCGGTGTTCCTGTCAAATGTGACCTTCGTCGGAACAAATGGATCCCTTGCCTGCACTGAAATATCCACATTACTTATGCTATGGTTCAGGTAAAATATGGAAGAATGGTTATCCAGAAATTCATAATTTGTACTTACGTAAACATAGTCAAAACCCACTGGTGCTGGTACCTGGTAGTAACCCGAAATATTCGTTACTGTGCTCGCAAAAAATGGCGGGGTGCTGAAAAAAGTTCCAATGGTTGAATTCTGGCTTAGCAAAACCGAGCTGATGTCAATTCCACTTACCGGTTGGTTCAGTTTGTTTCTTATATAACCAGAAATCAGGTATGTTACATTTTTTAGGTTCTTCATCTTGAAATTGAGATTTGTGATCTGTTTTCCTGTAACGTTGAAAAAAAGAGGTTTTGGGGTTTCATTGTAATTCCGTTTGATAGTCAACGCAGCATACGTACCATTTTGGAGAGTAGTGTGATAGATGGCGTTTGAATTAGAACTGCTATTATAGAAACCAAAAAAGGAAACGAAGGAAAGATTTACATTGGGAACATTCATACCAGTAATGTTGAGCGTTTTTCCAGACACATCATAAAAAGTTGCCTTTTGCAACGTTACATTTGCCCATTGGGAATTGCCTGAGAGAATGGTGAACTTGCTGAAGCCTGTATTATATCCACTTACCTTGAAACCGATGGTGAATGAACCGTACTGCAGCATTGTAACAGAGTAATATCCCCTGCTGTTAAGTTGTGCATAAACAACCCATGGAAAATCATAAATTGAAATTCTTCCCGTAACGGGAGTTCCAGACTTGCTTTTTACATATCCATGCAATTGAATTGTTCCATTCTGAACTGGACTCATGCTGGAACCTTTTGTGCTGAAGGCCAGCATCTTTTCCTCGTTCTGGAATATATGGGGAATCTTGATCTTCTCATATGGCTTGGCATTGTATGTTTCGTGGAATAGGGAAAGGCCCGTGCCCAGTATTATAGCTGCCACTATTATAACAGCTATGAATTTGGCGTTTATTTCAGGCATTAATATGCATAAAGTTCGTATCTTAATTAAGTTTTTGGAACGATGAAAGACACTTATTTTTATCTACATATATATTTATTTAATTACAACTTTCTTCAGTCAGACATAACAATTCTATTTACATTTCTAACTTATCTGTTTCCCCTGCTGAGTCTGAATCTATATAATGGTGAAATCAATATTTATTTCCTGCTCATAAGTATTATACTTGAGATTTTTATGGCATTAGTCAGCCATATATATTTGAAAATTGCAAATCTATTGCGCAAACTATTTTTGATCTTTTATTATTCACCAGATTGTAGATGAGGCATTTTGTCTCTAAGTGCGATTATAGTTGTTAACAGACCGCTTCCAATTAGGAATGACCCACCTGTAAGAGTAAAGGTATTGGGTACTTGTTTCAGGAATGCCAGTGCAAATATGATTGCAAAGACAGGATCGAGATAACTCAGGATAGATACTATCTGAACATTAAGGTTCTTCATAGAATCATACCAGAGGAATAGGGCCAGAACTGTTTGAACGAGAGCCGAGAATATGGCTATATATGCGTCATTAACGCTGAATGAGAATTTTATAATTAAAATAAAGGGAAATAGGACCAATGATGAAATTAAGACCTGGAAGAATACAAGGTTTATTGGATTTACATATCTGGATGAATGTTTACTAACTATTGAGAGTAAGCCATAAGTTATTCCTGAAAGTACTGCTGAAAGTAGTCCTAAAGGATTGAGATAAAGAGTGCCCACTGACATAATCAATATTCCAGAGAATGACAAAAGTATGTTTATCAGGCTGAAGGTGCTGATTCTTTCCTTGACAAGAGGTGATAGTAATATGGCAATAACGGGACCGGAGTAATAGAATATTATGGCCTCTGAGACTGGAATAAGATTCACCGCATAAAAGAGGAAAACCCAATTTGCAGCAAGTAATAGTCCAGATAGAATGATGAATGGATCGGAGAGAAAATTATAGGTTGATCTGAGTTCTTTCCTTAAAAGGAAATAGAGCACAGCTGATGAAATTACAACACGGAAAAAAACAAAAATTGGAGATGGAAGATATGACCATACGGCCAATACAGGGATAGAACCCCAGATTACGGTAGACAGTACAATTTCAGAAAGCCCCTTCTCTTTTTTTGAAAAATCGATCGAACCACCTTTCAACTGTTATTAACTCAATAGAGTTAAATATTTAGTTCCGGGAATTTTCTTCTTTTATTAATTCCTTACAATCACCACGTATCAAATTTAATTTCTTACCTTTACAGCCACGCCTTTATTTGTATTTATCATAACTTCTTGGCTCATTTTTGCAATACCGGTACCTCTCACTGAACCATTGTGATGGATAACAACCTCATCCTCCTGTCTCACATCCTGTGTGCAATTCTTCACTCCCATTGCATAAATGCTTGCAGTAGGCTTGAAGTCGTCAATTTCCACAAGGAATCTTCCCTCTTTGATGAATAATTCTGATGCATTCTTATGTATTGTAAGCTTCCCCAGTTTTTCGTTGTATACAAAAAATGGCCTGTTTCCATCTACCAGCATGAACTGGTTGAACATCCTGTTGATCCTCAGACCATCTACAAATGGCTCTATCCAGTCACCAAACTGGTATCTTGCTATTGAAACCAGTTTTTCCTTCATGAAATCCCTTCTAACTCCTGAATTCTCACCTGCACGAATTTGAGATATTCTCTCCTTGAGCTGGTCAAACTGGTTATCCGCACCCTTTTTCCACAGAATGAAATCATCACCAAGATTCAATCTTTCCTTTACGAACAGCATATCCTCAGGAAGGAAGAAAATTGTATTTCTATATTGATTCTTAGATATGAATGACTTGATTGAGTTGATAATATTCTCCTTTTCTTCCAAGAACCAGTTGCCTGTTACCGGAATATCGTAGAATCCGGCAGGATATGTTTCTTCCAGTTCCCGTGGAACAAGGGTTATGGGAGAGGTAACAATCACTTCGTTAATATGCTTCCTGAGCGATCCAAGTGCCTCAAATATTTCCCTGTGTGATTTAGAAGTTGAATATGGTTTCCTGGCAGAGCACGGAAGGAAAAGGACGGTTTCCAGATTGTTTGGTTTCCTGTATTCCTCCAGTACGTACCTGTTGAATCTTGCGATGTCTGGTCTGTTAAGAGATTCCAATCCACCTGCTATAACTGATGCCGTGGTTCTTGGATAAACTTTCTCAAATTCTGTTGATTTTTCATCGACCAGCATCCTCATTATCTCCCTTGCCTTGGAACTTATATTCCACCTTTCCACCATTTCCATCAGCGTCATTGATTCGACACCCTTTCTCAGTAGGTATACTAGATCTTGAAGGAATTCTCCGTTTGCATTACTGCTGTCGTTCCCATTGCGGAGTCTTCCCATCATTGTATATAGTGTTCCATGTGAACCTTCAATCTCTGCGTTGATATTGTCAAACAGATCTATTCCGAGCATGAAGAGTTGTGGGAGTAGGTAAGGATCTGAGATCCCGGGAATGTATAGAAGTTTGTCATATCCTACATTCTTCTTTAGTTCCAGTATGAGGTTAACTGTCTGCCTGCTTCTCTTGAGAAAGAATGGATTAATCAGTGGTATCACAAAGTTTTCTGTTTCGGCGATAATTATATTTTTTTTTCCAATGTTTATGACTCTTTTTGTTGCCTTCTCCCCCATTAAAGAGATTTGGTCTTCATTTATCTGTATTGTGTCATTTCCAATGACTAATGGAAATTCAACCTCTTTACCCTTTATATCAACGGAACCACATCTTGAATATGCAAAGAATGACTGAGACTTTATCACTGAAGGTGATGACATGCATTTAAAAAAGAGTTGCCATAATTCCAGATCAAAATGTATGTGGCTTCCATTGAATAACCCGGAATATCTATAAATATAAGGGTAGAATGTTAGATTATGGGCGTAAGCGATATTTTTAATTTTGCCAGGGAAAGCGAGGCCATTCTGATCATTAATGGCGGAGAAAATTCTCTTGATAAGACATTCCAGTACATAACTAAGGCACCTGGAGGAGTATTTGAGGGATCGTTCATTGTTGCAAGGCCTGAGGGATCAACCATTTATACTTCTATCCTTGAGGAGGAAACAGCCAAAAGGACGGGTCTGGAAGTTAAGATATTCAAGACTCGACAGGAATATGAAACGATGATGAGAGATGGACTAAAGAAATATAACACTGTTGGACTGAACTATGCATCTCTATCGCTTGAAAATTATAAGAATTTACTCAGGATCATTCCTGATAAGGACTTTGTTGATGTTTCAGTTTCCATAAAGGAGGCAAGAATCATAAAGGACAGTGTTGAAATTAATTACCTGAAGGAAGCAGCAAAGATTGCCAGTGATTCCATCGATGCAGTCCACCTTTCCCTTAAGGAAGGGATGACAGAGAAGGAGGTGGCAGCAAGAGTGGTATATGAAATGATGAAGAATGGTGCAGATGGACCATCCTTTTCCACAATAGTTGCCTTCGGAGAAAATGCTTCACAACCACATTATTCTCCAGGACTGAGGAAACTGAAAAAAGGAGATGGAGTACTGATAGATTACGGCGCATTATACAACGATTACTGTTCTGATATAACCAGAACAGTCTGTTTTGGAAGAGCCTCTGAAGAGCTGAAAGAGGTGTATGAAGTTGTTTACAGAGCCCAGTCTGAATCAATGAAGCTAATCAGGGCAGATGCCAACGGTAAGGATGTGGATATAAAGGCCAGGAACGTGATTGATTCGACAAAATACAAGGGGCGCTTCATTCATTCACTTGGTCATGGGATTGGGCTGGATGTTCATGATCACAGTGCTCTTTCCTATACTCTGGACTTTCCACTCAAGGAAAATATGGCCATAACGAATGAACCTGGAATTTATCTTCCAGGTAAACTCGGAGTCAGAATAGAGGATGATGTCATAGTGAAGAAGGACGGTTGTGAGGTTATCTCACATGGAGCAACAAAGGAACTGAAGGAGCTATGAGAACAAGACCAGATATAATGTCTCTCAGTGCCATGGTGTCCACGTCAAGCATTCATGCCTCGAGAACCGGTATAAAGGTGCTTGAGGATGGAGGCAATATAGCTGATGCTGCCATAGCAACAAGTGCTGTTCTTGCCGTGACTCAGAATAATCTTTGTGGGCTTGGAGGGGATGGATTCGCACTGTTAAGAATGAATGGAAAGATCATTTCGATTAACAGCAGTGGTAAATCGTCAAGAAATATAGATACTGAAGCATATGTTAAGAAAGGCATGAACTCTATTCCATATATGGGCCCAATGGCTGCAATCACTGTACCTGGTCTTGTGGGTCTCTGGGAAGAACTAGAAAAGCATACTTCAATGGATATCAAGGAATTGCTCAAATATGCCATTAAGGTAGCCAGAGAGGGATTTCCTGTAACACATAATTATGCACGATCAATTGAAGTCACCCTCAAGAGGACCAAGGACAGGAATTTCAGGGAGACATTTTCCGGCAACGGTCTTCCTCCACTGCAGGGTGATGTCTTCTTCCAGGAGGATCTTGCAACAACAATTGAATCACTGTCCAATGATGGACTGGATTCTTTTTACAGGGGGAATTTTGCTGATAAACTTACAAAGGCTTTTAAGAAAAGTGAAGTAGTTATAGATGAATATGATCTTTCAAAACACAGAGCTATTGTTCAGGAACCACTCAAATCAATGTATGAAGACAGGGTTGTTTATGAATTGCCACCAAACAGTCAGGGAGCCACAGTAAATTTCAACCTCAATTCTTTAAAATTCATGGGGGATGATGATCTATCCAATGAAGAAAAGATAATGAAAAGCCACCTGATAGCAAATAGATTCAGGAGGACTTACATTGGAGATCCAGAAAAGATGCCACTTCCTTCCAGTTACCTGGATGAATCTTTCTACTGGAAAGTTGTGGATAGCCAGGGAGGTAATAATCCAGCATCAGGAAAGGATGGCGATACTACCTATTTCACCATAGCAAACACAGAGGGAGATGCGATATCGATGATTCAGAGCAATTATACAGGCTTTGGATCTACCGTTGTTCCCGAGGGAACTGGCTTCTCCATGCAGAACAGGGGATCTTATTTTTCACTTGATCCAGCTCACCACAATTTCCTTCAGCCTGAGAAGAGAACATTCCACACACTATGTGCAGGGATGATTGAAAGAAATGGTGAATTTGAATATTCTATAGGCACAATGGGAGGTGACATACAGCCCCAGGTTCACGTCAACAAGATCCACGAAATGATAGATCTAGGGTTGACCCCACAGGAAGCAATCGACCTGCCAAGAATAAATATACCTGCAAACATATACGAAGAACCGGATCTACTAATATTTGAGGAAGGCGCATCATTCAGTTATGATCTGTCAAAATATTTCAAGAGGATGAGACAGACCCCCTATCTGGACAGTTCCCATGGGCATTGCCAGATAATAAAGAGAGGGGAGAATGGAGTTTTATTCGGAGGCGCAGATCCCAGAGGTGATGGCTTTGCACTATCACCATTATTTTAAATTACCGAAATAATGATTGCTTTGAATGATATTGACCTGGCATCTTTTAAACGCTGAAAAATAGAAAATAGTTAAGGACAGGGTAAAAGATTTCCCATAAAACATGGAGATACCTTTTCAATAAGATTAAATCCCATTTTTAACTTAAGTATATCTATGCTGGACTCGGAAGACATTTCATACAAAGAAGTGAATGGGATGATCAACGAGTTCAATGATCGGAACGCTGAGTATGTTGACATTGTCCTCAGGATTTTAGACAACATTGATGAACAGTTAAAATCAAAGAACTTTAAGGTCAGAGGATTGGAATGGAATAAATACAGCGACTGGAAATTACTGCTGCCATTTATCATGAAGGCCATAGATTACCCTGTCTTTTCAAACAGGTTCATAAACTCATGCAGGGTGTCTTATGAAGATTATCTTGATTCCATGGAAAACAGTGAAATAGAGTCAAAATCTGCTGAATTTGGCATATTTATCACCTATGATAGGGAGATCAATCAGTTCAAGGTACCAATATTTGAGTTCACAAAGTACTGTTCAAAAATCTCTGGGTTTGAATACAGGCTGACCTTCCAGTCCTTTTATGGCGGTGATGTAATAATCGGCAAAAATGCTGTTATTAAAATGCTGAGGGAGTACTTCGCAGTTCAGCTAAGAGAGGAAACTTCAGGGATAGATTCAGATAGGGCAAGACAGATACTTTCCCCATTCAGTGATAGAATAGAGAAAATAAGGGCAGTTCTTCAGGAACAGAGCAAGACTACGGATCTCGGAAGTATTGACTCATCTTGCTTCCCACCCTGTATCATTCACTTTATGAATGATATTAGAGGCGGTGTTAATTTGCCACATCTTGCAAGATTCACAGTGGTTTCATTTCTGAACAACATTGGCATGAATGAACAGGGAATCATTGAATCATTTGGTACCGTCCCTGATTTTAGCAAAAAAGTTACAGAGTATCAGGTCAGACACATAATTGGAGAAATATCCGGTACCAAATATTCTCCACCTAAATGTGTTACACTTAGGTCAAATCACCTGTGTTACTGGGATGATGATGAGTTATGCCATAAAGAATTCATGACCCATCCGCTTACCTATTACAAAATGAAGAAAAAAGCTAAGAAATAGATTAGAGCTTTCTCTCTATCATCTTGATAACGGTTCCTTTTTTGAGGTTGCTTTCGATGCTGTATATATTGCATTTTTCATAGGGTACCCTTGGGTAGTAACCCTCCCTGATTTCATAATCAATACGGAGTGCTTTAAGAATATCCTGTAACTTCTGGTCAGAAAATTTTTTTGCGGCTTCAACAGGTATCTTCCTGCCAAGCCTTCTACTGTTTTTTGGATTAAAATATTGAGAGTATAATGTTACTTTCATAGAAGAACAGCGTTAATTACTCCGTCCTGTCCCGGTCTTGAAGTAATCCTTGCTTCGCCTATTTCCGTTACGATAATGGTACCTTTGTTCATCAGGTTCCTCTGCACATAGTGTGGGTTTGCAGGATTCGCTTTCACTGTCTTGATCTGTGACTTTGTTGTTTTCTTCTGTTTTGAATCATATACGTTTGCAAAGTTATCATTCAATAGGGTTGCCTTCAGATTTCCTCCCCTTATCCTGAGAACTTTTCTCTGTGTTGGATTTACTCTCGTAAATGTAGGTTCCCTACCTATTTCTGATCTCCTCTTTGCCCTGTATTGTTTGTATCTTCCACCTGTAAATTTTTTAGATGATCTTCCTTGAAATCGACCCAATGTTCCACCTTTTTTTCCACATAGCTAAAAGGTTTTAAAGTTTTTCTATTTAAACTTGGTATGTTCAGGCTATAACAAAAGGAATAATGATCAACCCCAAACTATGGAAAAGCAGAGAAAATAAGAATATTATTCGTTCAGGTAAGAGATTTTCCCCTTGTTTCAGGAGCCAGAACCATTGTGAAGCCGAATCCTATTATCTCGAATATTGCAAAGAAAAGAAGACCATAGGTTATGTTCAACCCACTTATGAGAATCGGAAACGCGAACACTCCGAGAATGGCCCCTAATCTTGAAGCGGCGGTTGATACTCCCATAGCTGTACCCCTTATCCTTGTTGGAAATATTTCTGCTGGATACAGATAGGTTATGTTTGTTGGTCCTGTGTTATGGAAGAAATGCATCAGTGCAAATGCAGAGAAGATCATTATGAATGGAAGCACAGAGTGGAATGATATGATGCCAAATGCAATTAGAGATATTCCAGCAAGCAGAAATCCTGTGGACTCAAGCTTCTTTCTTCCCACCTTGTCTATCGCTAGAAGGCAGACAATTGTTCCCGCAAACACTGGAATCTCTTCTAGCAGTGTTGAAATAATGGTTGCTACGTAGGATGATCCTTCCTGGATGAAAAGCGAAGGTGTGTAATTCCAGACACCGTAACTTGCAACATCGTAACAGAACCATGCTACAGAAGTGAACAGTATCAGGCGATAAACTCCATTCCTTCCCCTCATTTCTGATTGTCCTTTTTGTACTTCTGGTGGCGAAACTCTTTCCTTTGTACTCAGCGACTTGACCTCATTCACCACAGTTTCCGCTTCTTTCTCAGAACCATTCAGCATTAACCAATACGGGCTTTCCGGAATATTTCTCCTTGAGATAATTACAATCAATGGAATAATCGCTCCTGTAATGTACATAATTCTCCATGAAATATCTCCAAAATTCAGTACTATGGGTATGGAGATGACATAGAAAGCAATGGAACCAAATGTCCAGGAGAATATATTGAAGACCAGCAACCTTCCTCTTGTTTTCTTTGGGGAAAACTCAGCCTGAATGGATGAACTTATGGGATAATCTGCACCGATTCCCAAACCTGCAAGGATTTGAAATGCTACAAATTCTATGAAATTATGTGAAAGACCTGTAAGTATGAGAAAAACTGCCGTGATTAGTAAATCGTACACATAGATTCTCTTCCTGCCAAGCAGGTCCGATAGCCTTCCAAGAATTATGCTTCCAAAGAACATTCCTATGTAAATAGATGAGGCTGCTATGGATGTAATTATAGCAATGCTCAGGAAGCTGTATTTAAGATAAATATATGCACTAGAAAATATGGATAATGCATATCCGTCCATGAATACGCCCATTGATGAGAGGATTGTTATAACCCATATTTTCCTTGAAAGAACTACATTTTCAAAGTCGATGTTTTCCAATGGGTGGTCATTGCAAAATGATAATTAAACTTCTTTACCTCATCTTCTTTTGATTATATTTTCAAGATTTTCTAAAATGAAATTCAATGGTGGCATAGCCCCAAATTTCTTTGTTCTCAACTTGACCATATAATTTTTCAAGGTCGGCACCTGTCTTGTTAATTTCATTTTTAATCCTGCCTTGTCCATGTTCATTACATGACATGGTATTGCCACGTAGTCTCCCTTATCAAAATAGTCTAAGGCATTATCAGGTGTGACTCTATGCTTTTAAAACCTTCTCCGGATTATGTGCCATAAATCCATCCATCTGTTTTTTAGCATTCTCCAACTCCTGCTCAATCTGGTCTTTAAATGCCTGTCTTACCTCGCTAAATTTGTATTCAGACAGAAACTCCTCCTCTTTAAGAAGTTTATTCATTTCCTTTGCTTTATGTATTAAAAGTTTAAATGTTGTCTTACGGTATTGAACTTTTTGCAAAGGGCCGGGTCCGGGAATTGAACCCGGGTCCGGGGATCCACAGTCCCCAAGGATATCCCCTACCCCAACCCGGCCATGTAACACTGTAATTCTTTAAGATATTTTAATCATTCTCAGCGGATCCACTTAAAATGCAGAAAAGACATATTTAAAATGTAACCATATGGGTATTAATGCTTCAACTTAATATAATTGACTCAGAGCTGGAACTCGTGCCTGAGAAAATGTGCGACGATTATCAGATCAGAAAAATAGCAAACACTAGAGACAAGAGACCAGAAGAAATGATTCTTGATTCTAACTATATGCATGGTGCCATAGATAGAGCATATCCAGGAAAATCTAATAGAATTGGAAGACCAGACATATTCTATCATCTGCTAAATGTAACACAGGATTCAATTCTAAACAGATTAGGATATCTGGAAACTGTAATTCACACAAAGAATGATGAGATCATCAGGATAAACAGTGAAACCAGGATGCCAAAGTCGTACAATCGATTTATCGGATTGATGGAAAAGCTATTGAAGAATGGAAAAGTGGAATCCCCAGATGGAAAGGCCCTGATGTACGTGGAAAAAGGAAAATGGAATTCTATGAATCATGACGATTATGACAGGATACTGCTTTCTCCGAAGGGTAAAAAAACTAGGCCAAGTGACATATTTAGAAATAAGAATAATTACAGTGTATTCATAGGAGGTTTCTCGGAAGGGGATTTTGTCAGTCCTGTTTACAGGGAATTGGAACCAATCTCCATATTTGATGATGAATTGACCATATGGACAGTTGGATGGGAAATAATTTCCAGTATGGAGACCTTAGAAGGGATCAGGTAGATCATTAAACCTAAAATTTATTACTATTCTAATTATAAGGGGTCGAAGCGGGTGTGGTGTAGCCTGGTAACACGCGAGCTTGCCAAGCTCGTGCCTCGGGTTCAAATCCCGGCACCCGCACTAATTTTGATGTCCGTTGATTGATCTGGGGCATAAAAGACGTTTTGAGATCGATTTTCTTTGTGAAAAAAATTTAAAGGTACGTTGTGAAATATAATAGTTAAAAATTACTTGTTAATCCGTGATTTAGAACTGAATAGATAATTACCATATGGTCAGCATTCTGCAGGCGTCGTGTGCTCAGTTGTAAAGGCGGCTTTGAAAAGATTAGATCAATATATCTTTATGCTTCCAGATAACTAAATTGGATAGGTATTCAAGTTCTTCATACGTGCTAATGAATTTTCTGAAATTGTAGTTAATGGCCATTTGAAATCGTATCTGGATATTTAGCTTTAAATAAACAGATGATACATTTCTTCAGTTTTTCCTAAATATTAGTTATGTATACACATAGTTAGTATTAAACTAATATTTAGGTATTTCATTGATTTAACAGTATTTTTAGACCTTAATGCATTATATATTTTTTTTATAATATTTTGTGGTTTTTATATAAGGTTATAGGCTCAGGCGTCATGATTAATTATGTATAAAAAACATATTAATAAAATTATAAATAAGAAAGTAATTTTAGCAATAGCAGTCTCCCTAATATTAATGGTATCATCGAGTCTGTATGTTATTGATCAGTCCAGCAGTTTCACAGGCCCAGGTGTTACTGGTACACCATATGTATCATCTGGCCTTTACAATGTTTCCTTCACTGAGACTGGTCTAGCCAGTGGAATACAGTGGAACGTATCACTCAGTGGGTCCGCTGAAGTTTCCACAACAGGCATGATCAGCTTCCATGTGGCAAATGGAACGCATTCATTCACTGTTGGAAATATTTCAGGATACTCAGCATCACCCATTACTGGTAGTGTTGACGTGAGTGGCTCAGCTGTGGCTGAAGCGATAGCCTTTGTTGCCATGAAGCCAGTCTCCATAGCACCAGTTGAACTTGGAACTGCAGCCCAGTATACCATACTTGCGAAGACAGGCATATCAACAACCGGAACCACATCCATAACCGGAAATATTGGTGTCAGTCCTGCAGGAAGCACATACATTACGGGATTCTCCCAGACACTGAGCTCCACAGGACAGTATGCAACATCATCAATGGTAACAGGAAAAATATATGCAGCAACATATGCATCCCCAACACCATCTGATCTCACAACAGCAATAGGTGACATGCAAACAGCATACACAAATGCAGCTGGAAGAGTTAATCCTGGATACGTAAATCTTGGTGCCGGAAATATAAATGGCATGACTCTTGTACCCGGGTTGTATAAATGGGGAACTGGAGTATCCATATCCACAAGCATAACCCTGACTGGTAATGCAAGTTCAGTCTGGGTCTTCCAGATATCTGGAGGACTGACATTCGGTAACGGTGCTCAAATAATACTGAAGGATGGAGCAGAGCCAAAGAACATATTCTGGCAGGTTGCAAGCGGTGTGTCAATAGGTACAGGCGCTTCTTTCTATGGCATAGTTATGTCACAAACTGATATAACAATTGCAACAGATTCAAGCATGACTGGACTTGCACTCGCGCAAACAGCAGTGACCCTTGAATCCGATAACGTAGTAAACCCAACATTAGCACAGAATGTGACCGTAAAGACTTATACTATTTCATTTACAGAAGTAGGTCTTCCATCTGGAACTGCATGGAATGTAACATTAAGTGGGCGATTACTTAAATCCACTACATCAACAATCATGTTCACAGAACCAAATGGAACATATTCGTATACTGTAGCTTCAAGCACAACAGAACTTATTCATCCATCTACCGGAACAGCATCAGTCAACGGAGAAAATGCATATCAGGCAGTCATGTTCACATCAGCAACAGAGAAAACTTACAGTGTAAATTTCGTTGAAACAGGACTTCCATCGGGAATGCAGTGGGGGGTTTCCTTGAACGGAGCTGCTACCACAACAGTCAGTCCTGATGTTAATTTCGCTGTGCCAAATGGAACTTACTCTTACATGATAGAGGCACCGACAAACTACGGAGCATCACCACACAGTGGATCCAGCAAAGTAAATGGAAATGATGTAAATGTATCAGTTACATTCACACTGGTGAAATACAGTGTGACATTTACTGAGACCGGTCTGCCATCTGGAATAATATGGTATGTGAATTCAACTCTAATGGCATCATCCGGACCACAATCTGAATCCAGCTATACTATTGGCCTTTCAAACACAACCTATTCATACTTTGCCAGCTCAAATGATAAGTCATATCATGATATAAATGGTACATTCACAGTCAGTGGTCATTCAATATCTGTATCACTAAAGTTTGCAAATGACAATGTAAAGTCTGCAAGCACTTCTAACTCATATTTATACATCATTGCAGGTGTAATAGTTGTAATAGCAGCAATAGGGGCAGGAGCAGCTTTAATTATGAGGAAGAGAACTTCCAAGTAATTTAGCAGGCTGGTCCACTAATTCAATAATAAATCTATTTTTAAATCATTTTCTTAATAAAGAGTGAGAATGAATTTCTGTAATTGTTTTTTATTAATATTTTTAATTCAAATTTTATAATTTAACTTCACAATTTTTTATATGAATGCCTATGCCAGAGAGCTTGATTATGTTTTATAAGGAAACGCTATTGTTCCAATGATTTAAACGGTTATGATAGTTCATCGTTTTAAGTTCAATCTCACCAGTTATTATATGAAGGTAAATGGAAACAGACTAGACTAAATTAATTGTCAGATCTATAAAAACTGTTAACTGAGAAGTCAGTGTGAACAAGATGAAAATAAGTACAGGTAATAAGTTCAATTTAGAAAGAACCTGGGCATTACAAAAGTTACCAGGGCTATTGATATTCCACTAAATGGAACATCTTTACTTCTTTCCTCTTATACTTATTTATTTTAGAGTAGACCACTCTCATGTTGGCTGTTAATCTCTGTATTGTGGTCTAATCAAAAGATGGCCAGTTACACCTTTCAGAATGATAGGAGTTGGTTGATAACAGGAAATCGAACTTTCTTGAGCCCAAAGCTATCAAGGGTTCTGCTTGAACAGGTTTTAATTCATCTATAATCAAAAGAATTGGATTGATAATTTTTAAAAATAGTTTAAGAAATTTTCAACGGAACATCAATCAAGCAGGGCATCCGTTGACATCAGTGGTTGTTTTGGCGCAGAGAACAGTCCAATTCCCCAGAATATGATTGCGTAGATGAACAGTACTAGATAATCATAAGGATATGGAATGAAATTTATTCCTCCAGTAGGTGTGCCTCCCAGATATGATAGTACAATCATTCCAGCGATATATATGGGAATCCAGATTGAATTTGAAAGATTGAGATTCTTAAAGTTCTTCCTGTAAGCCTGGTATAGAAACACAAGCGACCCAGCAAGTGTTGCCCCCAAAGCGTAAAGTGTTGTTGGATAGGTTGACCAATAAATCAGGTATGTGGCTATAACGAAAGCGACCAGAGACCAGAGTGTTGCATATGGTATCTTGAAAGGCCTCTCGAGATTTGGATACAATCTTCTTAAGACTGGCAGACTCAATGACGCTACGGCGAAATTTGCCACTGCAGCAACCACCACAAAATCTACCAGTGCGTACCATGACGGAAGTGGCAACAGGAAAATAATTGACATGATTACAATTATTATCAGTGAAAATACAGGTGCACCGTGCTTCGTTGTATATTTCAACTTTTCCGGGAGCGCATCTTCCTCAGCATATCCAAACAGTATCCTGCTTGCACCTGTGAGATAAACTCCCAGTGTTCCACCGGGAGAGAATATGGCAAATATGAAGAAGATGATTATCAGAATAGAAAGCAGACCTGCCACAGATGGACTTACGAATGAAAGATTACTTTTCATTATATCAGCAAGTGGAGAACCTAGATGTGATATTGTTGCCCAATCTCCTGCCTTAATTTTAAATCCACTAAAGTTCACAGAACCAATCATGACCACTGCCATGCCAATGTACAGTAAACTCTGTATGGCAAGAACTGCACCTATTATTTTCGGCATTGATTTTTTAGGATTTTTCACCTCCCCTGCCATATCGGCAACCTGCCTGTAACCACCAAAGGAGAAAAGAATTCCTGAGGCTGGAATTGCAATGAATATTCCTCCAAATGAGGTCGCAAACTCAGGAGTGGTGAAATTAGATGGGTGGAAGATGAAAATTGGCAGTATGACGATAAAAGCAACTACTATTCCTATTTTGACCCATGTTAATATATTGTTGAAAGCAGAGAACTTTCCAATTCCTAACAGATTCAAGAAGAAGAATCCAAGCAATAAAAGAACAGAAAGCAATATACCATATCCCGTCAGGACTCCAGTAGTTGAATCATACAGGAACGGAAAGTAGAACGATGCGTAGGTTGAAACTGCCACTGCTTCAATAGCTGGAATTGTGGCAGCCCATATCAGTAGGGCCCATCCTGATAAGAATCCGCCATATGATCCATATGAATAATAAGCAACCCTTGCACTGATTCCTGACCTTGGAAACATTGCTGCGTATTCTGCAAACGGGAGTGTAACAAGGACGATGAATATCGCAGTTAGAATCCAGGAAATTATATCTGCCGGTCCTGCGTAAAGAAGACCTCCAGCAGCGGCAAAGAGAATTCCAGATCCTACTGCACCTCCTACACCGAACATTATGGCCTGACCAGTCGTTATTCCTCTTTTCAATCCAGTTTTTGTGGTTTCATAACCATCACCTGATGTGATCCCTATGTCATTTTCCATGATATTCCATAGACATCATATTACTAAAAGATTATTTATAATGTAGTTTTATATATTTCTTAATTTTAGTGAGGTGAAGTGCGAATTAATATTGACAGACAGAAAGTGAATTTGTGTAAAATAATCGTAATCAATAAATATTCAATACAGATTGAATGGAGGTGAATTAACATGTTATTTTTATCCGAAGAAAGAAACACCTTAGGTGATCGTAAACGTTCAGATTTTCATTTATCATTCAATGAAGATAAGTTTCAGGATATTAACACATTAGATGATCAGGTACTGGAATCTGAAAGAACGGATTACAACAGGATATTCAAACTGGTTAAGAAGAATGTAAAGAAATTTCTGGGAAAGGAAAGAACAGGTCTGGGACTGGCACTTTCAAATTTACCGAACACAGTTGGCGCATACTGGCAGTTGGGAGGTAATTATATAGTCATGAATGAAACTATCGTAGGCTATATGCGGTCAGCCACGCATACAGTAAAGGAATTCAATTCCTTCCTGTTCACAATTCTTGTCCATGAATACATCCATTCAGTAGGTTATGTGGATGAGATGGAAGCCAGGAGAATGACTGCACTGGTAACAAGGATGGCCTTTGGAAAAGATCATATTGCTGCAAGAATAGGGGCCTCGGATCTGTGGCAGCTTTATCCCAGCCTGCTTCTTCTGCCCAGTGGAGATGGAAGCAAAATGAAGATTGTAAATAACTTTGACTCGGATGCCACTTCTTACATTACGTAATTGCTAATATCAGGTTAATTATATCATATTATGAGACTTGATAATGCTATTTTTAAGGACAGAATTGAAAGACTACGCAGAATGATGAAAGAATCTTCAATTGATGCATTTCTGATTCCTCCTGGTGCAAATTTCACGTATTTCACTGGAATGGAAGTTGAATCCATGGAAAGACTGACACTTCTTGTTGTGGATTTGCAAAATACCACAGTTGTCTGCCCATCCCTTATGAAGGAACAGGTAATCGAGGAGAGCCCTATCAGAGACATATTACCTTGGAAGGATGACGAAAATCCTTATTCTATAACCCGTGAACTGATCATTAAATCTCAAAATATTGCAGTGGAAGGTACGCTCCAGTTCTTTCATTTATATGAGCTCAACAGGACCGTTGAGAAAGAGTTGCTATACAGGGATGACATACTTACGAAATTGAGGATCATAAAAGATGAGAACGAATTATCAGCTATCAGGGAGGCAGTAAAGAGATCTGAAAAATCTCTTGAAGTTTCCATAGAAAAACTTGTTCCTGGAATCACGGAGATACGGTTCTCAAGGATACTTGAGAATGAATTTTTCAATCAGGGCCTTTCTGGAGTTGCATTTTCAACAATCGTATCATTTGGAAAAAATGCTGCAATGCCCCATCATTCCCCTGATAATACGAAAGCGAAAGCAGGAGATTCTGTGGTTGTAGATTATGGAGGTAGGTTTGACGGTTATGCATCAGATAGCACCAGAACTTTCTTCCTTGGAAATCCAGGTGAAAGGATGCTTGATGTGTATGAAACAGTTAAGCATGCTAACGAAGATACCAGAAACATGATAGGAAAAGATACAACATATGCAGCAATGGACGTGATCGCACGGAGTATAATCGAGAAGAAAGGTTACGGAAAATATTTCATACACAGACTTGGCCATGGACTGGGCCTTCAGGTTCATGAGGAACCTTACCTCATTCCAAAAAATGATTACAGTGTACTCAAAAACTCTGTGTTTACCATAGAGCCTGGGATTTACATAGAGAACCTGGGAGGAGTAAGAATTGAAGATACAAATTATTTCAATGGAAGCAAGTGCATAGCCTTCAATACAATGCCAAGAGAGTGTGTAATTCTATGAAGATTGACTGAAATCCACCAGCTCCGTTAGTTCTGGCACAGGAGTATCCTGAATCCATATCCATCCATCTCATGACGATCTGATAGACTGTTAACACTGCCTGCGATCACTTCTCCCTCCATGTGTTCAATGTTTACTGAACTTCCGGAAAGATTGAAGGTGCATAACAATTCAGTATTTTTATCTATGAAATATTTTATGTTTAATGTTTCCATGGACAATGTAGCCTCACTTCTAACACCGTAGCCCAACCGGTATTTCTTTCTAATTTCTATCAATTGCCTGTACATTTTCAAAAATTCTCGGTTATCCTTGCCATTGAGGAGTTCCCAGCTTAACCTTGATTCTATAAAGGCTTTTTCTGAGTTAGGTTCCGGTATTTCTACCTGATTCCTGAAATACGAGAATTCATCATTTCTACCCTTGCGAACCGTTTCTGCGAATTTTTGATCCTGTGTATCTATGAAGAACCAGAAATGATCTGTAGATAGAAACTCCTCACCCATGAATATCATTGGAACATAGGGAGAGAGAATATAGATCGCTCCAAACAGCAGTGACTTTTTGTTTCCATAGTAGCTTCCATTACGGTCAGAGTTTCTTCTATTGCCAACCTGATCGTGGTTTTGAGAGAAAACGATCAGCTGCCATGGATCGTAATCACTTATTCCAAGTCCTCTCGTTCTGTTAAGAAATCCCGAATATTCACCCCGGTAAACAAAACCACTTTCAATCGCTCTCACTATCTGCCATGATTGCCCATAATCAGAATAATATCCCTGGTTTTCTCCAGTCAGAAATGAATGCATGGTATGATGGAAGTCATCGCACCATTGAGCATCCATTCCAAATCCACAGTGTTCAATATTGCCTATTGTCAGTGGATTGTTTGCATCACTTTCTGCTATCAATAATGGTTTCCTATTGCTTTTCCTGAAGTACCTTTCAACTTCAATCTTCAGTTCTTTCAAGAAATGAGTTGGTGAATTATCATAAATACCATGTACAGCATCAAGCCTGAGACCATCGAAACCATAAAAATCCAGCCAGTATATTGCATTTTGAATATAGAAATTTCTTACATAATCAGACCACTGGTCGTCAAAGTTCATGGCGTTTCCCCAGGGACTTTTATACCTGTTTGAAAAATAAGGCCCAAACCTGTTCAAAACATTTCCTCTGGGACCAGTGTGATTATAGACAACGTCAAGAATTATGGAAATGCCTCTCGAGTGAACTTGCTGTATCATATTTGTAAGATCAGATATACTGCCATATGAATTCTGGACTGCATAGGGAAACACACCATCATATCCCCAGTTTCTTCTGCCCTCAAACTGTGCAATTGGCATTAATTCAATTACATTGATACCAAGGTCTTCAAGATGATCTAGCTTCCCTGTTATTCCATCAAAGTCCCTACTTTCACTGAATGTTCCTGTATGTAATTCATACATGACTGCATTTCTTAGATCTATGTTAACTCCCCTGTCTTTTGCATTTCCAAGATTTTCATCCACAATCGTGCTTGATCCGAAGACTCCATTTTTAAGAAATTTTGACGCAGGATCTGGCAATCTATCTTTCCTGTTTAGTATTATGCTGTATTCCTTATCATCTTTTTCGAAGTTTGAAGAACCAGCCCATATTCCGAACTGATTTCTCTCCAGTCCCATAATTCTCCCACCGTCTATTTCAACCTCAACTTTTTCTGCAAATGGAGCCCAGACATTAACATTGATTTCCTCTCCTTTCTTCCACAGTCCCATATCCTTATAACTCAGTTTTCTGTACTGCAAAGAATTTCTTTCCATCCTAATTACCAGCCTTCAGAATGAGAAAAGAACTGTTTCTCATTAACTCGTTCATCTTAACCGCATCTTCAATTGCCACTTTTGATTGATCTACCAGGTTTACATAATTCCCATTCCATTCCCTATTCACGTTCAAAACTGTGTTACCGTAATTCAGCGAGTTTCCTTCCTTTATTCGTGAAAAGTATCTCCCTGCTATGATTATCATTCTTTTATCATCTTTCCTTATACCGACTGTAATGGCACATGATTCTTTTTCTCCCATTGTTTTGAGGAGTAGTATTTCGCCATCATTTATGAGTGACAGGTTGTCTTCCCTGATTTGGCTCAGTTTAGTAAATAGGTAGAGCTTGTATCCACTTTCCATTAGATTTTCCATATGCATGTAATCCTGTTGAAACTTTAATCCTGATTTAGCTTCCAGTGATCTGAAATCCACAGGGATTCTGTTGTCGGGGTCAGTAAAATGAAAATTGTAATATTCAGAACCCTGGTAGTTTGAAGTAAATCCTGGAAGCATGAATTTTAGGACAAGCATTGATATTGAATTAAGTGCACCATACATCTTGCACATTTGGGATAATTTGCTTATACTGGAATTTTTATCATTTTCCGCATGTTCCACTATTTTTTCTGCAAATTCCAGGCATTTCTGTTCATATTCAACATTTATGTTTCTCCAGCCTGAGCCTATACCAGATTCCCTGACCGCCTTTATAATATGAGTCTGCAGAGATTTCTTATAATCCCCATATAAACCACTGGACTTGACCGATGCAACCACCATTTGAACTATATAATAGACATGCTCATTGTGTAATTTCACTGCCATATTCCTGACAGAATAGGAATTTCGTTCCTCATCTATCACCTTCTGGAATAGATTTGGGAATTCCGCAATTACAATACCTGAGGCACGGAGGTCCTCACCATATTTTGTATCATGAGTTGCTGTCTCATTCATTGAATATATCAATTTTTTCCTGTCATTCAGGAACTCTATGAAACTTTCTACCGATACGGGCTTGTTCCATAGACTACCTCCCACCTCATTCAGAAACACAACCGGATTGTACGCAAAGAATGCCCTGTCCTCAACGGATTTAGCCATCACAGCCCCAGAATACTCCTGGATCTGGATGAATGAATCACTGCAATTGGGACACTTAACTTTCAGATGTTCTGATGCAACAACCAGTACAGGGTCTCCAGTCTTCATGGCTATATTTTTGAAATCTGTTGAGATTTCCTCCGTTGAATTGAGGTTTGAATAGCTCCTGTACTTTTCCATATTCCTTAGGTAGCTTTTGATGGCATGTTCCACGTCTTTTATTGAAAATTCATAGTGTTCCCCCATAACCAGTTGCTCGTAAACTTTCCAGGCCAGGTTGAGTATATCTCCTGCAAATTCTTCCTTCATGAACGAGTCCTTTAGATCGTGTACAAGGCTTTCTGCATCTTCATGTTTATTCTCAAATTTCTCCTGATCGTAGGCATAATCCTTTTGAATTTCATATATACCTTCCTGATCCGTAAAAAGTGATGTCAACTTCCAGAGAAAATCATAGCCAGTTGTCCCGTCATTCTTCAATCTCCTGCTCAGACTCTCGTTCTCAGACAGGATCTTTTCTATTATTATAAATTCTGGTTGCAGTTCTTCCTTCAGGAAGCGTAGATAGGATTCGGGATCATGTATTCCATCCAGATGATCGATTCTCAATCCAGAAATGCCATACTCTTCTATCAATCTCTTGATTGTGCTGTGCCTAGATTCTATTACCCTGTCATCTTCTGACCTGAGTGCGATCATGTCGTTAACTGCGAAGAAACGTCTATAATTCAGAATCTTTCCAGAACTCTGCCACCATTCTGGAATTATGTTCTGCAAATCAATGAAGCTGACCAGTAAATCTTTGTTACTATTAATTTCCTTTATTATTCCCTCAATCCTCTGCCTCATTGAATTGCTGTTATCCTCGAGAATGGCGTTAACACTCAGGAAATTTTCACCTGATCTCCTTATAATCCACTCCTTTGAACTATCGGAGCACGGAATCGTATTTCCATCAAAATCGAGAGACATATCATTCTCCAGTTTGATGCGCACTTTACCTCTTTCCAGAAGATCATTCAATGAAGATGGGAGAAATGGAAAAATGAGTTTACCGTCTTTAATGAATGGGGACTGCTTTACGTCAAACAGTCTAAGTATATCTGGATTTCCAGTTTTTATAAAATCAAGAATATATGTGTTTTCAAGAGAATATGCCATATGATTCGGCACTATGTCTATCAGTGTTTTCATATGGTTCTCCCTGGCCTGATCAACCATCTTTCTCAGTCCTTCCTCGCCTCCCAGTTCATCGTTGACAAATCTGAAATCAACAATATCATAGCAGTGTGTGCTACCTGCTCTTGACTTGAGAATTGGGGAAAGATATATATGAGTCACTCCTAATTTTTTTAAATATGGTATGATAGTGATAACGTCATAAAATGTAAATTGGCTGTTGAGTTGTAACCTGTATGCTAATTTAGGATACTTTTCATTCATGTATTTTGAACGCAGGATCAAATAAAACAGTTTGTCACAACTTACTTATATAATGAAAAAGCCCGCATATAAAATAGGATTTTTAGATTCAATTCTGCTGGTTTCTTAACATTTCTATGGTCAATTCACCATCTTTCTCTTCAAATTTTGTGATATCCATTGCATTCTGTGCAGCCAGGGATGAGAATATGTTTCTGTCATAGGGAAACTTTTCTTTCGTGAGAAGCATTCTCCCTTCCTGACCGGGTTCGAGCTCGATTTTCATGGCCTTAAATGCACTCTTGAGATACGTTAGTGGATCACCACCGCAACTTATGTATCTATAATCCTCCTCAATCATTTCTACCACCTAAATTGTACATGACATGTATATCTTCAAACTGAAAGAACATTTCTAAGTTATACTTACAACATCGCCCTTTTTCCGGATGAAGACAATTTCTTTTTATCTTTTGTAGTATCATGGTGACGTGCAAGAAGCAATAGTTGTTGACGAACTTGTGAAATCTTATGATGGCAAGAAGCTCGCTGTTGACCATCTTTCTTTTAATGTCGGGAAAGGAGAAGTGTACGGCCTGCTTGGAAGAAACGGTGCTGGAAAGAGTACAACGATAAAGATTCTGACTACACTTATAGGATATGATTCAGGATTGGCAGAGGTTCTTGGCCTTGATGTTTTAAAAAATGGTACTGAAATCAGGAGGAGGATAGGAGTGGTACAACAGGAAGAAGCCTTTGATTTCACGACTGTTGAGAATAACTTCAAACTGTACGGTATGATGTGGGAATTACCAAGGGAAGAGACTAAATCAAGGAAAGAAATGCTGATGGATCTTTTTGATCTGAATGAACTTAGAAAGAAGAGGATGTACGACCTGAGTGGCGGCCAGAAGAAGAGGGTCCAGGTAGCAAGGGAATTCATGCATGACATGGACGTATTCTTCCTTGATGAGCCAACTGTAGGCCTTGATCCCATAATGAGAAGGACAATACTGGATTATGTAAAATCCCAGGCGAAAAAGGGGATGACTGTACTATTCACAACACAGAATCTTGAAGAAGCGGACTATATCTGTGACAGGATAGGGATAGTTAATAACGGAAAGAAGGTGGCAGAGGGTACATCATCAGATCTCAAGACAAAATATGGAGCATTGAGAACGCTGAAAATTGGTTATACCTCTGAGACATCAGTAAAGAAGGAAGACCTCATCTCCGGAATTCAGGGTGGAAACATTACGGAAGTAGACATTACCAACAATGAGATCTTAGTGGTATCTGATAAGATAGAAACCATAGTAGGAAAATTACTTCAAAACTTATCTGAAATGGGCATAAAATCTGATAAGATCATGATCGATAATCCAACTCTGGATGATGTGTTCATGAAGGTGGTTGAAAAATGAAGATACCTGCTTTCCTTCGTCTTACCATAAGAAACATAATCGTGAATATTGATATTGGAACCCTGATATTCATGTTAGGCCTACCAACGCTCTATCTCTTTGTGATGGGGTTCATGTTCCAGGGCATTGTGACTACTGGCGTTCCACTTCAATCAGGAGGATCAGTTTCATATACAACTTTCCTCGCTCCTGGAATCATAGCACTGGAGTCCTTCACTGCAGGAAACATCGGAGGAAGCATGCTGTGGTCAGACAGGAGATGGGGGATGTTTGAAAGGATTATGGTTGGACCATTCAGGAGAATTGATTATCTTCTTGGGATAATAACAGTTTCAATAATTTTTGCGCTTGTGGGCTCCCTGATCATGCTTGGTTTTTCACTTCTCATCCCGATCTCAGTAATTGTAACTCCAGAAAGTATACTGCTGTCGGTGTTTGCAATTGTAGTTGGAACGATGTTGTTTTCATCTCTATTCCTCATAATATCGGGATTGTCCAAGTCAATGCAGGCATACAACACGATCACAATAGTCCTGTTCTTCATGCTGGACTTTGCAAGCACCGCTTTCTATCCAATCACATCCACAACACCCCTTTGGCTGAGAACACTTTCAGGATCAAACCCACTGAGTTTCATTGCAAATATATTGAGAGATTCTCTTATTTCTACAGTTACCTCAGGAACATTCTTTTATGCCGGTGTGCTGCTGATAGTAATGCTGATATTTCTGGGTATTTCCCTCAGGATATACAAAAGTATCAGATCTGGTATTTAATCAACAGTTTTATTCCAACCTCTTACAAACTATAATTTTTAAATCTTGATTCCAGCTTTATGACCTTTCCAAAATCTAAACTGTAAGGAAAAAATCCTAGAACAATAATTATTATTTAACATGTTCAATAATGGACTGGAGGGGAATTGAACCCCTGGCCTCTTCCATGCCAAGGAAGCGATCTACCTCTGATCTACCAGCCCTATAATCCCGATAATACTTCTTTGGTATAATATTTTAGTGTTATTTAGCGTTTTATATTTGGAGTCAACCATAATCTTTAATTAATTAATTATATTAGATGTTTTAAATGCCTTTATTTTCTCCTACTAAAAAAAAGGAAAAGAAACCTGTTAGAAATGTACCAACCAAGAGAGAAGAAAGAATTTCTGAAGTTCCAGCGGTAGGAAAATACGAAATCCTTGACGAATACAATATCATACCACAGACCGTGACAGTTGAGATTTCATGGAACCCAACAAGCATGGAATCCATATATATTGCTAATGAGCCTGTTCTGTCTTCAGATGAGGAAGTCCTGCTCAAGAAGATATCAAAGAACATGGAACAGATAGTTAAAAGTTCGAAAAATCTACCCGAGGATCTATCCCAGCTAACGATTGAGAAAGTCATAGACTCATACCTGAGGGGTAGAAAGTATAAACTTAACAGAAGAACAGTGGACAAGATCAAGTATTTCATTAAGAGAAACTATGAGGGATATGGACCTCTTGAACCTGTTGTAAGGGATCCTTTGGTTGAGGATGTCTCCTGTAATGGAGTCGGTATTCCTGTATATGTGGAGCATAAAATACATGGCTCCCTGAAGACGAACATAGTTTTCGATAATGAAAAAGACCTTGATTCATATGTTGTCCGACTGGCACAGATGTGCGGGAAAGAAGTTTCCATGAATGAACCTATCATAGATGGTACTTTTCCTCAAGGACACAGGATTCAGTTGACTTTCGGCAATGAGATTTCTACGAAGGGTTCTGCGTTTACATTCAGGTTATTCAGGGAATCACCATTCACCCCTGTGGAACTGATAAAGTATGGTGCGGCAACCTCTGAACTTGTTACATATCTCTGGTTTGCTGTTGAAAATCTGAAATCTGCCATCATTGCCGGTGTTCCAGGAGTTGGGAAGACAAGCACCATAAATGCAATTCTCATGTTCATACCATCAAATACAAAGGTTTTCTCCATAGAGGAAACCAGGGAAATCAACATAATGCATCAGAACTGGGTGGCAACTTCAACAAGGGAAAGTATCTATTCCACTGCCAATGGTGATTCAAAGAATCCTCCCATAGGCATGTTT
Organism: Thermoplasmatales archaeon; assembly: GCA_027310185.1. Classification (GTDB taxonomy): domain Archaea; phylum Thermoplasmatota; class Thermoplasmata; order Thermoplasmatales; family Thermoplasmataceae; genus Cuniculiplasma. Next base: position 54,814 of record DAIDBH010000013.1, read on the forward strand.
GAACTTGTAAAGATGGCAATGAGGCAGAGGCCCACATATATCGTGCTTGGGGAAATAAGGGGAAGAGAGTCTTATTCCCTATTTCAGGCCATTTCAACGGGGCACACTGCATATTCAACAATTCACGCAGACTCCATGGAGACCCTTGTAAATAGGCTGGAATCAAATCCACTAAATATTCCAAGAGTACTTATCGGTGCACTTAACATTGTGATATTCAATAAATTCGTAAGGGTCGGAAGCAGGAATATGAGAAAGTTGATGGAGATTGACGAAATTGTGGGAACAGATCAGGATTCTGGAGAGATAATGTATAATAAGGTATTTTCCTATGATTTCAACCAGAATGAACAGGTATTTTCAGGATTCAGCAAGATCCTGAACGAGATACGGGATACTAAACAGTGGACCCAGGAAGAAATGAACTTTGAGTTTGAGAGACGCAGGGCTCTGCTGGATGGAATGGTCAAAAATAACATAACGGATTATACGAATATTACAAGGATAATCAATATATATTATAAAGATCCTGAAACAGCAATGAAGATGGCGAGTGGTATATGATGCATAAAAGCCAGGACATACAGATCAAGAAGGAAAACAAGGGTAACGGCTTCCTGTCAAACCTGAACAAGAAGTTGAATCCTAAACCCGTAAAAGTGGTCATTCCAGCACCTACCATATTTGATGTCTTCTCTGTCAGGGTGTTCGGCCATCTCGTAGAAAGATATGTTCAGACAGAAAAGATGGATGAGAGCCTTAGGAAGGCTAAAATGCCTATAGATGCAATAGAGTATTATTCCAGAGGAATAATGATAGCAGTCATATTCATGGTTGTGAGCTTTGTAGTGGTGAATATATTTTCACTGCAATTTCCTTCTTATACCTATCTATCCTTTGCATTCTGGTTCCTTGCAGTGATAGTATATTTTGCGGTCATGGCAGGATATCCGAATTCAATTGCGGGTACGCGTAGAAAAAAGATCGATGCGGTACTGCCGCTGGCCATGGGTTATATCGCAACTATGGCCTCTGCAGACATGCCTGTTGAGAACATAATGTATGAACTTTCTAACAGTACGGAGTATGGTGAACTGGCAAGGGAGGCAAAGAGTATAGCAGTATCCACAAGGCTTTTTGGGGAGGACATTATAAATGCAGTTAAAGACGGTGCAGCAAATTCTCCCTCCCAGAGGCTCTCAGAATTTTTCCAGGGGATAATAACCACCCTCACATCAGGCGGTGACCTGAAGAGCTATTTCAAGGATAAGGCTGTACAGTACCAGACTGAGCTAAGCACACTTATCAAAAGGAACACAGAATCTCTTTCAGTTCTTGCTGAGAGTTATATAATTGTAGGAATAATGTTTCCGCTCATACTGATGGTCATCATAGGTACTGTAACTTCCGTTATACCGGGAGAAGGGGCGCTGACAGATACGGTGCTGTACCTGATAGTGTTCCTTATAATCCCCATTATAGCCATTATGTTTGCGCTGATCCTTAGTAGCACCATAGGTGAGGTGGACGTATGAAGGGCGAAATCGGAGGAATTGAGCTAAGGTATGTGGCACTTGCAGGCTCTGTCCTGACAATATTTATCCTGTTCTTCACTGGATATTTCTTCAAGATAAATGATCTGAATCCGCTGGTTCATCCACTAACATTATCTTCCATAGCAATGGTGATACTGTTCTTTCCATTTGGTCTTGCAGATTTTGCCAGAGTGAAGAGGATAGAGGAGGCAGAAAGAAGGCTGCCGGATTTCCTCAGGGATCTGGCGGGACATACAAATTTTGGAACTCCAATGTCAGAAGCCATACTCAGATCGGCTGAAAATAAGTATGGCCCACTATCCATTGAGATTGAACATCTGGCTGGAATGGTCAAGCTTGGAATACCGGTAGAAACTGCCCTGAATGACTTTGGAAAGAGACTGAAATCGCCATCAATAATAAGGGTTGGAAAGATCATAAAGAAGGCCAGTGAATCAGGCAGCAATACGTCTGATGTCATATCCCTCGTATCAAGTTTCACGACCCAGACCTATTTAATGAGGGAGAGCAGATTTGCAGATATGAGAAGTTATTCAACCACCCTTGCAACTTCATTCGGTGTCTTCCTTTTCGTTATAGTAATGCTGGATACATTTTTCTTCCCACAGATTGCAGGTGGAGGCCTGAGCGGCGGTGGTGTGCTGAATCTTGCTTCGTCTTCCTATGGATTGATAGAAAAGCTATTCTCAGCTGGTGTCATAGTTCAAAGTGCTGCAAGTGGTCTCATATCTGGAGTTTTCAGGGATGGCAGGCTAACATCTGGAGCCATGATGTCAGGCGTGCTTGTTCTGATAAGTATAATGGTTCTTGCTGTAATAGGGGTGCTCTAAATGGCGTTATTTTCCAAAACAAAGAAGAAGAAGACTAAGAAGAGGAAATTCCTCAGCAGGCAGGTTATAACTCCTGTCAGGACTGTGAAGAGGACTAACGAGGATAAGTTCTTTCAGGAATTGATACCTGGTACTGTATTCTCAAGGGTATATTTTGACAGGGGTGCTACCATATTCAGGTATGAGGTCAATGAACCTGAGGTGAGGGAAAGGGTCGCCAAATTGTATGCTAAATACAGGAATGAATTCATCGCATCCATCACTGATCCGGAAATGTATAACATAAGTGTGCTGACGAAGGAGGATGCAGTGGAACAGTTCACAAAAGCCCTGAGAATGACAAATTCATTCACGCCTGATGAAATGGACAGCCTGACATACTATGTAGAGAGGGACATAAAGGGATTCGGAAAAATAGACCCGATTATGAGGGATGCCAATATAGAGGATATTTCATGCGATGCTCCTGGTGTTCCTGTGTTCGTTTATCATAAGGCCTTCGGTTTCATTCCGACCAATATAATATATGAAGATGTTGATGAACTTGAAACCTTCGTTAAGAAGATGCTTCAGGATGTTGGAAGGCACATATCCATATCAAACCCCATTGTAGATGCAACACTGGAGGATGGCTCCAGGATTTCTGCCTCAATTGGAAAATACATAACAAACAAGGGATCTTCCTTTACCATAAGAAAATTCAAGGAAGAACCGCTGACACCACTTGATCTAATCCAGAGATCACTATGTAACACCAGGGTGTTTGCCTATTTCTGGCTTCTTACTGAATATGGCGGGAACGTTATGGTAGTTGGTGGGACTGCAACAGGTAAAACAACCCTCATGAACGCAATACTACTCTTCATACCAGCGCAGAAGAAGATAGTTTCCATAGAAGATACCAGGGAAATCAATCTAGTCCACGAAAACTGGGTTCCTATGGTAACGAGGACAGGATATGGCAAGCTTGATCCTGAAACGGGAAAGAGGGCAGGAGAGATAGATATGTTTGATCTGCTCACTGTGACCATGAGACAGAGACCCAGCTATGTGATTGTTGGAGAAGTTAGAGGTGCTGAAGCGTTCACACTATTTCAGGCAATGTCCATTGGAAGGTATGTCTATGGAACTTTCCATGCCGACGATATTAGCACATTCATTCACAGGATGGAGTCAAAACCGATAAACATTCCAAGAAATCTGCTTCTAACACTTGATGTTGCAGTAATACTTCAGAATGTAACTGATGACAGGGGATCAAGGAGAAGAATAAGAACAATATCTGAAATAGCTGGCCAGGACAGTATTTCAAAGGACATACTTATCAATAACGCATTCATACTCAACGAACAGTCCGATACCCAGAACTACTCCGGCTTCAGTTATGCCATAAAGAAGATAGCTGAAAAAGAGGGAAAGTTTGAGGACGAACTTGAAAAAGAGATCGATCTGAGGGCAAGGATACTGGACAAGATGATAGAGAAGGGAATTTCAAATTACAAGGACTTCTACTATATGGTAAACCAGTTCTACAAGGACAGGAGAAGGGTTTTCCAGTCTCTTGATATGACAGAAGAAATTCAGGTTTGAGTGGCATCCTGTGGCAATAATCTCCCTGCCACTATTGGCAGGTAGATTGTCTGCAAGAGGATTGATATCAGTACAATGAAAGTAACATCAATTTCAAGAACAAGTCCCCATTTTAGCAATAGAGCATTACCGGAGAGCAGTCCTATTGAGTATGGAACGGCTCCCTCCACCACAGAAACCACCCCACGGGGACCGGAAAGTGCTATGAAAGTTTTTGTTCTCCAGCTCTTTGCTGGACCCTTATTCTTTGATCTTCCCGGAGGTAATGATATGAAGACTGCCATTGGTCTTACAACAAATATAACTATAAGCGTCAGGATGAAACCCTGCAGCAGGTAACCGGTAATATCTCCTATTGTTATGAGACTCCCAACTAGAATGAAAATTATACCCTGGGCAAGAAATGAGAGATTTTCCTGGAAGTTTGATTCCCTTGACCAGAATATGCTCTTGTCTGTAAATGTCCCGACAATGGCACCTGTTGCAATGATTGCTGGGAAGGGAGTGATTCCTATGCCATAGAGAACAGTGAGTTCAAAAAGAACCACACCAAGAAGCAGGCCAACGATGAGATTCTCAAAATTCAGGTATTTGTTGAGATATATAATCCCGAAACCCATGATAACCCCAAATACCGATGGAACTGCTATCTGGATCACCAGGAACAATGGAATGCCTCCTATCAATCCCACAGCACCGGTAACGCTGTTGAAAAGCGTTGAGTAGGATGAGCCTGAGTAGATGAATGATATTGCAAGTGTGACAAGAATAATAGCCAGTGGATCGTTGAAAAGGCTCTCCCCTATAAGAGTTCCAGAGTAATCATCCTTTATCTTGATTTTCCTGAACAGTGGGATCAGTGTTGAAGGATCTGTTGGAGATATTATTGCTCCAAACAGGAATCCAATCAGGAACGGGGCGCCTGTAAGCAGGGAAAAGAATATGCCTGCAACTACCGAGGTAACAACCATACCAACCGTATTCAGGGATATGATGTTAAGCAGGAACTTCCTTATTACCCTGAAATTTATGTTGTGGCTCTCGTAATACAGGATGATCACCAATCCAAGTATGCCAACACCAAATCCCGCGAAATCCTGAATCATATACTCTGCAAAGCTGTGATTAATGACTCCAAGACCGGGTCCAAAAAGTAGTCCCAGTGAGATCAATATTGGAATTTCTACCAGGGATACCTTCCTTGCTATAGGAATAGAAAAAGATGCTATCACCAGTAAAAGGCTGAGTTGAATGAAGTCCTTACTTTCAAATGTCAGCATTTCTAATCTGTTTCCGGACCCCTTGGAAGATTTCTCTTGTGCATACTTGCCTCATACAGGGATTTAACCCGCTTCCCAACTTCGTTGTCCTGGAACCGTCCATTCCTGATGAAATAATCTACCTCCCTGTCAATTATTGAATAAGAAAAACCAAGCTCCCTCTCATCAGTCTGGTCTTTCCATAAACCTGCACTTGGAGGTTTCCGGATTATGCTTTCCGGGACACCCATCTCCGTGGATAGTTCCCTTACCTGTGTCTTTGTAAGCCCTATGATGGGTTCCACGTCGCATCCACCATCGCCGAATTTGGTAAAATAGCCCGTCACATATTCGGTCAGGTTTGTTGTTCCCACAACCATTCCGTTGTTCAAATTCGAGTAATAATAAAGCACAGTCATCCTGATTCTAGATTTCACATTTCCGAGAGATTTCATGTCCTTTATTTCTAGAAGATTGCTGAATGACTTGACTATGTTCTCTATGTATACTGTTTTTATCTCAATACCGGAAGCTTTCTCCAGGGCTATTATATCATTTAGATCATTCTGGCTTACAGACGATTCTGGAAGGAATATGGGTATTATTTTTTCCCTGGGGATGGAACGAGCAAGCAACATGAGTACTAGTGAACTGTCAATTCCACTGCTAACACCTAAAATTGCGGGTTTATCGTTCAGTGAAGATTTTAGAAAGTTAATTAATTTTTCCTTCTCAGATAGAGCCATGAAAAAGATATTAACTAACCAGTTAATTAATTATCCGTTGAATTTCTATACTACAAAAATATTTCACTTATGGGAAAGATCAGAAATTGAGTCTCTCCTCAATCCTGTCTATGGATGCCTTCATCATGTTGCTGAATAATACCGATGTTGTTACTGGACCCACTCCACCCGGCACCGGTGTCACAAAAGCTGCTTTGCCTGATATTGAGTTGAAATCAACATCTCCCACAATATTCCCCCCAACCTCAGTTGTACCAATATCTATGAGTGAAACACCCTCTGATATGTAACTCGCATCTATATAGCCCGGTTTTCCTATTGCAGATACAATTATATCACTTGATTTTGTAATTTCCTTCAGATTACGTGTTTTACTGTGACAGACAGTTACTGTAAAATCCTTATTCAGGAGTGCCATTGCAAGTGGTCTTCCTACTATTGTTGACCGGTTTATGATGCACACATCCTTATAGTGATCTTCACCCAGGCTCAGTATTATGCGTAATGCTGCATCAGCTGTCGCTGGAAGGATATACGGATATCCGATCATGTTCTTTCCCTGGGATTTTATTGATATTCCTTCAATATCCAGATATTCCGGGATTATCTGTTCTATGTAGAATGAATCCAGCCAGTATGGATAGGGTCGTTCCACTATTATTCCATCTGGATTGACCTCAGAAATTATGTTTTCCATTATTTCAAGTGGATTCCCATTTGAACCTGGTGAATTCAGGAAGAGTGGGAAAGTTTCTATTCCAAGCCTGTCAGCCTTCCGGATCTTGCTCCTTCCGTATACCTTTGTTTCTTCACTCTGCGTTGGATCTATTATGAGAAGCTTTGGTTTTCTGCCCTGTATGCTGACAAATCTCTCCACTAGCTTTTCAGTTTCCCTGTCTATGTTCCCTGAGAATGCCTTCCCATTAAAGATATCTGTTTTCATTACCATTCCTGCATCCTAATCCCATTTAATTACGCTTTTGATTTCTCCCTGTGGCTTCTTGTTGAACAGCCCCAGTTCGCCCGGGGCGAATTTATTAGTTATCATCCTGTTCAGCATGCCCCTGTGAAGTCGATTCCACTTTGAAAGATAATCCAGTGCTTTAAGGTAATGGACCTCGGCGGCATCTACAGAACCGGCTATGGTTATGTTTCTCTCAACAATAAAGTCAATGTCCTCCCCTGATAATCCTGCCTGGGGAGCTTTTCCGTTGGTTCCAAAGAGTATCAGGATACCGTTGTGGTTCATCTTTCTGAGGAACCTGAAAATTGTTGCCGGATCACCGCTGGTATCCACGATGAGGTCAAGCTTCATATCACCGGGAAACTCCGGTTCCTTTGATGTGTCCCTGAAATTAACTCCAAATGCATTGCAGAGTTCTGTGGGAATCTGGTCTATTGGATGCCTGTTGACCATGAATGTATTAAAGCCATAATCTCTTGCGAGGAATGAGTAAAGAAACGCTTCGCTACCGGTACCTATTATAAGTGCATTCTTACCATCAAATGTTGAGTAGATATTTTCATAAATGAATCTTGATCTCACTTTATCAAAAACCTCAAACGCCTTTACGACATTCTTCGTGGGTTCAGTCAGTACTGCAACTTCTCCAAGATCGACATCCTGAACCCTGACCAGATTGTAGTCGAATTCATTGAAAGAGTCTCTCATGAAACCGTGAAGTCCTGTGATTCCAGCTTCATGCTTATTTCCGTCTGAGCAGTTATCAGGCCTGCCTATCCTGCAGTTGGGGCAATCTCCTGGTCTTCTTACTATGGGAACAACCACGTCTCCCTTTTTGAATTTCTCCGATTTTGAATCTGTTACAATACATAATGATTCGTGCCCAATTACAAGAAAATCATATCCTTCAGGATTATATGCGAAGGAAAGTGCCCCATTCACCATGCCCCTATCTGTACCACAAATTCCAGTCATTAAGGGCTTGAGTGAAACGTTGCCTGGTGAATCCTTGATTTCAATCTTTTCATATTTTATTCCACCACCTGGTGCATTTGTTATATAAGCATTTACGGTCGTCATATATGATCAGTGTGTTATTTTTAAAAAACATTTGCCACTGAAATCCCCGTAAAAATTTATCCCCATATCAATAAAGATAAAATTAGAAATTTCGTATAATCAGAAATTTATAATGAGGTCAATAGGTTTTCCAGTTATTGAATTTTCAATACATTATCAGATCTGGTGACCCATCTTTTCCTTCTTTGTCATCAGATAGAACTTGTTGTATTCCGTCGTCTGGCTCTTTATGGAAATCCTTCCTGAAACGTTGATCCCGTTTTCTTCAAGAAACTTGATCTTTTCAGGATTGTTTGTCATAAGTTTCACACTCTTGATCCTGAAGTAATTTATCACGTCCACTGCGAATGTATAGTCTCTCTGATCTGCAGGCAGCCCCAGTTTAAGGTTTGCCTCAACGGTATCATATCCCTCTTCCTGGAGACTGTATGCCTTAATTTTATTCACCAGACCTATTCCCCTGCCTTCCTGCCTGAGATAGATGAGCATTCCATAGGGTTGCTCTCCAAGATATACAAGAGATTTCAGGAGCTGATCTCTGCAGTCACATCTCTTTGACCCAAAAACATCACCTGTCAGGCATTCACTGTGTATTCTAACAGGAACATTTTCCTTCCCTGTTACATCTCCCTTTACAATCACCGCGTTTTCATTTGGTTCGCCATCATTAAATGTGTAAATATCAAAAAATCCTGCCAAGGTTGGTAATTTGGCTTTTGCTGCTAATGTTATCATTCTTCTTCATGTAATAATCACTTCAGCGTATTAAAAACTATATTTGAAAAATTTTAATATAATAGTTATTTTTCACTTTTCCCTGACTGAGTGTGCAAGCATCATGCCAAAATAAACTGCCACATAATGATAATCAATCTTCATCCTCATTCCGGATTCTTCAAGAATACCCTTTAGAATCAACATGTTCCAGAAACTGTCCGGTTTACCCTTATTGACTATTTCCTGGTCAATGCTCATTACAGGATCCATTGAATTGTTCATTATGGCATTTATCAGTATCTGCTCATATTTTACTGCTTCCTCTGAATAACCGTAGGGTCCCTTTTCGGAATGTGTATGTGCCTGGTCCGCACTCAATATGATACTCACCTTTTTCGGGTAGTTTCTCACAATTTGAAACAGTATCTTCCCGAAGTCAACCAGTTTCTTCCTATGGCTTATTCTTGGCTGTCCTATCATCACAATTTTTCTCTGCCTGAAGAAATAGAGTGGGATTGAACTACCAAAATCCAGAGGAAATTCACTGAGTTCACCAGAATATGTTGAAAATCTGACGTCAAGGCAGAACTCCGGGAATTTTTCTATTATCTCCTCTGTCAGTTTTCTCTCATTATTGCACAGAAAATCAAGTTTCTTATTGACAAGTTTTGTTTCTGCCCTGAAGTGTTCTGTGTTTATCACAGCCATGTGATCCTTTATGGTCATTCCGTGTGGAGAGATTATGACGATTACCTCAGAATCATCTTTTTCTGCTATTTCCGCAATATGGTTCCTCATCGTGACGCTTTCTTTGTCGGGAAGATCTATAAGTTCATCCCCGTGCGGTATGATGTATAAATTCTCTAAACTCATGATTCATCATATGGAAGTTAAATATTTCAGTTACTGTTCCTTAATACCTAAGACTTTACGGCGATCAGGACCATTCTGTGCTTGTCAAGTATCATTTTTTCTTTGTCGAAGTCCATCCTCTTCAATTCTACATCGCTTAGGCTTTCGAGGAATTGCTTCACTTCCATCCCAGACTTACTGTTCTCTTCTATGGGATATAACCATTTAAGAAAATGTGCAGGTTCTACTAACTCCTCTGTTACTATATTTTTAAATCCTGCCTTCTGAACAAGAACTTTCCACTCTGAAATTTTCTCTGCCCTTACGTGGGATTGATCCCTTAGAATTTCCATCCTGTTATAATTTCCTCCATCATCCGTTTCAGGCTCAACAAGATCAGCTATTCCCAGTTTGCCACCTTTCTTCATTACCCTGAATGCCTCCCTGAGGAACTGTTCCTTGTCGTGGAAATGATGTGCAGCCCTCCTTGTTGTAACAACATCAAATTCTGAATCCATGAATGGTAGTTCTTCTACCACCCCAACCCTGAATGTAATATTATGGACTCCTTCCTGTTCAGATAATTTTTTCGCTTGTTCCAGCATCTGTTCCGTCCCGTCATATGCAACGACACTTTGCACCTTTTTAGCCAGTGCAATTGAGGTGAATCCAGTTCCTGCGGCAAGGTCTATGCATCTGTATGACGCCTTTAGATCGAGCAGGTTTATCAGTATTTCAAGATCTTTCCCGTTCCTATGACTTTCACTGGATGCATATTTTTCTGCGTTTTTTCCAAAAAATTCCCTATAGTCTCCCATTCAAGGGTATTATTCAGTTCTATTAACGGATTTTCACATCTAAATGAATTTTATATACTTTCAGCTTTGAAAAAGTTCGTCTGCATTATCCTTAATAAGTATATCCAGCAATGAACTATTATTATAAAAATGGAATATGCACACAGATAAAAATAACAAAATATATTTTGCTTGGCTGAATACCACTGTAATGAAAGCATTGTTCGTGGGAGGAAGCGGTTACATAGGCAGGAACCTGATGAAGAGGATGAATCATGAGGAAACTTCATACTATTCGCGCCACAAGATAGATCAAAAAGGTTATGAGCAGTTTATCTGGATAGAGGGAGATGTAGGAGAACAGGAAAAACTGCTGTCCCTTGTGAAGGACTTTGATATTATTTATTACATGGCCAATTCCTACTCGCAGGACGAGAAGGAGGCTTTCAACGCAAATGTCCAGGGTATTAAAACAATAGCAAATGAGGTGAAAAGGATTGACAAGAATCAGAGACTTATTTACTTTTCATCTGCCAATGTGCATTATGGAACCAATGAATATTTCAGGACAAGGAGGACCGGGGAAGATAACACTACACTGGCTAAGAATCATCTTAACGTGAGACTTTCCTTCGTATTCGGAGGAGAGGGCGATAATTTTCTCAAGATCATAGATGAACTGTTTGCAAAGGGTGTCGATAAATTCCCAAAAACTGGGAGAGTATGCCCGACCCACATGGATGATCTTGCTGAAACACTGAAGAAAAGTGATAAGACCGTGGGTGCAATCTACACGAACTCAAGTTCCATGATAACTTTTCTTGATGCCATGAATATATATGGAAGAAAGATGGGCAAAGCAGAGGTGAAGGAAGCAAGTGGCTTTCTATCAAGGAACCTTGAAGAAAAACTAATTGAGGAGAAAAAGATGGACAAGATCCTTTATGACAGGTTGACAACAGATTACTACAGGGAGACTAGTTCAGTCATAAGATTCATTAAGGATGAGAAGAAATTCGAAGATTATATAAGGGATCTGCCTAAAGCATGACGTGTCCTATTGCTTCCCTATAAACAAAAACACTCAATTTTGATAGATATTTCATATTGTAATCTGAGATAAACTCGCTGAAGTTTTTATCCTTTTTCATAATAGTCAGGTAATTCAGTGCATCTGCTAGGTGGGCATGAGCTGCCAGGAGATGAGAAGCGCGTATGTCTCCTGCTGACATCTTTGCCTTCATATCAAGCCATACATCATCTGCGTGATTAAGCTTCTTCCTGTGTTCGTCCGAAAGGACCGTATCGCTATCAGAAACGTTCTGGTAAAGCTTGTCTGCCATTTCCAGCAGTTCTCTAGTGGCGTCTATCCTTATTCCTGTTGATATTGCAAGTCCAAAGGATGAAAAGGCAAGTTTCATACTAGAATCGTATTGAAAATACGGTGAACTGTTCTCAATAAATTCCCCTAGAAGGTCACAGAATCTTTTATTCACATCTTCACTGTTTTCAGAACCTGAGTCCATGAACACGTATTAAGTCAAACTATTTACATTTAAGTTTGAATTTTCTCACATGGATCCTAATAAATCCATTAAATTTCCTAAAATTTATCCATATTAGATTTAATTTCTTCAATAAGTAGCTCTGGGCAGATTCGAACTGCCGTCGGCGGGTCCAGAGCCCACTATGCTTGGCCACTACACCACAGAGCTATAGACTCCCTATTTAACAACTATATTAAAATCTTTCAATAGATTCACATAAAGAGTGATAGCTGAAAAAATTGTCGTGCTTATAACAAATTAATTATAAAGACAAGATATATGGATATGTGAAGAACTGGTCTGTACATTTCTATTTCGATGATGATTTTTCATGGAAATCACTGGATAAGGCGTTTGCTGAAATATTTGCAATAATTAAAGGAGAAAAGAAGCAGATTCCTGAAGAGGAACAGCAAATCCAGGTCAAGTATGAACTCAATATGAGGGAAATAAACAACAATAAGAAGCCCATGGGATTTTATTCCGATCAGACTGACCTTTCCCTGTTATTCCCTATGGACAGGAAAGAAATGATAGTTGCAAGACTGTCACCCAATGAGAATATTCACGAAATCGGAGATCAGATTGCAAAGATCCTGAAGGCAAAGAAGATTAAATTCAAGATAGACTATGATAAGATGCTATTGATAGATGTAATAAAGAGCAGAAAGTAAAAATATTCCTTACAGTAATTTTGAATGACTAAATAATTAATTAATTTCAATGGTTTTCCTGCTGTGAAATCAGTATCTGGGAGAGTTTATTGCTCTTCTGCAAATATAGGCTCAGGATTTGATTCCTTTGGCATCTGCCACAGTGCATTCTTTTCTGATGGAAATTTGTCAATCAATGAAGAGCAGGGACCGCTGAAAATTGACTTCAAGAGTAATTTGAATGATGTTGACCTGCTGGAAAACAGTGCTCTTGCTGTGATAAGGAAGATGGCAGAGGATTTTGAAATAATCTCCCATTTATCACTGGAATTGAACTCAACTATCCCGGTAGGGATGGGGCTGGGAAGCAGTGGAGCGGCGTCTGTTTCATCCTCCGTACTCATGAATGAACTCTTCAGCCTAGACCTCCCTGTGAACGAAATAATAAGATACGCATCCTATGGAGAGAATTTCGCAACAGGAAGCTTCCATCTAGATAACGTTACTGCATCAACTATTGGTAATTTCTCTGCTGTATTTTCCGAATCTCCGTTGAGAATAAGGAAATTCAATGTTCCGGAAAATATAGGATTCATTTCCATTGTTCCACAAATCATAGCCAGGAACAAGACCCAGGAAAACAGGAAACTTCTCCCTGAGATGATACCTTTTAAGAAGGTTGTAAGAAACATAAATTTCTCCAATTCGCTGCTGGCAGGCATAATTACGGGAGACCGGGACCTGATAGAATATGGACTTGATGACCAGATTGTGGAGCAGGCCAGAATGATCAAATACGACTTTCTTGTAGATGTGAGATCTATCTGCAAAAGAAACAATGCCATCGGACTTATATTGAGTGGTGCTGGGCCTGCGATGCTATGCTTCACCGATGACAGAACAGATAAGGGACAGATAAGGAAGGATTTGACTCATTACTTCCAGTCCAGAGAACTAGACTTTATAATGGCAGATTCATATCCTTCTGCAGGTGCCTATGAACGAAACTGAAGATCATGTAATAAACGACAGCGCGCTCCCTCCAAATTACCCAATTACTTTTCCCATATTCCAGACATCATCTTATATGTTCCCGGAGGGAAAGAAGTACAGATATTCAAGGGAGGCAAATCCCACTGTTGAAGAACTGGAAAGACAGATAAATATTCTTGAAAAAACAGAAAGAAGCGTCTGTTTTTCCTCTGGAATGGGCGCGATCACGACTACCCTTCTTTCTCTCCTCAGGCCTGGAGATAAAGTTGTAACAACTCTTGATACCTTCGCCCGGAGTTCCAGATTCATCAGGGATTTTCTTGGATCATGGGGTATCAGGGGTGAAGTCACCAGCCCCGGGACAGAGACATTACTGAATTCGATTACTGAGAAATCAGTGGTTTTGGTGGAAACTATTTCAAATCCTTCTCTACGGGTTTACGACCTGAGAAAAATTGCTGAAAAAGTTCACTCCTTCGGGGGAATATTAATCTGTGACTCAACCTTTGCAACACCGGAGAATATCAATCCTGTAGATTACGGTGCTGACATTGTCATTCATAGCCTGTCAAAATTCATTTCCGGGCATAATGACATCATAGGTGGAAGTGCATCAGGAAGTTCCGAAACTATGGATAGAATTGATCTCACAAGGAGAACAATCGGCACAAATATGGATCCGAACACTGCATATCAGATCATAAGAGGCATAAAGACCCTCCAGTTGAGAATGAAGGAGATTAACAAGAATGGAATAAGCGTGGCCAGGAATCTCTGCTCCATAAATGGAATAGAAAATGTGAACTACCCTGGACTGGAAAGTCATCAAGATTTCGAATATTCCAGAGATAACCTTAGAGGATATGGTGGTGTTCTCACTTTCAAGATAAAGAATATTCAAAAGGATCCATATAACATATTCAGGTCAATGAAAAGAATAAGGCCTGCAAATACTCTTGGGGGAGTCAATACCATAATAGCCCATCCAAAGACCATGTCCCACAGATCACTTACTGATGAGGAGATGAAAATTCTCGGAATAGATGACAGGACATACAGGCTATCAGTCGGCATAGAAGATGCTGAAAGCTTAGTGGATGATATTAGAAATTCTCTCTGAACAAATGTGGTAAGATCACATCCTGTTATCATCCTATTCTCTTTCAAGAAATCAGTATAGAATGCAGATCAATCTTAAAATATGACATATGCCTGATCAGGAGTTTACATGGGATTTATGGATAAGACGACGGTTTCTGTCGACATTGGAGGAACATTCACCGATATCGTGATTTTGCAGAATAATAAAATCTTAAAGAAGTTGAAGGTCCCTACAACCCCCAGAAACCCGGAAATTGGAGTTGTTAATGGTGTTAAGGATTCCGGTGTTAATTTCATAGTTGACTTTGTTCATGCAACTACAATCGCAACCAACACGCTCCTTGGACAGTTTGGCATGAAACTGCCCAGGGTCGCACTAATCACCACAAAAGGATTCAGGGATGTCATAGAAATTGGAAGGCAGAATAGGCCATCCCTTTATGATCTGGAATTTACGAGACCCAGAACTATTGTACCGAGACAGTTAAGATTCGAGCTTGATGAAAGAACTGATTTCACTGGAAAGATCTTAAAATCTGTGGAAAAGAATGATGTTTCGAGACTGATTGAGAAGATCAGGAAATTCAAACCGGAAAGTGTAGCCATTTCTTTTCTTCACTCCTATCTCAATGACCAGAACGAAGAAGTTGCCAGGAATGAACTTTCTAGGGAGTTCAGGTATGTAAGTGTATCAAGTTCAGTAGCACCGGAACCGAGGGAGTATGAAAGGACATCTACAACGGTAATTAATGGGGCCCTTATGCCCGTGGTATCTGAATATCTATCAAAGTTAAGGGATAATCTCACTTCCTTTGGTTCACCACCCATAAGTGTAATGTCAAATTCAGGTGGACTAATTGACGAGGAAGAAGCTGTTATTAATCCAGTTGCAGTAATTGAATCTGGTCCGGCAGCAGGCGTGGTCGCAGCTGCAATCGTGGCGGGGAAGCTTGGCGTATCAAGGATTATAAGTTTTGACATGGGAGGAACAACTGCGAAAGCCGGCACAGTTACCGATGGAAGAATTGAAATCACTTCAGAATATGAAGTTGGAGGAAAATCACATTACGGGAGGATGATAAAGGGGAGTGGGTATCCCGTGAGATACCCATTTGTTGACCTTGCTGAAGTTTCTGCCGGTGGTGGTACCGTGATATGGCTGGATTCTGCCGGAGGCATGAACATTGGTCCAATGAGTGCCGGATCAGACCCGGGTCCAGTAGCATACAACAGGGGAGGAAAACTACCAACTATCACTGATGCAAATCTTGTGCTTGGCATTCTGAATGAAAAAATGTCAGGCAGCAATTTCACCTTGAGAAAGGATCTTGCCATGAAGGCATTAGGTAAGCTTGGTGACCCCGTTGATGTTGCATTGAAGGCACTGAAACTTGTTGATCTGGAAATGTCCAGGGCCATAAGGATGGTGACAGTTGAGAGAGGAATTGACCCATCAGAATACACAATTTTTGCTTTTGGAGGCGCAGGTCCCCAACATGCAGCGAGGATTGCGCAGGAAATGGGACTAGGGAATGCTGTTATTCCACCAGACCCTGGAGTTTTCAGTGCCCTTGGACTTCTCAATTCAGACTGGAAATATGAGATGAGAAAATCCTTTCCTGAAGATGTTCAGAAAGATTTCAGGGAACTTGAAGAAGCTCTTGAATCGAGGTTCAGAACTAAAGAGTTTGATTTATATGCGGATTGCAGGTATGCAGGACAGGGTTCCGAAATTACTGTAAAGGTTTCTCTTCCTGACAGGAAAAAGATCGTAGATGAATTCATAAAATTACACAGGGAAGCGTATGGATTTACCCTGGAGAGAGAAGTGGAAATATTTATGATTCGTGCCTTTGGAATAGAAAGAAGGGAGAAGCCTGCCGTTGAGGTGGTTGCAAAAGGGATTATTTCAACTGGATACAGAAAGGTATATTCCAAAAAAGGATTTATTGATGTCCCGGTGTATCAAAGAAGTCAACTACCACCAGGTACAATAATAGAAGGTTTAGCACTGGTAGATGAGCCTGGTTCTACAACATATATACCTGAAAATTGGACTGCAGAGGTTGGAAAAATTGGTGAACTGAACTTGAAGGTGAGATAGATGACGGACTGGGAATTTGTAGGAAAGGCCACACAGTTTGTTGCGGAGGAAATGGGAGTTGCACTTAAGAAATCAGCCCTTTCTCCAAACATCAGGGAGAGAATGGATCACAGTTGTGCCATAACTGACTCTGATGGGATTGTTATCGCACAGGCAGAACATATCCCGGTACATCTTGGTTCATTCAGGATAGGCATCATGAATATCATGCAATGGATGAGGGAAAATGAAACCAGTCTGAAAGATGGAGATATGCTTATGACTAATGATCCATATATTTCTGGCACACATATGAATGATGTCTCCATAATTGCACCTGTGTATGTAGAAAATGAAATTGTTTCCTATGTTGTGAACAAGGCACATATTGTGGATGTTGGTGGTCCAGTTTTCGGAAGTCTTAACCCTAACGCAAAGAACCTTTTCCAGGAAGGTCTTATAATTCCTCCCATCAGGATAGTAAGCAACAATTCTGTGAATGGAGAATTGCTGTCAATTATCCTGAATAATTTCAAGGACCCCGAGACCGCACTTGGTGACATTAATGCCCAAATTGCTGCTAACAGGACCGGTACAAAGAGGATTGGTGAACTTTTTAATAGATTCGGGAAAGAGTTGGTAGATAGATCATGGAAAAAACTCCTGGAAAATTCCAGAGCGTTAAGCCTGGGAGCAATGTCTGAATGGAAACAGGGTGCTTTTCAGGCGATTGATTATCTTGAGATCGGCAGGGAAAAGGTAGCACTCAAGGTTATTGTTAAAATTTCCAGGAAAGGTGTAATTGCCGACTTTACAGGTACATCAGGTGAAATTGAGTATCCACTAAATGCTGTTCCTGGCATGACTTTTTCTGCTACCGCCTTTGCCATAAGGAGTGCTCTGAAAAGCGATATACCAACAAATGAGGGCTTCTATTCAATTATAAAAATAGTTGCTCCAGAGGGTTCCCTTGTTAATCCACATAGACCATATCCTGTTTCTGGCGGAAATGTTGAGACAACCCAGAGAATTGCGGATATTGTTCTACATGCTCTCAGCCAGTGCGTGGAAGGGATACCATCTGCCTCATCCGGAACAATGTTCAATGTCATGATCGGTGGAAAAAGGAAAAATGGAAAATACTGGTCATATTACGAAACTATTGGAGGTGGTAATGGGGCAGGACCAGGTCACAAGGGTTCTTCCGGAGTGCACAGTAATATGACAAATACTCTGAATACACCTGTGGAAGTTGCCGAAAAGGAGTACCCTCTATTTTACACCTCGTATACACTGAGGCGAAATAGCGGAGGAAAAGGAGAATTCAGCGGTGGAGACGGTATTATAAGATCTTTCAGGTTGCTGGAAAAGAGTTCTTTTTCCCTGATAGCAGATAGATTTAACATCAGTCCATATGCGCTGAATGGAGGAGGAGAAGGAAAGCCATCATCTGTGCTAATCAAGCATGGCAACAGGAGGTGGAAAATGACCAGCAAATTTTCAACTGAACTTGAAGCAGGTGATGAAGTAGTGCTTATGACGCCAGGTGGATCAGGGTATGGAGAAGTTACGTGAGGATATCATCCTGATAACAGACTTCTTTCATCTTCAACGGTCTAATTTGGAATGGTTTAAATCCCGTAGAATATTCAGATATATTTTTCTTACCAGAGCAATTTTTCCATTATGAATTCATCATAAAATTTACCATTGATATTCAATTCGTTAACCAGCTTTCCCGAGACCTGAAAGCCAAATTTACTGTATAGATGTATGGCTGCCTCCATTTCGCTGGAAACACTTAAACTTATTTTTCTCACATTAGAATTCCTACTTATTGTGTTAATAACTTCCTCAATAAGCCTCTTTCCTACGCCATTTCCCTGATACTTTTTGCTGACGTAAAAGCTGAAAACGTCAACAACATGACTGGTTTTTGGCCTGCTTCTGACTAAGAAACCAATCATCCCTATAAGAGATTCACGGTAATGTGCAAATAACATGTTTGGTATCCTGGATTTCCAGGTTTCTTCTGGAAAGGCGTATTCATCCTCATATGAACTGCCATAGGCTTCCGGAACCGTTTTGAGCGATTCAAGACGAAGTGCCCTGAATTCAGCCAATCCATGTTGACCTATTTTGCCAATTGTGATTTCTTCCATGTTTATGTCATTCTTTCTTTTATTATTCATTACGACACATATGGGAAATATAAATTAAGATTGCTTGCTAAAATGATTACCAGACTGAATTTAGAGAATGTATTATATTTTCTGTGACACTTGAACATGGACCTTGGGATATGCTTGACCGTTTGAAAAGCGATTGGGTAAATTCAATTTAATTGAATCTTTCATCATATATGACTCTCCAAATTTTTGTTTTTTATAATATAAATTATTTAAGAATTGGTTGCCCTCAATCATTTAAACAATAAAGTTTATGGATGATGACTGTGGGAAGTGCTGGACTGATCATAGGTTACTGTAAAGCTTGTTCCGTCGCTTGAGATAGCCGATGGTGTTGCCTCAGATTGTCCCTGCTGGTTGACCATTATAATACCTGTTGGACTAAATGATCCCATTGTGGCAAAGTGCCCTCCAATTGTAGCATAATTCGTCAATTTGATTCCCGTATAATCATGTCCATAGTCGACTGTTCCGAAATTCGCCAGAGGAAGTATTCCTGTGCTCGAAGCAGGCGCCTCAGTTATCCACTCAGCAGAATCATCCCGTGCACCTTTAACAGATGCGTGCCCAGAGAATGTGCCTACAAGATTTCCAGATGATGTCGTAACACTTATGAAAGTGGAAAAGCTAGAACCACCATCATAGGTTACATTAGCATAAACATAGTCACCAGCTGAAGCTGTGAAGCTTGCATATACTGGCGCACTTGGATAAAATTCATACCATACACAGTATATGGTTTGGGAGTTATGACCATGCCCACTGGGTTCCGCCAGTATTCCGGTTTGCTCAACAGTCTGATCATTATAGCCATCTATTCCAACCCAGAATGCTGCATATGAATTGCCAGAGGTATCTGTAGTTGGTATTATCATGGACATGGAAGCATTATGCACGCTATCATTGCTGCTAACAACAGCATAACCTGCCCAGTTTGATGACTCAGTAGTTTTCATGAAGAAACTGTTTTCTTCAAATGTTGGCAATTTGCTGTGACTTACACTTGCAATAGCTGGAACAAACGAAAAAATCATTGCCAGCGTAATAATTGCAATTAATATTTTTCTCGATTTCATACATGTTATTCTCTAGCATAATTATAAATATTTCTATACTCTAATAAACATAATTATTCATGCCACATTGAGTTGGAACAATTTTTCGTTTCATGAATTTCCTTCTCCTGCCAGACCGAGACACAAAATGTGCTGATTTTTATCTTAATATTTTTAAACGTGATTATTTGTGTTTATTGCATATGAGAAGATAATACATCATTGTAAATATCCATGGTATAAGAATGTCGGTTTATTCTCAAACACAGTCGACACTATTTATCAGCAATAAAAGAGAACATTTGTAATTTTTATTATGCTCTGACCGGGATTTGGACCCGAGTCGCCGGCTTGAAAGGCCGGTATGCTTGGCCTGGCTACACCATCAGAGCTTGGTAATCAGGTAAGATACCAATCTATATTTATTTTTGCCTGAATTTCCCTAAAGTATATGGTTTTACTTCCGATAGATATTAGAGAAAATCATAACTAGGCTAGAAGAATAATTCATATGATAATTCTAGGAGTAACTATACTTATTAAAATGCCATGGAAATAAGATACCTATAGTTTTGTGATGAGAGCGTCAATGGATATGATAACTGCAAAACAAGGTGATTGTTTACAAAAGAAACATTTGTTTAGGACGTCGTACCATTGACTGTTTCCTGATCATTATACTCACTGTCCTGAAGCATACCCTTTAGTAATTTGCTTATTACATATACTGAGACATAAGACGCAGTGAAAACGAATGCCCCGACAGCAACAACTGCAAGGGCCTCAAGACCGAGTTGATGCAGAGCCAATATTCCTCCACCAAATAATATTCCGTTGGGGAGGTTTGACGCTCCTGACGCCAATGAAAAGGATGTCTGTGTGAAGAAAGCGATCATCAGAAGACCGAATATACCTCCAACCAAATGCCCTGGCAAAACACCAATTGGATCACTGTACCATTTTGGCCTGGACAATAACTTTTCTGCGTATACAAATATGGGACCGCTTATCAATCCTAGAACAACTGCACTTCCAGGACTAACGTATCCAGCCAGAGGAGTTATCACGATAAGTCCCATTAAGACACCATTTACTCCATAAATCAATCCTGGGTCGTGCTTTGAGATTAAATATTTCGTTCCCATTGTTGAAACCATTGCAGATGCTGCTGCAAGAAATGTTGTTATGACCACAATGATTGTCTCAGTGGTAAATGCAAGCTCGCTACCCGGATTAAAGCCGAACCATCCTACCCAGAGAAGAATGATCGCCAGAGTCAACCAGCCGGAATTCAAGCTTGCGTGTTCTATCTTTGATTGCTTAAGACCTTTTTTCTTTTCTTCCTGCCATATCCTGACCAGTATAGCCAGGGCCGCAAATCCTGCGGCTCCATGAACCACAAGGCCACCTGCAAAATCACGTACTCCCATGGTATATAGCCATCCAGTTGGGTTCCAAATCCAGGCAGCTGGAATTGTGTATATGAATATGAAATAAATAATTGAAAATAAAATAAATGCTGACATCTTTATTTTCCTTAGAACTACCACTCCAACCAAGGCAAGAGTTACTGAAGCAAAGGCTGTCTCAAATAGGAAATAGGTGCCTGTTGACAGACCTGTGTCGAAGAAATTTTTTCCAGTAAGCCAGAAAACACCAGTAAGTCCTCCTGCAAGGTTTGTGGAAAATAGACCCAGAAATAAATTGCCGTAGAAGGGATTGCCAATTACTCCATCAATTGTAGGTGCAAAAGCAATGTTAAATCCGATCAGGCCCATGAAGAACAGGGAAAATCCTGTTATTATAAGAGTCTTATACAAACTTCTATCGAGTTTGTGGTTAAGCTCCCCAATTTCTAGAAATCCTACCGAAATAGTCATGGTGAAGACGAGTAAGCTCGCGAGTAAAACCCAAAGATCATTAATAATATCTGGTTGCATTAGAAACACTTATGGAGAGTGATAAACGGACCGTATTTTAATTCTCGTTGCATATATATAGGGTTTTCCAGTATTAAATTAGATTCCAATTAGAGTTACACTTATTTTATACTTGATCCATTTAACCTGATTAAATAAAAAATTAACTCAATTGTCACCTCTTCCAAAAAGTGAAATGTTTCATTAAATATCGTTAAATGATAAGGTTTGCCAACTGAATTCTATATGATAGGATTAAAACTCCACTGGAATTTTGACCATTTATAAGACCCCAATAATGCTATTTTTCACTTCAATGAAATTATCTAACAAAATGTGAGAATAGTATACAAAATTCTGTTTAAATACCAGGAACTTCTCGCAGTTCAGGTTAATTAGTGTGCATCCATTTTACAAGATCCATATTTCTGAATGAATCATCAAACTGGACCCTGTTGTTCTCAAAGGAGATTATGTCATAAACTACAGATATCTCACGAAGTCTTTCACTTTTGAGCTCAGAGCCAGATTGGGCAAGTAATGTCAGTGAAAGTGCCTGGCCGAACAGTTTCAGAAGATCCTTTGAACCCATCTCAATTGAACCACCCTCCAACAGTGTGTTAAACTGATTCTCAACAAACTCAATTCTTTCTCTCACTTTATTCTTCAGATGAAGTTCAGTTATTTTTTCAGATCTGGTCTTCATGTCATTGAAGAAGACTTTTGCAACTCCCTTTTTCAGAATAGTCTCGAGCATGTCAAGAGCCTGGATATTGCTTGTGCCTTCCCAGATTGAAGTTACCAGGGCATCCCTGTGAAACTTTGGCATGGGGAATTCTTCAAAGAATCCTATTCCCCCAAAGATCTCCATTGAATACTGAGTTATATGATCTGATGACCATGCTGCCATGTTCTTCGCAATATGAGTGATGAATCTTGCATAATTATATGCATCATTGTATGGCGGCTTTACACTGGCCACATCTGAAAATAGTTTAGCAGCGTACAATGATATTATGAGAGATGCTTCAAGTTCAGCTTCAAGGCTTATTATATCCTTCATCATGAGTGGATGTTCATTCAGCTTCTTTCCGAATGCTGATCTCTTTTCAGTGTGTAGATAAGCTTCCCACAATGCCTTCCTTGCAATGCCCACAGCTGCAAGGGCATCATCAATCCTAGAAATGGTGAGAATTTCCATGGCGTAATATATTCCCTTGCCCCTTTCTCCGATCAGATATGCTTCTGAATCCACTAAATCAACTTCTCCACTTGGAACTGCTATGGTTCCCATCTTATTTTTCAATCGCCTGATGGTGTAATTCAATTCTCCAGTTTTTTTAATAGCCGGTACGAAGAATGTTTCCAGTGAACGTATTCCACCATTGCCAGTCATTGCCGTAACTATTGCTCCATCAGCTATACCAGCATTGCTGGCAAAATATTTGTCTGAGCCGTTTAGAATCCATCCCTCTTCAGTTTCTGTGGCTCTGGTTTTATTTGCAGCCAGATCACTGCCTCCCTGGGTTTCACTGTAGAATGTTGCACCATACCATGGATCTTTTTTATCGAGATAATGATCGATGAACTTTTCTTTCCCACCGAAATACTTACTTAAAGCATAGGCAGTCTGTGCAGTTAGGGTGAGGCTACAGAATATGCCTGAATCAGAAATGAGATATCCTGCCACAAAGTGATACATCCATGGCTGTTCACCGGAGGCACTTTTTATAACAACACCAAGATCCTGCAACTTTTTCAAGGCCTTTCGGTGTTCTGGTGATATTCTTACATAATCTATCCGCTTTCCATCAAGATTCCACATTATGAGTTCGGGCTTTCCGTTGTGATCAACATAATCCATGATTTCAATCATCTCCTCAGAAACATATTCGCCCAGAACTTTGAGATCATCATCTTCATTAAAACTGAAGAATTTCAGAAATTCAGATAACGGTAAATCCTGTGTTAGATAATTGACTCCTTTGCTGCGAAAGATTTCATTGAACTTGTCTTTCATAATAAAATAGTGTGTGACAATTTATTAATATTCTGATTCCTGGTTTTCGTTATATATCAAGCGAATATCTGGAAAGGTTTAACAAAATTTAAACACATTTGCGTATTTCCCCCTTAAGGGGCTTGTAGTCCAGTGGTTATGACGTCGCTCTCACACAGCGAAGACCGCCGGTTCGAATCCGGCCAGGCCCATCCTCTATAGAGTATAAATCCATTATTATACATAAAAATTCTAATGCCTTTTTATATACTACTGATTTACATTTAGGCATAAGGAGGCCCTATATCCTTTTTGATAACTCATTCATTACACCAATAAGGTTTTTTTCATAGCATTCTTTTCGTTCTATTACCTAGTCTTATATGCTCTTATGTAAATTAGTCAAAAATCCTAATTCATTTTCCATATATTCACTTTCTATAGTGACAGACAATATGCCACAATCATCTTCAAATTCCAAAACTTTATTCTTTAGAGTCAGTAATTCATCTATCCTGCATCCAGAATCAAATAGACTATAGATAATGGCTTTGTTATGGGGATTCTTTAGTACCTTGACATTCCTTTGACCCTCATCCTCTGTTATCAGATTTTGAGACTTGACATTCTTATTTGGGCGATTATGAGGCTTCAACCAAGATATGCATTCTGGTTTATCTTTTTTATATAACCATCTATAAGATCTCTTCAGAGTGGTATTATAATTTTCTATACCCCAATCAGAGTATGTACCAGCTTTATTCCAACCCTTTGTTCTCCTTCCGATCTTTCCTTCCATAAACCAAGACATCAATTTTCTTTCGTCCTCAGCAAAAGGGGAAACAAAGGAATCAGGCATTGAAGAAGTTATTTGCCTTAATCTTATAGCATAAAGATAAAGTCTATCTAGTCTGTAGTCATAAAAAATTATATAATTTTGATTTTATAATTGCTTGAAATATCTGATTTTTCCAGTCTATCTTGTTCCCTCTCTAATTCGACGGCAGAAACCATAAATCAGATATCACGTAGTAATGTAAAATAGTAATGGCATTGAACCTTTAAAATAATACCTGAAACTGGCCCTTTCCAAAAAGTTGATCACAAAATTAAATTTTAACAAATGCCGATGAACTATTGTCCGAGGTTCTTAGAAGTCTATTTGCATAAGAAGTTCATCAATCAGTTAAAGACGATGCATTATTCGTTTTGCAAATCACATCTTTATCAATAATTCACGTAACATTAGAAGTGGGACAATTTCCTCAATTTTTAAGATAGGTCTATGTCATTCATTCTCGATGTGGTTGGATGAGTTATATTCCTATCTTTCAGGTAAATAGTTAATCATCTTATTGCATAGATTGCAATAGTTCAAGAAATTAATGTCAAATCCAAGGGTTCGCTATATTTTAACCTTGCCCTAGAATAAAAAATATTATAACGTATGTAGTGTTATTATATTTATGGTAAGTTCTAGTAAAGACAAAATAAGTGTATATATAAGAAAAGAAGAAAAGGCAGTGATAGAGGAGAAGGCACTTTTGGAAGGTGTTTCCGTATCAAGATATCTCGTACTGGCCGCATTGCATAATGACCTAAGTTTTCAGAAATCAAAACAAAACTAAGATTTAATTTTTTGGTTCACTTCAAATCAGGATCCTGAGCGTAATAGTTGGCAATAGGTACATGATGGAAGATGATCTAATTAGCTCCCGAATAAGTATGAAATTAAATTTTTCCACAAGATCAAAGCAGATGGATGTTGGATATGATCATATACCTTGTGACTTCATTGTGTCTACAATAGATTAAAGAGAGCTTATTTTATTTAAGATTTTAAATTTTTTATTTTTTGGTCACTATATCCAAATTTTATTTGTGAATCACGCCTTTTTCTTTTTTATTTATAATTCAAATATATATGGTATAATAACGCATACACTAATATACAGGAAATGTATATAATGGAAGGAGAAAAATGGAAAAAGACAATAATATGGAGTTAGAAAGTAAGAGTAAGCTTACAAGAAGTGTTGGATTTGCAGACATATTTTTCATGTCATTCGGTGGTCAGGCACCATTTCTTTCAATGTTAACTTATGCTACAGCAGCATTGATACTGACATTATTCTTTTCCCCAATTGTGCTTATTATTGGTACATTTGTGGTTTTAATAAATGGAGCTGGTGTTTATTATCTATCACGAAAACATGACGAGCCAGGAGGATACTTTAATTATGCTTACAAATCATTATCGCAGAGGTTCGGTTTTGAAACTGGTTGGATATACTTATTCTATTCCCTACTGTATGCCGGCAGTTATATTACCGGGTCAATATTTGTATTGACATATGTTTTAACGCCATACATAGTGATTCCACCCATTGTTGCATTTTTCATAGTTTTCATTCCTACCGCCGCATTTCTTTTACTTGGAATAAGACCTTCCTCGAAATATGCAGTATTTTCTGCTAGCATAGAACTGTTGGTACTGGTGGCAATTATAGTAGCCGGGTTATATGGTGCCCATTTTCTTTTGTATAACCCATTAACAAGCATTCCATCACCGTCTATAATATTCCTCGGGATATTATTTGCTATAGGCATACCCACTGGATATGGTGCCATTACGCCAGTATCAGGCGAAGTTAAGCATGCGAAAAGGAATGTGGGAAAAGCAGCAATTCTAGTAATTATTATAGGCGGATTCCTTGAATCAATGGTATTATACTCATTAGTTGACTACGGGATAATTACGCACTCATTTACTTCCCTTGTTTCAACTAATGTTCCTGTTATCACCATAATGGAGAGAATAACAGGGCCAGTAGCCTTACCATTACTGTTGTTCGCGGCAATTAATGACGGAATTCTAGGTTCATTGGCATTTCTAACTGCGTTTTCAAGAAACCTTTATGCCATGTCAGATAGAGGCGTGATTAGTAAAACCATAAGCAAATTACATAGCAAAAGAGGAACCCCAGTCATAGCAGGTCTAATAACTATAATCGCCGCTGTTATAATACTTATTCCACCGGTGATCTTTGTAAGCTCATTTACTGTCTTCCTGGCTTTAGGATCAATTGCGGGACTTGCCAATCTTATGGTTCATTTAACTGCAAACTTCTCATTATTTAAAGAAAACCTTGTTAAGGCACAGAGAAGAGTCAGGGAATTTGGTGTTGGACTTCTGGGAATAATAGTATCAGGATTCATTTTCATATATTCGCTTCTAACATCTGATACTTATATGATAGAACTTGTTCTAGGATTTGTGATTCTGGGATTCATAATACTTGAAATGCTGGATGTACATCAGTATGTTAAATCGCAAACGGAGGTTCAACTGTAATTTTTTTAATTTTATATATAAGTGAAGGTAACAACATATTTGATATTGAAATGAGATAAACTGTATTATGTTGCATAAGTTGGTATAAATCTGGAGATGTAAGAAATGGAAAATAACAGAAATAGCATTATAAATAAAGGAAAAAATAAGGAAAAGAAATTAGCATTTAGGGAATTATTTTTTATTTCATTTGGTGGACAGGCTCCATTCATTTCATTGCTGACATTCGGTACTGTCATGATTGCCATGGTGGGAACGGCCGGAGCATTTGCCATGATTATTGCTACAACAGTAGTATTCTTCAATGGACTGGTGGTTTATTTTCTTTCAAGAAAATATAAAAGAAGTGGAGGATATTATATATATGCCCTGTACGGGTTGTCCAGCGGCCTAGGTATAGAAACTGGTTGGTCTTACCTTTTATATGCATTTGCATATGGAGGTACATTACTGGCCGGAGGTGCTTATGTTTTATCCTATGTACTAGGCATCAATCAAATACTTACAGTGCTACTCGTCTCTATACTGGCTTCTACAATAGTAATTGCAGGAATCAAGGTTTCAGCAAAATATGCCATGGTAATGTCAACAATAGAGATGGTAATAATAGTTGTATTATCTATAATATTTCTTCATAGCTCAGGCTGGCATTTTTATAATCCAGTAAGATATACACCATATCTTCTAGTTGCTGTTATATTTGGACTAGGCATTCCAACAGGTTATGGATCAATCGCTCCATTGGGAGGTGATGCAAAAGATAGTAAAGCAATAGGTCGAGCAGCAATTACAGTTGTTCTATTTGGGGGTCTCCTTGCCACTCTATTTTTCTATTCTTTGGGGTCAATGAACTTTACAGGAAATCTAATAATTTATCTTATAACGCATTTCGGAATACTCGGAATAATTATAGTTCCCATTATAGCATTGAGTGATGGAATTCTGGGTGGTATTGCATACATACTAGCTAATTCTAGGACGTTAGGGGCAATGAGCGAAGATGAAATATTCCCCAAAATACTATCAAAAAAGTATAGAGGGAAGCCTGTGCTCTCTGAATTACTCATAGCTACCATATTTGTGGTCATCTTGAGTATAATGACTTACTTTGTGGGATTATATGCAACTTTTCTAGCACTTGGTGCTCTGGCAGGTTTAATGAACCTTATAATACATTCATCTGCAGATTTCTCTCTTATGAAAATTGCCAGCAGAAAAGGAAAGAAAAGAATAAAAGAATTAACAGCAGGTTTCATAGCAGCTTCTGTATCAATATTCATATTAATAGATTCACTACCCGGCATATCTTTGATGATACAATATCTTTTCTTTGCATGGATAATAATAGGTTTCCTGTATGCTGAAACCTTTACTATCGTAAGAGAAACATCCAAAGAGACTACTGCAGATTAATTTTATCGGATCCCCCTCAACACTGGATGTGTATATAAGCAATCTATTACACTTCTATCCATGTAAATGGTTGAGAAGTGGCGATCTTTCCCTTGTCAATGAATATCTAGTTGTCCCTTCATTCTTCTGGGTCGAATCTATTTGGACGCATGAATGCGGACTTGATGCCCTTGCCATATTTATACACTCCATTATCGCTGATCTTTGGTATATGTGGTCAATTTCTCTAGGTATTTCTCAGTCATGATATTGGATAAGGTTGCAATCCCTGTAGTGCTATTCTCAGGACGTATGCCATGGCTATCTGAAGATCAAGTTGAATGATGGAATTGAAACTTTTTTTCAACAGTGTATTTCTCAATCATGTCAGATCACCCTGTCTCAGGGAGTGCCCCGGAGATCAACGAACCCGTGTGTAGACTCGCCCCTATATACCTTTAACAGTATATTGCCTCTATTATAAATGTCCAAATGATAAGGGAAGCGGATCATGTATCATTGTGATACAGATCATTCAATAATGGTGTGAATGCATCCCAGTCAATGGCATTCTTTACAAATGTTAAGGGATCATTTATCTTCATTGAAATGTACTTCTCCTACAATGCATGATCAAGCAGGTCACTCATGCTTTAACATGCGAGTTCCATGAATAAATGTTATGGCTCTTCTTTGAAGGTTATTAGAAAAACTCTTATATTAATTTCAGTTCATACTTAAATAGTTAGGTGGATTTTATTGACTTATAATCAAACTAAATTATACCGGAAATGGGGGTACGATATCCTAATAAATAACTTTGAACAAGAGTTCCGTCTCTTTTTAGCTAACGAAGTCTTCCTTTTGAAATTCGGCAAATCTTGGAAAGAATATGTGCCTAAGTCTATGTTTAGATCTGAGGATTTGGATCGAATTTCCGAACTAAGGGACGACGTTAGTATAGAAGAATATTTTGACGAACTTACACTTATTCACTTAAAGGTGTCATGAAAGAAGTCTTGTTGACTTTGAACGAATTCCAATATCCTTAATTACATTTTCCATGTCTTCCCTGCTGAATCCATGAGATATTGCAGATCTTGCTGCCATGTTCTTCAGCTTCTTCTCCTTCAGTGTT
>DAIDBH010000001.1:0-2497 GCA_027310185.1 Thermoplasmatales archaeon
CCATATGCGACTCATGATGATATTCCTTTTCCTTATTACTTATTTCCATCTATCAAATATGATATACCATTCTTGTTAAAATACTTATCGCAATTCATCTCCTCTCTAAAGATCGGAGCTTTCTTGCTCATAAATTTGTAAGTTTTACATTTTATCAATTTTTTTCTGTTGCAAAACTTTTAAAACACATTAAATTACTTTAGAATTTATGAAGAGAAATCCGTTCAGCAAGGAATACAACTCAGGAAGGAAGGATCAGTTCGATGTGGATTATGCCATATTTAAAAAGTGCTCAGAAGATGCACAAACAAAGGAGGAACTCGTAGCAATGTTAGAGGAGAAATTCAATTACGTGATATCCAGGATAGCAAATGAGAATGCAAAGGAACTGCTGGAAGAAATGGAGCTGCTTTAGAATTAAAATTTTTAGTTTTATTCCAAATTATTTTTTCTTTTTTAATGTTTATGGGCTCATGTTATTGTTTCTGTAATAGACCCAGTAGCTCTCTGTCCAGCGGCATCCGTTACAATAACTTCCACATTGTAATTTCCTGCATTGTTGAACGTATAATACAGTACCGATGAACCTCCTTCATATACTCCGTTAATGTACCAGCTATATGAAAATGGGGATGTCCCATAATTAGTCTCTGCAATAAAACTGACATCTGCTCCAGGTGAACCAGTTTGCTGGCTCGCAGATATACTCACAGTCGGATCCTTTTCTACTTCTATGATAACATAATTCGTAGCAGTCTCCCCGACTTTGTCTTTCACATTAACATAGACATATTGCTGACCAGACTGATCGAACGAATATGAAAAGTCAGGAGATGTTGATATAACGTTTCCATTCCAGGTCCAGGAATATGAATAGGGTGATGTCCCTCCTGACGGCGAAGCAGAGAATCCAACAGGCGAACCAACGTCTGTATAGGTGGTATTTGAGGAAGCTACCACGTATGGATCTGGGTTGATTGTTGGATTGAGGATGTTAGAATTTATAGAATAACCTGCTGCATCGGTCACAGTAACATACACCCCCCCTATATCTGAATAAAGCTGCATGGTTGGATCTGCGCTGGAGCTCCCAGGGTAGGTCCATGCATAAGTATATGGCGCGGTTCCTCCAGATACTGAAGATGTGAACGTTATGTTCTGGCCTGCGTCAATCACATTCTTATTCTCAGTTATGGAAACCGTCGGGTCCTTATTGACTATTTCCTTAGCCCTAACGGTTGTCCTGGTGTGGTTGCTATCCATGGAAACCAGTAGAGAAACATAATAAGTCCCAGGGGATGAAAATGAGGTGGTGAAGGTAGTCCCAGTCCCCACATTGTGATCAGATGACCAGAAGAACTGAAGAGGATAGGGTGCTTTTCCATCAGCGGATACACCAAATGAGACGTTCATACCCACATCCGTGGTCCCATTTCCTGTGATTGTTATCTTAGGGATACTGGGACCAAGGTATATGGCACCGGAAATGACAGCATAGCCCACTGTCCCTGACGATATAACAACCACTGCTGCAATTATTACTAAAATTTTCTGTTTATTCTTCAAAACCAACTTTTTCACCTCTTTTTTTATTCCTCTATCTTTCCCTCTACTTTATTCAGCATCTCTCCTATCTCCATTCCCTTCTCAGTCAAACTCAACGTTGTTTCCTGTGGATATTTTGACTTATCGATTTCCTGCTTTACAACATTCAGTTTTTCAAGCTCCCTTAAAATTTCAGTTGATCCTGGAAGATCTTCATTGATTTCCTTCATGTTCTTTGATCCGTTTCTGTATAGATATAGAATTACAGCGTACCTTTCTGTGGATGGGAGCTTCTTTCCTTTTGATATTGCATCTAATTTCATGAGATGTTCTGCTACATCTCTACCTTTTTGAGTTAGAGAAATGTTATATGATTTTCTACCGAACTCATTTATAGAATAGTTAATAAGACCTTCCTTAGACAGTGATTCAAGAAGTTTAGAAAGTGTATATGGATTGTTCACTACTTTACTTAAGGCAGATTTAATGACTGGCTTATCAGCTTCATAAAGGAATCGAATAACCGAGTTAGCAAATTTATTGTCTAAGGAAATCAATTTATGAAATTATAATACACAAGATAATAAAATACCAATGATTCTAATGCTTTATGAAATCATAAAACATAAACTTTATAACCTATATTTGATTTATGATTTGATAAAATGAAAACTATAGCTTTGCATGATGATGAGTACGAAATGCTGAGAAACCTGAAGTTTGAACTTAAAGCAGATAACATGAGACTTGCAGTTGTCAAATTGATGAAAGATTATGAGACGTCACATAAACTGGAGGCCCCCGCATGAAGATAGAAATGAGATGCCCGAAGGGACACAGGGAAATCATTGAGGATTCAAGGTTTAGTATTCCTGATAGCCAGAAGGCAAAATTCTGGCTCTCAAAAGGAATACACTGTGTAGTCTGCGACAGGCTGTGGAGCGAAGCATAC
>DAIDBH010000003.1:0-5452 GCA_027310185.1 Thermoplasmatales archaeon
GGATCGGGATAATGAATTCCAGACAGCTCTATTTGAGAAATACCAGAGAAATGTTGGTATTGATGATCTTGTTGTATCCATGTATTCAAAGGGAATATCCACAAGGATGATGGCAGAAATACTTGAAGAACTGTTTCATAACAGGTACAGCAAATCCGCAATATTGTAAATGCCCATCGAGAAATATCCAAAATCGGCCATGTAAGATTCCCCACTTGTATTCATTCTTTTTCCCATTTTTTCACTCCCTCCTCATTGTTTGTAATGAATTCTTCTTCCTGTCCTTGAGCCTGTAAGATTCACCCTTTATGTTTATGACAGTGCAGTGATGCAATATGCGATCAAGGACAGCAGCTGCCATTACTGAATCTCCCAGGACTTCATCCCATTCTGAAAAGGATTTGTTGCTTGTGTATATGGTTGATCTCTTCTCATATCTTGAAGAGACAAACTGGAAGAACAGGTTTGATTCTTCCCTTGTCAATGGAAGGTATCCAATCTCATCCACGATCATTAGCCTGAATCTTGAATATGTTTTTATGCGATATTCCAGGCTCTTCAGATCATAATCTCTCTTCAATGTCTGCACAAGCTTGACTGCAGATATGTAATATGCAGGTATATCTGACATGATTGATCTCATTCCAAGTGCAATGGACAGATGTGTTTTTCCAACACCTGGTGGTCCAAGGAAGACAACATTCTCTGTATTGTGTATATACCTCATTGTCATGATTTCATCAATGACTGATCGATCTATGGATGGCTGAAATGAGAAATCGAAATCATCTATTGTCTTGTGGTATGGGAAGCCGGACCACTTGAGCATGTTCTCTGTCTTCCTTGATATCTTGCGCCTCAATTCCTCCGACAGAAGGTGATCAAGTATCTCCATGACAGTTTTTCCATGTGATGATTCAGGATAGCTTTCTATTGTATTCTCCATTGTTTTGAGTCCAAGTCTTGATAGGTATTCATGGACTTTTTCGTATGAGTCCATCATGACACCTCTTCATATTTCTTCAGGTCTCTTGTTTCAACATGCTGTTCGTATATGACTGAATTCTCTTCCCTTACTGCGTTGAGAAGTCCTTCGAAGTGCTCCTTCCTCCTTGAGATCCTTCCGGTTCCTGTGATTATTTCATGAGATGTAGCAACAACGGAATCAATCTCTATTTTGATAATGGATGATTCCTCTATTATCTTGCACTCCTTTCCTGCATATTTCCATGGAACAGAATGCCTGTTTCCCTTGTAAGATACGTAACAGTCCCTGGATACCTTTCTCATCTCTTCCTTTCTTTTCACGTCTCCTAGTACTGTTGATAGAGGATTGAGTGATTCTTTCATGAGTCTTTCCACAGGTATTTCATATGCCGTTCCATGTACCTGTGAATTAACCTTATTGAGCTATTCAGTGCATTGTAAGTTGATATCATTCCGATCAGAAAATGTTCTTCCGTTGAAGAAGTTGTATCGAATCTACTTAATTGTATTCTAAATCTTTTACTTTGTTTCAGGCCTGTAGGCATAGCATAATCTTATTACAATTCCATAGTATTCTGCGAAATCCATGAATCTCTCATTGAATGTTGATTCCAATGCTTTGATCTTACGATCTATGACAACCTGCTTCACGTCTTCGTATAGAATGGTGTCAGTGAATCCTCCAAAATACTGAAATGCATTGAGATGCATCTCAATGACAGTCTTTGTTGAGATATCTGTTGTGAATTTAACATACCTCATCCTTGAGTATCCAAGTATCATAGAGAATGCATAGAGTTTTCTGTGCTTCCCATCCATGTTAATTTAACTGAATTCTCCAAAGTCAACCTGTGACTGTTTTCCTAGTTCTGTTTCATACCTGTATACTGCCTGTATCCTTCGATCCTTGCGGAGTTCATGGCAGTAATTCTTCAGTATTGTGTATCCTCCATCATATCCCTTCTTCCTTATGTCCTCCAGTATCCTTACAGCGGATAGGTTGTGTCTTTCGATCCGAACTCTTATCATGTCCCTGTATGGATCAAGCTTTGATTTTCTCTTCCTATTCCTTTTAACCAATGATTTTGATTTCATATATTTCCTAACACTGTTCCTGGATATATTCAATTCCCTGGCTATTGACTTAATGCTCATTCCTTTCTCTCTCATATTGCGTATCATTCTCCACACCTCCAGACTGTACAACTCAGACCACTGTCATGGCATGGACATGGGTCAAAATTAAGCGGGCGATAGGGGTAATTTTTATTCCGGTGAAAATGCACAATTATGAACCGGCGTTTACAATGATCTGGGATAACCTTTTTCTTTCTGTTCTTCATATATGCGAAAAGCAAAAAGGTAGTATTTGTCAATCCTCCACTTTACATATTCTGTATAGGGCGAAATGATAGACTGTCTCCCCTTTCTGCTGTATTTTATTGGCTTATCTGTTGCAATGTATATCCTGACAGTTTTCCTGCTTATTCCCGTTCTCTCATGGATTTAATCATGTGCCAATCCTTCCATGAATACTCATTTACTATCTCCACATTAAAAATGCATGGTGTGCTAAATATTCAATGGACTTATCTGGATACTTTTTAATGACCGAATATGGTTAATTTTAAATGGGTGTTTACATACGAATCCATAAGAACATCTCTAAATTCTAACAATCTAATAGAAAGAACGAACAAGGAGATAAGAATGAGGATAAAGATAATTGATAAACGATCTATGAGATGATTGAGGGGATATTATAAATGCATTGATGAGATTAATGAAATGTTCCAGGATATGTATCCTTCATGATTACACAACATTTGGAAACCCATAACAGAACAACTTTATTAAGCATTTAGAATACCGGTTGGATATACTTGGTAGTAGGTTATGTTCTAAAAATTTGCTAATAATTAAAAACTTTATATTTTTATTAAGTTAATCAGAGCTCTAGCTGATTCCTCTGGAGAGTATAAACTAAAAATTGCTTTGCTAGCGGATATTAGGTCTACATTCTCTAATACGAAATCTGAAACAACCTTATGTATGCTTAACTTGTAATTAGCTATTTTAACAGCTTTTGTTTTCATCGGAAACATTTCTAAAAACGGATGATAAACATCAAGGATTACTCTCGTTCCACATAGCAAAGATTCAGCGCCTACATGACCGAACAGTTCATATTCTGTTGGTACATAAGTAACTCTTGCCCCTTCATAGAGTTTTATTAGTTCTTCAATTGTTAAGTTCGAATAAACTTCTATACCTCTATCCAAAAAAAATTTGGAAGTTTCTGGATTACTTACAAAAACTTTAATTGGTTCATTTATTTCTTTCTTTAGTGTTGTTACTTCATTATATATATTTCTTATGAAAAAATCATTTTCGCTATTACCTGCAAAAACCAGAACTCCTTCCTTAATGTACCGTTCTGATCCCAATAACGGTCTAATATCTGTTCCAACTGGAGGATATACAGTACCGGATGAATTTATGTCATAAAAATGTTTTAATATATAACCACACGTTTGACTGTTTGATATAATATAATCAAATTGAATCAATAATTCTTTATATCTCCTTACAAGAAGTGTCCACGGAAGATAAGATCCTATCATCAATTCAACAGACTTCTTTCTTTTTGCATTTTTATTTGTATTTACCCCAAAAAGGTATTGAACATAAACACCTTTCTTAATTCCTCTGCCTTTAAAGTTTAATATTAATTTCATCAACTCTATGTCATCATCAACTATGATATATTTTACCAAATTTTCCTTTATTAACTGTGCTATATTAGAGATTTTGAAATAGATAATTGGTATATTATTTCCTGTTATAGTTCTTATCTTTTGATCCAGGTGCTTCTCACTTTCGTCTATAAATAAAACTGCTTCTTCACCAATAGATTGAAGACCGTAACTTATATCCACAAAAGGTTTGACATTTGCATTATAATATTTAGATAATCCACTATACCCTTTTATTACAAACCCTACCTTAGTCAAAACCTACACCCTCGAAGATAATTTACATGAAGTAATTAGTTTCTTATATAAAAATTATTTGATGAAACTATTATTTTCAACCTTATATGAAAAATATGCCCAACTTGGGATAACCCTTATCGTCCTGATGTCATCCTTCCCCAACGTAGAGCCGATGTGCTCACTTATATGATAATTAATAAAAGATGTATTATATCCCTTACTTTTCACACGAATTGAAAGATCGGTATCTTCCATTTCATTTATATAATTTTCATCAAATAAGTATCCTCCGGACTTTTTCACGAAGTTTGAACTAAAAATACCAAAGGAAAGGGTGTTGATAAAATTCTCTATTTTATTAAAGAACATAAAATTTTCAAGAGTATAGATTAAGTTCTTACCTTTTTCATATCTTGGAAAATATATTAGTTTGCAGAATCTTCTCAAATGGTAATATACTCTGTCAATATTCCTGAATCTTTTTGAAAATATTTTAAGAAATTTAACAGCAAAAAGGAAGTATATGTTTGGGGTGCCTATAAACATTGGAACTGAATGATAAATTGAGGGGGGAGTGAACACCACATCAACATCTGTACTATCTATTTTTAGTAATTCGTTAGCCAACTTCAGTATTGGGTCAACCTTTATCATATCATCTCCGGAAAATACTATCCATTTTGGTTCATATGCCATGGCTTTCTTTATTCCTACGTTTATGTTGTGAGCAATATTAAAATAATAGTCACCTAATCCACCACTTTCCACAAAGATAATAAAAAGGCCTTTAAATATGTCATTCCTGCAATTTAGTGAATATTCTCCGTTGAAGTTTGCCGTTGGTATCACTAAAATGATATCTTTCTTTCCGTCAACCTCATAGATATTTGTAATTCCACTTGGTCTTTCTTGCATCCAGCTTATTAACTGGTTGAGGTTCTCGAAACCGTTATAAAACTCAATCATCTTTTCAGATTCACTGCTTGTGAAATAGCTGTTTTTATAATCTACTAAACTAAAAAATACGTTATTTTGATTGTTTTCAGTAGAACAATGAAGCCTACTCGATTTAATGTTTTTATTTGGTCTCATTAGGTTTTAACAATAATTAATGACTATAAAACTTTTCCTTAATGGGCATAAAGAGATAAAAAACGAAGAATTGTATGATAGTATCCAGAATTTTGTGTAATAATACATGGAATCATTCCATCAAAAATGGATAAATTTCATGAAACATAAAAAGATGCCTCCCTAGAACAATCACAGGAGGCAATGAATAATGGAAGAGTTTGATAAAAAGATATGGGAAATTTGTAAGGAAGACAGTGAAGGAGTTCATGGAATCTCTCATGAAGGGAGAGATACAGGCATACCTTGAAGAGAATAACGGATCGAGGAATGGATATTATGAAAGGGATCTTGGAACAAGATACGGAAAGTTCAATGATCTCAGAATTCCAAGGGAT
>DAIDBH010000006.1:0-244859 GCA_027310185.1 Thermoplasmatales archaeon
CTCTTTCGAGGCATGGTGTCGATCCGTAAGCTGCCAACCTTTTACACGAGTTCAGGACTCAAAGAACAAATCGGCAGCCTTTCCCGGACCCGTACTCCACACGTTATGGAGTACGATCAAAAAACTTCTTTCATAGTAGAACATAGTATTAAATGGGAGTTTTTTTTCCTACTCTAAAGAGTTTATTGGACAAAATATAGAAAAAGAAAAATTTGATTTAACTATGAACGATCTTAATATTTTAAGAAGAAAAATAGCTCATGCAAAACTTTCTTTCACTTATGAAAATTTACAAAGTCTGATTGAAAAAATATTAATAGTTTCTCAGGGACCAGCCTCAAAAGAAATAGTAACGTATATAGAGTTAGAGAAATACAAATCCGCCGGAGATATACCACAAACGTTCTATGAGGAATATACCATCCCAAATAACCTACCCTTTGAGGACTTCGATATAGATGGGGGATTTGTCGGGAGAGAAAAGGAAATTAGAGATATTAAAAAGCTCATCTATTCAAACGAAGATAGAATATTGACAATAATAGGTGCTGGTGGAGTGGGAAAAACTGCAATTGCTCTAAAACTTGCACACGAGACTATTTTAGCTACAGATAATCCGTTCACCGCAATTATGTGGTTTAGTGCAAAAGAAAGTAAGCTTACTGATTCCGGAATTTTACCATTGGAAACTGGAATTAGGAGTGAGATGCAATTCGCTAAAGAGATCTCTCATATCATAGACGCAAAGCAGGAGGAAGCCTTAGATACTGCCAAAGTAGATTTTAATGCGTATAGAAACTTCATTTACAACGCATTTAAAAAAAATAGAGTTCTTCTGGTAGTTGATAATTTAGAGACAGTCTATAAAAATCAAGCTATAATAGAATTTATTAAAAACATTCCAAGACCAAGTCAAGTTCTTGTGACAAGTAGAAAAGGACTTGGAGAGATAGAGCGTCGCTACCAGTTGAGTAACATGAATGATAAAGACGCAATAAAACTTTTCAAGACAATATCAAAAGAGAAAAATAGACTTGATCTGGTATCTATGAATGAAGACGCTATAAGGCAGTTATGTAGGAAAGTTAAGAACTATCCTTTGCTTATAAAGTGGTCTATAGGGCAGGTGTGCATGGGAAAAGATATTGATAAGGCATTTTCTGTAATTCTTGAAGGTTCAAGTGACATTGCAAGTTTTGTCTTTAACGATGTCTTTTTGCTATTATCCAGCACTTCAAAAGTTGTTTTGTACAGTATGATTGTATACGAAAATAAACCTATGAAAATGGCTATTCTTGCAAATATATCTAAGCTAGATGAAGATGAACTTAATGATGCGATTAAGGAACTTAACTTGAGTTCTCTAATAATATCTGAGGTAGTAGAAGATTCTGGTTCACCAGAAACTGTTTATTATATGCTTGACTTAACGATGGGATTCGTGGAGACAAAGCTTCAAAGTGAAGAAAAGCTACTAATGCAACTACAAAATAATAAGTACCACCTGATTGATCAAATCAAGGGAGAGGAATCAGCAAAAAGTGGGTATGCGCAATCACTCATTTCATTTGGAGTGAAAACAGAGAGCGACAGGATTGCGTTCTTAAACGTAAAATCTGCAAAAAATTACCAGCTTAAAGGTGAATTTAAAGAAACAGAGAATTACTTTAAAGAGGCTATAAAGGCATCTCCACATTTTGCATATGCACTTACTGAATATGCTAAATTCGAATTTTATAGAGGTTTCCATCATCAGGCATTGGACAAAATGAAACAAGCTATCGAATTTGATCAGGAAAATTTTCTTGTCTTCTTTTCATACGGAAAGATGCTAAGCATTGCCAGGAAACACGAAGAAGCAGTAGTGATTCTTCAGAAAGCTAAAGAGTTAAACCCTCAGTATCTTCCAATTTATAATGAATTAGGAAGAGTTTACTCAATTACCGGAGAGTATGACAAAGCAGAAATTGAATTCAGACAAGCATTGACCGAACAGAAATATCCAAACATTCGCCATAAAGTAATGACTCTTCAATTTTTAGGAGAGAATTTTAGAAGAAAGAGTCAGGCATGTCGAGATAGAAAAGACGTAACAGGAGAAATCCAAAATCTAAATAGAGGTTTAGAAACCGTTCTAGATGGCATGGAACTTTCTCCTAGTGATTTAAAATTATCGAAACTTCGTGCTGCCATACTAATTGATTTAGGAATAGCTTATTCCAAATCAGGTAATTTAAAAGATGGAAATGAATATTTTGAAATGGCAATGAAACCATTGATTATTGGTAATATTACATTACAGCCTAGTGAAAAAACAATGTGCGAAGCAACTTACTATAGTGTTGCTTTTTATGGAAAAGCTGGACAAATTTCTAAAAGCAGCATTAAAGGTCTTATAAGAAGAGGATGTAGTTATTGTCAAACGAATTCAAAATTTTTGAACAAGTTCAAGAATTTGGAGAAAGAACTCTTCAAAGTTGATGAAACGATTAAAAATGACCTTGAGTTGTTAGGTCTAATTAAATATTATAAGCAAGAAAGAAAATTTGGAGTGATTGAAGCAAGTGGAAAAGGATTCATATTCTTTCCAAACTCATTTTCAGAATATATCAACCAGAATGATATCCATGATCTTGTAGGGAAGTCTGTGAGTTTTATACCTATCCAGCAAAATGAAAAACAAGTTGCTAGTATGATAAGATTGCTGAATTAGAACAATTTAGAAAACTAAATGAGAGATAAAATGTTCCCAACAATAAGGTATTATTAACAATACTATTAACATGAGTTATTATTATAAATTTTTTTTAATTGTTGTTGCGAAGGTAATTGTAATCTATAATATTACAGCTTAGTCTGACACCCTTTATAAATATTATACAACAACCATATAGACATCAAAAGTATAGGTGAAATAAATGCGATTCAAAACTTCTTTCCTTTAACATTCATATGACTAGAAAATGACAGCCAAAATATCAGTTCTTTTGACATTGAAATAACGGAACCGATAATAATAAATATTTCATTGACTGCTTCTATATAGGATAGTGGAAGAATTTTAATGTAAGGAGGGAAAGAAAATCATGGAGTTATAAATCTCTCGAGAGTACTTAGGTTAAATCATCAAGGTTTTTCAATATTGTTGGAAGTTAGAATTTGTACATGAGACATAGTTTATCACTCAATAGATCATTCAGATTAGCAGCGTTTTTTATAATAGTACTGTTGATTCGCAAATGAACATTAATATCTGTGATCATTAAAATGAACACTTAAAAACGCAGTATAAGTGATTTGTAATAATAAATCAGATAAGGCTGATTTCGAGCGAAATTTATTTTTATAAAAGATTTACTTTATCAAGGTAAGATTAAATTTTTTGCTTAGTACAAAACTGATGTAATTGAGAACTATAAACTAGATTTCCTTTTGAAAGTTTGTTATTATAACGATTCTTTTGATATTTATACACTATTAAAATTTAATAGAAGAAATTTCCACAAAAAAATTACTTGAGTAAACTATTTTCTTTCCTCTTATGTCTTTGTAGAAGGGATGTTGATGTCGAGTTTAAATACACGTTTCGAAAGCTTGGATCATTGATCAAGTTCCAGTTTTTTATTCTATCCATTAAGTCTGAGAGGTCAATAAGCATGAAGTTTGTTCCTTCATGGGTAGCTACTGCCTTATCATCATCCTCTATTTGTGAGCGTTGCCTGGAATTCTCTATTTTCTTCTTCATATTAGAGTTTTCAAATAGTTCAACTAGAAGATTAACCAAGTCTTTTCCTGGATCTGATGAGGTTAATTCAAACAGAAGACCGATCCATTCTGGCAAGAGATCAAAGAATTCACCTATTTCTTTAGTAAAACCGCTTTCCATAACATAGTCGCATAAATCATTTATTGAACCAAAAACTATGGGTCCACTTTCATATTTTTCCCAGGTATTTGCCAAATCATGCTTTTTCCCTAAGAACTTCGATAATGAAGTAACATTATCCTTGAACCTGTATAGACTTTGGAGTGATAATTGAAACTCGTCACTCCCATTCACGTTTC
Organism: Thermoplasmatales archaeon; assembly: GCA_027310185.1. Taxonomy (GTDB): domain Archaea; phylum Thermoplasmatota; class Thermoplasmata; order Thermoplasmatales; family Thermoplasmataceae; genus Cuniculiplasma. The sequence continues at coordinate 4,066 of DAIDBH010000006.1, forward strand.
TATCAGAATCTAAATCAGTCTCTTCCCTTAAGGAAAATAAATCTTCTGATTCTCCTCCAGTGTATATATATCTTGGTTGTCTGTTTAGGCTCTTTGTTTTTTTAATGATACCTAACTTTTCCATCTCCTTTGCAACATTTCTAATCAAAGTTCGGTTCTTCACTTCTACTATTGCGATCTCCCGCAAATCCCTCAAGGTATATCCACCATCTCTTTGGCTATTCACCCCGATTAAAGATAGACATAGCCATACCCTTTTCAGGTGCTTGCCCGAACTTTTGAAGACTGGACTCAACAATGGTTCAATAGCAATAAACATGTTTGTTTCGTCATTACTTATAAACCTGTTTTTCTCATTCTTTTTCTTAATTGGAATTAGCTCATTGATCCTTTTTAACATTTTTTTCACGTATTCAAGTTGCTTGGCTGATGGAGGGATCGAAAGGTAAAGTTCACATAATTGATCAATTTCTGAGCCTGATGTAGTTAGGTATTCAATTAAAGGATTTTTATTGGGAAAAGATCTAATAGAACCCCAGTCAATATCGAAACTGAGTCCGTATTTTTTTCGTTTTAAACGCATTATATCACTATTAAGTGGCATATTATAACATTACATATAACTTATTCTATGTCATTTGTAATAACCAGATCATGATAGCAGGAAGGAGAAAAGTTGTCAAGGTGGGGAATAGCCATGTCTTCAGTATACCAGCCAATTTTGTCAAAGGTACTGAAGCTACTTTTGCAGGGTCTGAGCTTATTTTGCTGGATCCAACGGGAAAAAGGGAACTTGTGGAATTGGTGGAATTATTAAGGAAGGTTGAGGGATAAGATGAGCTTGGCCAAGGTTTTTGAATTGTGGAGCAAAATTAAACAGGAAAAGGTTTGTAAAAATAGCGTTAATATTTCCAGACAAGCAAAGGAGGGCAAAAAATGACAGATGTGGACCTAGGGAAGCTAAAGGCAAAGGCAGTTAAGTTCCCTGAACCAGTTAAAACATTGATATTGAGCGAACCTGATATATTAGATCCATCAGAATTCATTACAAAGCTTGGAACATGGGAAAAACTTCTTGAAATAGGATATAGAGACAATTCTGTAAAGATTGTTCAGATGCAAAGAGCGGGTGGTAAAAGATGATCCAATATGACATGGAGGATTGGTAAAATTGTATACCCCCAACTTTACCAATAAATATAGTTGTTCCAGCCTAATAGATTTTATGGATACAATCAAGGAACCCACTCAACAGGGATTGGCTATGGAATTTGCTAAAATGGGAATTCCGGTGATCCCTTGCAAACAGGATAAAACGCCCATAATTGACTCTGAGCTTTGTTTAATACACTGGAATCAGGATGCTACAACTGACATGCGCATGATTGCAAAAATCTGGCACAAATATCAGAATGCTGCCATCGGACTTGTACTCCCATCTGGATTGATCGTGATTGATTGCGACGTGCTGAAAGACGGTAAAAAAGTCCCTATTTTAAGGAATGGCATACCCATTCAAATAGGTATAGAGTCACTACAGCAGATAATGCTTGAATTGAACTTGTCCAAGGAGGACCTCAACACACTGAGCTGGGACACGCAATCTGGTGGACGACAATTCCTTTTTAAGATGCCTCCTGGCTCCTCTTCTTTCAACCTCACACGTTTACTTGATGGACTCGATGTGAAAGGCTTTGGCGGGTATGTAATTGCACCAAATTCTATTGGGAAATTTGGACAATACAAGTTTAGAAATCTTACTGAAATCAATGAAATACCTATTCCACTGTTAAATTACATCAACTCAAAGACAAAGCAATGTAGTATTGTAAATTCATCTGGTATTAAAGCTCCAGGAATGGTTAAAATCGATTGTGATACACTGGTTGAAATTTTAACTCCGTACTGGTCAAAAGCTGATGGCAGGCGAAATGATTTCATGCTTGCCATAGCTGGTGCTATCAGAAGGGCTGGAGGTGTGGAGAGTGATGCTATATACATTATTTCTAAGCTCTCAGAAATCTCAGGAAAAGGACGCGATCATATCAAAGGCGTAAGTTATGCATTTAGAAGAGAGGGTCCGCTAAAGGGATTCAACTCATTGGAGAAGTTGATGGAGGAACTCGGAAATGTCAAGGAATAAAGTTAAAAGAGATATTAAGAAGATAAAGGAATCGCTGAGTAGGAAAGAGGAAAAAGTAAATGAATTAGAAATCGTATATAAATCGCATTTCACTTATGATAAATGGCACTATGCTGAATGCGATGATAATGGTAAACTAATGTTCATCAAATACAGGAATGGGCAAAGTGAAATAGTGGGCAGTATAAAAATATCTAACCCTGATGACCCTGATCGTGAAATCTCGGTTTTTCCAGCTCCACAGATAGCACAAACCAGAATCGATAGAGTCCTTCAGGAAGAACAGCAAGAAGTGATTAAATTTCCACCAAAACCGGTTGCTTATGTTTCTGAGTATGATCTTTACTGTGAGATCAAGGATTTCATCCATCAATTTATTGAATTGATGCCTGAGGACGAGATCATACTTGCCTTATATATTTTGAGATCCTCAGTATACGATATTCTAAAAGATTCATCATTTCCCTTTATACATGTCCTAGCACCCTTTGGGAAGGGCAAATCAAGATTGCTTACGGTAATGAGCGAAATAACACCATACGGATTCTATTCAGTTGATATAAAATCAGCAGCACTTAAAAGGGTTTCAGACATATACGGCGTTGTCGTATTTGTGGATGAAAAAGGGGACATGGATAGTGAACTTGCATCAATTCTTAATGGCAAATACAATGCTAACTCTGTCATACTTAATGCCAATAATGAGGTTCAACAGGGAGTTTCAGCAATTATCGGATATAGAATTTATGGCCCTCTTGTGATGGCCGGCCGCTCCCCATTTAAGGATGATGCCATAGAATCAAAGAGTTTCCAGGTAAACATGGATTTTGAGATGACCCGTGATGATGTGCCCAGGAAGATCAAGGGAAGACTACATGATGATTTCCGGGAAATAGGGCTTAAAATAAGAGGACAGCTACTTAATTTCAGAATTAAATGGCATGATAGGATAAACGAAATAGAGGAGGGGCAATTCTTGAAACTGTATGAGGATCATACAGAACCAAGGCTTTTTGAGGTAATTTCATTTTTTGAGGACTTGATTGAGATCATTCCCCAAATAAAACATGAAATTGGCAAAGTACTGAAATCTCAGATAATACGGAATGTAGAAGTTGCATCCCAGACACCTAACGGCATTATTGCAAACGAAGTACTGACACTAATGCAATCAGAGGATGAAATAGATCAATACAGTGTTAATGGAAGGAACTACCGGGGCATATATTTGAGCGCAATTTACGATGAACTTGGCAAGAATTATGCCAAGCAAGTGGGTAAGATTCTTTCAGCATTAGGCCTTAAGACCGATCGCCCAAGAATAAGAAAAACCAGAAAAGGCCAAAATGGGCAGACACAAGAGTACACTAAAAGATATTCAATGGTAAGGTTCCCTGACGAAAAAAAGATGCGGGAACTTAGATCAAGATATGACCCAGAATTCGTTATTGCTAAATTAACCACTATAGAGCAGGGTCCTCATAGAACCTTGGACGTTGAGGACTATGAGGACAATGATCTGCGAGGAGGTAACAGCAAAGATGATGATGAAAAGAACGATGAAAGTATGAATTTACATGAACAGTTTACAGAGAATACAGAAAAATCGCTAACCATATCTAAGAATGATAGTCCACATAGTCCTCTTAATCCAGAGATTAATGAGGAGATAGTAAAATCCGATGTTCAGAATGAAATTCAAATAACGGAGGAAGAGGCCAATCAACTCAAAGACTCGCTACTCAAACAGGGAATTCATTTAAATGTATCTGATACTAGTGTTTCTAGCTATGGTGACAAATACAATTTAGCAGTCCCAGTTAACTTCTACCATCAAAACACTGAAAAAGTGGACAAGTTGATGGCAGAATTAGGATTCAAGAAGGGAAACAATGGAACTTTACATAACGTGTTTTTCAGCCGACCATTGAAGGGGGGCAAATTCACATGATACCTCCAATATCTATGAACAAAATTAAGATTACAACAACTAGTGTTAATATCTTACGGAACAAAGAGTACACCATATACCTCAACTGGTGAACTGTCCAAACGTATTTACATACGCGAACACACATTAATAAACCAAATACCTTTTTTTCATGACGGTTTGGAGACCATGTTCAATCGCAATGTGGGAGAGCAAAAGGATGAAAACAAAAGGGATACCTTTCACAGTTCTCTTGAGTAATATTCTGTAAATCATAATTATAATTTCGGTTCAAGAATGAAAATTAGAGTGGCACACAACCGATGACATCCCGTAAAATGCCAACTAATGAATGATAATAGCTACGTCTTACCCTCATCAACTTAATATTCAAGCCAATTATCACGTGACTTGTCACGGAGTTGATTATAAGATATAGCAATTCTCTCTAGTTTCATTTTGTTCCCTATTTTAAACGCTCTTAATAGTTAAGACACTGCGGAGGTAAGCTCGACATAAAGTCAATCTAAAAAGATGATATTGCTTGATCTATAAATTTCCTTTTTCAAGTCATCAGAATTATCCTAATTTTTGAACCCTGTGAAGAAATAGAAAGGCTAAATGAATAATATTAAAGATTTAATCTCTTCAATATAATATCGCTAGCCTCCCATATTCTTTCATATTCCTGAACTATGCCAAGTTCAGTATTGTAGTCTTCATGTCCAATCTGCTCACATTGTTCGCTAGGATATCTTGTAAATGCTTCATGAGGATAAGTGATTATGCTTAATATATACAATGGTATAGATATTAAAATTAGGTTTATTAGACTTTTATCTATGTCTTTGATTGTACCGTACAGTATTCCTTTCCAATCTACATTTTCAAATTGAGATTCGATTTCAGGATAATCTGAGGTTAAGTCTTTTGAAATCTCCTTAATGGAAGTTTCAAAGTCATTTCCGTAAAATGATCTTAAAATCTGAGATGAGTCCGTCATATTCCATTGCTGTATAAAAAAATTACTAAAATCTAACAGAGCACTAATTTCTGATGATGACAGCTTAGCAATACTGGACTTAAATTCATTTTTTCTCGAATTAGAAATAGTTTCGTCAATAATACCAAGCTTGGCAAAATCTAGTGATACAAACATATTTAAAGATTGCAAATGCCTCAACAGGGAATTAAGTGATGGTTCTTTAAATAGAATTAAATAAATTTCAGGAGAATTGTGGCGGGTATTTATAATTGAATGATATTTAAGAGGAAAAAATTTAAGAGCTAGGGCTTTTACCATCTTCTCAATGGCTTGTTGAAGGTGGTATGTGGAATTGGCATAATCTTTCATTTTGTAGAGAGCCATACTTGCTTTCATATCTGCTTCTGCCTTGGTTAGAAATTCCTTAATCTTCCTTACTTCATCTTTGTTTGGTGAAGAGTAAAGATTTTGAGTATCGCCACTACTTGTTACTTCTATGATTTTATTTATAAAATTCTTTAGATCTTTTGTATTAAAATTGTTATTTTTGCTTTTTTCAGCCATTCATATCATCTTACGACAATATATGTTATTTCTTATAAAAACTTTGTAATTCTCAATTTCAGAAAGCTCTGTATAAAGTTCTCAATTTTAATTACAATTCCTCAAACTAAATTTCTTCTCTCTTGAAACAATAAAAAAACAAGATTTTGATGAATTTATAGCAAATTAAACATCACATATCCATTCTTTGTCTCCAGAGATAAATTCATTTAGTTCTTCCCTGTACATTTTCCAATTTGGCATTGCAGAAGAAACAATATCTCTGAAGTGTTCATTGTGTTTTCGTTCAATCAGGTGAGTCAATTCGTGGAGAACTACATAGTTTAGGCAATTCTGTGACTTTTTTGCAAGTTCAAGATTAAACCAAATTCTTTTCTCTTGAATATTTGCAGAACCCCATTTTGTTTTCATTCTTTTTATTTTGATCTCAGAAGCTTTAACCCCAAGTAACTTTTCAATATTTGGTACAACAGTATCTAGAGTTTTTTTAAGTTCTCTCCTGTAAAAATCTTCTAAAACTCTACGTCTTCCTTGAGCATCTGTTCCAGGCTCAACGAATAATAACATGTTCTTTCTACCTTCAATCTGCACCTTACAAGGAGCATTTTTCTCGATAATTTTGAGTAAATAACGCTGACCACGAAAATAATGGCTTTCCCCAGCGACATACTCTCTTGGCGCTTCCCTTTTCTGACTAATGAATTTATCTTGTTGTTTTTTGATCCATGGAATCTTGGAAATAACGATTAACCTTATTTTGTCATCAGTTGTGAATTCAGGAGCAGCCACACGTATTCTGCCATTAGGTGGATAAACTCCTATATGGATATTCTTTATATTTTTTCTCACAGTCTGAATTTCAAGGCCGGCTAACTTAATATTACTCTTTCTAGTACTCATCTTGATTTCTCACCAGGTTCATCACCTTCTCAATCTCTTTTTCATCGGTTATACCAAATTGCGTTAGAGTATTCTTTATTTGGATTCTTACTGCCCTTTCCTTAATCTCGCTCCCTCTCCATGAATCGTATGAATTATTCCTTATATTGTAGTCAAGAGTAACTGCTAAAGCTTCGTTATTAGACAGGTTATCATAGAGAGCTTTCTTACCCTTAGTATCTATTGACTTAGGATAATTGTTTCCAAATTCACCCTTAAGATTCCTGGATATTTCGACTAATTGATTGAGATAATTTTCATACACTATAGATTTATTTTTCCTTTCTTTGATTAGATCGTCAAGTAACTTTGACATTCTTTCATAATAAACTGGATTTTTAGGATTCATGTCTACTATGATTCTCCTCACATTATTCTCTATGGTTTGGCTCACAGCTTCCCTGTTTTTCGCAATCCCACTTGGTAGACATTTAGTAGCCGGAATGCCGTCTTCTACCAAAAGGTCTAGGATAGTGAGATTGTCAAACCTAGAAACAACTTTACTTTCCTTGGCATCTATGTATGAATCAATAAGATGTCTCATTGCTGGTTCATAAGCCTTAAGATCTATGTAGTCACCGCTTGCAATTTTAATCTCTGATCTTACTTTCTCAAAACGTGAAATTTCTTCTTTTATCATTTCTGCTTGTTGTTGACTATATCCTATTCTATTCATGTCATTTGCAACATCTGCATAGGAACGTACAAGTTTCGATGTTAACCTATAAAGATTAACTCTTTTTTCTTCATTATTCTTTAAGTCAGTGGGATTTTCTGTATCACCGCAAAAATACTCAATGTATGAAATAGAGTCTTTGGGCGTTTTCACTGGTTCGCACAGTGACCTTATCTTCTCCAATGAATTTTCGAGATTTCCCCTAGAAGTTTTAAGCCAGTCTTTTATTAGACCATTGACATCCTGCTTATCAAATCCATCGAATGCTCCAGAAGTATAGTCTTGCACTGCCTGATCAAGACTCTTAAACAGATCCTTGTAATCAATTATATAGCCATAGGCTTTGTCCTCCCCATCAAGCCTGTTTACCCTACATATTGCTTGAAATAGCCCATGATCCCTCATGCTTTTGTCTATGTATAGATATGTAGCAGGTGGCGCATCGAACCCAGTTAGAAGTTTATCAACCACAATTAGAAGTTTCATTTGCCCAGGTTCCTTTATGAATTTCCTCTTCACCTCTTGCTCAAACAGATCTTGAGTTTTTCCCTTCAGCATTCCTTCATATACATTCTCCTTATACTGCTTTTCTGTTTCCTCTTCGTCGCTTACGACCCCTCCTGTCAGGTTTTTTGCTCCTGAGTCATACGATGATACTATAGCGCATTTCTTGAGCCCTTCGTCTTGAAATAGCTCGTAGTACTTGCATGCTTCATATATAGATCCGGCAACAAGTATTGCGTTGCCAGTTCCGCTTTTCAATCTATCCTTTGTTTCCATGTCAAGCATTATGTCTGATACAATACGGTTGAGCCTTGATTTTGAACTCAACACTTTTTGCATTGTACCCCATCTGTTTTTAAGCACTGCTTTGGCCACATTAGTCAAACCACTCGTCTTGGATTCAAACCATTTGTCAATCTTTTCTTTAGATGTAAGTTCCTGGTCTATGTCTCTAGCCTCATATTGTAAATCAAGAACGACTCCATCTCTAACTGCCTCATTATATTTATATGTGTGAATGTAAGGACCGAAAACCTCAATGCTTCTCTTTTTGTCACTCTTGAGCAGAGGAGTCCCTGTAAACCCAATAAAAACTGCTTTTGGTAGGAGTTCCGACATCGCATCGTGAAGATCACCAGATTGAGATCTGTGGCACTCATCAACAAAAGCATATATATTTCCCTTTGGCTCAAACCCGGCTGGAATTCCACTCTCTATCCCCTTTATGAATGCCTCATAATCTGGTTCTTCCGCTGACATGAATTTGTGTATCAGAGAGCACATTAATGAAGGTGAAGGATTGTTAATTTGGTTGATAAGATCTCTGCCACTCTTTGTACGATATATATTCTCATCGACTCCTTTGAAAAACCTTTCAATCTGGTCGTCGAGCTCTTCACGGTCTGTTATTATAAGAACTCTGGCGTTTTCCAGATTTTCCCTGATCCACTGTGCAAGCCATATCATTATGAGACTTTTCCCACTTCCCTGTGTATGCCAAATAATACCATCCCTATTGTGACCTTTATTCTCCAGAATGTGTTTCTGTACCATCTTGATTCCAAAATATTGGTTGTATCTGCATATCTTTTTTATACCACTGTCGAAAGCAATAAAATCATGTATAATTTCCAGCAGCCTTTCTTTCCTGCATAACGCATAAAGATATTTATCCAACATATGCCTAATATTTATTTCCTCTCTCCATTTTAGATAATATTTCTCCGGAGTCTCAGTAGTAGCATACCTGAGACCTTCTGTATCATTTCCAGCCATGACGAGCTGAATTGTGTTGAAGAACCACCTAATAAATCTTTCATTCTGGTTTTCAACATTCTGCCTTATGCCCTCTGAAACTGAGACAGTGCTTCTCTTCAGTTCTAAAACTCCAAGAGCAATCCCATTTACATATAGTATAATATCAGGTATTTTTTTATTGGCACCCCGTATTGAAACTTCTTCAGCTATATAGAAATGATTTTTTTGAGGTTCTTCCCAGTTCAAAGGCCACACAGTCTGATAGTTTTCTCCCTTTGACTCCTTTACCTTTATGCCATATCTCAGCAAATTGTAAATTTCTTTGTTCACTTCATATAAGTCTCTACTGTTGTCATTTGCAGATTTTTGTAAATAAAAAAATGCTTGATTTATGGATGTGTCACTATATCCATTTTCCCTTAAGAATTTTCTAAAAAGGTTTTCCACTACATTGCCATTTTCTCCTCGTCTCAAATTGCCAATATATTCATATCCCATTTGCTCGACGAATAACTTTAACACACGTTCTTGAGTTACTTTTTCTTTCTGTCCAACATCAATCATTTCACTCTAATCCTCCCGGTAAATAGCTGTTGTAACAAGCCTATCTTTATCTTTGTAAACTTTTCTCTCTTTAACTTGAGTAATTCAATTTCTTCATCGGCATCGGAGAGAATTTTAGCAATATCCTGCTGTTCTGAAAGAGGTGGAATTGCTACTGTTAACCTCTTGACAATCTCTGCGTTAAGGTTATTTTGTGTAGTCGTTTGTAGATAGCGATTCAAAAACCTTTTTAGGTATTTTAGTTGGTAATAAAGGAAATTAAGATCAACGGTTTTATTATTTGGAATTATGGAAATTATAGCTTGATTTGTCGCAACTGGGAGCGTATTAATACAGACTTCTCCATAACTGGCGTACATTGAGAAAAGGATGGAATCTTTTGGCGTTAACCATGAACTACTCTTATTTAATCCCTCTTCAGTGATTCTATAGATAGTGTCATTTAAAAATTTTGAGACTTTTACCACATCTTCTATTTTAACAAATAGTACTGTCCCATTTTCATAAAAATGATTATCCGACCTTAATGGAGTGCCACCAGCTTTCATCTTTTTAACTATTGCTGGGTCACCTAAGTTATAAATTCTCCAATCGTTAGGAACGTTACCTATTTCTGCCTTTTTAAATTTTTCATTTCCTATACCTTTTGTTAAGAGTTTTTGCATCAAACCTTGCTTTATGCTCTTTTTTTTCTCTATTTTTTTTTCAAGTAAGTATATGAGACTATCCATATCAGAGAGAATTTTAGCAACTTTTAGTTGCTGAGTTTGGGGTGGGAGTGGAACTAAAATTTTTGCAAGCAACTTTGCATTGATTCCTCCTTGGGCACTTCCAGAGATATTTTGCCTTATTTGTTTCCAATAGGCATCAGAATTTAAATACATAAAGAGAAATTCCGGATTAATTGAATCTTTTGTTCTAATTTTTATAAGGTATGATGCAAAAATTGAAGGAGGTGGGTCTTTTACTATGAATGATTTACCTGTAGTAGCACCGGTTCTCGCGAATAATATATCTCCATTATCTAATTTATATTTTTCCTCTACCTCTTTACTACATTTACAAAAAGGTACCGTGTCCCAATTCACAACTCCATTTTGAATGTCACTTATTCTAAGAAATTTAATTGAATTATAGTTAAAAGAAGCACTAGTTGTGAGTCCATATTGTGGTTTATGGCAAATTTGTCCAATATTGCTTAAATTCCAATCTTCTGGTATTTCGCCTATTTCTGTGTTTTTGTATTTAAAATGAAATGACCTTTCTACCATTTAAACCCCAATTCCCTAAGATGTGTCTCAACATCTTCTTCCAAAGATCTAACGGCATTGGTAATTTCTGGCAAAGGTTTTTCATATCTACTTTCTAATTCACCAATTATTGAAGCAAATCTATAGAAGGTCTGTTCAACACTGGCAACAAAAGAGCTTATAAGTTTGTCATGCCATTTGCTATCTATTACTAAGCTTCTAGTTTCGTTATAGCTAAGAGTTCTATATTTCTCTATCAATTTTTCATTCAGAATGTCTTCTTGTATTACTTTTTCCATCTTCAATTGACTTTCCTTCTCTATGAGAATTAAATATTGGTTTATTGCGTCAATTTCTTCCTTGTATGATGGATTGTTTTTAATTTCCATTCTTCTTTTTTTTAGTAAAGTTTTGCTAATCTTTACTACCTCGTCAACTCTAACTTCTGAATATAGATCCTCTTCACCCATATTTTCTTCTTCCATTGCCTGCATTTCTTCCTGAACCGCTTTCAAATCTACATCAAATTTTTCTAATCTTTCTTCACATTCTTTGAAGTATAATCTAGTGACTATTTCCTTTGGTAATAATGGACATTCCCATCCAATGACCTTTTCTTTCTGGTTTTTAAGTATCTCAATGTTACTCTTCCAACCATCTGACGAAACCAGATAGAGATCATCTTGCATTGTTTCATCCCAATAATTCATGAACTCCTGATAGACATCATAGTTTTCTATCAATTCATATCCTTTAAATTCTTCCAGAAGTGATTCCGAAAGTTTATTACCGACTATTTTAGGGTTGTTTCCAATGTCAAATTCTTTAAGTAACTTTAGGTTTTTCTCCCACCATCTCTGGAAACTTTCTTCAACCCTATGTTTTAGAACTGCGTGTTCTTCACTTTCAAAGATGTAATCACGAATCTTTTCAGAGTTTATTTTAATATCATAATATCCCCGCCTAGAGTTTTTAATGAACAGTCTGTTCCTTAATTCTGGGAATGTTGTCCAATACTTATTAAGATTTTCTAAATCTTTTTCAGGTATTCCTCCATTCAGGTGTGCGTCAATATCCTGAATTTCTTCCTCAGGGCTACTGTCAATATACAGCGAAATATTTAAATTAAAATTATTTTTCTCAATTTCTTCATATTTGACTAATCTCGAATATTTGGGAATTTCAGTTTGTTTGTTGAAAACATCAACAATCTTATGAATGTCCCTAGCTCTCAGCCGGTTTTTGTTTCCATCCTTGGCATACCCTTCCTCTGCGGAAACCATGAATATTGATCTTTGATGAATAGCATTCTCTTTATCCATCACAATGATACAGGCAGATATCCCAGTTCCGAAGAACAGATTTGGCGGTAACCCTATTATTCCCTTAATATACCCTCTTTCCACTATGTTCATTCTAATTGTTCCTTCAGAATTACCTCTGAATAATACACCTAAGGGCAAAATGATGGCACCTTTGCCACTGCTTTTCATTGATTTAATTAAGTGAAGAAGAAAGGCATAATCCCCGTTCTTCTCAGGGGGGATATCTCCAAAATCTTGAAATCTTCCAAATTGATCATATTTAGGGTTTAAGCCATTTGACCAGGATTTTGTTGAGAATGGTGGATTGGCAATAACAAAATCAAACGTTTTAAGTTTTCCCTCCTCTATCCAGTGAGGACTCGTAAGAGTGTTTCCTCTCCATATTTCAGCGGTTGGATACCCATGTAACCACATATTCATAGTAGCTAGTGCTTTAGTGGCGACATCATTCTCCTGACCAAAGATACTTATCCCATTTGAGGTTTCATAGGCTGCCCTCAGCAAAAGAGAACCTGACCCGCAAGTAGGGTCGTATACAGTTTGTGACATGGTTGCTTCCTTAATACCAATGACCTTTGCGATTATTTGAGATACTTCTGCAGGTGTATAAAACTGCCCCTTGCTTTTTCCAGATTCAGTAGCAAAGTTCTTCATTAGGTACTCATAGGCGTCTCCAAGAAGGTCATCACCGTCTGCCCTGTTCTTACTTAAGTTGAATTCCTGTTTCTCAAAGATGGAAACTAAATTGGAAAGTTTCTGCTGCATTTCCTTATCGTCACCTAATTTGCTCTTATCATTGAAATCTGCTTCTCTGAAGACATCCTGTAAACCATTTGCATCAGCAAATTTTGTTATTATTTTGTTAATTCTGTCTCCAATATCTGGTTTGTTTTTCAATGCCACTATGTCTCGAAAACTGCCTCCTTCAGGAACATGAACGATTGAATCTGGTTTACTATAATATTTATCAGTGACATATCTCATAAATAAAAGCACAAGAACGTAATCCTTATACTGAGATGCATCCATACCCCCACGCAACTCATCACAACTTTTCCATAATGAACTGTAAAGTTGACTCTTCTTCACTGCCATTTATATTCACCCTTATAAGAAATGCAATGAAAATTTGTTATTACATATAAAATACTCATCATTGAGAATATAACACTTATCCACTAATAATTTTTTTGGAAGGTATAACTACGTTTCATTGATTCATTCTTTGTATTAAGTTAAGGGTGCTAAACGTTATCAATCCATATTATGTTATTACGCCGGCCTAAAGAATCCTTCAGATATTATAGTAAGGCTTTTCATTCGCAATTAACTCAGATGACATGAAAAGGAAAGATTACTTTGTGAGGAGCTGAAAAGACTAAAAAAATTATATTAAACATCTGGGACATTTCTTATTCGATATTCACATGAGAAGGTTTTTATGAATTCCAATATTATTTTGATCAGGAATCCTATCATCCTTGATCTAAGCGATGCTCTATGCCTGTGAACTCTTTCATAAATCCAAAACAAATTCTGTTTGAAGTGCACTTTGAATTTATATCTAACTTTTAAACGAATATTATTGCATTTTATTAAATAACGATTCTATTTGAATCCTAATAAATGACACTTTCAAGTCATTCATCAAAGTTATATCTGATAAATTTATGCTGAATGATGAAAACAATAAGGATATTTCATCTCATAGAAGAGGAAATGGAATATTTTGGTGGACCAGAGAATTTTTTCTGTAAACATCTCCCTACTGAATTTAAGAGAATCATTAATATAAAACTGCAGACCAAGGGAATGACGGATACTATGAAAAATGCGTTTAAATCAGGCAAACTTCCCCAGCCTTATTTCCCTAAGATGATTGATCCAGGTTCAAAGATATATTTTCATTACACAGGAAATCTGATGGCGTATGCAGAAGTTGAAGAGACTATCATTAACTACCCAAACGGAAATAGAAGGAACTTTAGGTTAAAGTCCAAGGAGCAGTATTCCACTTATCCGTTCTCTTTCAAGATTAAAGAGGGGACTTTCAGTTGCTGGAACCATGAGGAATTACCTTGGGAAAAGTGGATATGGGTAATAAATGAGAGTGGTAGAAAGCCGAAGAACAACTCATATACTAAATTAAACGATGTTGAGGATTCTAAAATTATGGATCTGATTCCAAAGCATAAATTATGTCATTGGTGATATTGTTTCCCTACTATGAACATAAGTGATTTATCAAACTGAGTGCCCATATGTGGTATAACCATGATTGTGAAGATTAGAGAATCACTATATCTGTATAAGTTTACAAGTGAGAAATAAATGAAAAGTGAGAAAATTTAACTTGTTTCACTTATCACCCCTTCATGCCGGAAAAACTAATCGCTGTAGCTAAGACATCTTCAAAAGGGTCATCACTAAGGATCACAATACCAGGGGAAATCGCTGAGAAGTTAAACGTTTCAGAATCTGAACATATTGGATTTTATGAAATTAATAGCGAGATTGTGATCAAGAAGATTGAATAAATTAACTATCCAGTTGGGAGTCAATCATTCTTCCTTTGACTATTTCAGAGATAGTTGAAATTGTAGCTTAGCAGAATTATTTAAGTCGCTTGTGAAGTAAATGCACTCTAGATTATGCTCAATGGACTTATCCTTTAGAGTACGATCAGCAGTGATTAGGATTGAATGTGTTTTTGTCGCAAAATCAAATATTTTATCATCTTCAATTTTTCCTTCCTCGTTACAATTTTCAATTGAACTACCTCCATAAGGATAAGTTTGAATTCTAATCATGCCTTGTTTAGCTAGTTTCGACAGATTCTCTCTTTCAGATAAGAAACTAGTGCGTCTTTTCCCTCTACCGAAGCATTGATCAATGAACTTATCAAAATACTCGGGGATAATAATTTCAAAACCATTGAAATATCCAATCTGTATTAATCGTGACAGCGTTCTTGATATTAAGATATTCAAATCTGGAAGTATTCTATTTCTAGCAATTAGAATTGGTGAATTTGTCATGAGTTCATGACCGCAGCTGCATTTGAACATTGGGTTTTCAGAAGAGTCGGATACCCCTTCTATAACCTCACTTGGTTGTCCACAGTCTTGGCATATAATTAGCCCATTATTTGGTTGAAAAATTTCTTCATACTTTTTTATGTACTTTGGGTCAAGTGTCAATTGATTAAGAGCCGTCATTTTGGATATAAGATCTTTTGTTTCCTTATTTAATTGCCCTTGGATAGTAATCCTATACTTATGAATTAATATTGTAGTTCCTATTGATTCTATTTTGCATGATGTTGTTTCATTTTTATCCTCACATGTGACTTTATAACTGTTTTTAAGAAATTGAATGAACACACTTTTCTCGAAATTATCCTTTTTGTTAAACACGATTGGCAAGCTACCAGTCATAAACTATAATTATAACAATGGTATATAAATAAGATCAAATGCCAAAGTCGATGAAGTTGTCTCCTACTGAGATAAATAAATTGAGATCTTATTTAGTGGACCATAAAATAAAGACGGTCTCTGGAAATGAGTATGAATTATTCCGGGTAAAGACAAGCGACATTTTTATGGTTCTTTATAAAAGTGGAACTCTCGTCTTTGATGAGTCACCATCTATGTTAGAAATTCTGAACTTTGTGATGGAAGATAAAAGTGGATCAAAGTTTTACATAGGAACTGATGAAACAGGAAAAGGCGAATGGTATGGTCCACTAGTAGTAGTTGGTACATTGTTATCTTCAGAGCAAATTAAGGAATTGAGAAAGATAGGAGTAAAAGATAGTAAACTTCTTTCTGCGGATCAGATAACACTCATTTCCGAAAAGTTATTACAAATGAAGATTGAGAGATGTAGCAGAATATTATTACCAGAAACGTATAACAGATTGTTTAAAGAATTTTCTTTAGAAGGAAAAAACGGAAATGATATGTTGGCTTGGGCTCATTCCGAAGTTGTAAAGGATTTAATAGATAAGGCAAATACTGATAAGATTGAAGTAATTATTGATAAATTCGATTTCACGAAAATGGATTCAAGATTATCATCTAAAGAAAGAGAGAGAAAAGTTGATCAGTCTAGAATTAGAGTTATTCAAATGGAAAAGGGAGAGCGTGAAATTCCGGTAGCGACAGCAAGTATAATTGCAAAGCATATCTTTGAAGATGAAGTCAAAAAGATGTCTGAAAAATATAAAATAGATCTGAAAGCGGTAACACCTGAAAAGGTTCCAAGGGATTTATTGCCAAGTGTAGCAAAGACAAATTTTAAGAATATCAAAAAGCTATTGATATAAAGTTGAAAAGAACGGATTTGTGTTGAATATTTCTATATATACTACGAACACAAATTACCCTTCCGCTTTCCATCCTCTCTGTTCTGTAATTGTTCATAAGACACACTTCTAATTGGTTATTTAATATATATCTATCACTATATAGCAACTTTGTCTCATTATTTAAGGGGTAGACCACTATCTATTGCAATTAACCAACCACCTTAAGGCAATTGAATCTTAGTAATTGAAATGCTTTTGTAATAATAATTGCGTTTAGGATAGAGGATAAAGATATCTAAAAATCCCGTTCATGATCATGGCACGCATCCCCAGATTGATATGGTTCTCTGTCCATTTCAAATTCAATTCCTCCCAAATGTGGGATACCTAACCATGCCTTGACTTTGTAGCTATTTCTTTTAGTGGGCACTGGATCGCGTTTCTTTTTGCAATGAGCGTTTACATATACACCGTCACTTCTTGTATATGCCTTGACATACTCCTTTTCAGGCGGACAGCTTAAATTTTGATTCACCTTATCAATTATACCCATATTTGTTATAATGGTGATTTAATACTAATTTTTTGTCTTGTTCTGATTTTTTTTCTTATATAATTTCCGGTCAATCGTTTAGACTATTCATAAGGTCCTAAGAACCGGTCTCCATTGAAGTGGATCATGTGATCTGGGGTCTCTGCCAACCAGACCTCACTTTCCCATGAAATCTCTTTTAGGTATTTTACCATCGCACTCCTATCCATGAAAGCAGTAACATAAATCAGCCCTGCACTTGACTTTCCGAAGATGTCGGATAATTCATTTCTCCTCTTCTTGTTGATAGGGCCATGACTTGTAACGGCTTCAATAAGATAGAGCCAATTCATCTCGTCATCCAAGATTATTACATCCGGAATCTTTCCGTGAACATCCAATTCTATGTTGATAGATTTAAAGCCGTTCTCATCAAAATACAGGAACTTTTTCTCTGTGTCACCTATGTAGAGTATCCTTGGTTTATTTATAAATCTTGGAATGAACAGTGAAATAATCTTCTTAACGAGTACATTTTGTCCACCAGGGGACAGTTTAATATCCATTGTGGGAGAAATGCTGACACGTATCCTCTTCTTATCCTTTATCCCCCTATAATCTTCTTCCAGAGGAGGAGCTTCTTTTAAATACTTTTTTAGTTCATCATCCCAATCTAAAGAGCTGAAGGTTCTTATTAATTGGAGAGCATTGTTTTTAATCTGATATACTGCTTTTGGGCTATTAGTGGGACGGGTCGGATCGTCTGGATTTTCATTGATTAAATGAGATTGCAGGAACTGGTGGACTGTAAATCTGCGAACGGTCTCCCTACTGTTTGGGGCATATTTTTTCCCATAGTTTTCCTCAAAAAATTTCATCATAGGAGTAATTCCCATTAGAGGGTTAGATGAATTTTTCCACGATTCTGTTGGTTTTAGATTCAACAATGCCAGTAAGGTTAACGCAGACCTTTCATTCTGTTGTTCCCTCGGCATGCCTATTCTTTTCAATATTTCTAAAGCTTCGCCAATTTTCTTTTTTACTTCTACAGGATCAATTTCGTTTCCATCCATTAAAAACACCGTTTTTCTAATTATATTATCGATTTCAGACTGCACAGGCAATTCGTCCGAATACATATTCCCAAGAATCATTAATGTGTCCAAGTCGGGATACCGTAGCCTTTCCAAATCAGATGCATTTACTTGAGTGTGTCCACTCATTTGCCTAAAGTAAGAATCGACAACAGTGGAGTTGAGGTAGACCGTTAGGCCCTTAGCCAGTTCCAATTTAAGACCATTCCCATTCTGGTGGATATAATTAACTCTGTTTTCAAATCCAACCAATCCATTATGTGTGTGTAGAGGTTTATAAACTGATGCGACGATTCTTTTTCTTTCCTCATTGCTGCTGAATCTTTTCACGATGACGTATATTTCGTCCTTTACAAGAAAATTAATTGTTTCATCTGTTACCTTTACAAAAGGTGCTTTTCTCATTGCAGAAGGATTCCATTTGATGTATCCACTAGGATTTACACACTCGGGTTGAATAAGAGGTACCATTTCCTTAGACTCATCTCTCCCCATATCTTTTATGGTACGAAAATCTACGATTGGGCCTGTTGATGCTTTCAATCCTAAATCACTAATCTTATAGGGGAGTTTGTTTACCAGCCTCATTATTTTTTCTTCATTACTATCTACAACAATTCTTATTACGTGCTCTTTGTCGCCTGGAACAACGATCTCCTCTTGCTGAACTTCACTCTGAGTAAAGACAGTGTCTTCAGGTCCATTACTTGAAAATATCTTTACCATTCTGCTTGAAGTTTTTGACTTTACCCATTTTATTATAATATTTTCCTGCAAAACCTTGTCTATACTGAATGCTTTATTTCTGGACATAAAAATGTGTATGGCAGAAATATCAAATTTTCCAAGAAAGTCCTCTCTAAATCTTTTAAAATAAACACCATTGCAGAAACTACGCGGAGTGATGCTGATTAATTCACCCCCATCATTTAGGTAAGTTCCTGCCATAGATAGAAATGCAGTATAAAGATTCGGACTAGCTTTACCTGCCATTTTCAATAAATGATAAGTGTCAGTTGAAGTGTTCAGTTTCTTATATGGAGGGTTTACAATTATGTGTGTGAAGTTTTCCTTAGGTCCATTGAATAGTTCATTTCTTCTTACAGAGGCCTCAATAAAGTCCTCATTTCTTATATGACCAACAAATTTAATGCCCTTTCTCTTACAAGCTTCTTCGCACGATTCAATAGCTAATTTTAGAGGTTCTAGCAGTGTGGTATCAGCTTCGAATGCTACAACCTCTATACTTTTCACATCTTTATGTTCTAATAATACCCTATTAACACATGCTGTGAAAAGGATACCGCACCCCGCCCCTGGATCGAGAATCCGTATATTATCACTTACGAAATTGAATCCTGAAGCCATTAACTTAGCTACGGAACTCGGCGTAAAGTATTGTTTAAATCTATCTTTAACGGCATAGTGTTCTCTGTCTTTTCTTTGAAGCTGGTTATATTCTACGTAAGAAACTAAGTCGTATTCACTGGTTAACATCTTTTAACTACCTATAGAGCTATCTCTTTACACTGTACAGAATATTTGTTAAAAAGCTTTCGTTGGTTCGTCAACACATTATGTTTAACCTAGAATCTCTATAAAACATTTTCAGGTTATGTGTTTAATTTGCGTTAAGCAGAGAAGTATGGCAATTAATAAAACTGCAAAGAAGAATACTGAAACCCTGCAAGAATACATAATCACAGAAAACAACCGTGGGAAAAACCTCTTTGGCGTCATAGTTGTTCCTGTAGGTGAAGGTGAAACATCATGGAATATTAACAGTTCTGATATATACTCTGACGATCTTAAAGACCTATCGCAGTGGAGGAATTTTCTCCTATAAAATTCAAAATTTATGAGCAAAGTTTCGTAAAACTTCACAGGACCTAAAATAAATTAACATTACAGGCATATTTTGCAAATCATTAATAGCGATTTACTCTTATTTATTTTCATTATGGCTCAAAAGTGTATAATTATCGGTGCTGGCGCCTCTTATGGCTATGACAGCAATATGATTGATGAAGAAAAACCACCACTGGGTAAGGACGTTCTTCGACGGGCAGTCGAAATAGGTGCACTTACGGAGTGGAAATATCCAATGATAAGTTCAACACTTACCGACTATGCAAACAAATTTACGAAAGATTCCGAAAAATTTTCTGACATAGACATTGAAGAGTATCTAGAATATCTAGCTGACCAGCTGGTAGAAATCTATACCAAAATAGATTCTAATAATCCACCACATACTAAAGAACAGTTAGATACAGTGTTATCCAAATTTCAAAACGACTTTGAGGGGACTTGGAGAAAAATTAAAAATGAAATTCAAAGCAATCCCGACCCATATTTTAATATTAAGAATATTGCAAGTAAACTTCAGAGCGCTATTGGTGAGAGTTGGTATCTTATGTTTGAGGTTTTTAAGAAGTATTCACTAGCTTACAGACCGAATCTTGATGCTTACCAGCGCTTGGTATTAAGCCACATCAGAGATGATTATAATGTTGTTTCTCTTAACTATGATGTTCTTTTTGAAATGGCCGCCATAGCATCAGGCATGATTTTTCAATACCCTCCTGAAAATAGCAGTATTGTCAATAATTTCCAATTAGTTGACCCAAGGAAAATAATAAAAATCGCAAAGGTTCATGGTTCCATTAACTGGCTTAATAGTTATTCCAGAGGAATATCATTAGGCAGTGGAAAAGAAAGAGGCTACAGATTGATGCGTATTGTTAGTGGTCTTATCTATACTAACCGAGTACAGATGGAGCCAATAGTCACAATCAATCCGCTTCAATTACAACAGATAGACATACAGGATATACTTCTATCTGGAACTAAATATTATGAACCAGCTCTGTTACCGCCCGTTGGAAAGTATAAAGATTACCAAAAAGTAAAATATTTTGAATCTAACTGGAAGGCGGCAGAAGGATATGTCAAATCATCAGATGAACTGGTTTTTATTGGAACAAGCATAAGAGATCAAGACACAAAACTTAAGGATATGATAGAGATGAACGTAACAAAGTCTGTAAAAATTACGATTGTAGGTTCACAAGAGGCCGAAACTAAAATACGGAAAATATTAGGTAATAAAATCTCTGATCTGTGTTTTTATTGCAATTTTGAGGAGTATGCAAAGCAATTATGAGAACCAATAAATTTGGACTTAGGATAACGTATCAAGAACCTCAATATCACTATAGAATGGAGAACACATTTTCATAGTGCCATTTTAGGTAAACATCAGATTCATTTTTTCTGGGAAGAATGAGGTCTTCTCTTTCAACAAGTTTTTTATATTGACTAACCATGTATTCGCTGCTCAATTTTTTCATTTTCTCATTTACAACAATTCTGTTGTTGAAAATAGAGACGAACCCCTCGTCAAAAAGTTTATGATGAATAGAGCATAGACAGAGCCCGTTGGCAAATTTCCCAGCCGATTTCAGATCTTTATTAACTGGTATTATGTGGGCTGCTTCAAGCAAAATATCCGAATCAACATCACAAAATAAACAATGGTTATTGAAAATGGCCATAATGTTTCTTCTGAACTCAGCTTGAAAATGCCTAGAGTTTACTACGACTTTTCTCATTGAGGGATCGACCCCATCAATCTCAATCCCGCTGTCCTCTTTCTTAAGGGAGTAAATGATTTTATTTCCTCGCCGATCTTTCATAATAGATGTAGCTTTACCATTATATTCTTCCATCATCGTATCATACATGAATTTAAACAGCTTCCATTTTGGAGTCTGTGTTTTTCCAAAATTTTCTAATCCAGGGATTTTTTGTATAATGCTCAGCGATATTTCGGGTTCAAATATTTTTATATCATTCAGTTTAAACTTATTTCTATAAGGATAATTGCCATTTTCCTTCACTGTATCAAATATATGAAGTTCAATTGTTATGCCTTTCCGATCCTTATCGTATAGCAATAGAATTCCCTTTTTTTCATTATTTAAATAGTCACTTGGGGTGCCCCATTCATCCCATTCACCATTCTTGAACTCGTTTATATAAGAATCGCTGTAAACACCCGATTTATCCCCAAACTGAATATACGCTATTTTCCCGATAGGATGAGCGGGTCCCTGTTTTCTAGGTTTATTCATAATATTTCTCACTTTCTATCATAACTAAGACAACCATGTTCCATCTATCTATTATTCTTAAATTTTTCTTAATTTGATATGGTCCACAATCTTCGCTAGTACGATGGTTATGACTTTACGAGAAATTCTACTGAATTCGTTTTAACTTGGCCATACAAAAATAGTGAAATAGAGATTCTTATATTTCATTATAATCAAATGATTTATTTCGATCCTGGAATTACGGATTGTTGCAGACATGAATCATATCTAAAAATTGAGGATGTTGTTGTACAACACTCATTATAGTAGTTACAAAATGAAGGTAGCAACATTTATGAGAGTTAGTGTTATGATTAATCTTAGATGAAAAGCTCTAGGATTAAAATGACCTATGAAGGAAACGACATTCTTTCAATGTTTGCGTCTCCAACAAAAGACCGTGGTTTATCAATCGGTTTTACAGACCCTTCATTTGGAAATATCCATCTCACAACATTTCTCAGTCCAAAGGACAATAGGATACACTCACACATTACAGACAAATTCCGTAAATCAAAGCCTTACAGTCAACAGATAGACCCAAGTTTGTACAAGGCAGTTATAAACAAAATAACCAAAAATTGGTACACATCAATCGATTCACTGGGAAAGTGCTACATGCCTAAGGGATCGCTTCACGACAAACTGTCAAAACTGCTTCCACAGCGCCTGCGGGATGGTTCCTTAAGCTATCCTATTGAGATGAATTATACATTGATTAAAACGGACTTTAACAATACTCGAAGATGGGAAGAATTAGATTCATCAGAAATCTTCAAGAAATCAGGATCGCTAATCTTCACAATATACCATAAACGACTATGTATAGTCTCTCTATTGGAAGAAAACACAAAAAAAGTTTTGTGTTATACTGATAAACAGTACCAGCGATTCATAAATAAGACAATGAGATTAATGGGTGTGGATATTTTTCTTGCTTACCTAGAACTAGCGGTAACTGATAAGGTAAAGCGGTAATTTTTAATTTATTTCTTCTCTTAATCGAAATAAAATAATTACATTAGTTATTTCTAGGCAGCGATAATGAATTACTGTAGCCTGTTTTGCAAGGAATTGAAATCTCCTTTGATATTTTTAATATTGAGTTCACTTTTGAATTTCACTTGAGTGGATTCTGCAATTTGTAAAAGTGTATATATTAAAGCGAATAAGAAACCTGATAAATCCTTAATAGTCTTTGTCCCGACACTAGGGAACTTGAACAAATGATTGTCGCAATCTACATAAAAACCCTGTTCCTTTATTTTGCTAGAAAAGTTTCTTGAAGCTCGACCAATAGCTTCAATTCTTTCTTTTGTATCTAACATCGCTTTTGGATCGGAAAGTCTTCTATTAATCTCTGTTTCTTCGAACTTTGGCTCAAAATCTTTAAGAGATCGTACTGCAGAATTTCTTATACTCTCATTGCTTAGTTGCGTGTCTATTTCTTGTAAAAAAGTACCCAATTTTCTTATTAATTTCGTTTTCACATCGTGGTGTATGAATAAGTCCCCTATGTCTGCAAAGCAATTGAATTCATCAGTAAATTCCTTAATTTTTTGTTTCAAATTTAAACTTTGTTTGATACCATCACTCTTATCTTTGTCTTGATATTCATTAATGATCCCGTTCTTCATTAGACAGAACATTATAAGAAAAGCCTTTGCTGCTTCTTCAAGGCCTATTTCGATTAAAGCCCCTACAGTAGGCAAGGATAAATCCCTTTTACTGCTATCTTTTAGCAATCGAATGCTATTTTTTATGCACATTTCAAGCCCATCTGTAGTTAGCTCACAATTCATATAAATGCCTCTTTGAGAGTGAGAAGTTTTAACTAATTATATTTTCCTTTTCAAGGGATAATTAAAAAAATTTACCTTATTTATCCTTTTATCATTCATATCAGAAAGGTAAATCGCAGAGAAATTAAACGTATCAGAATCTGAACATATCGGTTTTTATGAAATTAATGGAAAAGTCTTAGTAAGGAAAATTGTTTGATACCTATTTAACTGATAGAAAAGCATTATTGTTCCTCTACACTATATTAAAATATGGATGAAAACCTCGGGATGAATAAAAGTAAAGATTGGTTTGCAACGATTATTGAAAATTTCTACAATGATTTATTAGATGGCGAAAATGTTAGGTACCTGGAACTTTTTTCAAAACTACAAATACAAATTGAAGGATGGTTTCGTGGTGAACTTATGAATTATATTGACAAGAATCATTGTGAAATGAAAGTTGAAAACAGAGAAGTGCCAATTCCAAATGACAAAAGAAAAAAAGTGGACATCAAAGTAAAATGTCCCAAGCATGAGAATTATTGGATTGAGCTGAAACATATCCTTGTAGGTTGCCAAAAAGTGAGTCGGTTCAACCTCAATTCTTATTTTTATAATGGGAAAACGGGTTCCAATATAGCCAATGATATAATCAAACTTAGGAAATTGGATAACTCTACTGATTCTAAGAATAAGTTAATTATTGTTTTTGTGTCCACTAATGAACAATTTGAAGACGAATGTAAAAAGAAAAATGGTAGTCTTGAAAATTACATAATTAAAGATAATAAAGACCTACAATCCAAGATTAAAGCTATAAAGAATGAAGATTCAAAGAATAATCATCGTTATGATGATGCAGATTTGGAAGATAGCAATTACAACGGCAAGGCTCATTTTGGATATTTTATTCTAAGGATCAGAGATTAAATTTTTGAAAATATTTATCTAAAAGTGTAAAAATTTAATTTGCTTTCATATTCTGAACATAAATTTATATCCATTCAGACTTCTATCCTCCAACTATAAAGAAACAAATATGAGAATTATATATGCATTGGTTACAGTTGTATGTAGCATTTTATAGCATGTTATGTTACATGCTACATAGATGTAACGTTTACATTTCTATAAGTGTAAACATACAAAAATACTGTTAAACAGGGTATTTTTGGAGTTGTTAGTCCTGTTTGATATATAACATTACAGTACACTTTGTCTAATGCTTGTATACGTTGCTCTAATTATATATACGTTTGTTACATGTTACACAACTGTTAAAGAGTCGATATAACCCATGCTATAACGAGTGTATACGTGTAGATATAAGAAATATAACTTTTAATACAACAGCCCGTGTTGTTTACATGCAACAAGCAATTTTATCTATCATATCATCTCTCTGGGAATACGTGTTAATCAGGCTCTAAGACATAATCTGCATTGACCTATCCAGTAATAGAGTGTTGATAGATACGGATACAGTTAGCATATACCATGTAATACCATGTTATCTATCATGTATCTAAGACGTATCTAAGACGTATCTAAGTGATCTATCTCGTTAGATCAAAGTTGTGTACCTTAAAAAGTGATGTATCTAAGAATATACATAGCATACAGACCACGTTTTTTACGTCTTCCTGAGACCGTACTTACATGTAACGTACTTGTATAGATGTGACTTTTTTGTGTACATGTAGCCGTATTTTTGCACTACCCTAAAAATCACCCCCTATAGACCCCCTTATAGAGTATAAAATGACCCTAAAAACGACTACCGTCTTAGTAGAATTAACTAAGATGAAGATTTTAGACGATGCAAAAAATGAGTGGTAAAAAATAGATGTTACATGTAACATACAAAACTTAGACAGAATTGATCTGCTCCTGATCTGCTCCCCTTAATACTGGACACATTTTTGAAGTGCGATTATGTTTGATTATTAGCCTACAATACAATGTCTCCTAATTGCCGTACTCTCACTCCATTCCAGGGTAATCATGTGATTTTTTTGATACATATCTGTCATAATTTCAGTGAATAAGATCATCATTGCCCAGTTGTAAATATCCCAGGATAAACAAATTTTCGTCCTTTACCGCATTCAGCGTGCTCACAAACAAACTGTCAAAACCTATAGGGAGCAGATCAATGGTGCAACAGTCGCTTTGATCAGACGAAAGAAATGATTACATGGTACAATCAAAATTTGAATCTTTGGTCTATTATGAGGATGAAGAATAAGCAGTTATATTATTATGTGGCTTCTGTTAAACTTTCATAACATTATCATGTAAGTGGAGTGATGAATATGTTGAAAAATAGAAAAAATTATCACGATTGCGATCTCTAATTTCTATTGCTGGTTACCTGCGTGTAACTCTCACTCAATATCACCTGAAATGAAACTATGGATTTCAAGATGGTAGAATTTTCTTCAAGTTTTAAAAAATATGGTGGATATACATTTACTTCAATCAATTTGAGATCTGGAAATAAGTGTTCCGCTA
The DNA here is from genome assembly GCA_027310185.1 of Thermoplasmatales archaeon. Taxonomy (GTDB): domain Archaea; phylum Thermoplasmatota; class Thermoplasmata; order Thermoplasmatales; family Thermoplasmataceae; genus Cuniculiplasma. The sequence goes on from DAIDBH010000006.1 coordinate 30,599, forward strand.
AAAAATCGTAAATATAATCAAATATTTGGCTTGTTGTGAAGCCATCCTGTTCCATGGATGAAACATTATTTGATAAAACAGAAATTTCCCTATTATGTGATCTTAGCATATTTATCAGCATATTTCTTAATTCTGTATCTGTGCAATTAGGAATTACTTTTATTTTTCCATCCTTCATGTATATGACTCTCAAATCCATATAATTCATAATGCGGAGGGGATCGTAAACAATTCTTGCCTTGTAACCTGTGGATCGAAGTCGGTTTCTTATGTCATCTGGCGTGACTGATTCATCCACATCCTTCAGATCATAACCGTCGAATTCCACATGTCCTTCCTTAATTAAATCCTTAAGGAATAACCTCATTTCTTCCTGTTCGATTTCTCGGTAGACTGTAAAGAATGTTTTGCTTAACTGTTTCATATCATCAATATGGCTTGATGAATAGGAATACATGATCCTTATTTCGATGGGCGACTCATTGCTGTCAACATTCTTCTTCAATTCCAGGAAGAACCCATGATATAATAGGTTCAATGAAAGTATTGGGAATTTTACATCCTCGGATATGTATATCCTTGAATTCTGTTTATCGAACAGTAGCTCATCACCATATTCCTTGGAAAGAATGAACTCTAGGGCATCCCATGTTTCATTGTCTATGAGATAATCAAACAGACCCTGTTTTGGCCCCTTTCTCTCATCATCGATCCTCTTTCTTTTGATCTGTTCTTCATGCAATTCTTTTTCCTTTCTAAGTCTCTTCCTTTCCTCTTCCTCCCTTATCTTAATTTCCACTTCCCTGTTCCATCTCTCAATGGAGTGTCTAACACTCTGTACAGAGTTGCTATTTATTCTTTCTGCAATTTCTTCGTAGCTCATTCCCTGTTTATACAGTTCAAGCATCTGCTTCTTGTTGTATTTCTTGCTCTTTGGCATAACACTCGATTAATATAGGATGTGTTTAAATATAAAGTTTTGTGCTTTAATTTATACTTGATGCAGTTACATGAACTTTTTTAAATGCTTTTAATTAACAAAGATACATGAACAATTGCTTGCATTATTTTGCATTATAATTGAATTATTCTGTAGCATGTTTGTATTATTGTTGTATTATTATTGCATTACCTTTGCATTATAATTGAATTAAAATTGCATTATTTCCTGAAAAGTGGAGGGTGAAAAGCTTCAAAAATTTACATGATCAGTGGGATAAAAACAGGGAAATATGCCACTTTGACTTAGTAGAATCTACTAAGCACTAGATTTCAGGATGCAAATAGGAAAAAGAAAAGTGGTGATGTATTTACATGTAAATGCACCAATTGGAAGGCTAGACACAGAGTTAATACAATGGTATGGATGTTATGTGATTATGTTCAATTGCAAGATCTAATAACATTGTTTGAGCCTTATGGTTACATCAAAATTCCTGATTAGAATTTCATTAGTTCTCCTTTGTTTTGGGAGATAATGGCTAATCAGGAACCCATTGCCATTACAATTTTCTTTTTTTATTTACCTGGACACATCCCTTAGAATTCATTCATGAAGCTTTATAACTGCCTTATCACCATTTGGATATATCTGGATCAGGTCCCATCCTGAGTTCAGGTATGAAGATAGTTCACCTTCAGGTATTGTCTTGTACCTGTTCCCGTTGTTAAGGATCTCTGCCTTCCTGTTGCTGAATATATCCTTCAGCCTCTTCTGCAATTCCTCAGTATCCAGTTTCATCAGCTCTTCCTTCTCCTCATCTGTCAGTTTCACACTGTATGCAGTTTCAAGGATCATGATGGCAGTCTCCCTCATGGTATCTGAAGTGATCTTTGCAACATCCTCTTCCTTCAACCCATGATCCTCTGTTTCAAGGAATCTTGATGCCTTTGAATACTGCTCCCTCATGTCTTCAATTACTGTTTCTGGAAGAATTCCATGATTGAGTGTGTATTCATGCTCCATATCACCGGTATGGCCCATCCAGAATACCCTGTAATCCCTCTTCAGGTTTGTCTTTGATTCTGCCTGTAGCAGCTGCGTATCAAAGTATTTCCTAAGCACATATGGCCTCTGCCTCAATCCTGATCTTCTGATGGTGTTCCTTATGAGATCGCCAATGTTTGTTGTTGTTATGAAATGCACATTAGCCCTGATCCCCTGTTTTGCCGGTGTTATGATGGGAGACTCTGATCTTATTGTCTCACCCTGTTTTATCCGCCCTTCAATGTATATCTTCAGGTAATTTGCACCTTCATTGCCAATGAATGAGAAATACTCATTTTCTTTCTTGCTGAGTTCTGATCTTATAATAATCCTTACCGGTATCTTTGTAAAGGAAACAATGCCATCCCTGATGTCCATATCAGGTATATCTGAAATCCTCAGGCCGTCTGTTCCCCTGTAATTGCCCAATACCTGAGGCCTGACACCTGCAAATGCCATGATGGAACATGCAAGCCTTTCCCTCGTATCCCCTGCAAGGAATATGCTCTTCAATTCATCCTGCGTTGGCACTCTTTCATTCTTCAACGATGGCCTGGAATTTGATCCCTTGATCTTGATCTTCCTCGTGATCTGTATGCCATTGAACAGGTACCATGATTTGACAGGCTTTATCAGTGCTTCAAGGTAGGTACCTGACCTTTCCCTGCCATCATGATTCCTGAACTCACTTACGAAATCTACAAGAAGATCATTCCTTTCCTTATCATCCAGTTTCAACAGCTCCTTAGGAGTCTTTTTAACAAATTCACAGAATAATCCAAGACGCCTTATGCTAGTATCAGCGGTTGTCTGTGAACCCTCCTTTACATTGTTATACCATCTTCTTATGTCCTGGTCATGTAAAAGATCAAAATGCCTGTGCTTTCCAACCATATATGGAAAGCATTAATTTGTTAATAAAACTTACTAACCTATACCCAATTAGGTATTAATCCGGCCAGGCCCATTATGAGTGAATTCCTTTGTTTTTTAATGCGGTTTGGCATACCCTTTCAGTACACAACAGCGATTCTGAGTTTTTATTCATATTGATAAGTTTTTTGGTAGAATAATTCAGGAAAGTCACAGAGACCGATCTATGTTCCGGACTTTCGAACGGATAGCTTTCTTGAATTGCTAAAATTGAACGTAAGAACCGACGATATAGGCGTACCGTACTACCCATATTTCTATTCTAACGATATGCTTATCGTTGCCTTTCTGGATCGGGTGTTCCACGCCGAATCTAACAAAGAAACGTGGAAACCAGTCATAGACTGTGATTTGTCCATGGGTATTCCAACGAACCTACTTGATTTTTTCCCAAATTGTTTTGAAGATGGATATTTTTAGAATGATGATTCGCATTTATTTCAGGTACCTTTTAGTATCTGTGGTTCTATATGCTGTGATTATGAAAGGTATATTATTTATATCTTTGTAGACCACAACGATGACGCTGTCATCAAATTTCTTTAAAGCCTTCTTCAGTTCTCCAATTTCAACCAGCCTGTCTGGATTGGAAATTACCTTCCCGATTATTTCTTTAGATAGCCCTCTTTCACGTATGCGCTTGAGAGAGTGCGTGGAATAGTTGATAATCATTTGGCCATCGATACTACGTTCCCAATTTGCTTAGTTATCAATTGGTTGATGCTGACCTTGTTGTTCGAGAAATTAAGAATTTCCATTCCTAAGATTCTGTTATCCTTGTCAAGATCGACAAAAGTGTATTCGTCCAACTCTATAGTTCGAGAAACCTTACCTTTGACCATTCGTATATAAGCAGCATCCGCCTGGGAATCATACTCCAATAGGTATTTGTTCACGGTGGTTGTATAACTAAGAGTAGCTATAAACTTTTCCTTCTAACTAAAACTATCATGTTATGGGACTTTGTTGAAATATCTTGAATGGATTGGGGAATTAAGCAAATCCGACCAGGCCTTTCGTACTATTTGTCATACCCCAGCATTCATTTAAACTTTATTGCACTGCGCAGTTCCGTGGGACGTTGTGCAATTAGGGCGTTTTTTAGACTTCATCTGCACTCACCTACTGAAAATGACCTGCGTAACCGGGGTCAATACTCTGCTGCGGATGAGCAGGTCAAGTATAGGACATCGTTCCTAATACAGCACATACGACTATTGTTTTCCCTTTGTTAGAGGTTTGATTCTATACCCAGAGTAAAATCCTCTCTCAACCATGCCAGTATCAAGATTAATAACTGACAGATCAGGCATCTTCAGTGTTTTCCAGCTGATTGGGTCAAATGCCGTGCCTATGAGATGCCTGTACAGTACGGTGATCACCACTCCGTGTGAAACAATCATTACCGATTTTCCCATGGATTCTCTCAGTATATCCATCATACAACTGACTATTCTTTCCCTGACATCATTGTACCTTTCAAAGTTTTTATCGTCGTGTCCAGACAGGTATTGGTCCACGTAGCGGGTGAATGTACCATGCTCAACATATGGAAAATGCCGTTCAACCTCTTTCAGGCAGTCTCGTTCCACCTTTACAATTCCATAAATATCGCTTATTATGTCTGCAGTCTGGGACGCTTTTTTGAGAGGACTGTAATAAATGCAATCAATGCTGTCAGTAGATATTCCGTCAAACATCTTCACAACAGCACCATAAGCGTTATCTGTAAGTTCCCATCTATCTGGCGCCGCGTCTGCATCTATCCTTGTCTCTGCATGTCTTACAAAATATAGCTTAGTCATACGTCAGGACCTTATGGGAACTGCTCTTATTATTCTTGCATAATCTACCTGGTCAATGAATATGACAAATGTTATCATATATAGAGCCGGATAATTATGGTGGTTTTACCCTGGCGGGATACCCTGTCATGAATTGCAGAAGGGAGCAGGCATTCAATAATTATATTTTGCCTATAACCCCTTCATTTTCCAATGTTGGGCTTGAATTCTCATTTGCAATATTCATATCAAACCTCGCAACTTTGCCATTAAATTTATCCAAATACCTTAAACCACCTTAAATCTAGCAATATATGAACCTGTTTTGCCTTCATCCTCTAATTTCCTAACAAAATCCATAAAATTGTCTCTAAATTCTGTTTTTACATATTTTCCAGAATAATATTAGAGGTAGTATTCTCTAATTAACATTAATAACCTAATGTCCTTCTATAAACGGTGGCTGTCAATATACATTTACCTTTAAATGCTCAAATCGTAACTTTATTTTCTCGCTTTCTAACATTCCTTCATATTTATCTATGAGAGTCATGTAAAATATTTTTAATATGCTATTAGGATATTCTATTACGTCTCTAATCTAATCTGGCTAGGCCTACTGTACGAGGATTCCTTTTTTTACTTGTGTAACTAACGTAACCATTAAGTACACAAATCAGAAAGAATGTTCCATGGGTGTATCATATTTATCATATGATCCTGGACAAAATTTCAATAAAATATAGATCTAATATTCACAAAGTCTTTCCTACATCTGTATCAAAATATTTCTTTCTAGCTCCGAAGTCATATTTTTGATCCAGCTTTTCATCTCGTGTCTCAATATGTTATATTTGATGGGAGGGTTGGGCAAGGGAGAAGCGTACTTCATGTTTTGAACCAGTGTATTCTTCAGGAATTTTCCTGGTTCGGAGTGCATCATTAATTTCCTGATTTCTTTCCAGAATTTTTTATTTAGTGCTTTGACCCTCCTTTCACCAAGTTCTGGTACCATGATGGTAATATTGTAACCAGGGACTTTCTCTATCCTGTTTCCATTCAAAACTACCCATTTACTGATTTCCTGCTCGAAGATGACATTTGCTAAATGGAGCGCTATAATACGAACGTTGTTAAAGTCAAAACCGATTTTCAGATTATAGATTACTGAAGAATCATTGGAAGAGATACTTCTTCGCTGCTGAATATGCTCCCATAATGCTTCATCTCTGGTTTTCATATAATAAAGTGAAGTCGGGTGGATATATTATTTTTTGCCAATTAAAGAATGAGTGTTAAAAACAGGTCTTTTGATTCCAAATTATATGCTCTCACTAAATTTCAGTTAATTTCCAGAAATATTTATGAAGTAGATCATTTTTTAAGCTCTTTTGAACCCCGGTATCTTATTTCCCTTATTACTTCAGGTATATTTATCTCCATTGGACATACAACCTTACACCCACCGGAATGAACACAGTAACTGGCAGGCCACGGGTCCTTATTTGTTATGTAATTCCACATGACTCCAGTTGGGCCGTTATATGGGGATGCCCTTGAAACCCAGTCTGTCCCCATTACCCTGTATGTTGGACATGAGAAATAACACCTGCCGCATTTTATGCACAGTAGGCTTTCTTTCAATGCAGGATCCTTGCTTGCCTCAGTTCTTCCATCATCAATCAGGATCAGGTGAAAATTCTTTGGTCCGGTGGCGGGTGAGACACGGTGTGACTCAATGTCCGCTGTTGAACTGGGTCCTGTTGTAACATTGACGTATGTTGGTGGGAATATACCTGCATATGCGGCCTGGACAATGGCTTCATCCATGGCATCCCTCATTGTTGGAACTATCTTATCAATACCTGTTATGGCAATATGAGTTTGAGGCATTACAGTATCCATCCTGATGTTTCCCTCGTTTTCAACAAGAACTACGGAGCCACTATCTGCTGCAACCGCATTGGCTCCTGTTATTCCTATATCGGCCTTGAGATATTTCGACATCAGGAATTTTCTCACCCCAGCCACAACCTCTTCAATGCTTGAGCTCTTGTTTATTGTCTTATCGTACTTATTTACTGCTTCAGATGCCTGCTGGAGTGTCATCCCGATTGCAGGTTCCACTATGTGTGCTGGCCAGCTCCTGGATATCTGCACTAGAAATTCACCAAGATCGGTTTCCCAGACCTCATTATTTAGCTTTTCCAGATATTCCCTGAGTCCGATCTCATACGCCACATTTGTCTTCGAGAAAACTATGGTCTTGTTCTGCCCTGTTAGTTCTCCAAGGATCTTCCTTGCCTCTTCCTTGTCCCTGGCCATATGAACTTCCCCACGCACACTTTCAACGCTTTTAACTGTCATTTTTATGTATGTGTCAAGATCGTCAAGCACCTTCATCTTCTGTTCCCTGAGATGCTTCGTGATTTCCTCTATGTAAGGATACTGCTTCAGGACCCTTTCAACTTCTGCATTATTTCCCTTTGCTATTGGACCGATCGTCTGTTCCCAGGTCATGCTATCACCTCTGCAATATCCTTCACGCTTGCAAACTCTGATAGATTGGCGTAACATAGTGGGCACGCCACAAGTATGTTTTCGCTTACCTTCTTCAGGTCTTCTGCCCTGGCCCTTGCCATCTCATTACTCAGGCGATCACTCAATGGACCCATGGGTGCACCGCAACATAAACCACTCCCCTTTCCTGTTACAACCGGATCTTCCTTCAATTCCACGCCTGAATCTTTCAGCAGTACCCTCACGCTGTCATACATATCAAGGAAACGGGAATAGAGGCATGAGTCATGGAGAACGAACGACCCCTTGCCACTACCGTTCCTTATGATTTTGAGATATGATGTGAATGGTATATCAAAACCGATGTATCTTTTCAGGTTGTTCAGTGTGTTGGTTGTATGAGGATCCACGGTTATTATGGATTCTACGCCCTTCTGCTTCAAAAATGATTCCACCTTCAGTCCATATTCCTTGAACTCATCAATAAGCCCCAGTTCCAGCAGCAGGGAACCACTGTAAGGTTCATCTTCATACAGATATCCAACATTCGCAACATTTTTTGAAACCATTCTGTATATGTTTCTAAGTATGCTGTTTGCCCTTTCCACATCCTCTCCCTTTGGTTTTATCGGCTTAGCCCCTATTGATGCAACTATTTTTGAAGTCCCCAGCGACCCGAAAGTGGGAATATATTTCTCATATGACTTGAACATTGTTGCCATCTGGTACATGAATGATGTATAAATTATTACCTTGCCTCCCCTTGGGATATTCATCTGATCTGCCCACTGAGTTGCCAGTTTCCTGTCCATTGGAAATGGGATGTATGATTCCATCAGATTCTTATACAGAACATTTCTTACAGTTGCTTCCTGTTTTCTTACCTGATCTTCGTCCATTAAAACACCATGATTATAAAATCCAGTTTCATTCTTAAACGTATAGCCTCACATGTTTAATGCATATTTCAATCCCATTTTTGTTTAAAATTCTTATCAACAAACCTTAATTAAAATGTTTCGATATCTGACACGCCCTGAGATTAGTATAAATGATCTCATGAGTTTATATGACGACACAGGGCAATAAATCGCCTCGCCATATGGGCCTCTGCACTAGTAAAGGATCTAATTCCTGCTATGAAATGCCGATCAGAGGCTGGCGAAAAATTCCCCGGGGGTCAGAGGAACCAGGAAAATGAATGGGTCCCGTTAGAACGGGGAAAAGATCAAGAGGTTATTCATGGAAAGCGATCAGAATGTTGAACTCGAAAACCCCAAGGTTCGAGAAGTAGTGGATATAGTTAAGAATTACATTTATAGCTATGAAATAGAGGTGAATCCACTTTCCATTAAGTTCATGTTTCTGGACTCGGATAACCCAATGATTACAAAGAAATTTGCTGAATTAAGCCAGAAGCTTGTATCCATGGGATATATTCCACAGATGGTTAATAGCTATGAGCATTATGTTCAGGTTTCAATGGGACAGCAAAGGAAATTTGTGTCCAACAAGGTAAATCTCATAATGCTTATTCTAACCATATTTTCCACCCTGTATGCAGGATATTACTTTACCGGAGATTTCATAAAACCAGGGGCAGATGTATTCTGGAGAACTGTTCTTTATGGCTTTGTATTTTTTACCCTTCCACTCCTGACCATACTTGGTGTTCATGAATTTGGCCATTTCATAGTGGCAAGACATTACAAGGTCAGGGCTTCCCTTCCATTCTTCATTCCATTCATCCCGCTAGCGTATTCCATTGGTACATTCGGTGCTTTTATATCATTAAGAGACCCTTTCCCAAACAGGAAGGTAATGACAAATATAGGAGCTGCTGGACCAATAGCAGGTTTTGCGACTGCTTTCCCACTACTTTTTGTTGCAAACTATCTTCAGAAGACTATGCCGCTTTATCATCATTTCATCCCCTATTTCCTTCATTACCCGCTGGTTTATCACGTTCTCGGCCTGCTAATGCCCGTTACCACCCCGTTCTTCCCAATGACAATCTCGGTATGGGTTGGGATATTTGCAACCGCCCTTAACCTGTTTCCCGTTGGCCAGCTGGATGGGGGCCACATTGTAAGGGGGATGCTTGGAAGAAAGGCTATTTATCTGAGTTACTTCTTCATTCTCGTCCTGTTTTATCTAGGGTTGAGCTATACAGGTTGGTTGCTGATAGCAATTCTAGTCCTGTTCCTCGGACTTAATCATCCACCTGCCCTTGATGATACATCTCCCATAGGTGCTCTTGAAATTGGAGTTGGAATACTTGTTCTTATACTGTTCATACTTTCATTCACGCCTGTCCCAATATATCTGTAGTTTTAAGTAGATAACATATGACAATCTTTATTATCAGAATTATATATTTGCCATCATGGCAGAGGATTTGTCTATCGACAGGTATGTAATAACCATGAGGAGACAGTTTCATGAGTTTCCAGAGTTGAGTTTTCAGGAAGAGCAGACAGAGGGACGAATAATTGAGGAACTTGAAGACATGGGACTGAGACCCCATGTTGTTCCTAAAGGTGGCCTGTATGCAGACATAAAGGGGAGTTCGGAGGGAAAAACAGTTGCTCTGAGAGCTGATATGGATGCACTACCCATCAGGGAAGAAAATGATATACCATTCAAGTCAAGGAACGATGGAGTCATGCATGCCTGTGGTCATGACTCTCACATGGCAATGCTGCTTGGTGTTGCAAAATCACTGGTCCAGAAGAGGGATCAGTTTAATGGAACCGTGAGGCTTCTTTTTCAGAGAGCAGAGGAGATGCCACCGGGTGGAGCTGTTGAGCTGATAAAGGCCGGTGCCCTCAAGAATGTTGATTACGTTGTCGGCCAGCATGTAATGTCTGGAGCTCCCAGCGGTACAGTTGCAATCTTCCCGAAGGAATGCATGGCTAATGCAGATGAATTCAGGATCAGGATACACAGCAAGGGAGGTCATGGTGCCTATCCGCACACAGGTGTGGACACCCTGATGATTGGTGCCATGATGGTTGTGCAGGCACAGACAATAGTTTCCAGAATACTGGATCCAACTGAAGCCTCAGTGATTACTTTCGGCACAATGGACTCCGGATTCCGGTACAATGTCATCGCACCTCATACAGAACTCAGGGGTACAGTCAGGACATTCACTGAGGAGGGAAGGGTAAAGAGCGAGAATTTCCTAAGGGAGATGATCAGCAACCTGTGCAAGACCTATGGCGCTGAATTTGAATTTGAATTTATGCGTGGATACCCTGCGTTGATAAATAACCCGGAGGTTATATCGGTCATAGAGAGCGTTGCCAGGAAAGTCGTTGGAGAGAAAAACATAATACATCCAAAACCCCAGATGGGTGGTGAAGATTTTGCATACTACGTGCAGCAGGTTCCAGGGGCATTCTATTTCCTGGGAGTGACTGATAAGAACGAAAAGAACCCTGGAGCAAATCATTCTCCTCAGTTCACCATCGATGAGTCAGCACTTTCAAAGGGTACGAAGCTGATGGAAGAGGTAGCACTGAAACTCCTCTCATAAAATTACCAAAGAGTAAAGACTGAAAAATGATATAATACAGTAACCCATATTTGACCATGGATTTTGTTGAAAAATATACTGCCTTTCTCCAGAATAACAGGGACATGATAAGGAGGAGCCTTGTTTTGCATGAAGAGGATCCTGCATACGTTTATTTCAGGGATAAGATCCAGAGATTATTTCATGAATTACCAGAACAGAAGAAACCAGAACTCAGGCTCAGTGCAACGGATGGCTCAGAATTTTCAAGGGAACTGTATAACGGCCAGAAACTTGTTGTTGCAAGGGCTGTTTCCCAGATAGATGGAGATGAACTTGAGGAAGATGCCTTCCATCTGATACGTGTGGACAGGGAGCAGAAAAGTGAACTCATAAAGAGGATAATGGAGAACCTGGAGCATTTGGCTGCGACCAGATCAATTCTGGAGAAGGACGCTCAGGTTTGCCTGATGGATGGATCACTGTCCGGCAGGCTTTACTGGGGGACAACAAAATTTGATACAGATCTTCCTGATATTTACTCTTTGTATACAGAAAATCTGGTGAACTTCGTGAGAGCCATTAAAGAAAAAAGGATAGTGCTGATCTTCATAGGCAAGAGTTCAGAAACCATGATCCTGAAGAGAACCATACTGGAATCTGATACCAATGCACCTGACAACATCAGGAAACAGGCAATAACTGATCATCTCTTAATCAAGTCAATAGTGCAGAATCCCGGATTCACAGAACCCATATTCGTGGAAAAGGAGATAGTGAAAGGTCAGAAGATATCATTTTATACAATGCATGTTCTTCCATCCATGGATGATACACCGATGAAGGTTGATTTTATCATACCAGAGGATTCTGTCATAGATCACAGAGATATAGTTTCATGGATTATGTGGGGCTATACAGGTTTGAAGAATCACAACCTGTGGATATCGCTCGCTGATAAGAGGGTCAAGTTCCACAGAGAAGAAACAGAGGATATTATCATGAAGCAGTTCATAAAGATGGCTGGATCGGAAAATGTTGAGACCAGGGGTGAAAGACGTGCAAGAATCAGATTTTGATATGGGATACGTAACGGGACAGAGCGAGAGCGAATATTTTCAGTTCGTTATCAGCCCAGACGCAGTGCTTAAAAGATGGGAGTACATAACAGTGGTACAGCATGGAAGAAGTATTATTGGGAGGGTGGAAAAACTACTTTCCTTCAGCGATCTCATCGGGCAGGGCATAGATTTTGAGACAGTTAAGAAATTGAACAGCACTAAGATCAGGGAGATAGTTGATGTTGCAAGGGCAAGGACTGTAGGATCAATTACGGATGATGGAAGGGTTCTGAAGAGCAACAGGGAGCTTATAAGACCGGGAACACCGGTAAAGAGATCAACTGAGGAAGAGATGAAGACACTCTTCGGTTACAGTGATGAAGGAAACCTTGAACTTGGAACACTGACGGATTACGATAATGTAAAGACTGGAATTTCCATAAATGGAATGAGAAGGCATGTGGCAATCATGGCCCAGACAGGTGCAGGAAAAAGCAACACAGCTGCAGTTCTTATAGAGGAGCTTGCAAAGGCAGGTGCTACCATAGTTGTGCTTGATCCTCATGCAGACTATTCTCTGATGAAGGCAAGTAAGTCCATGGCTGACATAACGAAAGTATTCAAGACTCCAATGAGTACAGGCAGGTATGGAACTGAACTCAATTCACTGACAGAACGTTTCTCGCTTAGATTCCAGGACCTTGAGGAAGATGACCTGTTCAATATAATGAGGATCGATGAGCAGTGGACAAATATGAGGGAAATAGTGAGGCGATTATATGCCAATATCAAGGGGAAGGGAAATTTTGAGGATTTCATGCGTGCCTATGAATCCATGCCGTTGCAGGACAAGTCAAAGATTTCAGGAAGAATCGCCCTGCTAAAGGCAGTAAAGGACATATTCACAGATGTAACGACACCAGTTACATCTTACCTGAGGCCGGGACAGCTTTCCATTCTTGACCTTTCAGGACTGGATCAGGACATAATCTCATATTTCTGCCTGAAGGTCCTGGATGAGATATATGATCAGAAGACCTCTGGAAATTTCAAGTACCCCGTGTTTTTCTTCATAGAGGAAGCGCATAACTTCGTTGGAAGAGAGACCGTGGGAAAATTGCCAGTACTGATCAAGAAGATAGCAGCAGAGGGCAGGAAATTTGGAACATTTCTTGTTGTGATCACCCAGAGGCCGGGAAAAATAGATCAGGATGTGCTGAGCCAGTGCAATTCCCAGATCATTTTGCGTGTAACCAATCCAATGGATCAGAAGGCAATTGAGGAATCCTGCGAGAGTGTGAGCGAATCAATTATAAATGATCTCCCATCCCTTAATACGGGAGAGGCAGTACTGGTTGGAGAATTCGTCAGGTTTCCGGTGATCATAAAGGTAAGAAGAAGGGAAACACGTGAGGGTGGCGGTGATATTGACATACTGCCACTGATGAGGGAATCTATAAAACTAAGGGAAAAAGCTTCATCACCGGAAAAGAACAGGGATTTCATAAAGGGGCTGGTCTGAACGGTCAGGTTCATGCATATTTCTGACACCCATCTAGGGTCGGTACAGTATGGAATCCCTGAAAGGGAATCTGATTTCTATGACGCCTTCAGAGAGGGCATACAGATCGGCATAGACAGGGATGTAGATTTCATAGTTCACTCCGGTGATCTTTTTGATTCGGCAAGGCCATCCAACAGGGCACTGAGGGTTGCAGAGGAATCGATGATGCTTTTACAGAAGAATAACATACCCGTATTCTCAATAGCAGGTGATCATGACAGGCCAAAGGTAAGGGATAATCCGTCACATATCCTCTTCGATCTCTTTGGCCTCAGAATACTGGGACTTGAAGGCTTTGAAAGCACATTATTCAGGAAGGGTGGTGAGGAAGTGTTCATAGGAGGCGTCAGCAATATGAAGCTGTTCAAGAGGGACCAGTTGAAGGAAGAATATGACAGGGCAAGCAGGGAGGCATCGGACCACAAGATATCTGTCTTCATGTCGCACCAGGCAATATCCCCTTTATTTCCACCTGAAAGCTCAGAGGCAAGAGAGGAAGACCTTCCTGTAAACTACAACTACCTGGCATTCGGCCATATCCACCAGTTCATAAAGAAGAAGTATGGCAGATCCCTTTTCTGTTATGCTGGTTCAACTGAAGTGAAGAGCACCAATGAAATATCTGGATTGACGAGACAGGGAAAGGGAGTGAATATAGTTGATACTGATGGTGATGAAACTGAAATGGAAAGGGTGATCCTGAGGAGCGTCAGGGTCCAGCGGGACCTCACTGGAACTCTGGATGAATGCCTTGAGAAACTTGACGGGCTGAACAGGGAGGAATATGAAAAGAAACCAGTGATCACCATGCATATCCATGGCAAGCCAAATGTAGAATACATGAGAAAAAAACTGGGTGAATACAGGGAGAAATTCATAATAAGGCAACCCATAATAGAGGAAAATGCAGAAGCAGTGGAAATGTCACCATCATTTGAGGAAAGTATAGGTTCCATATTCACCAAGTATTTTGCCGATGAGAAGAAAGGCAACATGGCACTTTCTATATACAATTTGATAAAGGATGGAAAACACAGTGACGAAGACATACTAAAGATCTGTGAGGAGATATTGAATGATAATTGAGAATGTTAAGATGGAGAATTTCCTCTCCCACAGGAACAGTGACATATACCTGGGCACAGGTATAAACATCATACTGGGACAGAACGGTTCTGGCAAATCATCCATATTTGAGGCCATAAAAGTTGCATTCTTTGGCCAGGGGGAGAGCGAGAGAAAAAGGGTTGTTTCATATAATTCAACAATGGCAAGCATACAGGTCAGGTTCAGGATAGGCTCTCATGAGTATGAGGTATCTAGGCAGATAGAGAATAAGAAGGACAGGGAAACGACCAGAAACGCAACCTTGCACATGGATGGCCAGAAATTGGCAGAAGGTGCAGGTGCTGTTTCTGCTGAAATTCAGAACATCATGGGTATTTCAAAAAGTGCATTCATAAATTCAATATATGTTGATCAGGGGCAGATAGACTCCCTGGTTAAGGAAACTCCTGCAGAAAGGAAGGATGTCTTCAATGAAATTATAGGTTTGAAGAATTATGACAGGGCATTCAATGAAGTTGACAGAATCGTGAAGGATATGTCAGCAAAGATCGGCCAGTTTGAATTTATCACGGATGGATTGAGGAATTCCGAAGAAGAGATAGGCAGAAAGAGGGAAGAGCTTGAAAAAGTGGAACGGGATGAAAAGAAAAACGATCAGGATATGAAGCAAACAGATGCTCTAATGAAAGAAATAAACGGGAGGCACCTGAAATTTGTTGAGCTCAATGGCACCCTGAAATCACAAACGGATTACATGTTGAGTGCAGTGAGGGAAAGGAACGATGTGGAGAAAGTGATCAGGGAAGTAGGCGATTCACTGAAAAATCTTGGTTCACTGAGGAAAACACTAACTGAACTGGAAAACAGTGAACTGTACCTAAATGGAGATAAGATAGCCCTTATTGAACAGAATCATAGGCAGATAGAAGATATTAAAACTCAGGTGGTGCAGCTGGAAAGAAATCTCCAGAGCCTTAGAACCTCAGAGAGTAATATACAACAATTATATAGTAAATATAATGAAATGAAATTGAAGATAGATGATATGGAGAAGAAGGAGAAGGAAAAAGAACTGGTTTCAGAGGAAAATTATAAATATATTACAGTTGAGAAGGAGATAAAGAAAAAACAGTCAGAAGTCGATAATGATAAAAATAAGCTGGAAGAGATACGAAAGAGCATTCCAGAGATGATAGTGTCAGGAAAGATGTCATCTGATGATACTGACCGCGAAATCATGAAGCTGAGATCTGAAGAAAATGAACAGGTCTCGAGAATTGGTTCCTGCAGAACCGAAATCGCAAGACTCAATGATGAAATAAAGAGATTAGGCATCAAGATTGAGGAACTGCAAGATGCAGGGGAGTGCCCCCTTTGTGGTCAGGAACTCACCCACGAGCACAGGTCAAGGGTGATGGAAGAATACAGAAACCAGATTGAGAAGTCTAGATTGGATATAGAATCTAATGAAAGTATGCTGGGAGCACTTACAAGAAAGATCGATAACATAAAGAAGAGTATTGATTCACTTTCCTCCAATTCAGTGAAAACTTATTACCGGATAATGGAGAATATTGCCAGGAATGAAAAAGACCTGAATTCAATGTTAATTGAACTTAGCACCATGAAAGAATCACATACAAGATATGAGGAAATCACTTCTTTCCTGCATGATCATGAGAGTCTCAGGAAAGAATTCAAGGAAATAGATAATGAACTCCAGAAATTGCGCGGAACGGTGGATCTTCTCAAGGAACAGAAAATACCTGAAAATATTGAAGCAATGAAAAAGAAGATTGAAAATCTTGAACGGGTTGATAGAGCCAATGAAAAATCTTTCCTGCTGTGGAAGGAAGGTAAAAGATCACAGGACTTTGAGCAGTTAAGGAAAAGAATTGCCGATACAAGAAAAGAGATAGAATCCTATGCTGAAAAGGAGGATGAGTTGAAAAGGGCAGGTACAAGGCTTGTTTCCCTCAATGAATCCATTGAAAATATGAAAAAAGATACAGAAAGACTGACTGATGAAATCAGAAAATTTGGGGGCGTAGAAAGGGAGCTGTCAGAAATAAATGCCAGATACAGTGAACTTATGGAAAGAAAGGTCTATCTTACAGGACAGAAATCATCCCTGGAAACATCCCTTAAGGATCTTGAAAAAAGTACGGATAAGTTGAGGCAGGAACTGGATGAAATTGGCAGAATTAAGAAGATCAATGATTTTCTTGTTCTTGTTAAAAAAGCTTTCAACAGGGACGGTATCCCGCAGCTGATAAGGCAGATGGCCCTGGAGTCTATAAACTCCATAACCAGGAACCTTATATCAAGATTCAATCTGAACATAGAGGACATTAGGATTTCTGATGATCTGGATGTTGATATAATGCAGTATGGGCAAATCAAGAACATAACCCAGCTTAGCGGTGGGGAAAAGACATCAGTTTCCATTGCTATGAGGCTTGCCATAGCCAAATATCTAGGCAGGAACATAAGCACAATAATGATGGATGAACCTACAATTTACCTGGATGAGGAGAGACGTAATGATCTCCGCGAAATACTCCAGTATGCCATGAAGGATCTGAGCGATGAGGGCATATTCCCGCAGATAGTAATAATAACACATCACACCGAACTTGAAACTGCTGCAGACATTTCACTGCATGTCAGCAAGGTTGGCGGAGAATCAGTTGTTGAAAACAGTGCTTACTGAGGATTCCTGCTCCTGTAATCCTTTATCATTTTGATCAGGGCATCGTATGACAGAAGTGCACATTTTTCTCTTGCAGGTCCAAGGGTCAATCCAAGATTACCAAGGACATCAGTTTTTTTCATGTCCATAACACTTTCAACGCTCTTTCCCTCCACATTCTCTGAAAGAATGGACGCTGCAGCCACGCTGATAAGACAGCCTTTTGCAACATATTTTATGTCCTTGATCCTGCCATCACCGATCTTCACATACATGGCAATGGTGTCACCACACGTGGGATTTGTTTCCATTATCTGTTCATCTGGATTCTCGATCTTGCCGAAATTTCTTGGCTCCTGATAGTGCTCATCTATTATTGCGCTGTAAACTATATCATCACTCATCTTACAATCATCCTCTTTTCTATTTTTTCTATGGAATCAAAAAGGTGATCCACGTCCTTCCTGTCATTGTATATGTAGAAGGAGGCCCTTGCTGTTGCATATACTCCGAGTGCGACTGTCATGGGCATGGCACAGTGGTGACCTGATCTGAGTTCCACACCCTCAATCCTGTCAGCCATGTGGGAGATATCATGTGGATGCACCTCGTTTCCAAAGGGCCTGTCACCTGGAACCTTCTTCTGTATATTGAATGTGAATATTCCAGCCTTGATATCTGGATCTCTGGGACCATAACTTATGAGGTCATCCATATTCATTTCGTCCTCCCTCTTCAGGACATATGAAATGATGTCTCTTTCATGTTCACGAATATTTTCCATTCCCAGTCTCCTCAAATAATCAGCTGCTGCAGAAAGACCTATCGCTCCTTCTATGTTTGGTGTGCCCGCCTCAAATTTCTCTGGCACATCTGCAGGAACGAAATGATCTTCATACACCTCTTTAATCATCTCTCCACCTCCCATGTATGGTGGCATTTCATTGAGTATTTCCTCTGTTCCGTAAAGGCATCCTATACCTGAGGGACCGAGCATCTTGTGCCCGGAAAATGCCATCAGATCACACTGTAGTTTATTCACGTCAACAGGCATGTGCGGAACGCTCTGTGCACCGTCAACTACGAACTTTATTCCCATATTGTGAAGATGTCTGCCCATGTCATTGAGGTCATTGAACGTCCCGAGAATGTTTGAACAATGCGTAAGCGAGACAATTTTTGTCCTTTCGCTTATGTGTTCCTCCACCATCTTCCAGTCGATCCTGTCCTTCTCACCATTCTCTATGAATTTCAATCTTACTTTCCTGTTTGCAGACTGTATCTGCCATGGAACTATGTTTGAATGATGCTCCATTCTTGAAATGAGCACCTCGTCACCCTCATTTAGCTTGGAAGTTAGCCCTGATGCTGCAAGGTTTAGTCCTTCTGTCGCATTCCTCACAAAAACTATATTGTTTGCTGATGCACCTATGAATTTAGCAACGTTCTCCCTTGATTTGTTATACAGATCTGTCGCCTCTTCTCCTACCCTGTAAACACCCCTATGAACATTAGAATTATGATTCTCATAAAAATCCACTATGGAATCTATAACAGCTTTTGGTTTCTGTGTCGTTGCAGCGTTGTCAAGATATATTATTCCATCCCTCTCAAATCTTCTGAAAATTGGAAAATCCTTTCTGATTTCTTCAACATTGATCAAATAAGTCGCCCTGTTAAATAATGTATGTGTTTTAAAAATTTATATCCTTTGAATATTCCTGTACCGTTTCGATGAATTTCCTGTTGTTGGATTTCTCTATGATGGATTCAATGAAACCTCCAGTTATGAGAGTCGTGGCTGTTTTCTCATCAATTCCCCTGCTTTCCAGGTACAGGATCTGTTCTTTGTCCACACTGCTTATGGCGGAACCATGCTTTGATCTCGTGTTATTGTTCCTGATAATCAGTCCGGGTTTTGAGTTTGCATAACCTTCCTTTGAAAGTAAGAGTATCTTTGAATCATAGAATCCTGTGGAGAGAATACTTGGTAATTCAATGTCTATATTACCCCTGTGAATTGTTGAACTTGAACCCTTGACCACTCCCCTGACCTTAATATCTGCGGCAGTACTCTTTCCGATCTGGAAGCTGCTGTCCCTTATATCTATGGACTGATGTCCATTGCTGAAGCTAGCTCCAAATACCCTGTAATCAGATTCATCGCCTTCCTGTGTTGATTCATTGACAAATAGTAATTTTCCTGAACCATGATTCACGTGGAATATCTTGAAGTTGGAAGACTTTTCCTGGAATGTTCGTATGAATGTTATATCATTCACTGCTGTGTTCTTATCCTGAAGATAGTTATATTCAAGGGATGCACCCTCGTCAAGGAATATGTATGTAACTTTTCCCTGTGTTGGGTTACCCGATGCTTCTCCGTCCGTATATCTTGATTCAACTAGGTTCACCTTTGAGAATTTCCCTATGAATATGATGTTCTTCTCTGACCCTGAGTCATTGCCGTCATTGAAGGCGTCGATGGTAAGTTTAACATTCTTTTCCCTTCCTACCTCTATGAAATAACCTCCACTCCATGATGCATTAATCAGGAATTCTTCCCTTTCCTTTCCCTTCTTCTCCCAGACAATCCGAGGAAGCTGGCTGAGTACTTCCGTAATATTACTTATCTTGATCCCTGCCTGTTCCTTTTTAGCAAGGATCCTGCCATTACCGATCAATACATCAGATTCCTTTCTCTCTATTGCTGTTTTAAGTGGCCGGTACAGTCCAGTTGCCATTTTCTCAAGATCCTTTTCAGTAATATCCATATAGTCCTTGACTGTTGGACTTTCCTTATATGATCTTCTCGGTGTCTTCAGGTAGTTCAGGAATGAATCCTGCCTGAAATCGTAGGCAGGATCTTTCAGTCTTGTTTTTAAAAGATCAGAAAACTGTTCCATGGAAGATCATCCTACTGCTCCTAGTTTGTTCATTTCAAGCTTGACGAGTCTGTTCATCTCAATGGCAAATTCCATCGGGATCTCCTTCATTACATCGTCCAGGAAACCGAGAACAATCATTGAGCTTGCCTCATCCTCAGAAAGTCCCCTTGATCTAAGATAGGTCAGTTCTTCTGTTCCTATCTTTCCTACACTTGCCTCGTGGGAGAATGTTGCTGTTGGTTCATATATCTCATCGTGCGGGAATGTCAGAGACTGGGAATCATCGTTGATCAGGAGAGCATCACACTGTACCTTGCTTTTTGAATCAATTGCTCCCTTGTTCATTCTAAGAAGGCCTCTGTATATGGCCTTTCCATCCTCAATGCTTATGCTCTTCGCAATTATTTTCGATGTTGTGTGAGGTGCAAGATGTATTGCTTTTGCGCCTGTATCCTTTATTGTACCTGCACCGGCAAGGGAGATATTCAGGTTCGATGTGGATGCATATGGCCCTCTTAGGTAGGAGGATGGATATATCATTGTTATCTTTGATCCAAGCGATCCACCAACCCATTCCATCTTTGCCCTTTCATCTACCCATGCCCTTTTTGTTGGCATATTGTACACGCTTTTTGACCAGTTCTGGACACTTGTGTATCTTACATCTGAATCTCTCTGTGCATATATTTCAACAATTGCGCTGTGAAGTGAATCCTTGTCCCATCTTGGTGCTGTGCATCCCTCGATGTAATGTACCTTGGAGCCCTCATCTCCTACAACTATTGTATGCTCAAACTGCCCTGTGCTTTCATTGTTCATCCTGAAGTATGTCTGCAGTGGCATATCAATGTGAACTCCCTTTGGCACATACAGGAATGAACCTCCACTCCATACTGCACCATTGAGTGCTGCAAACTTGTTATCAGTGAAAGGTACCGCCTTGCAGAAATAATCCTTGACAAGATCGGGATGATTCTTAACCGCTGAGTCAAGATCCATGAAAACCACACCCTTGTCTTCCCATACCTTTTTCAGTGAGTGATAAACACCTTCACTCTCATACTGGGCAACTGATCCTGCAAGATATTTCTGCTCCATTTCAGGTATGCCAAGTTTCTGGAATGTATCCTTTATCTGATCTGGCACATCATCCCAGTTCTGGGATGTTCTCTCATCTGGCCTGTTGTAGTATGTGGTGTTTTCCCAGTCTATTCCTGACAGGTCTGGTCCCCATGTTGGCATGGGCTTGGACTGGAATATTTCCAGTGCCTTCAATCTCATCCTTCTCATCCAGTCCGGTTCCTTCTTTATCTCTGAAATCTCCTCTACTACAGCTTTATTCAGACCCTTTCCCGTAGAATATATAGGACTGAATTTGTCATGAAATTCCCAGTCCGATGCTTTGGAACCCTTCAGGCTTTCTACTAATCTTTCTATTTCTTCTTCCTTTGTTAATTCAACTTCCATTTTTATCACTCCTTTATCCAATCGTATCCTTCTTCCTCTATCTTCAGAGCAAGATTCTTGTCTCCATTCCTGACTACTTTTCCGTCAACCATTATGTGAACGAAATCCGGGTCGATATTCTTGAGAATCCTCTGGTAGTGCGTGATAATAAGGAACCCCACTTCTTTGCTGTGATATTTTATTATCTCCTCTGCAACAAGCCTCAGTGCATCAACATCAAGTCCAGAGTCTATTTCATCAAGTACCACTATCTTTGGCTTAAGGATCGCCATCTGGAGTATTTCGAATCTCTTTCTTTCACCGCCGGAGAATCCATCGTTAACAGACCTTGACATGAAAGATTCATCCAGTCCAACAAACTTCAGGTGTTCCTTTACCCTGTTGAAAAATTCTGTGACCGTTACCTTATCTTCTGGATGAAGCTGCTTGTATGCAGTTCGCAGGAAGGATGAAATCTTGACACCCGGTATGGAGATCGGGCTCTGGAATGCAAGAAACAGTCCAGCCCTCGCCCTCTCTTCTGGCGTCTTATCTGTAAGATCTTTACCGTCCAGTATAATTGATCCACCATCAATGACGTAGTTCGGATGGCCTATGAGAACGTTTCCCAATGTACTTTTACCGGCTCCATTAGGTCCCATCAGTGCGTGGATTTCTCCTCCTTTAACATCGATATCAACCCCTTTCAGGATCTTCTTTCCCTCCACACTGGCGGAGAGATTGCTAATTTTCAGCTCAACCATAATACTAAATTGGTTTAACCTATTTAAACACTTACTTATGTTTAAAGTCAATAAACTTAATATAAGTAATTTCACTACTATACTCATGGAAAACGAACTTGCAGTAAGTCCTCTCCTTGGAAAGGTAAAGACAAGTATCCTTATGCTTCTTGAAAATGGGGAGAAAAGCATGGCTTATCTTGCAGATACACTGGACATGAACAAGACTGCCGTAAAAGAGCATATGGACACCCTGGAAAAAATGGGCTATGTAAAGCCATTCTTCAAGAAGGAAGGTACCGGAAGACCTTCTAAATATTATGAAATCAGCCAGTCTGGCATGGAACTGTTCCCAAAAAAATATTCAGAGCTCATGGCTACCTTCCTCGATGAATTCAGAACTGAATTCGGTGAGATGAAATTGAATCTTCTTCTCGGCCATGTTGCAGACAGATTGATGGAGAAAGCTGGTTTCAAGAATTCAGAAGGTGCTCTGGATGGGAGGGAGAAGAAAATTCAGAGGCTCCAGAGCTTTGTGAATGCACTGAATAAGCTTGGATACTATGCAAAAATGGAAGTTGACGGAGAGACTGTAAGGATCATAAGGCATAACTGTATCTTCTATGAGATGGCAAAGAACAATGGAAAGGTAATATGCGATGTCCTTGGAAAGGACATAATTCAAAGATCAGGAGAGAATAATTTCACCCTGGTTGAAAAGTTCTCTGATGGGGGAAACAAATGTGTTGTAGAAGTTGACCTCAATCAGATTGACTGATTCCTGAAATTTTTAAACATGTCAGAAACAGTGGCCTTCAGGTCGTATTCTGGCTTGAAGTCCCAGTCTTTCACAGCATCTTTTGTATCAATAGACCACGGCCATGAATCTGCTATTTTCTGCCTGAAATCAGGATTGTATTTTACCCTGAAGTCTGGGTTTAGCTCCCTCACTGCCTCTTCCAGTTCCTTTGGTGAGAAGCTATATGCCATCACATTATAGGCTGTTCTTATCTTAATGCTCTCCTCTGGAGAAGTCATCAGGTGAAGTGTTGCCTTCATTGCATCTGGCATATAGAGCATGGGCAGTTTAGTTTCCTCCTTCAGGTAGCATTCATAAGAATTCCCCTGGGCTGCGTGTTTTATCATGTCAACCGCATAATCGGTTGTTCCAGCAGTTGGTGCTACCTTATAACTAAGCAGTCCCGGGTATCTCAGGCTCCTGACATCAAGGTTGTATTTGTTGAAATAATACTGGAACAGCATTTCAGATGTAAATTTTGTTATCCCATACATGGTTGTGGGTACGGAATCATGCCTGATTGGTGCATCAATTTTCTGTACCTCTGGACCATATACACCAATTGTTGAAGGAATGAATACCTTCTTTACGCTTCTTGTAACACACGCATTCAATATATTGACGGTCCCTGTCAGATTTACATTGTAAGCCAGATATGGATCCTTTTCTCCAGTTGCTGACAGGATTGATGCCAGATGGTAGACCTCGTCTATTTTTCTTTCCATAAGTATGTTATCCACTGCTTCCCTATCTCTCACATCAAGAATTTCGTAGTTGATCCTGCTGTTTTCCTTAATCTTTGGTTCCTTCTGTATATCAGTTGCGTATATGGTTCCCCCATAGCTCGCCATGAGATAATCAATTAATTCAGAACCTACCTGTCCCAGAGAGCCGGTGATCAAAATATTGGCCATGTTATGTGTATTGATTATAGGTTAAAAAATATAATCTTGTCATTATTCCTTTAATAACACTATTGGAAGATATACAAGATTAACAAAATCGTGCTATACAGGAAAATCTTACCTGGACCTGATCCTCTTGATATACATCCTCTGGATTACACTTCCGGCTACCAGGCTCACAATGAATACGACAAAGATCAGAATATTAAACAGGGTATCACTTGTAAGATACCCAAGATAACCTAGAAGGTACAGTGACCCATATCCAAGCATCAGAATTATGAGCCCCATGAATCTGATATATATGGGGATAGACATTCGACCCTGCATGTATGGATTCTGGAGGGCGGCTCCCGTTGGCCCACCCATTATGAAGGAAAGCTGGTTGAGAACTCTTCTTTTCTCTCTGGATTCCGGACACATAGGATCCGTTAATGCATTTTTTGCATCTTCAAGCAGCTGGTTGGCTTTCTCCTTATCACCTTTTTTGTTATACAGTGTGGCAAGTTCTATTTCCATCCTGGCAAGATTTGCACAGTTGGATATGGGCATCATCTTTTCGTAATCAACCTGGTTCTGAAGATTCTGTATTTTTTCGTCTATCGCTTCCAATTTATCCAACCCCTTTAAATTAAGTCGTTATTTCCATAATTCATTTATACTCTTGCCATTTTAATATGATTCTGTGTTATTCCTTCCTTTAATATCAGGAAAGACGTTATTTCTCTTCTAATTCATGTTGGTTGATGCCAGTTTTCCTATCCTTTAATCCACAGTATTTCTTTCTTTAAATTTTATAGGCAATCTGACATATAGAACTGTGAAAGATAAGGAAAGCTCTGTTGATATCTATGCATTTGTTAACAATAAAAGAAAGGATCTTCAGGACAGCTTCATAAAGAAGATATATGATCTTGGTGGTGGAAAGTTCATTTTCCAGGTTCACAGTCCCACCCTGAAAAAGGGCTCGTTCTATATTGATGTGAAGAAGGGAATTTGTCTAATGGATGCGGAGAGAGGCCAGGATGCCGGAAATCTGGCAATGTTCCTGAGAAAGAAATTCACAGACAAGAAAATTAAGGCAATCTACCAGATAAATTTTGACAGGGTTGTAAGAGTTGATTTTTACAACGGTTCATCATTCGTGATGGAACTTTTCAGGGATGGGAATCTGATAACGCTTCAGGACGACATCATTGAATATGCCCTGAATCCAAGGGAATGGAAAAACAGAAAAATAATCAAGGGTGAAAAATACATTCCTCCGTCCCTGGTTGACCCACTATCGTTAACGGCCAAAAATAAGACTGATATACTGGAAAAGAGCAAGGCGTCAATTGTTCAAACGATGGCGACGAGGTTCAACCTTGGTGGTGAATTATCTGAAGAAGTCCTGAAGAGAGCTGGGATTGATAAGAACCTGAGTGCGGTTGAGTGCACCGAAATGATCGACCAGATTGAAGAAAAACTGAATGAGTGCCTCCGTGAGACTGAGGAAAACAAGGGATATTTCTATGAAGAAGAGCAACTTGTAAGCCCCATGAGATTGACCTTCCTGAACAGGGAGCCTGATAGGGTTGTGGAAGATTTCAACGATGCACTTCAGATTATGATGGAGACTGAGATAAATGACACTCCAGAGAATTTGAGAATAAAGAGAATTGTGGAGAATCAGGAAAAAACCATCGAGGAATACAAGAAAGCCTCTGAAGAGAGCAGGGAGTCAGGTGTCATGATCTCCTCTCACTTTCAGACTATGAAGAAGGTTCTTGAACACCTTAAGAATTCTGATCAGGAGAAGCTGTCCTTTGATGGTTTTGTCATAGAGGTGAAGTCAAAGAATAAGGCAGAAAAGAGCGCGGAAATAATCTTTGAAGACAGGACATTCAAATTATTCTACGACAAGAGTGTTGGAGAGAACATGACCTATTATTTTGATACGTCAAAAGATTACCTTGAAAGAATAGAGGGTGCAAAGGTTGCAATGGAGAATTCCATAAAGGGAATACAGGAGCAACAGGTCAGGAAGAAGAAGGAAAGGCCCAGATTCTGGTTTGAGACATACCACTGGTTTTTCACCCCTGCCAATCATCTTGTCATCTCCGGGAAGAATACTGATACAAACGAGAAGGTGGTGAAAAAGCATATGGGTGAGAAAGACCTCTATATTCACGCGGATATGTACGGCGCACCCAGTACGGTAATCAGGAATGAGGATAATGCAGAAATAACAGAGGACGAAATCCGGGAAGCAGCCATATTCGCTGTTTCATTTTCGAGGGCGTGGCAGAATGGTCTGACGTCAGGGTCAGCCTACTGGGTCAGCCCATTGCAGGTGAGCAAGACGCCAGAATCAGGACAGTACGTTAGAAAAGGTTCATGGATTGTCAGGGGAAAGAGGAACTATCTCTTTAACCTCCCACTTAAACTCAGCATAAGGATGATCGACTACAGGGAAGCCAGGATTGCAATGATCTATCCATTCCGGGAAAATGATTCGGATTGTGTCACCATCATTCCGGGAAGCCGAAAAAGGGATAAGGCAGCCCAGGAAATCGCAAAAAAACTAGAAACAGATACTGAGGAAATCATGAGGGTCCTTCCAACTGGGAATCTTGATATTATTTAATTCTGGAAAGTTCAGCCTTGAGGTTTTCCAGTACCTTCACATCCTCTGGATCAAAGGATAATCTCAAACTTACTTCCACTGTCAGGATGTCAATATAATGCAGGATATAGAACAGCTTCTCCAGGTAAGTCTCACCTTTTGGCTTTATCTTTATGATTTCAGATGAGAATTTACTTTCCATTATATCAAGCCGCACCTTGCATCTTGAACTGGAATCACCTTCAATAGCAAGGAAGATAAATTTTTCAGCCATTCCACTGTTTACAAGCTGCGGAACGAGTTCATTATGATTCTGTTCAGACAGGTTATGATTCAGGGCGAAAAGCTTTGAGTTCTCATTAAATTGTGTCTTGAACCTGTAACTGAGACTGCTGAAAGGTTCCCATGAAAGGATGTATGGAATCTTCCTTGAATCCACTATCTTCTGAGCAAGTTGCCAGATAGGACTCCTCTCCTTTTCCAGGTTTTCAAGAATTGAAATGATCCTCTTTCTCTCTTCCCCTTTAATCCCGATAAAAGTGTTTAAAAGTGGCATTAAGAGGTACCCTATTGCTTCCCTTGGCTGCAATCCTGAGGGTATTTTTATGAGATTGTCACAAATCGTGGAAAGTTCGCCACCAGAAGTTATGGCATTTACGGTGATTCCCCGTGACTTTGCTTCCCTTACTGTACTGAGTGTTTCTTCTGTGTTACCAGAATAACTTACTGCAATGAAGCAGTAGTTCCTGTCTACATATTTTGGAAGTTTGTATGAATCCACCACTATTACGGGAAGTTCCTGGAATGCCTCGGAAAATATTCTCCCGGATACTCCTGAGCCACCCATACCTGAAATTACAATAGCATGAACATCTCCTATATCTATGGAAAATTTTTCTTTGAAATTGATCTGTTCCTTGATTGAATAGACCTGATTGTAGAATTTGTCTTCAGCCATAAATCACACCCTCAGATTGGAGCGAGAGCGAGGAAAAATCCCCATACGGCAGGAAGCAATGCAGCAAGTCCTACAAGAATATATATCATGGTTTTTGTAGACATACGCTCAGTATTTATTTGTTTTTAATTAACCTTTGCTATATGAATTGACTATGAAAATTTCAATCTTTATGACGTATTTGTTTATATTTATTACAACCTAAAATTAAAGTTCTTCCAGAATGTTTTGAATTTGTAAAAGTTAGCCATGGGAGTTAACTTGCAGATCAATTCCTCTGAAGTGTAAATGTCATGCAGTGGGCACCACCATATCCACCCGTTATTTCTTCGAGATTGATCTTTACGAAGTCAAGTCCGAAATCCCGCATCTTTGAAGTGGATGGGAACATTGTCCCGCTTTTAAGTTCTGATTCTTTTGCTCCTGCTTCTTCCTTTACTTTTTTTGTTATGACACCGTTGCTTTCAAGTTTTTTAAGAACGGAGAATGAGTCTATGCATATGATCCTGTTGTCCTTTACAGTCAGGAAATTGGATGAATAACATAGCTGTTCAATGGGAGAGATATCCATTATGTTATATCCTTTATTCTTCAGGTAATCGTACAGTGTTATGTCCTCTGCATATGAATAACCCTCACCATTCTTCTGATATAACTTTCCCCTTGCTGCTTTCACCAGATCCATGGAGCCTATGGCAGTCCCATTTCCTGCAATATTGAAATATGTGTCAAGATGCATGTTATTGAGGAGATCGTTGACCATGAACGGATATCGTGGGTTTTCCACAACAAGTACCTCGTCATGTGCCATCATGCCAGAATTCATTGCTGATATGGCTCCTGCAAGATCAGTACGCGGTCCCGTACCTATTAAACCAAAATCACCACACGGTATGTAATCTCCGCCTTCGAAATACGAATTTTCCACAACTCTTTTCAGATGATCCTTTCCAAGTATCTTCTCCATTATAAATCCGGTAATTTCTGGTTCCATCTTTCTCTGGGGCAGTTTCATTCTACCAAGAATGACACCATTTGAACTGACTGCCTGCTGATCCCTCATGAAATACAGGTTGGTCAGAGGTACGTTAGAGAATATCTTTGGATACGACATATGATTGTCCCGATCAACAGTTATATCGATTGAAGGTACCAGTATGGATATATTGAAAAGGGTATCTGCATCCATGAATGGAAGATTTCTCTGAAAATCCTTCTTCAACTTTTCAACCTCGGAAATATCACCATAAAACTGAACTTCGGCTACTAGCTTTTCTTCCATTGCTTTTCTGAAGTTACTGTCTGTGTTGCACCTGTTCACAACAATTTCTCTAAGCTGGGTTACCTTTGCCCCATTCTCCTTCATTATTTCTTCCAGTTTCTCATGTTCCCTTAACGCTTTTGTCTTGTTGAATGGTCTTTCAAAGAGAAAGGCCCTCGGTGAGATCATTGCATAATCTATTTCTGTTCCTGGCCTGTGTACAATCACTTCCTTCAGATTTTCCCATTCCGCTCTTACAAACATCAAATATCACCTAAAATTTCATAATAGTTGTCTTCGTAGAAGAACAGTTCTACCTGATCTTCCTTTATAACCCTCTTCAGGGTTATCTGAATATACGTCCTCTCATTCATCAGGTTCGTTTCATTTTCTGTCCTATGCAATACAATGAACCTTTCCCGTGACGCTTTTTCTCCAGTTTCCTTTAGTTTATCAAAATCTATGAGCCTCTTGTTGATAAGAGTTGTCTTTCCATTTTTCAGATCTGTCACATATATGCCCCCCGGCCTCTTTCCCTGGTAAATATATTTTATGTTATCAAAAAATATCAGAGAACCGGGTTCGATATCCAGTATCCTGATCATGTAAGTGAACCTGAAAAACTGTTTGCCATCCTTGATTCCAGCCAGTGAACTTGAGACCACAACGTTGCATATTGTTTTGGACTGTATTTCCCTGGCAAAGGTGTCCCCATCCTTCTTCTTGCCAAGATATATATCAATACCTTCCTTCAATTGAACTGACTTTGAGACGAATGATTCAGGATCTTTCTTCTGGTTGCTCTCCACCATCCTGAGAAGTTCCTGGTGAATTGTATCTATCTCCGGACTCATTTTCTCTGAGAATCCCCTGAGTTGAACCTTGGATTCATAATATGATCCGGTTACCTTATTACACGTTGGACAGCTGATTGACTCTTTCCTGTATGGAATTTCAAGTAGAAACTCCTTCTCTTCAGCATCATCTCTTTTAATTCTTATCCTGATGTAGGCTGTATCCTCGATCTTGTTCAGTTCTATAGGGCCGAACGATTCAATCTTAAATGGTTCATTTACGCTGAAAAGTTCGTACACCTTCTTTGCCCATCTTTCCTGTGCATCGTGATGAGCCCAGTAGTTACCCACCTTCACAGCACCACATTTTGGACAGCTCGTGAACGTTATTGAACCTGGTTTTTCAATCACAAGTGTTTCCCATATACAGTCTTCACAGAGCCCCTTGTATATGGCTTCTCGAGTTCCACATTTTATACATAACATAATTCAATCAATTTTCCTTCCTTCCCGGAAATCCTTTATCAGTGCCCCCGATATGAGCTTTTTTCTTATTTCTGTAGTTCCTGCTCCTATCTGCCCCAGTATTGCATCCCTGTTTAGTCTGTCGATACCAGTATCGTGCATATATCCTGCTCCCCCGAAAATCTGGATACACTCCCGTGATATATACTCGGAAACCTGTGCAGAATAAAGAATTGAAGCTGCGGCATTCTTCACATCCATCCTGTTCTTATCAAGATGCTCCAGGGTTTCATAAGCCAGTAATTTTGCAGCCCTGTATTGGGTATACATTGTTGCCAGCTTGTCCTGTATCATTTCGAATTTATACAGTGATTCGCCAAATTGTTTCCTTTCCACTGAGTATTTTATAGCCTCCTCCAGCGATCTCCTCGCAAGTCCTACGAATATGAATGACAGGATAGCCCTTTCTGAATTTAATCCGCCCAGTATTATGTGTTTACCATGATTTTCCTTTCCAATGAGTCTCTTTTCAGAGACTTTCAGATCCTGGAAATATATTTCACCAGTTGGTGATCCCCGCATTCCCATCTTATCAAACTTTTTTCCTTTTGAGAAACCATCATCTGTTGCAAGAATAATGAAGGCGGAATGTTCCTTTCCTGTCCTGCAGTAGGTTAGGAACAGATCTGCGTAAGGTGCATTTGTTATGTATGTTTTGGAGCCATTAATTATATAACTGTCTCCTTCTCTTTGAGCGCTTGTTTTCATGTTCAATGCATCAGAGCCAGATTCTGGTTCAGTCAGGCCAAGTGAACCGATCCAATCGCCTGATACCAGTTTTGGCACATAAGATTCTTTCTGTTCATCATTCCCATTCCGGTACAGATTATCAAGTGTGAGATTACTGTGAGCTCCATAGCTCAAAGCCAGTGAAGGAGATGAATAACCTACTTCTTCCTCTATAATTGCCTGTCCAAGATATCCCAGGTTTGCACCTCCAAACTCCTCACCTACAGTAATGCCCAGATAACCCATTTTTCCCATATTCCTGAAGACCTTTTCTGGAAAATAATCCTCCAGGTCCATCTTCTTTGCTATGGGTTCAACTTCACGCTGAACAAATTCCCTGACATTGTTCCTTAATTCATCATATATTTCTTCTTCAACCATGAATGGGTTAATCATTCCTTAAAATAACCTTATTTCTCTTTTATAAACATTCCAGTTTTTCTAATCAGCTATTGATTCCTGCATAGTGAGATATACGGCACAATTACCTTTGTGCCAGTGGATCACCTTTCAGATGGTGGTTGGATTCTATCACTCAAGAATTGCTTTTATTCTCAACATTTTGGATTATTCTATCTTCCTCTAAAAATTCATTCAGTTTTCCTATGCTGTCCCATGGAAATCCTCATGATTAGATATTATAGAGTTAATGGATTGTGACCAGCCTCCAGATTGTTTTTTGCTATTTTTATGCCTACAGGTCATGGGGCTTGGCCATTTTATTTTCAGATTTTAAATCCGAATTATATCGCACATAGGGTTTCTTACGAAAGAATTTAATTACATAATCCTGATGATATTGTATGAATGATGACAAATTTGGGATGGATCAGGAATCTCACAGAAAAATTGCATCTGCGCTGTTCAATCACACCTGGAACCTGATGGAAAAAACCAGAACGCCCTATGAGGATGAAATTATGATTAGCGAAGCTCAAGCATCATTATTCCACTGGAGATATGCAGGCGATAATCTTGAATTTTCAAGAGGTCACTGGATTATTTCAAGGGTATATTCTATTCTCTCAATGCCTGAATCTGCTATATATCACGGGAGAAGATGCCTGGAATTTTGTAAGATTGGCAATCTGAATGATTTCGATTTTGGATTTGCTTATGAAGCATTAGCCAGGGCATATTATATAGAAGGTGACTTCAATGAATTTGAAAAAAACTTTAGAATTGCAAAAGAATTTGCAAAAAAAATAAAAAGTACAGATGACAGGAAATGGCTGGAGACAAATCTCAATAGTATTAGTGAAAATAAAGGAGATAAGCATGATGTTTAAGTATTCACAGCTTAACTTATGCACAATATGCTTCCTTACTTTTAAGATCAGGTATCAAACTGAACTGTGTTATTCCTGTAAACTTATTGCAATGTTAACTTTGAAACCAAGGATATAACATATTAGCCCGCATTTTAATCCAATCAATGATCGCATAAATAAAAACAGGCGGCTTGGTTTCAGCCTGATGATCAAGTAGTGCGAGGGATGGGATTTGAACCCACGAACGCCTACGCGACTGAATCTTAAGTCCAGCACCTTTGGCCAAGCTCAGCAACCCTCGCTTAAATTCCGTAGTTCATAATGGATAAAATAGATTTTCATATTAAGCCAATCTGATTTATATATTCTTAATACATTCATGATTATGGTGTTTCAGGGAGGTCTTCCAGATAACGGGGAGATAATTAATTTTGAAATAGAAGAAGAACCAAAATGGGTAAAGGTAAAGCTGGAAGATGGTTCTGTAATCCAGATTAAGATGGAAATCGTTGCAATAATGAAAGGTGGCAATGATCCAAATACGGGGCTTCCAATTTATATGGTTCAGGCAACCAACATTATTAGAATGAATCAGGTTCCTAAGGAATTGATCAAGAAAAATCCAGCAAAGGAAAAAGGGGCGGATGGAACACTTTACAGATAAAAAGAATAAAAGCATAGATCTTCTGGATGAAAAGATCCTTGAATTGCTTCGAATAAACAGTAGGTTTACTAACAAGGCTATTGCAACTGTCATTAATGTTTCAGAAGGAACCGTAAGAAGGAGGATAAAGAACCTTCAGGAAAGGAAAGTAATAAGCAGGTTTACCATAGAAACAACAGAAATGAAGGAGGCCATCATCCTTTCCAGGTACGATCCTTCCAGCAAGTCCAATATATTGCAGGAACTGAAGAGGATATCAGCGAAGGTTTACGAGGTTGCTGGAAAATCGGATATGGCAATAATGGTTTCGTACAGGAACCTCATTGAACTGAATGAATTTATAGACAGGATAAGGGAGATTAGAGGAATAAAGAATACAGAAACAATGATAAGACTAAAATGATCTATCCTTCTTATAATAGCCTGTGCCAATAATTGAGATATGATTAAATACCTTTTTTTGATTTACAGCATAAGTGATTCGCAATGTCAGAAGAAAATAACATCATTTACGTAGGAAAAAAGCCGACAATGAATTATGTGCTAGCTGTAGTTACCCAGTTCAACACCAACAATGTGGAAAAAATAGTAATAAAGGCTAGAGGAAAATCCATAAGCAAGGCCGTGGATATAGCAGAAATTACCAAGAACAAATTCATGCCAAATGCAAAGTACTCAGACATACATATCGAAACAGAGAAAGTCGAGGGAGAACGGGGAGAATCAAATGTTTCCTCTATCGAGATAACGCTCTCAAAATGATTTTTTCTCTTAATATATAAATACTTTTCACAAAAAATTCTTAAAAAGGTTAAATTGCTCCGAAGTGATATGGTATTGTTGATTCAATGTCAGAAGTTCTAAAAATCAGTGTTGATCTGAGTGGCAAACTGGATCTGATTAACAAAAGACTCTCAGAAGTCCTGAAGACGGACAATGAGAAATTGAACGAGATGTCAAATTATACAGTATCCTCAGGCGGAAAGAGACTCAGGCCACTGATTGTCCTGCTTGTTTATGAATTAAGCACCACAAAGCCGGTAGAAAATGCACTCGACCTGGCAGTCGCTTACGAGATAATGCACAGTGCCAGCCTGATCCACGATGATATAATTGATGAAGCTGAAGAGAGGAGGGGCATGCCTTCGCTTCATAAAAAATACAGTCTAGGGGATGCAATAGTAACAGGTGATTACATGTTCTCAGTTGCTTACAGGATTGGAGCCACATATGGGATTGATGTTTCCAATGTTGTTGCAAAGGCGGCTCAAAAGCTTGCAGAAGGGCAGATAGAGGAATCCATGAATCTCGGGAATTTTGAAATCACTGAGGATACTTATTTCAATATTATAACTAACAAAACGGCATACTTCTTTGCAGCGGGGGCTAAAACTGCTGCAATGGTTGCGGGTTCATCAAGAGAAGACCAGAATAACATGTTCAATTTTGCCTTCAATGTGGGAATGGCCTTTCAGATTGCAGATGATATTCTGGACATTGTGGGAAAGGAGGAGATCATCGGCAAGACTCCGTTCACAGACATGAAGCACAGTGCTCTTACGCTGCCTATGATTTATGCGCTGAAGAATGGAAACGAGGCTGGGAAGAGACATCTGAAAAGCGTTTTGAGGGGGAGAGAGACAGATCCGGAAAGCATTCAGAAGGCAAAACAGTTCCTAATTGATTCAGGTTCTGTGGATTATTCAATAGAAAAGGCCAAGAAATTTATTGACATGGCAATTGAATCTGAAAAGACGGCAAAGATCAGCCCGAATCTTCAGACATTGTTTGAGATTGCATATAGCGTAATAAGCAGGATAAGGGTTTAAAATGGTAAGAATATTATTGTATACTGGAAAAGGTGGGGTAGGTAAAACAAGCGTTTCGGCAGCAACAGGCATAGAACTGGCAAAAAGAGGATTGAAGACCCTCGTTATTTCAACAGATCCGGCTCACAGCCTGAGAGATGCGTTTAAGAGAAACATAGGGAGCGAGCCTGTTGAGGTCAGTAAGAATCTCTTTCTTCAGGAGATCAGTGTCACAGAGGCAATAAAGAAGTACTGGGATAACCTTAAACTATATCTTACAGCACTAATGAGATCACAGGGTGTGGACGGTATTGCGGCTGAAGAAATAGCGACCATGCCAGGTTTTGATGAGGCAACCGAACTACTTTACATAAGGGAATACGCAAATGACAAGAGGTTTGACGTAGTAGTGATGGATACAGCACCCACGGGAGAATCCCTTAAATTACTGTCATTTCCGGAAGCTTTTTCATGGTACATGGAGAGGATATTCCCCATAAGCAGGAAAACGGCAAAGATAATGCGTCCTCTTATGAAGCCTTTCCTTGGTGTCCCTATTCCTGATGACAAGGTTTTTGGAAGTATTGAGGAGCTCTATTCCCAGATGAGGGAAGTGAAAGAAATACTCTCAGATCCTCAGACGACAACAATAAGACTGGTATGCAACCCTGACAGGATGTCATTCAATGAGACAAAGAGAGCTTTTACGTATCTATTAATGTACGGGTATAACGTGGATAGCGTGATTGTGAACAAGATTTATGCAGATGATACGGGTGAATTTCTGAAAAAGTGGAGGGAATCCCAAACAGAAGTCCTGGAAGAGATCGAAACTGCATTCGCTGATCTCAAAATTATGAAGATCCCCATGAGTGCAAACGAACCTACCGGACAGAAACTGCTCGAGGAAATGGGAAAGAAGCTGTATGAGGATGTTGATCCATTAAGTATAATGAGCAGTATCATACCTCCAGTACAGTTCATAAGTGAAGATGATCATAAAATGGTAAAGATAAGGATACCATTTGCTGACAAGAAGAACACCCAGTTGCATAACAGGGGAGGTGAGCTCGTGGTACAGATAGATAACTGGAGAAGAGTCTTCTTCCTGCCACAGAGCATGAGTGATCTCAACCCTACTAACGCAGAGTTTAATAAGGGCTTTCTCAATATAGAGATGAGTTAAATGGTAGAGAAAACAATTGGCGGAAAAAACGGGAAAATACACTTTGAATTTGATCTTGAACTCCCGGGACTGAAAGAGTCTGCCGAGGATTTCCTTTCATTCATGAAAGCTGCGGCAGATGAGATGGTTGATGTAGGAAGGAAAGTCGCTTCAAAGGGAAACACTGAAAAGAGAGAGATAAAGAAAATAAATATTAAATAATTTTTAAACAACCACTATTCATATTAACATTGTATTAATTACCTGATCATGGTTGATTTGGAGAGGATTAAGAAGAATACTTTTGAAAAGCTTGGTCTGTCTGATAGTAATTCGGGTGTGTTTTATGGGAAATGGGAAAAATTTTCTGAAAAGGATGCCATCACTGTAAAGAGCCCAATAAATGGAGCGCTACTGGGAAAGGTTTCAGTTGCCAATCCTGATACTTACGACAAAACAGTTTCATCATTGCGAAAGGCATTTTCAGAGTGGAGCGACGTTCCGGGACCCAAAAGAGGTCTCCTCATTAAGAAAATCTCAGACGCACTCTCCGAGAAAAAGGAACTTCTGGGAAGGATTGTTTCACTGGAAGTTGGAAAAACCAACGTTGAGGGACAGGGTGAAATCCAGGAAATGATAGACGTTGGATACTATGCAACAGGACTGGGCAGGCAGATATATGGAAATACCATAGCCAGCGAAAGACCAGAGCATGTACTTTATGAGAAGTTCCTTCCACTTGGTGTTGTAGGAGTCATAACAGCATTCAACTTCCCATCTGCAGTATGGTCATGGAACTCATTTTTAGCTGCAACTGTAGGAGACACTGTCTTATGGAAACCATCATCAAAGGCTGCCCTGACTTCGGTTGCTGTAATGAATGTAATAGGAAAAGTTCTGGAAAAAGAGAACTACCCAAATATATTTGGTCTTGTAAATGGCAGAGGATCAAGCATAGGTGAGTTGCTGTCAAAGGATGAGAGGATTCCACTCGTTTCCTTTACAGGTTCTGTTAAAACAGGAAGGCATATCTCATCAGTTGTTTCAGGCAGATTCGGCAGGACAATACTTGAACTTGGAGGGAACAACTGCGCAATAGTCAGCGAGAAGGCAGACATGGATATTGCACTGAAAGGTGTTGGATTCGGGGCACTTGCCACAGCGGGCCAGAGATGTACAAGCACAAGAAGGGCCGTTGTCAGCGAGAAGATATACGAGGACTTCAAGAAGAGGCTTATTGAGGCTTACAGGAAAGCCAGAATTGGTAATCCACTTGAGAATGGAGTGCTTGTAGGACCCCTGATAGATGAGGATGCTGTGGTGAATTATGAGAAGGCTATAGTGAAGGCGGTTGAACAGGGAGGAAAGGTCCTGACAGGAGGAAAGAGACATAAAGGTGAGAGCAACGGCTATTATGTGGAACCAACAATAATAGAAGCCAAGAAGGGCATGGAAATCACGAAAGAGGAAACCTTTGCACCTATCCTCTACCTCTTCAAGTATTCCAATCTGAAAGAAGCCATTGAAATTCACAATGGTGTTCCTCAGGGACTCTCATCGGCTATGTTCACAACAGATCTGAGGGAGGAGGAAATTTTCCTCTCATCAAAGGGGTCTGACTGCGGTATAGCAAACATTAATACAAGCACTGCAGGTGCTGAAATTGGTGGTGCATTTGGTGGCGAGAAAGATACAGGTGGAGGAAGAGAATCAGGCAGTGATGCATGGAAGGCATATACGAGAAGAATCACCATAACGAAGAATTATGGTAATGAGTTGCCACTTTCTCAGGGAGTCACTTTTGACCTCTGATTAAACAGGATTTTTTTACTGCAAATCTTTTTTTTCTTTTTTTCCTAATTTATTAATCGAGTTATAACATGAACTGTTGCACATAAACTTCAATATAAATTTGATAGTGTGTAATATATTACCTTTTTGTGAAATTTATATAATTTGTCATATTATAATATAAAAACCCATGAATTGTTCATTTTCCCAATGAAAATTTTATCATATAAAAAAATTACCGAAACCACTTAAATAATATGAACCATTAATGAAGGTATTATGTTCGAAAAGACCTCCAGAGATTCAGGTGGCACTAAGAACGAATTGAAAAAGGGATCTGTTGGTACATGGCAGGGAGCATTTTACTCGCTCGCCCAGGTAGGGCCAGCGGCGGATATTGCCATACTCCTGATAGGTACATTCAGGGATGTTGGTTTCAGGTCAGTAACAGCAGTACTGGTTGCATGGCTGATATATGGGTTGTGGATGATCACACCGTATGAATTCTCAAAGTTGAGATCCAATGCTGGTGGGTATTATGCTTATGCGGCTGCATCAACAAAGAGTGGTTTTTATGGTCCTGCAACGGCATTTTCATGGCTGTATGAGAACCTAACTTCCTCAGCATTCGCAGTTCTTGGAATATCATCATTCCTGTTTCTGCTATCATCTGAGATATCATCGCTGAAATATCTCTGGGTGGTGTTTGCCATAGGGATGATTGTTTACGTAACAGTAATTCCATATCTTGGAATTAGACCTTCCGTTCAGTATACATTCATAACTGGTTTTGCAGAGGTTATGTTCCTTTTCATTGCATCAATCATAATAATCATAGAGGTTGGGCCAGGGAACTCTTTCGTACCATTTACATTACCTTTCAGCATAGTACCGGTATTTTTCCTATCCATGATTTTCTCCATAAGTGATTTTACAGGAATCGGTATTTCTACGACAATATCGGAGGAAATAGAGGAGCCAAAGAAGAAGATAAAGAATTCTCTTCTTCTCTCATACCTGTTTTCAGGACTTGCACTGATTCCTGCAACATATGCACTGACCGTGGGATGGGGGATATCCGGTATTAAAGGATTCGCAGGGGCCAATGATCCTGGCCTGATTGTCTTCGAAAGGTATCTGGGACCAATTGGCGGGATACTTCTTGTAATATTTACAATAAACAGTTATCTCTCCAATGGTGTTGCAAAGACCAACGCTGTCAGCAGGGTATGGTTTTCTGCCAGCAGGGACAAGATCATATTCCCAAAATCATTCTCTGAGGTACATAAGAAATACAAGAGCCCGCACAAGGCAATAAGAGCGTATATGATCCTTATGCTTGTTATCAACCTTCTCTTTGGTTTCCTTTTCGGTCCAAAGACGGGAGCACTCATATTGCTGACAGGTTCAGGAATAGGAATAATTTTCACCCATATCTATGCAAACATTAGCCTGACACTATATACAAGAACACAGAAAGTTTTCAAGTGGCTGGTACATGGACTGATTCCAATCGCTTCCTCAATCATAGCCGGTGTTGTTATCTTTTACACCGTTCAACAGGATATCCTCGCACAGATACTATCACCATCCTTTGATAACTTTGCCTATGCAACTTCTGCTGTAGTCGGCGTGATCTGGTCATTTGTGTTTGCAATCGTAATTTCATTCTACTATGTTAGAAAAAAGCCAAAGATTGCAACTGCAGCCGGAACATACGATGCAGATCATATAAAAATTACATGGGATAAGTGATCCCATAAATCCATAATTTTACCAATAATATTTTGAATTCCTTAATTTTTCATATCATGTTCAGTAAATATGAAGGCAGTTCCATTGATACAACAAAGTTTGGTTCATCCACTATTTCACTTATGTGCAGATTGCCTGCAACGCTGCATAGTATGTAAGCTTCCTCTTCTGTTAGACCCTTTTCGTGGAGGATGCTTATCATGGATAGTGCTGCTTCCGTTGAACATTTATAAAGATCCGGACCTATACCTGTTGAAATTATAACTTCTCCCTCTTCTTTCTTTCTGCTAATGATTACTGGCGATCTGATCTTCCTTTTCCTTTCTATTTTAACTTCTGCTACAATTCTTGCTCCTGTCTCGACTGCAGTTCCACAGATCTCTCCATCCCCCTGGGAACCATGTGGATCTGAGAATGATAGCAATCCCCCTTCAACAGAGACTGGAAGAGTGATCCTTGAACCCTCCGAAACAAATCTATTGTCCATGTTTCCACCAAAATACTGAGGTGGGATCATTCCATACTCTCCTTCTGCAGGAGCTGTACCTATGACTCCAAGAAATGGACTGGCCTTTATTCTTATTCCTTTCAATAAGTCTCCTTCTGAGAATATCTCTCCTTTGCCGATGTTCCAGAATAAGAGTGTTTCCCTGTACCTATTCTTGAGC
The DNA here is from genome assembly GCA_027310185.1 of Thermoplasmatales archaeon. Lineage (GTDB taxonomy): Archaea > Thermoplasmatota > Thermoplasmata > Thermoplasmatales > Thermoplasmataceae > Cuniculiplasma. Next base: position 70,506 of record DAIDBH010000006.1, read on the forward strand.
AAGCCAAAATCATTCATTATTCCTGTCCATCCCCAGCTATCGGTTTCCATTTTCTTTATGGTAACTTCAATGCTATCTCCGGGATTTGCACCTTCTACATATATGGGACCAACTGCCCCATCAAAGAGTGATGAATCTATTGACCTCATCTGCGAAAGAGTGGAATTCCTGCTTATCTGCATTGTTGACGAATCTGGAATAATCACCTCGAATTCCTCCCCTTCCTTCACATGGAATACAGGACTGTTATTCCTACTCCATTTAAAGTGTAGATTTCTTAAATCTCTTCCATTCAGTTGGTTCATACCGGTAGTATTCCATCTATGAATAAATAATGTGCCCATTATTTATTAGGATTTTTCCATGATTTCTCTAGGACGAATATGATGAATATTCCAGTTACTGATAGTGCAAATTTCCCCATGAAAAATAGTTATTGGATAGGATTGGAAATAATTAATAGTTAACCAGTAATGGGTTGATGTAAATGAAAATTAGTGAGATTCATAGCAGATTAAACAGGAGATGCATAATAGCAATTAGGCAGCATAAAGGAATTTTTAGCGTACTTTCAAGGTTGGAAAAGGTCACACCTGTATTCATTTTCAACGAAGGAAATGTTACATACATCAGACTATTCTTCCTCAAGAACGAGATATCAAACTCAGCAATTTCTCCCATTCTTTCCAGGAAGGATCTGGTGGAGAACAGGTCATTTTATTCCATAACAGAGAGTGTGGAGAATGATGAACAAACCAGTATTATCACAAGGCTTCTGGAAGCCCCTTCAGTGGCCTTGAATAACACATACCTGCTAAGGGATGAATTGTTTATTGACTTCAGATTTCACGAGGATAAGCTTCACGAGATTAACGATATTTTGGCCGAAGTCATGGGTAAACTGAAGGATTTCAGGATAGTTTCAATGACACATTCTCTCAGCCTCAGGAGGAGGATGGATGAAATAAGGCAGCAGACACCTCTCTCATTGGTAAAATATACACTCAGGACACCTGAAGACAATACAATACTGAAATATATAAAATCCATAGATCCTGAATCAGTGGCAGAAATTCAGGGAAGCATCCTGTCTGATAAGGGAGTGAAGGTTTTATTGTATACGACCAGGCCCATAAAACATCCTGGCGTTAAGGTTGTTTCTGAAGAAGATCTCGTTTATGAGGCTTTTGTAAAGGAAAAAACACTTGAGGACGGTATGAAACTTGGTAATAACGCTGGGATACCAAGGCTTGCATTCTTCTTGACTGTGGAAAATGGAATTCCATGTGATACCACCTTTGTGCCTGCAGCAGAAGCCGACGAATATATATCAATTATGATGAGTTCACTCATGTCAGATCACGAAACGCACCCACTACTCCAATTCTTCTCTTCACTTGATGATGAGGAGGTATGGAGCTGGGTATAAATCCTTTTTTTTTACTTATTAATATAAGAATCTCCTTATCTAAAAGAATACAATGATTTAATTTCATTAAAATATACAGCCTAAGTAAAAGGGTTATCCTTGTTGGAACAGAACAGGCTCTCGGGAACCATCTATGCTTCAAGACTTGTATATGCCATTAACTGGTTCACAATAGCCCCTGCGCTGATTTTCATCCAGAAACAGCTAAATGTTTCATCCATAGAGCTCGGGCTCATAGCCTCAGCCTTTTTTATTGGGTTGATGCCGTTTCAACTACTGAGTGGCATTATCTCCATAAAAACATCACCAAGATTCCTATCAATTACAGGTTTGATTTTGATTGGGTCTTTTTCGATCATAACTGGGTTGTCCCAGTCCTTTACGGAGATATTTATATCGAGGCTAGTCCTTGGGATAGGGAGTGCCTTATTTTCCTCACCAGCCCTTTCCCTCCTATCCAGTGATGACAGGAATCTTGCTTCAAGAAGGGTTGGGAATTACAATGCCATATTCAGTATTGGTTCAGGTGTCAGTATAATTATCTGGGCAGTTCTTGATCCATTTATAGGGTGGAGATTTTCAATGTATTTCACAGGAATCTTATCCCTATTATGTGCTTTTTTTATTGTTGTCAACATTAAACCCCAACACATAAAAAAAGAATCAATTGCTAATAAAACTGAACTTAAAAGAATTCTACAAAGCAGTAAAAGATGGATGCTTGGATTTTCAGCTGCAATTGCGCCCCTGTCTGAAACTATTATTGGATAGTTTTTTGTGTATTATTCTGAAAAAACAAACCTATTCTCTTCTCTGGAATCAGGGATCATAATATCTCTCTATTTCATCGTTGGGCTCCTAGGAGGTGTAATATATGGTAGATTTTATAACAGAACAACTCATAAAAATTCACTGTATATGTTGACCCTTACTGCATGTTCTATCCTATTTATCACAATATCATTTTCCAGAAACTTATATGTTCTTATTGTAGTATTATGGGTAATTGGTGCACTTACAGCTGCTATCCTATCAATGCTTTATTTCATAGTGATGCAGCTTGAGCCTAGTTCTAACTACCTTCCATTCTCCCTTGGTTTCAATAACTTCATGCAGAAAGTGATATCCATATCCTCACCCATAGTTTTCATATTTATTGCTGTCAGGGTAGATTATTCCATGGCATGGCTAATACTCGGAGTTTCTGGACTGTTTCTGGCATTTCTCTACCCTGGGTTGTATTCAAATATATGGGAAGGCGATGCAGGACATTCTAGTAATAGATTTCTGACGAAACCATGAAACTGTTTGTGTATAATCATCCACCGTTCTTAAAAATTGCATAGAAGAAATTCCCATATTCGTGATTCTTTTGACTTATCAATAAAAAACCTTGTTGGTCAATATTTCTAGTCATATAGGTTAATATCAACCTGATTTGCAAATAGAGTTATTATTCCCCTATAACTTAAACATGTGCTGGGAGATTGTTGTCTTCTAAGCATCCTTGCAACATTAAAATTATCTTTCATACTAGCATCTAATAACATAATAGATATACTTGGTCTAGCTGAACTAAAGGCAGGAGGAGTGCGGATAACTACTGCAGTTTTAAGTGAATGAATTGCAATAACTTTTGATTCAAGTGAAAAAGTAAAAAAGAACAGCGACTTTATAAGTTATATGTATACCAACAAAAAGAAGGTAAATCTTCAATTAGTGGTTGGTTATACAATGATCATAAGCGGGCCTTAGGTTTGCTCAACTTCATTGGCCTTATTTAATTCATTTGTTTACATTTGTCATATTTATTTTTGATCTCATCCATTTAAATAATATGATAAAACACAAACTTGACCGTTAAAGGATTTATCTTCCCATAATATTGAGTTTTCATTATGTCCTTGGATAATATAGATTTCTACTCCCCAGTGAATACACTTTCCTCTTGAACAAAACATATTTTGTTTCCAAATGGATCCTTAATGTAGAACGATATCTCCCCCCATGGTCTCTTAGCTATCTCGTCTAATATTTCCGCTCCAGCTTTTTTTGTCCTTACATACATAGCACTGAGGTCTTTTACAGAGAAGTATATATTATCCGGGTTGGGTGGGAGATCAAAGTCGTCTCCGTCCATTCTTGGATCAAAACAGGCAAGTATCGTCCCCCTGCAGTAAAAATAATGTCTCCCTGAAGATATACGTCTCCCTTCCTGATTTAATAAGTTTGAATAAAATACCTGCGCTTTGTCTATGTCCTTTACTGGAAGAATTACCCTGTATAGTCTTGGAGTTGAAATGTCAGTGTTATCGTCTGTCATGTAATGGTATTGTTTATCATTATTTAGTTTTATATTTCTATTGCGCGACAACCTATATGTGCTTGAGATCTGAAAATTTCATTGATAAACAACTAATGCTTCACATCTCTGTACGTCCGTAGTACAGAATGTATTTATTTATTACTCAATTTAAAACGATTTAAGGCTCATCGCAAAAGCTCGTGATATATTAACATTAGCGATTAGATCAACCCTAATAATTGAGAATGTATTCAGTATCAACATCTGCTTCACAAGTTCTTAAGGTTTCGTGTTATAAAGTCCTGTATATTTATTGTTCGGGTAGTTCGGGAATAGAAATGATTTCAATAATTAGATATGACACCTTAATTACAGAGAAGTTCCTTACTTCTAAGTATACGACAAAATGTTTAATACGTAAAAATATTACTATAATATGTGGTGGTATGCGTGAGCAATGAATATAAACCACTTCAAGAGCGATATAAACAGCTCAATAAGAGAAGAACTCTATTTGGATTTACAAATGGTCAAATAGCGAAAATTTTAAGCATAATAATACAGATGTATGTACTTATCTACCTTACCTCGCAAATTCCACCTGCAAGATTTTTCTTGGCCCTCGAATTGCTATTCTCCTTCGCTGGTATTATATTCGTTTTTTCAAAAATTATCCAGTCAGAAAAGGAAATCAAGAAGTTTACGGGTCATTACTATCTATTTCCACCTCAGGAGATTTATGAATGAAACATTTTAGTAAATTAAAATGTCAACGAAATTACAGAATCTCAATATCTTGACCAAGAAGGATCATCTTGAAACTGACGATTTTAGCGTTTCCCCATGTAAAGTTTTGCTAACCACAAAAAATAAAGATTTTTGTTACAAAGCAAAGAGAATTTTTTGATATGATAATATATAAATTTGTATGTGAAAGAAAGTCCAGATGTACATAGGACATAAGGATATCTCCATTACACATGAATACACGTATCTTATGACGCAGGACGTCCAGATAGCGATACATAACCTTCACTCAAGGGAGAGGAAACTCCTTTTTTTCAGAAAATTTATGAGGTAGAAATATGCGCGGTCTAAAAAAGAAAAACAGTACAGATACCAAGGTATTCGTCAGTGATGGGGACACTGGGATTTGAACCCAGATCTGCGGGTCTCTTCCCGGTTCATAGTTCCAGTCAATCATCACCATATCAGTTGACCCGTTTCTAATCAAAACCTGACTGGAGCCCAATAGGATGCCTGATTACCCCATGTCCCCGTAAGTTCTGAATTGGATAAAACTATTTAACAGTGACTCTGCGTTCACTGTAGTGCATTTAGGTTTTATGATTTATCTTACAGTGGATAATTATATTGAGGCGCTTTCAATGAGTGAGAAAACTTAAGAAACTTAGAACAATGTAATTTCATGAAGGTAAGTTTAGGTTTTTCTTACATACTCACTTTTACAGGATCAATAATAAGCATGGTTTCAGGAGTTTTTCTGGCACTGATCATATTTATTGTTGGCCTCGATCCAGGATCAGAAAAAGCACTCAACTTCCTCAAACCCATTGAGATAAACCCCTATGCTGCCCTTGCTGTGATAGCACTCAGCTTCATTGTAATCATTTTCTGTTATTATGGCAGAGGAAAGGGTTTCTACGGGATAGGAGTTCTTGCAGTAGTCTTTAGCATCATAATTCTGGCCATAAGAGGTGGGTTTTACATTGGACCTCTATTTTCAATCGTTGGAGGATTCCTTGTTTACAAGAACGAGAAAGTTGTAAACTCAAGAAAGGAAGAAATACTTGAAGAAGAAATAATAGGGAAAATCTAGAACTTAAACTACAAACCGTAGAAATTTAGGTAAATCGCGTCATTCTTTTAAAACAATCACTAAAATTAAAATATTTAAAAATAAAAAAGAGGTGAAATCAGGATTTATTAGCCCTTCTCTGCCTTTTCAGTCTTCTAATTCTCTTCTTTTTCCATTTCCATCGCATGTTTCCTCTCTTTTTCCAATCTCTTGAACTTCGTTTCAATATTTCACCTCAATCGTGAGACAATACTTATTTTGCCCACATAAAGTATAAGGATATTAAGACTTCTTATAAATATTTATTTTGTGAACCTTTATTTATTCTATTACATTCTGATTTTATGCCTGAAGACATTCAAAAATATATCAAGGACATGATGAACACTCTTCCATCTGAAGAAATGTATCTGGAGGCTGTACGTGACATTGTAAAAGACCTCATAAAGGAATACATCAGGAAGAAACTTAATGAAGACCCTGAACTTAAGAAAGAACTTGCTAAGGTTATAGAAGGGTACCTTGAAGCCAAGATCAAGGAATACGACTCCATGGCCAAGATGGCCAAGATTACAGCAAAGATAGGATTCATGAGTGCACCACAGTCCTTAAGAGATACAGCGACCAAGGATATCGTGGATACTTTCAGAAAGGAAATAGAGGAAATTATTCTGAGAACGCTTTAGGAAGAAAATTTTTCTTTATGACTGTTTTTGAATTCAGGTCAAATAGCGTGGCTATGCATGGATCCGGAGAATAGTTCATCATTTTCTGGTATTCAGTCTGGGATTGCCATGTTGATGAATTCACGTATCTTACACCCTTGTAATTTCCAAGATAGTGACCGTGAATATGTCCTGTGATAAAAATATCAGGAACGTCCCTGAAGATATGAGGATCGAACTGGTTGGGGACTATTGGCGTCCTGCCACCATAAACCGGACCCATATACCTTCTTTTCAGCATCAGTTCTATTGCCTTTCCCACACTGTCAAAGTTACCCCCTGGAATCAATTCGATGAGATCATTGAGTGACATCCCGTGATAAAGAGTTATCAACTTCTTCTTGATCCTCAGGTTATAGGGATTGGGCAGGAACCTGACATTTCCTGTGAACATCTGCCTGATCGCCGGATTCAACTCGGGCTGAGGCTCTGCTAATCTCACAGTGTCGTGGTTCCCCGGCATGATATAAACATTTATGTCTGATGGTATTTGATTCACGAAATCAGCCAGGTATTCATACTGTTCCTTTGGATTTATGATTTCAAGATCATTTTCCTGGTTTGGATAAACACCGATACCATCCACCACGTCTCCACTCAGTATGAGGTGCTTTAAATTTGCAGCTTCATCGCCTGATGACTTGATCCACTTGAGGAAGCTGGTGAAACCGTCCTTTATGAAAGTCTTGCTACCCACATGAATATCAGATATGGAACATACATATTCTGGTGGTAATCCTGTATCATCAATTAGTCTTTCTGGAACATCCGGTCTTATCAATTCGTTTGCAAAAACCACTGGTTCAGAGTTTTCCCTGTCATTGTTCGCCCTGGGTCTGCTTCCAATAACACCAACTACCTCGTCGTTGAGAAGCAGCTCCTGGGACATTGGGTTCTTCTTCAGGATTATTACGTCTATGTAAGATTCAGTGTCTTCTATCCTGAATTTCTTATGGCCGTTTCTGGTCTCAGTAACATTACTGATCATTCCTACTATCTTCACTTCCCTTGAATCCCTTTCCCTTACCGAAGAAATGGAATCAACCTGCCTCAACTTTCCGGCATTCACTATGATGCTCTTCAGAGTTTCATACCTGTTCACAAACATCTTCCTGAAATCCTCAACGGAGCTGTTTGCCTTGATATCGTTCACGTCTATTTCCCTTATGGCCGATGGATTCTTCTCCTGATTACCTCCAATAAGGTTCAACACATTTTCCCTTCCGATTATGCCTGATTTGATTGTTTCATTATCTATTAGGTGGGTTATCATTGTGCCAAGGGATTTTTCCATTATAATCTGTAAGGCCGCAGGTTCCACTATCATACCTCTTGAATTGAAGAATTCAAGGATCTTGTTCCTATCCGTGAAAATTCCTGAGACCATAATAACAATATTTCACTGTCTTATAAAGGGATTTCCGTCTTCCCATTTCCACATACCATGAAGTTGTTTTAAGATGTAGTTAGTAATACTGGGACAAAACTGTGGAAGAAAATGAGCAGGAGAAATGATATTATTCTGTTTGTAGTTATGGTTTCATTCTGGGCCCTGAACTTTATTCTCGTTAAATTTGCATTGAATTATGTTAACTCTTTCACTCTCCTATTCTACAGGATCCTTATTTCACTTTTGGGCATATTGATTATATTCAACAGGAAGCTGAGGTTCAGGATAAGAAGGGAAGAGATTCTCCCACTTTTTATTCTTTCCATGCTGAATGTGTTCATCTTCATGGAACTCTGGTTCATAGCTGAAACTTCAATTTCCTCTTCCCTCTCTGCAATTCTCATTTATACATATCCTGTAATCTCAACGTTGTTTTCCATCATATTCCTGAAGGAATCCTATAACAGGCATGTACTTTTAGGCATCCTGCTGGGGTTTGCAGGTGTTACAGTAATATTTTTCCATGGATTGATCTCAGGCATTGGAATAGGTGTTGTAATAGCATTCCTGGCATCAGTCAGCTGGGCAACGGGCACCATATATTACAAGAAATATTTAGGGAAGATAGATAGGGAAACCACAAATTTCTATCAGTTTGCTTTTGCCATTGTCCCTTCCCTGCTTGTAGCAGGAGCATTTCAACCAAACATAACGATTTTCGAACCCAATGCAGTATTCCTGGTAATAGTTCTCATAATAGGATTTCCCGGAACTGCCATGGCATATTATGCCTTCCTTCACCTGAATAGGGAATACAGGGTTTCCACAATTTCATCCTTCCTATTCCTTGTTCCTGCACTTTCTGTAATCCTGAGTTTTGTCATACTGGATGAGATACCTTCAATTTATGAGATGGGGGGCCTGTTACTGGTAAGCGTTGGGATTATATTTTCAGCCAAGGGGAGCAGAAAATAGCAATTTTATTAAGAAAAAGATTTTATAAAATTTGTGGTTGTAACTAAAATGGGTCTATTCTGTTATATTTTCCATCTTCTTGAGTTTTCTTGAATTCTTCACTGCCTGCCCATATATGGCAAACAGTCCCAGCAGGAGGATGAGCCCAAACGCAGTTATGATAAAGAATGCGGTATCCATGGGCCCTGAAGCCGTCACACTCTGTACGTTTATTGCACCCTTGAAAGCCGTTGGATACACAAGAAAGTTCAATGTGAACACATCCAGCGCAACCCATGATACCAGGAATGCCTTGTTCTTCAATAATGGGCGCAATTTCCTGATGTATGAAAGAACAACAGGCATCACGATTATGATGACTGGAATGATGATTAATACTGATAACACAGCACTGTTTAGCAGATAAAATGCCACTCCTCCGAACATAATGCCGAGAAGTAAGAATACTGCGCTTCTGCCCATGTTTCCTGCATCATAGAACACGTAGGATAGCCCGGCGATCAGGAATACCGCTGATAATATCAGCATATATGATGAGGGATTCATGAACCATCCAACCGGGCTGAAACTCATGGAATTGATACTTACGCCATCGCTTCCAATTATTCCGCCAACGACAAGCAGGGCAATGAAGCCTATGAACAGCGTGACTATTGAGTATGCCCTGAACATGTTTTTTCTTGTCATCAATCCCTTTGAACTTACGAACTCCCCAACAACAAATGTTGCGTTCCTTGCCACGAAGAAGATCAGGAATATCATGATTTCCCCTGCGTATATTGAAGCCAGAGGAACTATTATTTTTGGGAATGCAAAGTCGGATGCTACTACCCAGAATGCGGCAAAAGTTCCGGTGATTTCCCATATGGGAGTGATATATGAAATAACCTTCTTGTTGCTCCTCTCCCAGTTGAACAACATCTGGAATGCACCCATGGCTTCTGACAGGAAAAGTGCCATGAATGCGGCGAAAATGGCGAATACTAGATAGAATGTATAATTCATTTCACACCCCTCCCTGCTTATTTGAATTCCGCTTTTCTTTTATGTCACCAGATTCATAACTTGATGGCTTTCCCCTGAATACCCTGGCGAAGAAATAGAAGGTAAATGGTATGAGGAAAAGATAGAAAGCAATTATGAGGTAACCTGGCACAATCAGGGCATTAGAGTAGTTAGCTGCCTGGTTTACAGTCATTATGTTGTAAATGATCCATGGCTGTCTTCCCACTTCATCTGTCACCCATCCCATGTCATAAACAATGAGTGCAAAAAACCCGACTGCAATTTCAAGGTACATTATGCTTTTTCTTTTGAACATATCCTTTCTCAGTACTTCGTAAATGAAGAATATGAAGAAGAATAGACCGAGTATAAGTCCTCCCAGAACCATTACGTCAAATGATGTGTGGACGAATAGAGGAGGCCAGTCAGATTGTGGGTATGAAGAAAGACCGGGCAACTTTGTGATTCCTGCTTCAAAATTTGCCAGAAATGCCTGCAGTCCTGGTACTGTTATTGAACCGACAATTCTACCATTCACTATGGAACCAAGTAGATGTTCACCAAAACCACTTCCAGGATTTGGATCAAGTTCTATGGCTGCGTATTTTACAGGCTGATACTTGAGAAGGCTAATTACCTCGTTTCCACCTGTGATTCCTGCAAGCAGAATGAAGACTGCAGACATCCATCCGGAAATTCTTATTCCAAGTTTTGTAATCAATCTTGTTTCACTGTCCTTTGATCTGATATACTGGTATGCAAAGAAGGCCCCCAGTATAACAAACCCTACAAAGATCGTTGTTGTTAGAACATGAGCAAGTTCGTTGAATGTGGAAACAGTATCAAATGGAGCAAATGGATTCACGTCTGTAATTTTCCCTGTGCTCAGATAAACTGATTTATTGAAGCCGTTTGGTGTGTTCATCCATGCGTTTACCATTGTGATGAATACGGCAGACATGATAACACCAATTGCAACAAGAATGGATATTCCAAGATTCGCATATTTCCATCTAAACACATCCTGATAATATACATAGATGACCAGTGCAAACGTTTCAAGGAAGAATGCAGAAACTTCTGCGTAGAAGAGTGATATGGCACCGGTGCTTGATACAAATGTCATGAATCCTGGAAACAGGTTAACCAGTTCCACTGCCAGAACGATACCGCTTGCTGTACCCACACCGAATGAAACTATAAACATTCTCTTGAGCTTGAAGAGCATCGTTTTATACTCCGGTTTATCCTTTCTTGTAAGCATAAATTCAAGTATTACTAGTATCAGGCTCAGCGCTATGCTTGCACTCACTATAATTATATGAGAACCTATTGTGTATGCAAACAGGAACCTGTCAAAATTAGCTGACAGCATAATTTTTAACCTCCTTTCTTCTTATTATTGAATTGAAATTGAAGAAGCCGGCCCACAGGAAAATGATCCCTAGAAGCTCAGCATAATAAAGTGTTTCAGGGAATGATACTATATAAAGTGAACCTGCCACACTTACAATGAGTGTACCTATAATTATGCTGATCATCTTTTTATTTGAGGTTTTTCTGAACGATATAAGAGCGGTTATAATGAGTATTACTGCTGCAGGGAACGAGATTATTGAAGACGTTATTATTACAGCTATGGGAAGTGCACCTGCTACTACACCACTTATGAGAATGTTTCCAGTGGGAATTAGCGCCAGAGTAACAGCAAGAAGAATATCGGCTATAACAGAGAAAATTGAGTAGACCCTGTTATAAATGGGTTTTTTTAGCAACAGAATGGAACCCATGGACAGTGACTGAACAAGAACAGCCACAGTGAACAGGTAGAGATCAAAGAGTAACTGATCGGCAGCTCCAATGGCAAAAAATATCTCGAGGAGGGCATCAATGAAGAACAACCATAATCCGAGAGACCAGAAAAACTGGCTTTTCCCATGGGAAGTTGTGTAATTCCTTGTCATGAAGACTGCCAGTATGAAACTGGCGACCGATACGAACAAAGTTGTACCAAATAATACGTTTAACATGATTATCATTCAGGTATGAGAGGATTATATATCTATGTTAATGGATAATAATACACAACAATTATTGCGAAGACGCAAATATGTGTATATTTGTGCTTAATTGTGTAATTTTGTATGAAATGAAGTGAAAGGATGAATATGTCATAAATATTTATTTTGTGTTTCACCATACCTGTGTGAATGTCCAGAATAAACGTGAGCCTCAGACCAGAACTGGTGAAGGATTTGAACGATATGTGTGAAAAGAGCAGGAAAACCGTTAGTTCTACTGTTGCAGAGGCCATTTCATTCTACATGAAGATGAGTAAGATGGGTCTTCGCCTTGATGACCTTGAAAAGGCAGGCTATCTCCTTGGATTTCTTAAGGAGACAGATTCTGTTCCAATACCCAGTATATTACTTGATGGGATGATAAAGAACGCCATGTCATTTTCTGAGGACTCCACGTTGAAGAAGTGGTACGACCGTGGTTTGGTTGCAGGTGACATCCTGAAGAAGTATGCAGAAAACCTGGATGACCTTGGCAAGATGCTGAAGGAGTACAGGGATGTAATTCCAGCAAGCATGCTTGATATAGAATTCAACGGTGATTCAGTGACAGTAACACTTTCGGGGGCCGGTTACAGCCTTGAAGCCTCCAAATGCACTGGTGCGGGCATTGATGGATTCCTCATGGCATTCAATTTCAGATCGGTCAGTAAGGAGCTATCTGAAGGTTTTGTGAAGGTTGTCGCCGAACAGGTCAGATAAAAACTGTGTAAAATTGTGTTATATAAGAAAAAATTTAAGAAAACAATAAATTAAAAATAAGAATATGAGTGCATGACTTATGATGACCTTAATGATTTCATTTCCGATCGAAGGAAAAAAAATGATTTCATCCAGATGGAAGATGAGGTAAGCACTGAACTGGAACTTACCTGGATTCTGAGTGAGGAAGAGAGGGCAGGAAAGGGAAGAACGATTCTCTTTGAAAAGGTAAAAGGCTACGATATCCCGGTTATTGGTAATATTTTTTCAACACAGGAGAAGATGAATTCCATTCTTGGAGACACACCGGAGAATGTTGGAAATGCCCTGAGAAACCTGATCAGGCCGCCGAAAGAAAGTGAGTCGCTGATTGGCAGGGGCATGGAGATGCTGAAGGAACTTGGAGGATTGAGGCCAAAATTGCACGACAAATTACCATCTTCCTATAGTGTTATCAATTCCGTTGACCTGGACAGGTATCCCATATGTACAACATGGCCGGATGATGCAGGACCATTCATTACACTACCTGTGGTCATTACGAGTGATCCTGAAACAGGCAGGAAAAATGCAGGCATGTACAGGATGCAGAAATATGACTCGGAAACCATGGGAATGCACTGGCAGATCCATAAGGATGGGGCAAAGCATTTTGATGAATATAAGGAGAAAGGAAAGATCATGGATGTGTCTGTTACTCTGGGAACAGACCCACTAACAATATTCTCGGCAGTTGCTCCCCTTCCAGATCCACTTGATGAATTCTCATTCTGGGGACTGATCAGCAAGGACAGGGCAAACCTTGTAAAAGGGCAGAGTGTTGATCTTTATTATCCGATGAATTCAGAAATTGTACTGGAAGGCTATATTGATACTTCCGAATCGAGGATAGAAGGTCCCTTTGGAGATCATACTGGATATTATTCACTGCAGGAAGTGTTCCCTGTATTTCACGTGAAGAAAATAGTGGAGAAAAAGAATCCTGTCTATCCAACAACCATTGTGGGCAAGCTGTGGCATGAGGATGTGATAATGGGAAAATCCATAGAAAGACTGTTTCTTCCTCTTGTAAAGTTGCAGATACCGGAAATTGTTGATATGAATACGATGGAGGAAGCAGTGTTTCATGACATGATAGTTGTTTCCATAAAGAAGAGATTCCCCGGTCATGCAAAGAAGGTTATGTTTGCTGTGTGGGGTACCGGTCAGCTGATGTTTTCCAAGATAGTGGTTGTTGTTGATGACGATATAAACGTACATGACAGAAAACAGGTCATATGGGCCATGAGCACCAGGATTGACCCTGCAAGGGATGTCATTATTATCCCCGGAACACATACAGATACGCTTGATCATGCCTCATCGCTTCTGAACTATGGATCAAAGATGGGTATAGATGCAACCAGGAAATGGAAATCGGAGGGATTTAACAGGCCATGGCCGGAAACACTTTCAATGAAACAGGATATTCAGGAAAGAGTAGATCAACTGAGAACGAAGTTCAAGAATCAAAATTAAAAGGTTTCATCGATTACATAAAACTGGAACATACAGTTTTTGATATACCTTTCATAGTGGCAGGTAGCTTTATTGCTGCAGGAAAATATCCGGGAACCAGGATCATCATTCTTGTAATACTTGCAGGTACACTTGCAAGAGCAACAGGAATGTCGATCAACAGGCTGCTTGGGAAGAAGTATGATGTGATCAACCCGAGAAAGAGGCAATGGGGACTGGTTAATGGGTCCCTGTCAACTTCAAGCGCCATTACATTCACTGTTATTGTGGCAGCCCTATTTGAGCTCTGTACGTTCCTGCTCAACACGTTCGTCTTCATTCTTTCTCCAGTAGTTCTTGCTCTTTTCATAATAGATCCCATGCTCAAGAGAATAACAAGATGGAGGCATTTCTTCATGGGGCTGACCATAGGGGTTGGTGTCATGGCAGGATACCTTGCCGTTATCCCTCACTTTCCATCATCACCTGAAATATATATCCTGGTAATCACAACTGCTACGTGGATTGGAGGCTTTGACATGGTATACACAATACCTGATGTGGAATATGACAGGCAGAATGATCTAAAGACAGTCATGACTGCTTATGGGATAAGAAATGGGATGATTATTTCAGATATTACTCATGCCTTTACCCTCTTATTTTTCACCCTGCTCATATTTTACATAAACAGTTATTTCTACGCTGCAGAACTCGTTCTGATTTATTTCCTCATAATATATCAGCATTACATACTTGATCCGGATGATACTTCTACAGTAAGGGTTTCATTCCTTAACTCCAATTCATTCATAGGCATATCATTCCTCACTGTCCTGATACTGACACAGTACCTGCCAGCTTTTGCTTTATAATAATCTAGCCAAGCGGGAATATATTCAATTCGTAAATTTTTACATTTTTGAAATTTACTGGGATATTACCGATGATTTTCAGCAAATATGATTGATATACCCTGTGAATAAGGAATGTAAATTTCAAAACCCTGTCCTTCTTTTCTATCCCAAAATAAATGAGTGGGAGAATGGCTCCTTTCTTGCTGTTGAATTGCATAACCAGTTCATCGCTTATCTCAACCTCATAGGAATTATCATCTATTTTCTCAGCATCCGGTGGAACTGTACTGTCTTCATGATATACCATGAAAAAAGGGACTCTTCCAAGAGACGGGAATTTAAGGATTGCCAGATACTCCTCCCCAATATTTAGATCATAATTATCAAGGGAAAATTCTACCCTGTCAATTTCCATATTCTCCAAGGATGTGATATACTCCATGAAACTGATCTCTTTCAGTTTCCATACTCTAAATTTTTCATCATCAAGTAAACCTGATATGAAATTGTTTATATCCTGCATGAAACGTTCAGAAAATGTAAATGACATATAGTGCCTGCCGCCCATTACGTAATTTATTCCAGCCATGATGGATGGAATCTCTAAAATCTCTCCTATTTTCCCTGTGCTTCCCTGTAAATCACTGGAAGCAAAAAACGTATAACAGTTACCTATTTTTCTTCCACCATATTTCTGGTTGAAAATTGCCTGATCCCTGTTTTGATTTTCTTCATTCAGGAGATACAGGAATATCATCCTTCTTTCGTCATTAAGAGCTATGAATGGAATTTTTATACTGTGTGCCCTTGAATAGTTTTCAATGGGAGAGTTATCATTGCATTCAAGAATTATTTCATGTTTTCCATTGAAAATCCTGTATTTATCAGGAAAAAGGTTCCAGTCTGCCATTCTGTCAGACAGTGATTGTAAATGGATATTTAAATAGGATTGTGATTATAATAGGTAGAATAGGGTATTCATACAGAAAGAATGTCACTGAAAACAGCACCTGCTGTCTCAAGAGGCCCGTCCATGTCTTCTGAGATATAAACCGGATTCCTCTCAGCAAACCCTATGGTACATGCCATTCCCATTGGGGCCAGCCTGAGGAATGGGTCCTCATTCTCAAGTTTGAATACCCTGGACTCTACAGTGAATTCTCCATCCATGGAAAGCTTCGCGAGGAGCATTTCATTCATTTTAATATTATCAGGATTTATTCCAGAGTAACTCAATTCTTTCAGTCTCAGGGGCTTATTGAACAGCGAATTTGCAAGAATGACCGCTTTTCTTGCGGAATCTGTTCCGTCCAGATCATCTGTCATATCCGTTTCTGCAACACCCTCTTCGGTGGCCTTCCTCTTTGCCTCTTCCAGGCTCATCCCTCCATTTACCTTCTTCATCACAAAGTTCGATGTTAGATTTACGACACCGGTGAAACTGTTTACAGTAAAGGATGGAAAACTACTTCTCAGCAGTGAAAATATTGGAAGCCCGCCTGCAACTGTTGCCTCGAAATAGAGTTTTTTATGATTTTCCATTGATGCTCTTCCTATTTCCGGGAAGAAGTTAGCAAGTCCCGATTTATTGGCAGTTACAATGTGCTTTCCATTTTTCATGAGATCAATGTAATCATCCCTTTCCCTTTCACCATTTCTGGATGCAGTCCTCATGTCCACATAAACGTCAAAATCAAGCTTTCTGATACTCTCCGACTTCCTGAAATCTTCTGGAGCACTCATGAATTTATTGATCTCTGTCATGTTTAGACCTTCTTCTGAGCACAGCTGCCCCCTGGAGTTCTCGATCCCGATGATCTGAATGTCAGAATTGAATTTTGCGATCAGTTTCAGCAAATTCCTGGAAACGTTCCCTGTTCCTGCAAGATAAAGCTTCCTCATTATTCCAGCTCCACTTTTCCCACGGAGATGACCTCATCGTCACCACTGACATCTATAAGTTTTACACCCTGTGAATTCCTGCTCACTTCCCTTATTGTCGAGGCCTTGATCCTTATGGTCTGTTCGTTTCTGGTCATTATTATCAGTTCGTCATTCTCATTCACAGGAATAGCCTCCACTATCTTTCCCGTCTTCTCGGTGATCTTCATGACCTTGACTCCCATGCTTCCCCTGTGATGGCTCGTAAACTCATTCTCCTCAGTTCTCTTTCCTATTCCCCTTGATGATACTGTCAGGATGTTCTGGCCAGGTTCAATGGCAAAGGCCTTTATCACATACTCATTTCCCTGAACCTTCATTGACCTTACACCTCTGGAAGTTCTACCTGTCGTCCTTACCTCATCTGACCTGAATCTTGCTGCCTTCCCATTGCTTGATATGACAACTATATCGTGATCAGATTCCAGAATGAATGCAGAAATAAGCTCGTCGCCCTCTTCAAGGTTCACTGCCCTGATGCCAGCCGAGTTTATATTTGCAAAGTCCTCAACGGAAGTTTTCTTTATGAAGCCACCTCTTGTTGCCATGATCAGGAATGATCCTACCTTATCTTCAAACCTGAGAACTTCTGTTAATCTTTCAGTTTCTGCAAGCTTGAGGAATGCTGAACCGATGACGCCAACACCTGTTCTGCTCTTGCTCTCAATCCTGTAAGCCTTTATCTTGAATACCCTTCCTGTGTTGGTGAAGAAGAGAACATTATCATGTGAGCTGCAGTGAATCAGTGATCTCACCTGATCCTCGTCCCTAACACTTGTCTGAACGCCTTTCCCGCCTCTCTTCTGTGCGCGATATTCATCCAGCGTTACCCTCTTTATGAAACCTTTTTCTGTAAGTATGATGACGCTCTCCTCAACAGGGATTGTCTGATCTTCTGAAAGATTCATGTAGCCTCCTGACTTGACCTCTGTCCTTCTTTCATCACCATACTTCTTGATCAGGGCCTGGATTTCCTCTATGAGGATGCTGTCCCTTTCACTTTCATTGTTTATGATGCTGTTCAGTCTTTTCAATTCGTTGAATGTGTCCTCCAGCTCTTTTTTAATCTTCTCATGTTCCAGTGATGTGAGTCTCTGCAACCTCATGTCAAGAATTGCGTTTGCCTGTATCTCTGTAAGATCAAGGGACTGCATCAGTTTTGCTCTTGCTTCTGTTGTTTCCCTGCTTCCCCTGATCAGAGATATGACAAGATCGAGCTGTTCTATGGCTTTCTCAAGACCGAGCAGTATATGTTCCCTTTCCTTCAGCTTATCATAGTCAAACTGGCTCCTTTTCAGGATGACCTTTAGCCTGTGATCTATGTAGCTTTTCATGAGTTCCTTGAGGTTCATCTGTCTTGGTTCATTGTTCAGGAGAACCAGGTTGTTTATGCTGATGCTCTGTTCAAGTTCTGTCTTAGAATACAGCTGGTTCAGAATTAATCCTTTCCTGTCCTCGTCCTTTATTTTAATTACTATCCTCATTCCTTCCCTGTTGCTTTCGTCCCTCACATCGGTAATTCCCTCTATCTTTCCGTCATCAACATGTCTTACGACGTTTTCAAGAAATGTTACCTTATTGACACCATAGGGAAGGCTGGTAATGACGATCCTCTTCTTATCATCAATATTTGCTTCTCCGCGACATATGACCTTTCCTCTCCCCGTTTCATATGCCCTGATTAGATCATCTGTCATCCATATTATTCCACCACCCGGGAAGTCTGGTCCCTTTAGATGTTGAAGCAGATCCTTAACAGTCGCACCTGGATTCCTGACCAGCTCTATGATCCCGTTTCCCACCTCTGTAAGGTTGTGAGGAAGGAGATTTGTGGCCATTCCTACTGCTATTCCAGAACTTCCATTTATGAGCAGGTTTGGGACAACCGATGGAAGATAATCCGGTTCCTGCAGGGAACCATCAAAATTCAGCCTGAACGGTACCGTATTCTTGTCTATATCCTTCAGCATCTCCTCTGCTAGCTGGTTGGTTCTAGCTTCAGTATATCTCATTGCCGCAGGTGCATCACCATCTATTGACCCAAAATTTCCCTGCCCATCGATAAGCATATACCTGAGGGAAAAATCCTGAGCCATCCTTGCCATTGCATCGTAAATTGCACTGTCTCCATGTGGATGATATTTACCCATGGCTTCTCCAACTATCCTTGCAGATTTCCTGTAAGGCTTATCGTGTGTGAAGTTATTTTCATACATTGAATAGAGTATCCTTCTCTGAACTGGCTTCAGTCCATCCCTCACATCTGGTATTGCCCTGCTGACAATTACGCTCATTGCATATTCAAGATAGGATTTTTTAATTTCTGTTTCTACTGGTTTCAATTCCATTCAGATCACCTTAAAAATCAATTTCCCCCACGTATTTTGCATTCTCCTCTATGAATCTTCTTCTTGGCTCAACCTTGTCTCCCATCAGGATTGAAAATGTGTGATCTGCCTCATCTGCATCTTCAACATCTACCCTTACGAGTCTCCTGGTATCAGGGTTCATGGCAGTGTCCCATAGCTGTTCCGGGTTCATCTCTCCAAGACCCTTGAATCTCTGTGTTACAACATTCTTTCCGAGTTCTGATACTACCTTATCTCTTTCCTCCTCAGAATATACATAATAGACCTTGTCACCTTTCTGTACCCTGTAAAGTGGAGGTTCAGCGAAGTATATGTTTCCATTCTTGATCAGTTTCAGTGCATGTCTGTAAAAGAATGTCAGGAGCAGAGTTCTTATGTGTGCGCCGTCAACATCGGCATCGGTCATGATTATTATCTTTCCATACCTCAGACTATCAAGGTTCAATTCCTCACCCACACCTGTGCCAAGTACTATGATCAGGTCCTTGATTATCTGGTTCGCGAATGTCTTGCTGTCGTTTGCCTTCTCCACATTGAGAATTTTACCTCTAAGAGGCATCACTGCCTGATATTCCCTGTTTCTTGCCTGTTTCGCAGATCCACCTGCTGAGTCTCCCTCTACTATATATATCTCTGTTTTTGATGGATCAGATGATGAGCAGTCGGCCAGCTTGCCTGGCATGCTCCCTGTTCCGAGGCTTGACCTCTTCTTTATTAGTTCTTTGGCATTCCTTGATGCTTCCCTTGCCTCCGCTGCCATCAATGCCCTTCTCACTATTAGATTGGCCACGTGTGGATAACTTTCCAGATAGAATTTCATCTGGCTCTCCAGTATGGACTGTACAACCCCCTTGATTTCCCCATTTCCAAGTTTCTCCTTTGTCTGTCCCTCAAACTGTGGGTTGTACATTTTTACATGAAGAACTGCGACAAGACCATCCCTTACGTCATCGCCTATTAGATTGTCCACACCCTTTACGAGGTTATTCTTCTTCGCGAAGTCAAGTATTGCCTTTGATAATCCGGTCCTGAATCCGGCAACATGTGTTCCACCCTCATCTGTCCTTATATTGTTCACAAAGGACTTCATGACCTCCATGGAGTTTGATGAATACTGAAGTGCAAACTCAACAACCACATCTGACTTTTCTTCCTGTCCCTTGATTGTTTCCTTCAATAGGAGATCATATCCCTCGGAAAGGTATGATACGAATTCTGAAAGGCCACCAGAAAAGTGGAATATATCCTTTTTTCCTGATCTTTCATCCCTCATTTCAAAGGATATGTTTGAGTTGAGATATGCCAGTTCTCTCATTCTGCGCTCCAGGATTTCATAACTGTATACTGTCTCCTGGAAAATTTCAGGGTCCGGCCAGAATTTAATTGTTGTACCGGACTCACTCTTCAGGTTCAGACTGATATCCTTCAGAACTGGATCATTTTCCTTTTCTTCTTCCCTTACAGTGATCAGGTGACCATCTGGAATACCCCTCCTGAAAATTTCATAATAAATATTTCCATTCCTTTTTATGACGGCAATGAGTTTTTCTGAAAGTGCATTGACCACATGCACTCCTACCCCATGAAGACCACCAGTGACCTTGTAAACCTTCTTGTCAAATTTTGCCCCACTGTGCAGTTCAGTCAGGACAATTTCAAGTGCTGGCCTCTTGTATTGAGGGTGAATATCCACAGGAATGCCTCTCCCGTTATCCTCGACTGTCACGCTACCGTCTTTTCCCAGTGTTATTAACACCTTATCCGCAAATCCCGCATTTGCTTCATCAACGCAGTTATCTACTACCTCATAAACAAGATGATGAAGGCCGCCTTCTCCCGTATTGCCAATATACATTCCTGGCACTTTTCTAACTGCCTTCAATCCCTCCAGTATCTGTATCTGTGATGCATCGTATTGATCCAAACCTATCCTACCCCCATGGTTTCATTACTTATATGTGTTTTAATTTTTTTTCACTTATCAATATTATAATTGAAGAGTCAATAAAACACTAACTTAATTGAAGATCAGAATTGAGACTATTTATTCAGTACATTTGTGTAAAATGAGATGTATCTGAATGGTTCTTCCATTTCTTCAGTATTACCATTTTTATTCTCGTATTTTCTTATGAATTGTGGTTCACCGAATACTTTTGTAACCGGCTCGCTGCCCCTGTCGAAATTTATGAGGTATTTCCCCCTTAAATCCTTTCTTACATCTGAAAGAGTCCTGTAATCCTTCATTGAGAAATTATGTTCATACCAGTTCTTGCCAGGATAGGGCGGATCCATATAGAAGAAAGTGCGTTCATTGTCATATTTCTTGAGGAATGCAAGGTAATCCATATTTTCAAGCTTCCATGAAGATATGGTCTTCTGTATTGCTGGCAGAACGCCAATTGTCTTCCCCATTGCAGTGAATGAACTTTTTTCCCTGGATGTTGAGTATGTTTCACCCATTCCTCCAAAGGTTGTGTTATACCTGTAAAACGTCTTGAAAGCACTGTATGTTCTATCTTCTTTCTTTTCCTCCTGTTCCTCTCTCATCTGTTTCCTGAATTCAATGAAATTTTTAGGTGATGTCAGCCACTGTTTTACATATTCCATGAATGAGTCATATGAATCCCTCAGGCTCAGTAAAAGATCATATATATCCCGGTTTATCTCATTATATATTACATTCTCTGCACCCATGTTCAGAGAAACCGTGGCTGAACCTCCAAACACATCAGCGAATGCATCCATGTTTGATTTTTTCCATACTTCCCTTATATCCGGGATGGAAACCCATTTCGAGCCGGGATATTTTATGAGCCTCAATTTTTTCATATTAGATCAGTTAGAACCCTGATTCATAGCTAACATAAAAATATTGAAAAACTTTCCATCATTCCATGCAGCAGCTCATTCTTGAGATATCCCTTGAGTAGGACTGTGCAGCAATTTTTATTCCCTCTGAAATAGTAGGAAATATATGTGTCATGGATACAAGGTCCTCAAGAGTCATCTTATTTCTCAAGATGTATGAACCCTCCATTATGATCTCAGTTGCCATGGGTGAAATAACCTGTACTCCGAGGATTTCATGATTATCTGCTGCGAACAACAGTTTATAGATTCCCTTATCTTCATTTATTATTCTGGCTTTTGGAACAGATTCAATGCCTATCTGCACTGACTCGTAACTAATATTTTTCTGCCTCAGCTCACTTTCACTGTAACCCACAAAAGCACCCTGTGGATCTGTGAATATTCCCCATGGAATGTATGCTTCTTCAATGGCTACAAATGGCTGGCCGAACATGGCGTTTGCTGCAATTGTCCCTTCTCTCGCCGCAACTGTTTCCAGGTTGAATTTCTGTTTTACAACATCACCTGCAGCAAATATCTGCGGGTTTGATGTTGACATGGTGTTATCCACAATTATACCGGACGCGTCATATTTCACACCAGCTTTTCCAAGATCAAGACCTTCTATATTTGGCCTTCTTCCAGAAGCTATCATTAATTTCTGAATCTCGAATTCTGAAATATTTCCCCCATTTTCTGCAACTATAATGTATGAACTTCCATTCTTTTTAACCTCCTTCACTGAGTATCCTGTCAAAACTTTGAGATGGTCCGATTTTATGGATTCGATCAATTTAAGATCAATATCCCTATCACCCATCCTGTTTATTGTCTCATGATGCTTGAAAATAGTTACGTTAACGCCAAGCATTGAAAGAGCCTGGCCTAACTCCAGAGCTATATAACCTCCGCCAATTATACCCATAGAATAGGGCTTTTCCCTTAAATTCCAGACGCTATCACTTGTCAGAATTTCTCCCTGGAGTCCCCTCAAACCACGGATATCGGGCAATGATGGTGAAGATCCCGTTGCAATCACAACATTGGAAGCAGTGATTTCTGATATTTCACTACCATTTATGATTTCTATCCTATCCTGGGCCAGAAACCTAGCATGACCATCCATTATGTGAATGTTTGGATAATATTTTACCACATCCTCATATTTTGTCTTCCTTTCCCCAGATGTCAAATGTTCGATGCTTTCCATCAGTTCCCTGAAGTCCAGTGAATTATTGCTGGATGATATACCGGGAAATGGCGGATTTTTCAGCTTTTGATAGTATCTGGCAGATTCAAGGATGTACTTTGATGGGACGCATCCCACATTAACACATGTTCCTCCTATGAACCCAAAACCTATCATAACTATTTCAGCCTGATTGTGACTGAGTTCTGATGCTTTTATGGCACAGGAGAAAGCTGCTGCTCCCCGACCCATAATTGCAATATCGAACTCCTCTTCCATCACTCCACCTTTTTGATTATGGCCTTGTAATGGGATTCTGGTGCGAAAACCCTGCTTTTCAGTATTTTATCCCTGGGGTTTTCTGTATCGTCCAGTATGAGGCTACCCATACCTTTCCTGTAATCGATATTAACATCTCTTGCCCCTATTTTTTCCATTTCATTTTTTATGGCAAACGCACAGTCCTCGCAGGTCATTCCATAGATTTTGAGTTCAATTTTCCTTTCTACCATATATGGAAATTGATGCCATGCATAAATAGGGCAAAGTAAACTTTTGTTTACTAAAAGATTATATTATTTTCAAACTTCTGTTCATATGGATGAATATTCAAGGAGGCAGAACAGGCTTGAGATTTGCATGATAGAAGTAGACGGCAAAAAACTTTGTATTGATCCTTCACTGCCTGTTCTCAGGGTACTATCCAGGAAATATTCTCTCCTTGTTATGCTTAGCATTAAGATCAATGGCATAAACTCCAACTTCAATAATGTAAAATCGCACATCCCCCTATCCAGTTCTACAATAATTTCGAAGAGACTCAGGGAACTGCTAGATTCAGGTCTCATATACAAGAATAATACAGATGGGAGGTTGACCTACAGTCTTACAAAGTTTGGTACTGAGGTACTGACTTCCCTCGAACCTTTCATTAAACTTGTGAGCGATGAGGAAATATCAAAAGATTAATCTCATTTTGTCTTTTCTGTGATCTTTTCCCTCATTTCCCTTATAATCCTTTCATAATTGAATGATGGCATCTCCTTTTCATAAAGAACCACTGCGAGAGGCGAGAGTTCAACAGTTATCTGGTTCGTCCTGTATATTTCCACGTCTCTCCTCATTGTCTTCAACTCATCCTGGAGTCTTTCCGCAATACCATCAACAACCAGTTCCTTTGAATTGGATAGGCCTCCACCTATCATTATGGCATCCGGGTCGAATATATTTACCAGATTGGCAACCCCTCTAGTCATGTTTTCAACCACCTTGTCTACAACACGGATACATTCCTTATCTCCTGCCTCTGCACCATCAAAAACATGCCTTGCCTCCAGCTTTTCAGTGGGAATTTTCTTCAGGTAGGGCGATTTAGCATAGGTGTTCATCGCTTCCATTATTCTCAGTGTCCCCTTTCCTCCAGCCATGATTTCAAAACAGCCCCTTCTTCCACATCCACATATGGGGCCTAGAGGATCAATTACCATGTGGCCAAATTCTCCTGCCATTCCAAGGGACCCCCTGTATATCCTGTTATTGATGAATACCCCTCCTCCAATGCCTGTGCTCATTGTGATATAAAGGAAGTTATCCTGCGATTTGCCGTTCCCAAATATCTTCTCTGAAATGGCCGTTGCTGTGGCGTCATTTTCTATATACACTATTTTTCCAAGTCTCTCTTCTAGCATTTTTGAGAATTCAATCTCCGTTCCACCAAACAGGTTTGGAGAAGATCTTATTATGCCACGTCTAGCATCGACTGCCCCTGCAATAACAACGGAAATAGCATCTGGAATTCTTCCAGTTTCTTCCTCTATACTGTCTACCATGTTACCTATGAGTTCTACCATCTCCGCTGGAGAGTTGAATTTAGGAGTCTTAATCTTAAGCCTCTTATGGATTTCACCATTACTCTCGGAAAGAAATACGGAAATTTTCGATCCACCTATATCAAATCCCAGTACGTCCAGAATCTACCACCTTTTTTACGACCAGTGTCAGGTTGTTTATACCTATAACAATCACATGTTCACCTTTTTCAATTCGTTCGCTTGATTCAGTTCTCGCTTTCCATCTTACCCCTTCAAGGGAAACCCATCCTTCTGGATCTATATCAGTATCTGCTGTGCCTTCACTGCCTATCATGGACTCCCATCCAGTAACAGGTTTTCTCACCTGTGACTTTACGATTCTATTTATATAATAGGCTATAAAAGCAGCAATCAACAGTACAAGTATTGCAGTTATTATGAAAGAGTCGTTTATGGGTGATGGTGAATATCCTGAAGAATATGGTTGTGCAGTAAGATCATACTGGGGTGAGACCAGGAATAGTGTTCCTATGATATCCACGGCGACTCCAGCCATAAGTGCTATTCCATGTCCAGTCTTGAATTCAAGGAATATGAGTATCGAGCCCATAACCAGGAAAACCAGACCTACCACTGACGCATCGATCAACTGTGAGCCAAGGAATCCCAAAATTATCAAACCTAGACCGAGTAATGTCATAAAAATTGTTCGGTGGTATAAATCCAGTAATATGGCAAGGGAACCAAATGATATCAGAAGACCGTCAACTGTAGCATTGCTTATGAAACTGACAAACTGATCAAAATAGGATTCAGAAACCGTGTCCTGATGGTATCCAGCCATGTCTATTCTTGCCAGAAAGTTGCTGAAGCTTGTGGTGTTTCCATTAACGAGTCCATTATTTGAAGCGCCTGAATAGGAGTATGTTTCCCCACTGGTAACCATGAGAGAGGCTGCAGTTACGTTATGATTATGCTCCTGTGCAAGGCTGATCATCAATGCCTGGAAATCAGATGCATCTTCCGAGGGGGTTGCAGGTCCTATTACCGAACCTCTGGCCATCCATACCTGGGTGGATGCCATTGCTATGTATGCACCGGCATAAGCACCAAAACCATTTGTCGAAATATAAGTGAAAACAGGAATTCCGATTGATTCGGTGTGATTTATGTCATCTATTATGGTTAGCATGCTATCTATGAGGCCACCCTGGGTATTCATTTCAATAACAACACCTGCAGTGTTTGTGCTGTTCAACCCGCTTAATGCACTATTGAACATGTCAACTGCCCCAGGATCTACTGAATAATCAAAATTTATTATTACCAGATTTTTTCCAGAACTGTTTTGCATATATGTAACATTTTTTTGAGTATTATGATTAACTGAATTTGCTGGTAACAATGAAGCAACCAGAATTAAAATAACTAAGATCGCCAGAACTAGTGGGATCTTTGATTTATCCATATACAACAATTTCATACCCATATTTAGTATTATTTACATTAACACTGGCACCAGTGGTCAGGGAAATATTCACCCAATGGTTTTCAAAAATTGTACTGACCCAGCAATGAATCAACTGAAAATGTACTGATGTGATCGACAAAAGAATGAAAAATTAGTGCTTCCTTAATGCAACTAAATTGCTCCTTCCTTGCCTTAGATATATAGATTTAAAAGCGATCAGGATGAAAGGTATATTGGAGCGTTAAAGTGTATAATCCGAAAAGAAAAACTCCCTTTGCTGCAAGAAATTCATTGATGGGATTAGTGATCTGCATATCATACGTCAATTTAGTCCTAGTTTCTAAATTGAAGGAGATAATATTAGAAAAAGTTTTTAGAAACTTCAAAATGCGTGAGTAATGAAAACTGTTTTCGTTAAGGATGTGGATAAACTAACTTCTGGTGAGGATATAACTCTGATGGGATGGGCTCAGGAAATAAGAGTGATGAAGAATATAGGTTTCATAGTACTGAGGGACAGTAGTGGAGTTATTCAGGCCACATTCAAGAAGGAAAATAAGCATTTTGCAGATCTGGAGAATATAACAAGAGAAAGCGTTGTTTCAATCACAGGTAAAATCCCAGAAAAGATATTGAGCAAACTTGGAAGGGAGATTGTTGTTGACTCGCTTGAAATTCTCAATAAGGCTGAAGTTCCACTTCCAGTTGGAATTGTAGATGAAGTTGAGGTTGATTTTGATACAAGATTTAACAATAGATTCATGGACCTGAGGAAACCCGAACATCACAGGATATTCACCATAAAATCCTCACTGCTATGGGGAATAAGAAATTATCTGATGAATAAGGGATTTACTGAGGTACAGACTCCAAAGACAGTTTCCGCTGCTACTGAAGGAGGTGCAGAGCTATTTGGAGTGAAATACTTCGAGAAGGATATATTCCTTAACCAGAGTCCTCAATTGTACAAGGAGATGCTAATCGCATCTGGAATTGAAAAGGTGTTTGAGGTTGGCCCCGCATTCAGGGCTGAGGAACACAACACTCCGAGACACCTGAATGAATTTACATCCATTGATATAGAAATGGCATTCTCCGATCATGAGGATGCAATGAAGATGCTTGAAGAATCCATTTCAGCTGGTGTTGAGAATTTCCTGAATACCGTTCCAGAGGCAAGGGAAGTATCACTGGTAAAGGAAAAGCCTGTTACACCCTTCCCCAGGATTACATACAGTGAATGTGTCGATATCCTTAGAAAAGAGGGCTTTGATCAGAAGGATGGAGAAGATCTGAATAATGAAGGTCTGAAGATTATAGGTAAGAGGTTTGAAAATTTCTATTTCATAGTAAACTGGCCAACCACAGTTAGACCTTTTTACACAGCTACCCTTGACAGCAACAGGAACTTCACGAAATCATATGATCTCCAGTTCAAGGAAATAGAACTCACATCTGGAGCGCAAAGAGTCCATAATCCCGACGAATTAAAGAGCAGGATAGAAGAAAAAGGGCTGAATTCGGAGAATTTTGAATTCTATCTAAAAACATTCAGATATGGCATGCCTCCACACGCAGGATGGGGTCTGGGACTGGAAAGACTGACCCAGGTTATCCTCGGGTTGAATAATATAAGGGAAGCTTCCCTATTTCCTAGAGATAGAACGAGAGTTTTTCCCTGATCCTTTCTTCTTTCTTTCTTCTCCAAAAACAAGTCTATCCATTTCTTCGGTGTCAGCCGCTTCCAATTCATCAAGGTCATGTAGAATTTTCTTTTTATCCATCGATAAGACCTAATATTATTAATAAAAACGGGAATAAAAATTTTATCATCAAGTTTTGAACGTTTATATACCCCTGAATAAGAATTTATAATTTTGAGCTATGAGCACATATGGAAATACGGGAAATAGGAGTCGTGGGTGCAGGAACAATGGGATCATCCATTGCATATCTGATGGCATTAAATGGGCATATGGTTCAACTTGTAGATATAAATGATGAGATGTTGAACAGAGGAAAGGCAAATATAGAAAAGATCATGCAATCACAGTTGAAATTCAGCAACAGCAGACCAGAAAAAGAGATTGAAAAAATAGAAAGACTTGGAGTCAAGCTAACTGATGAGCAGAGGGAAGCGATCAGGAAAACGCTTAAGCCATCTTACACAGATAAAGTTGTTACTGATATTACCAAAAGAATTCATTTTTCCTTAGACTACAATGAAATGTCACAATGCCAGCTTGTAGTAGAGGCAGCTTTCGAGAATATTGATGTCAAGAAGAGCTTGATACAGAGGCTGAGCACTATCCTGGATAAAGAGGCAATTCTTTCGTCAAATTCCTCGTCATTGAGTGTTACCCAGATGTCAAAGTTCTACAAATACTCTGAAAGATTCATACTTACACATTTCTTCAATCCACCCTACACACTTCCACTTGTTGAAGTTGTTAGGTCAATGGAGACTTCAGGTGAAACCTTTGAGCAAACCATGAATTTTTTCAAAAGTCTATCAAATCACAGAGGTCAAATGAAACCAATATCTGTGAAGGAAGTACCTGGATTTTTGGTTAACAGGATTCTCGTGCCTATGATTAATGAGGCATTCTTCATGCTGGACGAGGGTGTAGCATCTGCAGGCGACATAGATTCTGCTATGAAATATGGGGCAGGTATGCCCATGGGTCCACTGGAACTAGCAGATATGGTTGGGATAGATGTTACTTACGATGTAATGAAAATTCTTTATGATGAATATGCAGATCCGAAGTTCAGACCGTCCAATCTTTTGAAAATGTATAAAAATGCAGGAAAACTTGGTAGAAAGACTGGAAAAGGGGTTTATAGTTATTGAACTGGAAATCTTCCTCTTTCTCTCGTTATGATGAAGGTTCCAGGTGTTATTTCATACTTTGATCTGGATGTTCTGAGTATTGTCACGAATGCAGTCTTTATATTTCTATCATGTAAAAACCTGTTAATTGATTTAATCATGGTCCTGTTTAATTCCAGCATTTCGAATCTTTCCATATTTCTGTCGAAAATGTGGACAGGCAAGAGTTTTCTATCTTCCTGGAACAATGACATTTCAAATTCCACGGTAAAACATTCCCCTATCTCAATTCTCATTTTTTACACTTAAGACTTTAACTCTAAAGAGATATTTAAATTTAGCGATTTATTCTCAAACAATTATTAAGGTAGAAGGAGAATGTAAAACGTTAAATATTATGAGTTCCATTGTAATTCTAGATATATAGCTTTCTACAGATTTTAAATTGTTATTGACATGATATATCATGATTTATTGTGTATGGAAAAGTTTAGAAAAGTCATTTTTTACAACAAATTTGTGAGGATTTTATCACTTCGTCTGAAGTATAATTCAATTGCAATTGTTTCAGTGTGAAAGAGCGTATAAAACGTTATGATGTTATTAAAGTGGTAATAAGTGAGATATTGGGAGAAAATAATAAGGTATTCAGTCAAACTTGATCAAGTAAGGGTTGATTATGAATTTGTATGATCTTCTTAAAAACTCTATGAACTCTTGAAGATAAAATAGATTGCTTTGCGTAATCTTTTCTGCATAACTGGAAGTTCATTTTTCAAAATTCATATATACATTGTGAATATCCTGAAGAGAGGGCTCGTAGTCTAGTGGTTATGATACCGCCCTTACAAGGCGGTGGTCACCGGTTCAAATCCGGTCGGGCCCATAAATACAATATATTAAGTGTAAATATATCTCTCAAAACTTAAAACTTTGTTCTCAAATTGCATTTTTGATGGAAAATCTAATAACGGGAATCCAACATCCAAAACAATGTTTCTTAAAGACACAACAATGTATATAGTATGGATCAGGAAGTCCAGATAGACATTAAGGATGTGAGACTCGTTGTTGAAGAACACCTTAAGGATTTGGGTATAGACGGACCAGCTAGGATTGCCTCTGCAAAATTCTATCAGGGCTATTGGAGTGTTATTGTTGTCTATTCAAGAGAAATAGAAGTTGGGGATAAAAAGCAAAAGGCAGGAATTATAGCCTCATTGGTAATAAATGATTCTACCAGAAAGGTTGAGTCATTCAAAGAGAACCTGACATAAGGACACTCTTTCACATGGGATTGATCATCGAACAGATTGAAGTAAAGGGCACAAGCAAGAGTGCCAAATTCTCCGCATTGATAGATTCCGAAAATGAAGGTAACTACATAAATGCTGTATTACCCAGTGGAATTAGACCGGAACAACTTGGGTTTATGTCTTACAGTGAAATTCCTGTTTCTATACCAGGGTCATCGTCCAAGGAATTACATGGTTCGTTGACATTCGAGTATCTAAAACTGAATGGGATTATAGTTTCTGAACCGGAATTCATAATTCTCGAAAATATGGATTTTCCAGCCATAATTGGAGTGGAAATGCTTCAAATGATTGGACTGAAACTGGACTTCAGAACTGATACTATGAGGATCTGAATATCCCGTCATTCTTAAGAACAAGAAGAAAAGGATGTTCAGTTTCATTGTCACAAATCTTAGTAAAAGTAAGGTTTGCCATAAATAGAGATATATAGGTAACCCAATATATCTAGAAAGGTGCCGGATAAATTATCTAACCACGCAGTTGAAAATCCTGAGGGACTCTGGACGGATTTTGGAACACTCATATCAAAATTAATGAAGATTTCAAGATTGAATTCTAAAATGGCACAACTTACATAATTGCTTGACGTAGGTTTGGATGCCGTGCATAACTATTAAAATAATGTTTATGATTAGTAAATACGATGCAAAAGCAAAGAAAAATAATCGACAAATTTACTGCCGTAAGAAATAAAACAGTTTCTCTTATAGATCCTTTAACCGTGGAAGATATGGTAATTCAGGTTGGGAACGATGTTAGTCCCGTAAGATGGCATCTGGCCCACACCACATGGTTTTTTGAAAAATTTATACTGGCATCGTTTGACAATAATTATAAAAAATTTAATGAAAAATATGATTATCTTTTCAACTCATACTACGAAACGGTAGGTTCATTTTTCCCTAAAAATTTGAGAGGTACCCTGTCAAGACCAGGCGTTGATGAGATACTAAGATACAGGAAATATGTTAATGAGAACATAGTCCGGAATGAATCTATAATTGAAAATCCTGATGTATATTCATTAATGGAACTGGGGATTAACCATGAACAGCAGCACCAGGAACTTATGTTGATGGATATAAAGTTTAACTTTTTCAATAATCCCATTTTACCAGCGTATAAAGAAATAAGGGAATTTCCGAAATACCATTCAAGGCCCATGAAATTTAAGAGTATAAAGGGTGGAGAATACGAAATTGGAAATTCAGGAAATGAATTTAAGTTCGATAATGAATATCCAGAGCACAGAATATATTTAGAAAATTTTGAGATAGGAGACCGTCCCGTAACTAACGGAGAATACCTGGAATTTATTAATGCTGGAGGATATGAAAATCCAAAATTATGGTTATCAGAAGGATGGTCGTGGATCCATAAAGAAAACATAAGGTCGCCACTTTACTGGATAAGAGATGGTGATTCATATAACCAGTTCAACCTTAATGGTACCTATGCTCTAGATCCGGAAGAGCCTGTATCACATTTGAGTTATTACGAGGCGGACGCATATGCCACATGGGCTGGCAGAAGATTACCCACGGAGGAGGAGTGGGAAGTTGCTTTCAAGAATGAGCCAATAACAGAAAGGGAGAACTTCATGGACAACGATTTCTTTAGACCACTTCCACCTTCTTCCAGAACAGCAACGCAGGCGATGGGAGACCTGTGGGAATGGACAAGAAGTGCTTATTTACCTTATCCCAGAAGTAAACCACTTGAAGGCTCCGTTGGAGAATACAATCATAAATTTATGTCCGGTCAGATGGTTCTGAGAGGTGGTTCATGCGTGACCCCGAGAGATCACATAAGGCACACATACAGGAATTTCTTTGCTCCAGATAGAAGATGGATGTTCAGTGGACTAAGGCTGGCAGGCGATGTGAAATGAGTGAAATAAAAATTATTGACATGAAACCAGAAACAGGAGAATTTAAAAAAGAGATAATAAGTGGCCTGAAAAAGACTCCAAAGGAAATAAACCCCAAATTCTTTTATGATGAAAAGGGTTCAATGCTTTTTGAACGAATAACAGAGACCGAAGAATATTATCCAACAAGAACAGAGAGAGAAATCCTTGAGAATAATATAGAAGAGATATGCACATACTTTAAAGATGGAAGCGCACTCTTTGAGTACGGAAGTGGAGGATCAAAGAAGACACAGATTATATTGGATCACTGCAAGCAGATAAAGGCATATGTTCCAATGGATATTTCCATTTCGGCCCTCCAATACTCATCACAACACGTTGCAGCATTATATCCATCCCTGAATGTAATACCCATATGTGTGGATTACACAAGACCCTTCGAAATTCCTTTTCTCGATCTTGAGGGAAATATTATTGCTATTTTTCTTGGCTCAAGCATAGGGAATTTTGAACCTGAAACCACTTCAAGATTCCTAAGGACTTGTACTGAAATGCTGGGATCTGAAGATCGAATACTAATAGGTGTAGATCTTAAGAAGGATAAAACGGTTCTGGAGAGAGCATATAATGACAGTGAAGGGATAACTGCAGAATTCAACTTAAATCTAATTGACCGAATCAATAGAGAATTTGAATTGAATCTAAATAAATCTGATTTCAAGCATATAGCCTTTTACAATGAGGATAATGGAAGGATTGAGATGCACATTGAAGTAAGAAGAGATATGAATATAAATCTCGATGGAAATAATATTTATTTCAGGGAGGGAGAACTTATTCATACTGAAAATTCATACAAATATGATGTGAATGAATTTAACAATCTTGCAAAAAAGAATCATCTGGAAGTTGAGAAAATATGGATTGATCAGAGGAAATATTTTTCACTGTTTCTGATCGGAACGGAAATTAGATGATTTAAACACGTTTTATTCCTTACAAAGTCTATATAGAATGCAGAATTTTTGAATTATGAATCAGGATCTAAAGAGAAAAATTTTGAGAAAGACCAATGATATCATCGCAATGAGTTTTCAACAAGTTGAAATAATTAAAACTGTCAATATCAATGAGAAAAACGAGCAAATTCCATATTCAATGAAGACAGATCCTGGGGACGAAATAGATATAAAGTTTAAGTTTCCACCCTTAATTCAAGATCAGAAGTTTATCATAGCATTGGACATGACTGGGATAGGAATTGCATATGCTGATGGTATGAACATTCAATCGATTGATCCAGGTCACAGATATGTTTTACTGGATAAGGCATTCAAAGAATTAGAAATTCGAGCCAGTTCAACTTCCCTATTCGGTAGCAACATGTGGAATTTTACGATCAACAAGATGATTCTTGCCAAAGTTAATTGGAAGAAGTTTTCTGATGCTTTAAAGGTTGAGTCCATAGTTAAAAGCGCCCTGTCAAGAGATGATGAATCACTCACATTAGGTTTTCTAGATTCTCTGTATAAGGTAAAAGCCACCCCAAATATTATGCAGCTATCTATTTCGCATATAATAGATCATAGAAATGAGGGAAGTTACGAGGAACTTGTTGACTTTTATTCTGTCCCTGTGAATGATGGAGAATTAGATGATCTTCCTTACGGAGATTTCAGCACTCAACCTCTGGAAGAAATACTTCATAACAGTGGCATCGAGATAAAACACAATATATATCCAATGGGACACTGCCACATTGATGCTGCCTGGCTCTGGCCATACAGCGAGACAAGAAAGAAAGTGGAACGATCTTTCTTGAATGTTACCAGATTATATGATGAAAAGTATAAATTCGTCTTTGCGCAGAGTTCAGCACTTTTCTATAGATGGGCTAAGGAAAAAAATTCTGATCTTTTCAATAGGATAAAAGAACTTGTCAAGGAAGGAAAATGGATGCTCGTTGGAGGAATGTGGGTTGAATCAGATACAAATCTTCTGACTGGAGAGTCCCTGGCAAGGCAGTTTCAATCAGGGCAGAGGTATTTTAAGGAGAATTTTGACATTGAAGCTAAAATAGGATGGCTTCCAGACACATTCGGGTTCAGTGGTCAGTTACCACAGATCATGAAACAATCTGGAATTGAAACTTTTATAACACACAAACTGAGATGGAACGACACAAATGTTTTCCCATATACATTCTTTAACTGGAAAGGAATCGATGACACATCCATACCAACAATTCTCGTAAATTCAACTTATAATGGGAATATGCAGCTAGATGAAATTAACAGGGTCCTGAGCAACGTGAATAATGTTGATGATCCATATGTGTACCAGTTCGGGTATGGAGATGGTGGAGGTGGACCGAATGCGGAAATGACAGAACTCCTGAATTTCCTGCCCGAGGTTGCAGGAAATGCCAAGCCTGAATTCAGGCAGGAGGAGTTCCTGATTGATGTGAAAGAGAAATCCCCTAAAGCTCCTGTAGTTAATGGTGAACTGTATGTTGAAACGCACAGAGGTGTTTATACAACAAATTATGGAATCAAGAGGAGAGTTGCAACGCTGGAGGACAGACTTGTTGCCTGTGATTTTATAAAATCTCTACTAACAGTTAATCACATAAGTCACCAGAATGACAGTTTATCGGAGGAATGGGAAACCCTACTCACTGCACAGTTTCATGATGTATTACCGGGTTCTGCAAACTATTATGCATATATGGAAGCTTTTGAGGATCTTGATAAAGCGATTAGAAATGCTGATTCCTTTATCAATCAATCCCTGAAATTATATAGCGAAAAAATGAATTTACCACCTGGTAGAATGATTATTAACACCAGTCAATATGCGTTGAACTCTTCCATAGATCTGACAAGAAATTCGATTTACTTATCTGACAAGGCTGAAAAGCAAGGAATGAATGAAATCATAAATTTATCTGTTCCACAGTTTTCCGTTAATATTAACAAAAAAGTATCAAAAGAAGTGCGTGAGGTAGATAATAGTTTTGAAATTAGAAAGACAGAAAATTCGATCTCCATCAAGGGAAATTATTACAAATTCACAATAGACGTAAAATGTAGGATTACTTTGGAGAAGAATGGTATAATTGTTTCAGATGGACGCCTGGTTGTACTGGAGGATGTGCCTGGAAGATTCGATGCCTGGAATATAGACCTTGATACCATAAATCCGGGTCATCTACTGGAAGAAAAGAAGAAGGGTTTTGATTTCAAGCAGGATGGTCCTAATTCAATAGTGTCTGTGACTATTGATTATGAGGATGATTCAGTGATCGAACAGAAGTTCATAATGAACCCGAAAAACAGTTTTATTGAGGTAAAGAACAGGATAAATCTAAAGAACAGAGAGAAACTTGTAAAATTCCTCATAAATTCAAGCATAAGAAGCAGAAAACTGAAGTGTGAGATTCCTTTTGGAATGGTAGAGAGAGATTTTTCTGAAGAAAAGAGTGCAGCCAAATTTGAGTTTCCTGCCCTGAGATTTGTCAACTGGTCTGATGAATCAATTGGTTTTTCCATTGTGGCGAGGGAACTTCATGGCTACAGTTTCGTTAACGATACCCTTGGCATAAGCCTTTTGAAAGCACCCCTATATCCCAATCCGTTTTCAGACAATGGAGAGACAGAAGTAACATTCTTCATTCTCCCAGATAAGGACTACAAAAATATATATAAAGAACTGAATTTTGTTTTCCATCCACCCATAGTACTTCATAATGCCAGTGAAGGTGGTAAAAATTATGAAGAACAGTTGCTCAAAGTGGAAGGAGAAGACATCATGATTGAGGCTGTGAAGGAGAAGGAAGACGGTACAGGTATTTTGATGAGAACCTATGCCCTTGAAAATGGAGGAAAGTTAGTGATTTCTGGCAAGAAAAAATTCCGTATTGGAGAATCCAATATACTGGAAGATGAAAGCATGGAAATTGATGATATAAAGGAATATAAAAAGTTTGAGATCAAAAATCTGACCCTGAATTTCGATGAATAATTCCATTCAGAGAGATTTCCTGGAATGACAAAAATGGGTGATTTTCCTTTTTTATTTCATTTTACCTTAAAGATATTTTTACTTATGGACAGTTAAGTCCTCACAATTTGGAATAATAATTATATATTAACATATAAAAACAGGAAGTATGAATTGTTCAAAAGCGTATTTCTAATCTCATATACGGAGTATTGTTATGATCTCGAGGAAAGAAACGCCAATAAAAACTATCCCCAGAAAATAGTATATGGTGCTATCCTTCATCTTGAGTGCCTGTCTGGCGAAATAGAATCCAGAAATAAGTGAGATAATGCCAATCAGGACTCCTCCCACTATATCAATACTATTGAGAAGAAAATAACCTGTGGTTCCACTTATCGCAGATACAAACATGGCTAGTGTTGCTGTACCCACCATAGTTTTTGGATCCATGGAATAAAGTAGCATCATGACGGCAATAAACATAATTCCACCACTTGTTCCCAGTGTGCCAGTGAGTATTCCTATGGGTAAACTGATAATTAACCCTGCAAGATATGGATGAGCAACCTGTCTCTTGTGCAGAGATAAACCTTTCTTCGCCCTCCTGAAAGATTGTATTGCCATCAATAGAGCCATTATGGTGAAGACTATTTCTAGAGGTCTGTCACTAATGAAAATTGCCACATGTGCCCCTATCTGTGCGCCTATAAGTGCCCCACCACCAAGAATGAGCCCTATTCTCCAATCTATTTTCTTACCCCTTGTATATACGTATACAACTGAAGAAGTTGTGATCACATCCACAAGAAGACTTGTACCTACTGCTATATGAAAACTGTAACCAAGGAATGTCATTGCGGGAACAACTACTATAACACCACTTGAACCTGTGATCCCGGTAAGAATTCCGGTAATTATGCCTATTAGTGAGAATATGCCAATACTTTCAATCATCGTCTTCAGATCATCTGTTTCTTTACGGGAAACCCATTGGGTATGTTATAATATGATAAAAGTTGATCCTGTTTCCTATACTATTGATACTACGCCTCCGTTAAATATATCGTCAAAAGACCTATAGTAAGCTTTATAATTTTCAACATACAGTTTACTGTTAGGTTGTATTTATTATGGATTGACATGTTTCTAATTTGTGCTTTATCTGTTTTAAAAAGTGTTATAACATCCCTGGAATACTGACTCATGTTAAATTCAAGTTGTTACTGTTGCAGAAACCGAATGAATAAAGCTGACAGTTTGAGTAACTAATTTGATCTTATGAGACCTAGAGCCTGAAGAGAATGAACATAATGTAGCCCCTATGGTTGAAAAATTGGAAAAAGAATTTAGATTGATCCATGGATCTGTATAATTTCCATTAAGATATGAGATGCTATAAAACTGGAATTAGATTTGAGCTTTTCCAGGTGTATAAACATACGATTAAAGACGAACTTAAATTGGAAACACCATTAATCCCCTGGTCTTATCATGAATAAATAGGATTAAAATCAAATAAATATAAGGAAAGATTTGAGTTGCGGATTCAAGTAGAAATGAACTTTGAGAGGGAATAAATACATTGGATGGAAATACAGGGATTCTACTATAATGGGGCTTCTTAAAAACGATTAGTGACATGGTAATAAGTAAATCTCAATAGGAACCATAGAAAAAACTAATATTTTCAAAACAAGCCGCTGGAGGGATTTGAACCCCCGACCTGCTGATTACGAATCAGCTGCTCTACCAACTAAGCCACAGCGGCATTCCTGTGCGTCTAACCCGTAGAAAGCAATTCCTGATGGGATTTTAGGGTAAAAATATGTTGATTTTGCTGGCAACACGTATCCTTTCTTCATTGTCTTGACAAAGGCCTCCTTATCCCAAGGTGGCATCATGAATGCCATTTTTATGGGATCATCTCTTATCTCTTTCTCTGCCTCTCCCTTAATGTAAGTATACTTTATGCCAGCCCTGCCAGAACCTTTTTTTATGGACCTATCTATAATGTCCAGATAGTCGCCGTATTTCATTTCTGTTTTTGGGTCCAGTAGATATTTTGTTTCGCCGTGAATAACGACAGGATATCTTAAATCCACGCTTTCATTAGTTTTTACCAGATTGAACTTTTCACGGATCATCTCCATTGTAACTTCATCATAATCAACTATCCTGTGGACCTGAGCTATGAATATGCTTTCTGATCTCAGGGAAGTTACAAATACGAATAAATGGTTGAAAAACTGGATATCTCCGCCATACTTTTTTGATAGGGATAGCATTGCCTTGGTCCTGTGGTGGCCATCCGCGATTATGCCTATATCGCCCTTTAGAACCTCCTGAATTCTTCCAATTTTAACAGGATCGGAAAGGATGCATATACTGTTGTAAACACCCTCAGGTTCTTCGTAAATCCTTTCGCAATTTTTCTCTGACATTACAGACCTGAGAGTTTCATTCAGCTTTGCCTGTTCGCTTACAACGAACACTGGTTCTGTCTGATATTCCATTCTTTCTATGAGCTTCTCTCTTTGATTAACAAGTTTTGTTATTACGCTTTCGTGTGGTATCAGGCAGTTTTCTGGTTCTTTTAAATTTATTATGCCGATAACACCGTATCTTTCCCTTTGGATTCCACCTTCTACGAAAACCTGTTTCAGAACCACAAATCCCTGATTGTTGTTCTTACTTATTACACCTTTTTCCTGCCATGTATTGAATAGTTTTCTTGCCTCTTCAGGGTCCTTACAATCCTTTAGATTGACAATGTTATATGGATTCTTCTTCAACTCCTTCTCCATAGCCTTTGTGATCATGTCAAATGGAGGGGATGTGACCCGTCCTAATCCATCCTTGTAAATTGTTGGTACAAATGTTTCAAGAATCAATGCTGACCCTTATTTCAACAATTGATTTAAAGCTTCGATATCACTCATATATCCGTCTTCTCCCAGTGGAGTTTCAAAGATCATTGGAACGTCTTTGAAATTTCTGTCTTTAATCAGGAACCTGAACCCATCCACACCAATGGTGCCTTTTCCTATCATTTCGTGTCTATCTGTGTGCTCTCCAAGTCCTTTCTTGCTATCATTAAGGTGGAACCCATTTATTCTTTCAATACCCACCGTACTCTTTATTTCATCAATCATCTGGCCATAACCAGTCTCTTCTGAAAAGTTATAACCTGATGCCCATGTATGACATGTATCCAGTGTAATGCCGACCTTATCCTTCAAATCTACCTTGTCTATTATTTTTGCAATATCCCCAAATGTTTTTCCGACACTATTTCCCTGGCCAGCGCTATTTTCAATCAGTACTTTTACCATCTGATCTGAAGTGATAACATCATTGAGCATATTCGCAACGTTGTTTATTCCTATTTCAAGAGTTGCGTCCTTGAATGAACCTGGATGAAATGTTAGAAGTTCCATTCCCAGCTTATCAGCCCTTTCTATTTCCATCCTGAAACCTTCCCTTACTTTCTCCCTAAGAATGTTGTCACTGCTGGCCGTATTCAAAAGGTAGGATGCGTGGACCATGACTGTTGGATTTCCATTATCCTTCTTCTCCTTTTTGAACTTTTTAACAATTTCTTCGTCCAGAGGTTTGGCTTTCCACTGCATCTGACTCTTTGTGAAAACCTGGTAGCTCTTAAATCCAAATTCACGTGCTCTTCCCGGTGTGGCTTCCATTCCCTTTGATGTGGATAGATGACCACCTATGTTGTTTACATCTGTAATTTTCATTTTTCACTCTTCCTTTGTGTTAAAATCGCTGCTGTCGATTATCATTTGCACGAACTGGAACACGTGTAGTGCCAGTGCAGGGTTATCTGTGTAGCCACACGCATTCAGATCAGGACCTGCTAAAAGTGCTCTTGATCTATCTGCAACGACATCTGTAGCTATAAGCCCCTCCTTTCTGAATATCTGTGCGTTCTGCGGAACTCTCTTGTTCGGTGGAGTCACGAAGATGACCTTCACGTTTCTCCTCATTGCGTTTTCTATGTTTTTCTTCATCTCCATCCTTATTTCCTTCACCATTGGTGTACAGATGTAAAGTTCCTTGTCTGCGAGATTTATCAGTTCAGCTATTTTACTCATCACCTTTGATCTTCCGTATATAGTGTAAACCAGTTGAGGATCACCCTTGGATGGCACATTGTCCTCAATCTGCCTCATTTCGGAAAAAAGGTCCTGTACCCTTGTTTCTATCTTCTTCCGTATATCCTCAAGGGTTTCAGGTTTGAACATCTTGGGCCTTCCTTCAGTTTCCCTGGCGTATCCTTTCTCCACCAGGGATTCCATGACCTTGTACGCTGATGTTCTTGGGATCTTCGCAGTATCTGCAATCACATCAGCATTTGCAACTCCATGATATATCAGTGCAGAAAAGGCCTGTGCTTCGTAGGACGAGAGGCCAAACATCTTCAGCATTTCAGCAACCTTTTCGAGTCGTGAGGGAATAGCATCCATACCTAAATATGCCTTATATCTTATTATTGTTTTCCAATTATTATCATCTTAGACTAGGTTAACAACCATCTTATCATTGCTGATTTGGGTTCTTGCTTGTCCCGTCGTAATCTTAGGTGTTACATTGTGACCTGCATTTGATTCTGTCTTTTCCGCAGCTGTTATTCTGCGATATTTCGTATTAATTTACTTCCGTTCTTTGTTATATTCTATTTTTTTATTTTCCCATGGGAAGTGAATTTGCCACCTGAAATATCCCTCTTCCAACCTTTGTCATGTGCTAATTCCTTGAACAACGTGCCAGATTCCGGGATTAGTTTTCCACAGGAAGGTTTCATTTGAATAGCCTCAATTCTTGTTAAAAACTGTATATATGAATGCCCGAAACTTTGTTGATGGCGTTTCTATATTTCTCCATGATGATACATCTGAGTTTTACAGCTAAGATCAAATTAATTTGGATCAAATACCTTACCACTCCTTTAGATTATCTCAATTAATATTCAATATTATTCAACTATAATTCAATAACTATTAGTGTTATGAAATAGTACATATTGACATGGATCAAAATCTGCAGAAAAGTGGTGAGAAAAAGAGGATAGTGATAATTGGCGCGGGATTTGGTGGGTTAAGATTCCTGTATGATCTGAAGAGGACCATTGGAAAACAGTTTGCAGTTACATTGATCGACCTGAGAACCACGAGCTTGGAAAAACCGTCTCTTGTTGAGGTTGCTCTTGCAGGTAAACCTGTAAATCACACACAGATTCCAATTGATAAGATTGCCAGGAAACAGAACGTTGAATTCATTAATTCACGAGTTGATAAGATTTTTGCTGAAAAGAACACCGTGCAACTTGAAAATGGAAAATTTGTGGAATATGATTATCTGGTTATTGCAACGGGAGCTGTTAAGGATTATGGGGCCATTCCAGGGTTTGAAGAGTTTGCATATTCTGTATGCGATGATGAACATGCGCCTAAAATGTGGGATGCGATCAATAATTTCAAGGGCGGGAATGTAGTCATTGGTGCATCAAAGACTATATGGGACGAAAAATCGACTGAAATAATGCTGGATGCACCGTGCGAAGGACCAATTGGAGAGATAATGTTCATGCTTGATTTCTTTCTCAGTGAGAGGGACCTGAGGGAGATAACCAGCATAACAGTATTCACGCCTGGAAAAGTATTTTTCGATGATGTAGGTCCGAAGATTCACGAAAAAGTAGGTTCTATAATTTCCAAGAAAGGGATAAAGGTGATCACTGAGAAGGTGCTTGAGAAGATTGGTGAAAAGTCAGTGTTTTTCCAGGACGGAACAGAGCTTCCCAGTGATCTTACTCTAGTGATACCGCCATACGCTGGCCCGAAGGTTATAAAGGATTCAACCCTTGGAGATGATTATGGTTTCATCAAGACAGATAGGGAAATGAGACATACCCAGTATCATAACGTTTTCGTGGTTGGGGACTGCAATTCCCTGTCAATGCCAAAACTTGGCCACATAGCAGTACTTCAGGCCGATGTGGCAGTTTCATCCCTTATGAAGGAGGTCAGTGGAGTGGGAGATGTAATAGAGTTCAAACCTGAAGTGTTCTGTATAATGAACAGGGGTGGAATTGATGCGACACTTATTCTTTCCGATACCCTCTTCGGCGGCCATGTGGATAGAACAGTTAATGGACCACTGGCCCATCTGATGAAATGGGGATTTGATTCGTATTCTTATTATACACATGGAAAGCTCCCGCCAGAACTTATCCAGTCAACGATGGAGAAGATGCTGAAAGTTCTCTCATGAAATACGGTAAATTAGATTACTTTCCAGCATTTTCTAGTTTATTCTTTTCTTCCTGCTTTCCCTTTTCGAAATATATGTCATAAAAGAAGTATGTAAGTATCAATAGTATGATACCTCCTATTATCGTTGCATAAAACATTTCTGTCTGCATAGCTGCGTCATTTAGTATTGAATTTATGTTGAGGGTTCTACCCAATAAGTAAGGATACTGAGACAAGGCCACTACGAAGATAGATATGGCAAAGATTCCCTGGAAGATCAACTTGTTCGTTATGTACTTCCTTGTGGAAGGTAGTATCCAGAGGATTGGTATAAGAAGGAACAGGATAAGCGGTATCACAGAGAGAGTACTATTGCTGTAATCACCCAGATCATGCAGTGAAACCCCTGCAATAATGAGACCTATCACGATAACAAGCAGTGGTAGAAGACGATTTACATTGAGATCGTAGAATATGGATGCCATTCCAAAAAGTAGAATTGCAATTCCAACTATGAATCCATCATCTGGCAGGAATGTAATGAATTTTAAGAGGTCGAAGGTTCTTGCACTGTAATCTATACCATGTCCACCAATGAAACTGGCATAAATCAGTAGTACCATCGTTCCAAGGACAAAGGTAACCACTGCATAGACTGAATATAGTAGCTTTTTGTTTATGGTCTTGTTTTTCCATATCATTTCAGCGAATACAATCATGGAATTACGAAGCACATAAAGAATGAGAAAAATCAGTATATACGCAATGAATGAAAAAGCAAGTAGAGGAAGAACATCTGGGACAAGACCTTCAAGGTTCACCACGTAGAAAACAAAGAGTGTTCCTGTAATCTCCCATATTGGCAACAGGAAACCAAACACCTTCGTCTGACTTTCCTTGTATCTAAAAAGAATGGCTGAAGCGGCCATCAGTTCAGTGGACGCACTTGTGAAAAAAATCGAAAAAATCAGTATATTAAGTATTACCTCAGCATTAACTGTTCCTGTCATTTCAACCCTCTCGCTTTATCAATTTCTGACTGAACGGATTCATGTCTCAGCACCCTGCTTACAAAGTAAAAGCTGAATGGTACAACCAGGAAATAGAATATCATTATGGCTATTCCAAGTGGGATTATAGCAGATGAAGTATTTGCAGCAGACTGCACAGTCATGACATTGTAGATGATCCATGGCTGTCGACCAACCTCGTCTGTCACCCATCCACTGTCATATACGAGTATTAGAAGTAAGCCTGATACTATCATGCCATACAGACCAATTTTGGTTGTTATTGATTTTTGTCTCAACAATCTCCATATGAGATACAATGCGAATAACCCTACCAGGAATCCGCCACCTACCATGGTGTCAAATGTCAGGTGAATGAAAAGTGGAGGCCACAAGCTCTGTGGGTACTGGTCTAACCCCGGTAACGTACCTTTTCCAAGTGTCTGCGGATAAGCAAGCAAACTTTGCAATTTTGGTATGGTGATTGCATAAAGTATCTTGCCCGATACCAGGATCCCACCAAGTGTTTCTGCACCGCTTGTTTTACTGTGAAGATCCAGCTCAATTGCCGCGTATTTTAACGGTTGCAGAACTATGAGCTGTGAAGCAGCCAGGCTTCCAGTTATACCTGCTAATGCTATTGAAATAAGACCCACTGCTGCGACCAGTTTCAGTCCCTTTCTGTTAAAGATTCTTTCATCCTCGCTCTTTGCCCTCAGGAAACTGTATGCAAGATAGGCACCTATTAGGAAGACACCAGCGGTCACTGTCGCAGTAACGACGTGAAGGTCTTCATATAACACAGATGGTGCAGCTATAGCCGCCAGAGGATTAATATCTGTTAATATGCCAGTCTTGAGGTAGTAAGGAATGTTGAAGCCCGCAGGTGTGTTCATCCATGCGTTTATCATGGTTATGAAAACAGCAGACATCACAGTACCAACCGCAACCATCAATGATAGGACCCAGTGTTTATATCTGTTTTTGTAGAAATCCCAGTAGTAAAAATAGAGAACGAGACAGATAGATTCCAGAAGAAATGCAAATACCTCATAATAGAAGGGTAGGATATCGACCTTTCCGACAACAACCATAAAGCTAGGCCATAGAGCAAACAGTTCAACTGCAAGAACCGTTCCACTTGCAGTTCCTATTGCAAAAAATATGACAAGTGCGATCGTCAACCTCCTGGCTAATGCTTCATAGTATGGGTCTTTCCTCCTTATCCCGATATACTCAGCCAGTGAT
The DNA here is from genome assembly GCA_027310185.1 of Thermoplasmatales archaeon. Lineage (GTDB taxonomy): Archaea > Thermoplasmatota > Thermoplasmata > Thermoplasmatales > Thermoplasmataceae > Cuniculiplasma. The sequence continues at coordinate 115,479 of DAIDBH010000006.1, forward strand.
ACAATAATACTGAGCCCTATACTCATCGTTACGATCAGTATATGAGACGCAAGGGTAAATCCCATAAGGAAACGGTCGAAGTTGACTATGAAGGTCATAAAAAATTATAGCACTAAACCATACTTAAATCCTTTGTTGATAAATTATATTTTATAAAAGATAAAAAATTTTTGACTTATACTAATTTTAATGTAAAACTTATTAACCATGGGATTTTTTGGCTTGGAAAATTTAAAAGGAAATGATGAACATTGATACGGACTATGGTTGTCACAATCTTTGATCGTTTCTGTATTTTTTCTTAAAATTAATTCTCACGATATTATATGCTGGTTACTATTATTATTTATCTAACCTATATAGAAAATATTTGTTATGTAAATAAACATTGCCTGCATCCTTTTTCCAGAAAATGTTAAATGTTCTAAAATTTTGCTGCGATAGTATAAATATACTCAAGTATTTGACTGAATATGTCTCCTGACTCAAGACTCCGAACACTCATAGAATCAGATAATTTCATGAAAAATTTCAAAATTGAAATCCTATCAGAGAGAAATGGTGAAGTTACCCTGAAAATCCTCCTAGAAGATAGATTCATGAGGATGGGAGAAGTTGTTAACGGAGGCATAATTGCCGGCCTGTTTGATATTTCCGGCGCCCTTTCTGTATTCACCATTCCGGACGTATTCAATGCATTCACACTTTCACTTAATGTCACGTTTCTCACGCCACTCAGCGGAGATTACTGTACGGTAACGTCCAGAGTCAAGAGAGAAGGTGGAAGACACGCGTTTATTGAGATGGCTATCGATGACCAGAATGAAAATACGGTCGCAACTGCACACGGAATATGGGCTATATCAAGGTGATACTTAATGGAAAGCAATGATCTTCTCAGTGGAAAAAATATAGTGATGATTGTTAGTGGCAGTATATCTGCTTATAGAACACCTGACATTATCAGGGACCTGAAAAGAAGTGGTGCCAGGGTAAAGGTTATACTATCCAGTAGCGCAGAACAGATCATTGGGAGAGAAGCGATGGAATGGGCATCAGAAGAACCTGTCATAACTTCCCTGACAGGCAATATGGAACATATCAGTCTATTCGACGGTGACAGGGAGAACACTGTTCTTCTTGTATGCCCTGCAACATACAATATGATCGGCAAATTTGCAGGTGGAATAGCTGATGACACTGCAAGTACAGTATTCGCAAACGCTCTGGGTACCATGATAAGAACTGTAATTGTACCCGCAATGCACATGGAAATGTATGAGAGTCCTGTTCTAAGAGAAAATATGCTTAAACTCAAAGGTTACGGTGTTGATTTTGTTTCTCCAAGAGTTGAGGACGGAAAAGCCAAGCTAATGTGGTCGGAAGAAATAATAGACACAATCCTTAGACGTGGTAATAATAATAGGACAATATTGATTGTTTCAGGGAAAAGCGAAGTTGCCATTGATCCGGTTAGATCATTGACAAACAGTAGTTCTGGATATACAGGCATATGCATGGCAAGAGAGGCATACAGGGATGGATACGACAGGATAATTTATGTGGGCAATTCTGAATACAGGATTCCATATTACTGCGAATTTGTGAAATGTAACCAGACAGATGAATATTACAAGATAGCAGAGGAACTGGTAAGGAACCAGAAAATTGACCTCATAGTAATTCCTGCAGCACTTTCAGATTTTACAGTCGAAAAAAGAGATGAAAAGATCAGTAGTAATGAATCTGTTTCTCTGGTTATGAAACCGAGGGAGAAGCTTGTGGATAGTATAGAAGGAATCATGAAGAGTTTCAAGCTTCACGTTCCAATAATCAGGTTCAAGCTTACAGATAGGAAATATGTGCCTGAAACACCAGATCAGGTTACAGTTGTGAATATGGTTCAGGAAAAACCATTTGGAGTCAAAATGAACAGATACGTCATTTATGATGGAGAAAAAAAATTAATGGAAAAAGATATGGGAAAGGAAGAGTTGGCATCAATTCTGATAAAAATAGGTGATGGTATCATTGAAAAACATTGAGATTACAGGATACCAGCTGGAATTGATGAAAAAGGAAGAATTCCTTGAAAGATCAGGTGATATATCGGGTGAATTCATAAGAAACTCTTTTGTGGTGTTTCCTGAGAGATTTATAATTGATCCAGTAGATGAACAGAGCGATTCTGAACTTTTTTACAGACTGGAGGAAATGTCAAGGAGAGTAACTCTCATAGCAGGCTCACTCATTGTGAGGGAGAGGGGAAATTTATACAATAGGTCATACGTTTATCACAGAGGAAAAATGATTGGATACCAGGACAAGATAGTGCCATTCAACAGGGAAAAATCAAGGATCACGCCAGGAAGAGTGATCAAGGTTTTCTCATGTGAGGATATAACATTCTCTGTGCCAGTTTGCTATGATCTGGACTTTCCGTTCTTCTCAAAGATCAGCTCAATGAACGGTGCCAGAATAATATTCAACCCATCCCTGATTCGAAGGGACTTCCATGATGAATGGCACCAGTACATGGTTACAAGGGCACTGGAAAACAGGATTGCAGTTTTATCTGTGAATTCACTTACTGAACAGTTCAACGGGGACTCCATATTTGTCCAGACCTATGTGGAAGATGATGGTGTTAGAATTACTAGGACAGATTTAGGAAAGGAAAGAAGAAAGAGTCTTACGTTCATCCCGGGAAATATAAATGCCAAATTCATTCAGAGGCACGAGGAAGACCCAGGTATTTATTCATTCCCCGTCAAGAAAATTAACTACTGACTGGCAAACCTTTTCACTTGATGATACGTGAGGAGTATGCGTGCCATCCTTTATTATATTCAAGGTTGAACTTTTAATGTTTTGACTCATTCTGATCCCATATTCTAAGGGAATCATGTGATCTTCCTCTCCCCATATAATAAGTGTCCTTTTTCTTATGGTTGCTAACATTTTTTCGTCTATCTTGTCCCTTCCTCCCGTATTGTTTTCGACTATTTCCCTCATGATTTCCATGTCATTCCCGGGACTTACCTTTTCCAGCCTGAGCATGAATTTTTCTACACTCTCCTGACCCTGATCACCAACCGTTGGGTTGGTCCCGGCGTTATCAATAAGTATCAATCCCTGAGAATCACCATATTTAATTTCGTAGTAAAGAGCGACCCAGCCCCCATATGAATTACCACCAATGAAGAACTCCTTCACGCCGAGACCTTCTATTAGATCGTGGATCATTTCGGCCTGGTCAGAAACCTTAATGTCGTGGTTCTTTACTGAATGCCCGTGACCAAGTAGGTCGGGTAAAATAACACCGTATTTTTCTGGTATACATGATGATATTTTCATGAAATTGTTGCCCAGACCTCCAAGGCCGTGCAAAAGTATGATGTATTTTTCGCCCTCCCTGAAGAGAAAGGAGACTTTTCCATGAGAAGTTTGCAGGGTATGTCTGTACATATTAAAACCTTATGTAATCATGGGCTTAAATTCAATACTTATTCCTAACATATATATTTTATAAGTAATAAATATTATTTTTCAACCAATCCGGGTTATTGCCTACTGAACCTTTATAAGTCAGGAACGATGATTGCATTATGAAAGAACAGGGAAACAAGTATATCTATACTTTTGAGGAAGGAGGAAAGGATATGGCTGGCCTTCTGGGTGGGAAGGGTGCAGGACTTGCAGAAATGAAGAAGCTGGGTTTGAATGTTCCAGATGGTTTCACAATAACAACGAAGGCATGCATCGCATTTCAGAAAAGCAATAAGATGCCGGATGGACTTAACGATTCTGTAAGGGAAAACATGAAAATCCTTGAAACAAAGACAGGAAAGGGTTTTGGAAGTGAGAAAAATCCATTGCTGGTCTCAGTCAGATCGGGAGCACCCATAAGCATGCCTGGAATGATGGACACAATCCTGAATGTGGGACTGAACGACAGGTCTTTAAAAGGGCTTTCCGACTCCACCAAAAACAGGAGATTTGCGATGGATTCATACAGGAGGCTCAAGCAGATGTTTGGAACAGTCGTCTATAACCTGCCACATGATGAATTTGAGGAAATTATACAGGAAAAGAAGGAGAAGTATGGAAGGAAAAATGATACAGAATTGAAGGCGGATGAACTGGAGGAGATAGGAAAGGAATTCGATGAAGTCTACAGGAAACACGGGAAGACGTTTCCACAGGACCCTGAAAAACAGCTCTTTCTATCAATAGAAGCCGTTTTCAATTCTTGGAATTCCCCCCGGGCAATAGCTTACAGGGAAATCAATAAGATAAGCAATGATCTTGGAACTGCAGTTAATATTGTAAGCATGGTCTTTGGAAACACTGGTAACAACTCCGCAACGGGAGTGGCATTCACCAGAAACCCCAATACGGGAGAAAAGGAACTTTTCGGCGAATACCTGCTGAATGCTCAGGGTGAAGATGTTGTTGCCGGTATCAGAACACCGAAAAAAATTACTGAACTGCAGAAACAGCTGCCTGATGCCTACAGTGATTTTATCAGGTCTGCTGAAATCCTTGAGAAAAATTACAGGGACATGCAGGACATGGAATTTACAATTGAGAATGGAAAATTCTTTATGCTACAGACAAGGAATGGGAAGAGAAGTGCAAGGGCAACCGTGAGGATAGCAGTTGAGATGGCGAAGGAGGGACTGATAACAATGGAAGAAGCAGTTCTGAGAGTCTCGCCTGAAACACTTGACATACTGTTCCATCCACAGGTAAAGAAGAGTGGGAAGGAAAAGGTTCTGGGACATGGACTTGCAGCTTCACCTGGAGCGGCCATTGGACAGATAGTTTTCTCTTCGGACAGGGCAGTGGAACTCTCAAAGAACAGGGTTAAGGTAATTCTGGTAAGGCCCGAAACCACAGCGGATGATGTGAGAGGGATGTCGGTATCTGAAGGTTTCCTGACACAGAAAGGAGGCATGACTTCACACGCAGCGGTCGTTTCAAGAGCCATGGGTAAACCTGCCGTTGTTGGTGTGGAATCCATGAAGGTTAATGTCAGGGAAAAGTCCCTTACCATAGATGGGACCATTCTCAGGGAAGGAGATATCATAACAGTGGACGGGACAAATGGGGAATTCCTTCTCGGTGTTACAGATCTTGAAGAGTCACAGGTGGGTGAACATATAGAAGTTCTTTTGAAGTGGTCGGATTCATACAGAAGACTTGGAATAAGATCTAATGCCAATACCCCTGAAGAGGCAATAATTGCACGCAGGAATGGTGGCGAGGGTATTGGCCTTGCCAGGACTGAGAGAATGTTCCTGGGCGGTGACAGGATAGAGATAATGAGATCAATGATAATGAGCAAAAACGCTGAAGACCGGCAGTTCAACCTCACCAAGCTCCTTCCAATGCAGATTTCAGATTTTACAGAATTCTTCAGGACGATGGAGGGTTTTCCGGTGATTATAAGACTGCTTGATCCACCTCTACACGAGTTCCTTCCAGATAAGGAAGAGGTGCTTAACAGGATATATTCACTGAAGATAAAAATGATAAAGGCGAGTGAATTGAAGGAAATTGATGAGATAATGGCCAGCATAAACCGGGAGAATGAAATGCTGGGTGTTATAAGATCTCTGGAGGAATTCAATCCAATGCTAGGGTTCAGGGGATGCAGACTGGGAATAAGCTTCCCTGAGATTTACGAGATGCAAGTGAGGGCAATTATAAGAGCTGCAATAAACGTGATGAGTGAGGGAAAGAAGATCATACCTGAGATAATGATACCCCTTGTTGGAACTGAGAAAGAATTATCAATTCTCAGGGAAAGATTGGAGAAAGTGGCCCTAGACGAAAAAGGCCATTACAATATCAACTATAAATTTGGAACAATGATAGAAATCCCAAGGGCGTGCATAGTTGCAGATAAGATAGCCTCATACGCAGATTTCTTCTCATTTGGCACAAATGATCTCACGCAGATGACCTTTGGATATAGCAGGGATGATGCCGAGGGAAAGTTCATGGCAAAATATCTCGAAGAAAAAATAGTGCCCAATGATCCATTCCGGACTGTGGATGTCGAAGGTGTTGGCGAACTCATGAAGATGGCAGTGGAGAGAGGGAGGAAGGGAAACAAAAGCCTGGAAATTGGCATATGTGGAGAGCAGGGCGGAGACCCTGAAACAATAGAGTTCTGTCATAAAATTGGTCTTGATTATGTTTCCGCCTCCCCATACAGGATTCCGATTGCAAGATTGTCAGCTGCGCGGGCAGCTTTGAAGGATAAGAAGAAATAATTAAAATAATTTAATTTTCTTCAATTTCCCTTAGTATATCGCATCCACGATCGGAAAGGAATGTATCGATCTCCATTGTCCTCAGCACATTCAGCTCATTTTTATCGTTTATTGTCCAGGGAATAATTTTTTTCCCCAGTTTGTTAAGTCCACTATATTCTGGATAATTTAGCAGGGAGAACTGCGGCAGGATGCAGTCTATAAATCCCGGTACCTTGGATTTCAACATACTATCCAGCATTATTCTGGTTTCCTCAGCCACATCCAGTCCCGTTCTATAATTAAGGTTCATCTCCTTCATTTCCCTAATGGCCACAACATCAAAGGAGATCAGGATCAGGTTCTCCTTGCTGAAATTTTGTAGAGTGTTGTGAAGAACCGCCTCCAGACCTTCATTTATCCTGTTCCCAAATTCGTCCCTTGTCTTTAGTTCTATGAATATCTTCATGTCCTGAAATTTCTTCAGTACATCGCTGAGCAAGGGAATCTTCTGATCGCTCCCCATGAGATCGAGTCGAGAAAGTTCGGAGAACGAATAATCACTGACAGACCCTTCAGCGCCTGTCACTCTTTTTAGTGTGGAATCATGAAAGACAACAATTCTGCTATCTCGTGTAATCTGAACATCCAGTTCTATGCCAAACAAACCACAGTTTTTTGCCTGCTGAAACGACTCCATGCTGTTTTCAGGATGAGAAACAGGCACTCCCCTATGACCAACGATGTTGAAGTCCATCTCAACCTAAATTCGAATACACTTAAAACATTTTATCCTGACTGGCTATTTCCCAAGCATGCAAGATGTCATTATTCCTCATTTCAACAGGCAGTCAAGAGAGGATTGGATAAGGACTCAGGATGGGAATATTTTTGATGTTGCCATAATAGGTGGGGGGATCACCGGGGCGGGTGTTGCCAATATTCTTTCCCAAAATGGCATAAAGGTCATCTTACTTGAACGAAATGATTTTGGTTCTGGAACAAGTTCTGGATCTTCGAAACTCATACATGGTGGATTGAGATATCTTGCAGAATTAAGGTTCCGTGAAGTGAAAATATTACTAAAAGAAAGAGATTATCTAGCAAAAAATACTGATATCGTAAAATATATGAATTTCAGGATCCTTATTGATCCGTACTCGTGGAAGAAGTGGACCATGAGAACTGGACTTTTTATCTACAATATTCTTAGCAGACGGATAAAAGTACCGAAGATGAGGAAAAATAATGGAGAATACGGAAAAGAAGTCAGGGGGTATTTCACCTACATGGATGCTTTCTCTGATGACTGCAGACTGACCATATATAACATTGCATCCTCTGTCAGGCACGGAGCAAAATGCCTCAATTACTGTGAAGTTCAGACAGTCAGCCTCGCGGGAAATGGTGTTGAACTTGGTGTTCTGGATAAAGCAGGAAACAGAAAATTCAAGGTTAGGGCAGGAATATGCATAAACGCTGCCGGCCCATGGTCCGGTAATGTTTATAAGAATCTGGAAAATGGTGATAACGTTAGACTTAAATTAAGCAAGGGCGTTCACATTGTTGTACCCCGGGAAAAAGCCCCTACTGAGGATGCAATAGTTTTCAGGAGTCACCTGGACAGAAGACAGATGTTCATAATACCGAGAGGAGAAGTAACAATTATAGGTACAACGGATAATTTTGTTGATGATCCCGATGATTTCAATGTCTCAGATAAAGACGTAGATTATATAATTAAAAGTGCCCAACGTATTTTTAGGGATCTGGAAAGAAATGACATCACCTATTCCTATGCAGGAATCAGGCCTTTATATGGGAATGGCGATGATCCTGGGTCCATATCAAGAGGGTTGACTATCATGCATGACGAACATTTCATTAACATATTTGGTGGAAAGCTAACAGATTACAGGTCAGCAGCAAGAAAGGTCGCAAGGGTATATGAAAAATTAAGTGGCAGGAAGATTAGTTTAAAAAACATGCCAGTGATTGATTACAGCAGGCCTGAACTTACTGGTGAAGAGCTTTACAGGTATGAAATGGAATACGAATGTGCAATGTTTCCAGAAGACATTACTAGGAGGAGAGAAGCTTTCGATGTTTATAGGAAGGATAGGGGAGTCTCTGAGCACGAAATTATTAATAGAATAATGGGAGTGAAAAAAACGCAATAAAATTGACATTTTCTTACCTGTTTAAAAATCAAAAATATTTAATTTTGGAAAAGCTGGTAGTTTGGCGGCTCAGAAACAACTCTTATATCGTGTGGATGACTTTCCGTCAGTCCGTTGTTGGTAATTCGTACAAAAGATGTTTTCTGCTTCAGCTCCTGTATATTCTTACATCCAGCATAACCCATTCCAGCCCTTATTCCACCTGAAAGCTGGTATATTACCTCTTCTACTTTGCCTCTATATGGGACAGCTCCCTCAACACCCTCAGCCACAAACTTGCTTCCTGAAAATTTACCGTATCGATCAGAGCCCTTGCTTAGTGCTCCCATGGAGCCCATGCCTCTGTATGTTTTATATTTTCTACCATTAATTATCATTTCGTTTCCCGGACTTTCGTCTGTACCGGCCAGTAATGATCCCAGCATAACGCAGTCTGCACCAGCTGCTATTGCCTTGACTATATCTCCGGAAAACCTGATTCCACCATCTGCAATGATGGGAACTCCATATTCAGAAGCAACATCGGCTGCATCCCCTATGGCAGTTATTTGTGGAACACCGATACCGGCCACTACCCTAGTTGTACAGATTGAGCCTGGGCCGATACCTACTTTCAAGCCGTCCACATCGCATGAAATAAGATCTTTTGCTGCATCAGCAGTTGCAATATTTCCAACAACAATGTCCACTGATAATTCCTTCTTCAGCTTTTTTATGGCCGTGAGTACATTTTCGTTGTGTGCATGAGCAGTATCTATAACAATAACATCTGCACCTTCCTTCTCCATGAGCAGTGCGCGATCAACATCAAAGGGTCCAACTGCTGCGCCGACCATGAGCTGCCCTTTTTCATCCCTTGAAGCCAGTGGAAATTTGTGCCTTGTTGTGATATCCTTCGATGTTATCAATCCAACGACCTTGTGATTTTTATCGACCAGTGGAAGTTTCTCTATCCTGTGATCATAAAGGATTTTCCTTGCATCTTCTGGATCTATATTATCATCAGCAAATACCACATCCTTTGTCATGATTTCCTTTACTTTCCCATCTTTCTTCTCTGAGAATTCCATATCCCTTTTAGTGACTATGCCAACGAGTCGTTCACCGACAACAACTGGAAATCCTGCGATTCCCTTTGTTTCCATTATGTTTCTTGCAACACTTATTGGTGTTTCCTGATCAATCGTGTGGACATTCCTTATTATCAGTGATTCTGCCCTCTTTACCCTTCTTACCATTGTTGCCTCTTCATTTCTAGACATGTTTCTATGTATGATCCCAATGCCGCCTATTCTTGACATTGCAACGGCCATTTCCCATTCAGTTACGGTATCCATTGGTGAGGAGATTATTGGCGTGTTGAGTTTAATATGCTTTGAAAATACACTTTTTATTTCTGTTTCCCTAGGTTCAATAGGCGATCTTCTTGGCATTACCAGTACATCATCAAAAGTTAATCCTTCCTTTGCTTTAGAAAGTTTTTCTGTATACATGTTGAGGTTAGAAAATATGAATATTTAAAACTTTATAAACTTATACGCTGTTTGCTTTTTCTCTTCCTGAATTTCCATTACAGATGGCTATTTTCTGATAGAGTTCTCATCAATCTTTTCGAGAAATATTTCTTCCCCAATTTCATCATAATAATCCATGAAAGTCCTGATTTCCTTTCTCATCAAACTATTAAGGTCATATGTGAGTGATTGATAATATTCATTCAGGATCCCTTTTTCCATGTTGTGTTCTTTCGATATCCTATCTAAATCCTTAGTTATTGTCCATCTTGGTATGTTCTTTAACGCCACGAGATTCTCATCAGTACCTCTGTCAGTCAGGCTAACTGTTACTGCGTAAATTGAATGCATATTAAATATCTTGGAGATCATATGAGTGATATCGAATATAATCTTGGTATCTGTTCTATATATGTCAAGAGCCCTGTTTCCGATTACCAGTGCAAAATCTTCCTCTTTCAGTAAGTTTTCGACAGAATTACTCCTGCTCCTTATGAGTACAGAACCAGGAAACAATCTTTCAAGGATAAGCTTCAAAAAGAATGCAGTAGTTTCTGTTTCAGATGTTACTGCAACCCTCATCCCGGGGAATGGATCACTTCCATTTGATACTAGCAGATTTGAATCGGATTTTCCCCTTCCGGAAATTGTGGGCCCATCGGCCAATGATAATGATTCTCTGTTCTTGAAATAATCAACAAGCGAGATCATAGAATAATCTACTTTCCCGTCGAGCAAATCTCTCAGATTGCTTCTTGTATCACTGCGGGATACCTCAAAATTCTCTTCTGCAACATGGTCAAGAGGATCGCTGTGTATTAGATTGATCAACCTTAAACTGCTCAAAAGTATCCCTTCAGGTTATAAAATGTGTCTCTCTTTGCTGGTATTTTACCAATTTCAGATACAAGTCTTCCAAGTTCCTCAACAGTAGTCATTTCATGCCTGTTTGTAGCACCAAATATCTTTTCGCTTATGGCTGTTCCAACTAGATCGTTTCCTCCTCCAGTAAGCGCCATCTGACCTATTCCCTTACCCATTGATACCCAGTATACACTGATGTTCCTCATCCACTTTCCCATTATCATTCTGGCAAGAGCTATTACCTTGAGATCCTTCTCACCGGAGGCAGGTTCCCTTACCTTTCCCATCTTCATTAGAGGGGTATTCTCCGGGCTGAACTTCAGTGGAATGAAAGATAGAAAGCCGCCTGTGGTTGCCTGCAGATCTCTTAGTCTGACCATGTGATCGATGATATGGCCCCAATTTTCAACGCTTCCATATGTCATTGTGGAGTTTCCCTTGATTCCCATTTCGTGTATTATCTTGGCGTCCTCCAGCCATTTTTCTCCACTGATCTTCTCTTTTGTAGTCATTATTTTCCTGACCTCTGAATCAAATATTTCAGCTCCGCCTCCAGTATGTGCTTCCATTCCAGCATTATGAAACCTTGTTACTGTTTCCCTGATTGAGTTGCCTGTAGTCCTTGCAATGAAATCTATCTCGGGTATGGTTAGTGCTTTAAGAGTTGCCTCTGGCATGTATTTTTTAACTGTTCTGAATATATCTTCGTAATATTCCAGCGGAAGATAAGGGTTGAAACCTCCAACAATATGGATTTCTGTGGGATTGTACTGCCTAGCCTTTTCAAGTTCCCGTTTAACATCTTCTATGGATAGTTCATAACCCTTGTCTGTTTTTCCCTTAATTTTTGCCGGTACATAAAAGGCACATATGGGACAGCTGGCTGCGCAATAATTACTGTAATTTATGTTATATGAAACTGCAAAAGTAACTGTATTCCCAACCTGATAGTCTGTTAGGTTGTCTGCCATGGACATCATTTCCTGCATATTGAATTGCTCCAGTAATTCGGCTCCTTCCTGACGACTCAGTTTATGACCAGCTTTCAGGAGGTCAAGCCAATAGTCCTGAGCATAAGAATTTATCATGATAATCATGGATTACTTGGTATCAAATAAAATTTTTTTAAAATAAGTTATATCTATTCGAATTTTGTAATTATGGTAGAAGTTATTAGAATGTCATCTTAATAATATACACGGTTAAGCTTCAGGTCTGTACAATAATGCACCAGTGTTAATTTTACCACGTTTCAGTTACACTAAAAATCTCTATAACAATAATTTTTACTTCGCATAGATAATCATAATAATATTTACAATGGTTTATAACCTCTCGTTCAATCTAATATTTATGATATCAATTGAAAGGTCTCAGATGGATTCAATTTCAGAAAGGGCTATGAGAGGAGAAATCCTTGAAAGGGATGAGATTGCATATCTTTACGATGAAGTTGACATAAAAACGCTCGGTATTCTGGGTAGAAAAATTACAGATTCAATTACAGGAAGACAGGTCTCCTTTGTATCCAACATGATCCTTAATTATACTAACATCTGCAATGTGAGATGTAACTTCTGCGCTTTTTACAGGACAGGTATGGAAGAGGATGCGTATACCATGAGTGCAATTGATGTTGCCAAGAGAGTCAAGACATTCAATGACAGTTATGGAATCAAGCAGCTTCTCATACAGGGTGGTGTAAACCCAGAACTTAGCCTGGAGTATTATACAAATCTATTCAGGACGATAAAGGAAATGGTACCTGATATTGGGATAAACGGTTTATCAACCTCCGAGATATCATATATTTCGAAGAAAGAGAAGATGAGCGTGGAAGATGTTCTTGTTGCTCTTCGAGAAAGTGGTTTGGAAACTATCCCAGGAGCTGGAGCAGAAATTTTCGCAGATGATGTAAGAAAGATATTGAGAAGGCCCCCACACAGTGGACAGCAGTGGCTCGATGTTATGGAGACTGCTCACAGGTTAGGGATAAAGACAAGCTCAACCATGATGTTTGGTCATGTTGAAAATAGCTATCATAAAGCAGACCATCTTCTTTCATTGCTGAAGTTACAGTTGAAATACAACGGGTTTCTCTCCTTCACACCGTGGAATTTTGAACCGGGAAACACTGAGCTTGAAAGGGAAGGACTGGTTACCAGCAGAGTCGGGGGAGAAGAAGTTCTTAGAAATATTGCCATATCAAGAATAGTATTGAACAGGCATATACCAATTATCCAGTCTTCCTGGCTTACTAACGGGGTTGAAATGGGACAGATTGCCCTCATGTTCGGGGCAAATGACTGGGGAGGAACCATCTATGATGAAAGGGTTATTCCGGCAACTGGAAAACAGGTCGGTAATCTCAGAAAAGAAACGATTATCCATTCCATAAAGAATATTGGCATGATACCTGTTGAAAGGGACAACAACTATAAGATAATAAAAAGCTACGTCTGAGTAAACATGGGTTATACAATTAAGGTAAATCCCGAGGACTTCAGGGTTGAGGAGATACCTGCTGACTTTAGCAGGGTTGAAAAGGGAAAATATACCATATTGAAGATAGTTCTGACAAACTGGGAGACTAATCATTTCGTTACCCATCTCGCAAGATATCTCGGAATGAGCAGGAAGCGCATAACATATGCTGGAACAAAGGACAAAAGAGCCATAACTACTCAGTATTTCTGCATTAATGGCTCTGTTACAGCGGATCAAATAAGAATAAAGGATTGTGAGATAAAAGAATCATTCTATGTGGATAAACCACTGAATCTTGGTGATCTGAAGGGCAACAAGTTCAGGATTCAGGTATCCGAACCTGAAAAGAGAGTTAGAAATGCAGTGGAAAAGATCAGAGAAATTTCAAGGGATAAGGGTTTCTGGAATTTTTTTGGTGTTCAAAGATTTGGGACCATAAGATATAATACACACAAAGTAGGAAAGGAAATAGTGAAAAATGGTATTGAAAATGCGGTCAAGGAATATCTTTTTGATCCAGATATAGATCATGAAGAATTCCGCTTAGAGCTTGGTAAAAAATGGGATTATGCAATGGGATTGAAGACTTATCCAGAGCATCTGCAGTTTGAAAGGGCACTCATGTCAGAACTTGTTGCCGGGAAGACCTACGAGCAGAGTTTTGATTCCCTTCCCAAGAGCTTGAGAATAATGTTTATACATGCTTATCAATCCGATCTGTTCAACAGGATACTCAAGTATAGAAGAGAATTAACCAATAATCCATTCGAGATATTTCAGGGAGATTTTATCAGTCCTGTTGATGAGCTTTTCAACATAGACGATGACAAGATCTTATCGGTAAACGAATTTAACCTTGAACGAATGCAGGAGTTATCCAGAAATGGTAAGATTGTTCCACTTGCCCCACTCATAGGTATGGAAACAAGGGAACAGGATGGAATTCCTGGAACAATTCTGAAAAGAGTCATGAACGAGGAAAATCTGGAATTCTCTGATTTTAGAATAGAAGAAAAAAATGAACTCTCTTCGAGGGGTAACTATCGAGGTATTGGCTTTAGACCTATCGATTTCAGCAGTGATGGAACAAACATCCTGGAATTTTCACTGGGAAGAGGGATTTATGCTACTTCCCTCCTTGACCAGGTCTTTGAATCAGATTAGACCTACTTTCTGCAATTCCTTCTTGACTTTTATTACTGCCTGTTCAATCTCACTTTCTTCCTTTGCTCCAGTGCATACTACCTTTCCGGAACCAAACAGAAGCAAGACGACCTTGGGTTCTTCAACTCTGTACACCAGGCCTGGAAATTGCTCTGGCTCATATTCTACATTTTCAAGACCAAGTGACATAGCTATCTGCGTAAGGTTAAGGTCTGCTTCAAGATCATATACTGCAACAATATTCTGGACGACTATCTCTGGAGAATCATAAACTTCTATCCCGGCTTTTTTAAGAGTGGAAATAATTGTTTGAATTGTCAATCTTACATTAGTAAGGTTTTTTGCTCCTGTACAATTTACCTTTCCACTCCTGAAAATCAAGACAGCAGTCTTGGGTTCTTTCAGCCTGTATATCAATCCTGGAAATTGCTCTGGCTCATATTCAGAACCTTCCAGCGCCAACGCAATTTTGCTCAGATCAAGATGCTCAGCCAGTGATGTTGATGCTACAATGTTCTCGATGTTGATTTTTTCTCTTTCACTCATAAAAACCAAATCTCTTATATTTAAACTATATATAAAGATAACATTTTTTATACTATGACGTTTGATGATGGTGTATCGGTCATGATTCATTATAGAGTGCGGCAAAAGTTCAATTAATTTTTAACGGTAATTCTATATTTGCGTATGTTATGGTATTTATTATATATGAGCGAAAGGAATCAAACTGAAAAAACAGTACGTATCGATCTAGCTATTTTAAATGACACCAAGGGAGTGCTTAAGTTAACTGATGTAGACCTCCTGTACACTCCAAGGAAGGGAGACCAGATTAGGGTACCCATAGGAAATATAGATCATCTATCTTACAAAAAAACTGCCATGACAACATCAACCCTGTATGTAAATGACTTGATAATTACTGTATGCAGAGCTCACCTATGGGCAGCCGACATAAGAAAACTTAAGGGCGAACCTGGATGATTTTTTAAACCCTACATATTGAGGGCATCTCTCGCAACCTCAGACATCATTGATGGGTTCCATGGTGGTTCCCATACAAGTTCTACATCCGCCATTTCCACTCCTGCCATATTTTCAACAATTTTTTGAACTTCTGATAGTATCCATGGGGTCACAGGGCAGGTTGGTGCAGTCATGGTCATTTTTATGTAAACATTATCATTGTTTATCTGGACATCGTATACAAGACCCAGATTCACCACATCCATTCCTATTTCAGGATCCTCTACAGCCTGAAGAGCTTCCAATATTTCTTCTTTAGTAACCATGTTATCATTTAAACATTAAATTCACATTAATATGTCTATTGTTTTTTTATATTGATTGTATCCGGTCAAAAACACCATATTCCCATGGTCTTGTCTTACCTTCCAGGCTGCTTCTAATTGATTCCGTGATCATTTTTCTGAAATATCCTGGACTTTCTAAACTGAATATACTTATCTTTTCACTACCCCTTACAAATGCTGAATAGAATGACTCTGGCATTTCAAGTGAACTACTCATTCCTTCACCAACAGTGCCATATCTGTCAAGGATAAAACTTCGTACACAAACCATATTTCTAGTATCACGCCTGTAAGGAAGTACAGCCTCAGCAATTACAATCAGGTAATCATAATCCCCAATACTTCCAATATTAGTTTTTTTAAAATCTAAAAAGTCAGGAAAAATTTCTGTATTCCTAACCTCTACGTTACTTGCGATTGGTGAACTTTTAAAGATTCTCTTTAAAACTGAATCATTAATCGCCTTCTGGAGTTTCTGTGTTATTATTATTGATACTCTCAGAGGTTTCAGTCTCCTGCCATCCTCGTCTATTTCTCCCCCATCAATTCTTGACGAACTTAAAACGAAAAAGTCATCAGCTATTTTTGTCTTCACAGTGTGGATTTGCATTGGTCTTAAACCATTATTCAACCTTTTACTGTTCAGAATCCTCGCGCTTCCTTCTGTTTCTTTCGAAACTACAATGTCAGTGTATTCCGTATTCTTATCTGCATCGCCAGAATTGTTTTCAATTGGCTTAATGATAAAACCGGCATTCTTTTCTCTAAGGAACTTAGCCACTGATTCACTTCTGGATTCAAATCCCTTAACCTGGTAATTCTTGGTTTTTTTCACATAGTTATCTGATGTAATTCCTACAATGATAAAATTTCTTGTAGAAATAGCTCTCATTAATAGTGACCTGTGTCCTTTATGCAGGTGGCCGAAAGTGCCAGCTACGATGGTGATTCCCTTTTTCTCAGGCTGATTCATTTATGGTCTTCCTTATCCTCTTTATACCTTCTACCAGCTGATCTTCTGAGCCAAATGTAAAGTTCAGTCTCATTGAGGATTTCTGAGTTCCGTTTGTGGTAAATGCCTGTCCACTGACATATGCCACGCCATTCTTTATGGCTAGAGGGATCATCTGTTTCGTGTCTATATTCTTGTTTACTGTTACCCATACAAACATACCGCCATTTGGCTCTGAGAATGTTGAGATATCAGACATATATGTCTTAAGAGCATTTACAATTGCGTCTCTTTTGCGTCTGTATATCTGCCGGTTCAGTTCTACCTGCTTGTAGATTATTCCCCTCTTTATGTATTCATAAGCAACATATTGAGAGAACGAATTTGTTGCAAGATCGAGTGCCTGCTTGATCAGGTTAAACTTTTCCATTACTGCTTCTTGCGCGATTGTGTAGCCCAGTCTCAGTCCTGGTGTCATTACCTTTGAAAATGTCCCAAGATATATTACATCTTCACCTCCTGCCATTGACCTGATGCATGGCACTGGTTCCCCATAATACCTCAGCTGTCCATAGGGATTATCCTCAACGAGCGGTATCTCATATTTTTTTGATATTTCAATTAGGATTTTCCTCCTCTCTATGGGCATGGTGTATCCAGTTGGATTCTGAAATGTAGGTATGACGTAGATGAACCTCGGTTTTCTATTTTCTGCGATCAGTTTCTTTATCCTCTCTTCCAGCAGTTCGACCTTCATTCCATTTTGATCGACAGGTATGCCTTCCATTTTTAGCCCATTCGCTGAAAAAGCGGATACGGCACCCACATAAGTCGGTTCCTCTGTTATTACAGTATCCCCTGGATTTGCCAGAACTGTTCCAAGTTCATATAAACCCTGTTGTGAACCGGAGTTAACAATTATATTCTCCATATTACATTTTATATTTTCCGTCTTTTCCAGCATCTTGGAAATTTGTTCCCTAACTGGATTTATCCCCAGCGTATTTCCATATTGCAGAGCCAGATCAGAATTATTTTTCATTATTGACTCCATTATTTCTGTCAACTCTTTGATAGGAAATGTTTCTGGGCTTGGCATTCCTCCTCCAAGGGATATTATCCCTGGTGATGAGGCCATTTTGTTTAACTCCCTGATTTCAGAGGGCTTCATTTTGTTTACAACATCTGAAAAGTTATATTTCATAAACAGATATTATAAATTAGTTTATAGATTTGTCTTACGTAGATATAACTCGTGCTGAGATATTTGCCTTTTATTGTGATAAGAATAGAATGAATTAATATTTGCAGTTTCACGTGGACAGTGCTCTAAATCGGCTAAAATAATATTGGAAGACAAAATTCGAGAATTCTAGAAGAGCGATAAAATCCTGTAAAAGTTAAGAAAAACTGTGCTATTACAAAAAATATTATAACAAAGGAGAAAATGTTGACCGATGATTTCAGGTAGGCTGATGTGGAAAGTCAGCTTGGTGGGAGATACAGAATCCGGTAAAAGCTCCTTAATATCAAGAATAGTATTTGATAGCGAAGCAGGTAGTTTTATTAATAAGGGACTCCTGAGAAAGAAAGTTTCATTTGACGATGATGGAAAAACTTACCACGCAGAGCTTATATTCCAAGAGATAGATGGTTTTCCAGAAAATGAGAAACTGCTTGCAGGATCTTCCGCTATTGTTATTGTTGTTGATGTAACAAAGAAGTTAAATGAGGGGGAAATTACGAAATTCATAAAAAATACACAGAAAAAAGGCCTTCTTATTCTGGCGGCAAACAAGGTTGACAGAAAATATGAAGCGGTGACATGGAAAGAAGACCTTGAACCAATGGCTAAGAAATTTGGACTGAATCTGTACATGGTTTCTGCCAGGCAGCCTGAATCCGTTAATAATATGGTAAATGGGATATCACGTCTCCTGATTGGAAGAATAAATGGAAAACAATAGAGAAGAGAGTTACGCTATATGCAATTCGATCTTATTTACAATAGAGAATGGGAAAAGTGCCCAGTATATTCATAGCAAATACAATATGGGGGTACTATCAGGTAGAAACATCATATTAAAACCCTTTGAACTGCTGTTCCTATATTATAGAAATAGACTGAAGCCAGTTAATCCCTTTTATAATGATTCAATGACGCTTGTGAACACTCTGTTTGAAGAGAATGACCTGTACATGTGGAGGGTGTATCTTGACCTGAAGAATGAGGGCTCCAAGATAGCCATAGAGAATGAATACCTTACCATATCGAAGAAGAATGAAAAACTGAGTGTGAAAAGGATTATTTACCCAATAAGGGAAAAAAGCAGGGTAGATGAGAGTTGGTTAATTTCCATATCAGGTCAGAATATTGCATCAGTTGATGATGATGGAGATATCACTTATTACACAATTGATATGGTAAATCTGGAAGGTAATAACAGGCCTGAACTTCCGTCAGTCACTCCAACGAAGATCGGTAATAGGGGTATTTATACCAAAGACATGAAGCCTGATTGGATGGGGGACCATCTCGAGGATATTGTAATATTGTCAGAGGGCGAGATGAACTACATCAACGGACTGGAAAACAGCGATCCTGTATCAAGAGTATACAGGGAGCTTATATCGAGTGGACTGATTGTAAAAACGGGATTCAAGTATGGCTGCAACTTCAGGGCATACAGGGGTTCCATGGATGATCATTCTGATTTTCTGATTCACGTACTTGAAGGAGAAGTTGAATGGTATGAAATAAGCAGAGCCGTCAGATTAGCTGCTTCGGTAAGGAAAGAAATGATTTTTGCTACAATTCTGGATGAAAAGTCTTATTTTATAAGGATAAAAAGAATAAAAAATATACAGGAAATGAATTTAAGAAATTAAATCTGTGACTCGAAGTCATCTATAGTGTATTTGAATTCGTCGTATGATTTTATATCTCCTCTGTTTTTGAGAATCTCCCTGGAAAGTAGCCAGTACACAAGAGCAAGTGACCTCCTACCCTTGTTGTTACTTGGAATGACCAGATCTACAAAATCTGTTTTATTATTTGCATCACATAGGGATATTATGGGGACTCCCACATCCTTTGCCTCCTTCATGACCTGGGTATCTGCTAGTGGGTCTGTGACTATGATTGCCTTGGTCTCCGTGTATGTAGGAAGCTGGTAATTTGTTAGTGTGCCTGGAATAAACCGTCCGACTATAGCCTTTGATCCTATAACCTCGGAAAATTTGGTAACTGGCCTGAATGCATACTGTCTCTGAGCCACAACAAGAATCTGTGTGGGATCAATTCTGGCAAGCATTTTTCCGGCTATTTTAAGCATTTTATCTGTAATTTTTAGATCAAGGAGGTATAATCCATCATTCCTAATTTTGAATATGTATTTCACCATATCCTGTGTTTTAACCTGGGTACCAATATGTACGCCTGATTTCTGATATTCCTCCTCTGATATTAGCAACTCTTCTTCCATTCCAATCATCTCTTTAGGTGTCAAGATTTGGGTTTATCTCTTTAACCTATATATGGGTTTACGTATAATTGCAGAAGATTATTAGATTTCTGACATGATCCATTTAGTTAATTGTGTGAAAGTAAAATATCTACAATTACAGGTCAAAATGATATAACCATGTGGCTCCTTGCAGATATCTTATTCCCACTCTATGGTAGCGGGAGGTTTATCAGTTATATCAAGAACAATTCTATTTACTGATGGTACTTCGTTAGTAATTTTTGTGGATAGTTCCTCGAGAAATTCCCAGTCGAATTTATGAAATGTCCCAGTCATTGCGTCGGTTGAATCAATAGCCCTGATCGCTATAGTATTACCATAAGATCTTTTGTCTCCGTGTACACCTGTAGTCCTGATTGGCAATATAACAGCAAAATACTGCCATGGTCTTTTTTCAGGTTTCAGTGAACTTTCAATTTCTTCTTCAACGATCCTGGTTACCTTTTTCAATATGTCTACCTTTTCCTTCGTTATTTCCCCGATTACCCTGACTGCCAGGCCCGGTCCCGGAAATGGCTGTAGACTGGTGTTTAAACCAAGCTCCTTACTTAATTCCCTAACATCATCCTTGTAGAGATCCCTCATGGGCTCTATAAGCTTCAGATTCATTTTTTCTGGAAGTCCGCCTACGTTATGATGGCTTTTAATGGTATCCCTATTTTTGCCCCCGCTTTCTATCCAGTCTGGAGCAATCGTTCCCTGCAACAGATATTCAGCTTTAGAAAGTTGAGCCTCCCGCTCAAATACTTCTATGAAGGTCTGACCTATTACTTTCCTTTTAGTTTCCGGGTCAGATATACCCTTTAATTTGTTAAGGAAGAGTTCAGACTCATCCAGAATCTTGAAATTTATCCCAAATTCCTTAAAGAATGCTTTTACTCTTTCCCTTTCTCCCTCTCGGATAAGACCTGTATCAACAAAAATTGATAAAATTTTATCACCGGCAGCCATTTTTGAGGCCACAGCCAGAACCGAACTGTCGGTTCCTCCAGAACACGCAAGAATGCCAGTGCCTTTCAGGTCTTTTCTAATCTTTTCAACAATCTCATTTAATAATTTAGAGGTCATGAAATCAGGTTTTCATGATAGCGGCGAGGAATATAAGTAATCCTATAACTACACCGATTATTGCTGCAACAAGATAAAATACTGCACCCAGGATTATATCATCAACTAGGCTTACATGGAACGTGAAGTCAGACAGGTAATAAGTTAAAAAGCCTATTACAACAGCTCCAACAATCATTCCACTTCCTGCTGCCCTTGCCTTTCCCTTTCCAAAATAGGCGGTAAGAATTCCAAATATTAAGAGTGCTAATGCTATTATCCCTATTATTGTAAGGAAAAAAATGTCAAGATTCCAACTGGGATACCACGGTAAAGTTTTTGCCACTGCAGACATCTAAATCACAACTTAAGTCCTGTAAGGGTTTTTGTATCTATAACCCCTTCGATCTTTCTTATCTGCTCCACGACAATCTTCCCTAATTCACTGTAATCAAGCGCGTCAATTTTGACGATCAGATCATATTCCCCGAAAAGCGGATGTACTTCTACAACATAATTAATCTTAGATATTTTGTTGTAAACCTCATGCTCTTTTCCGGGTACCGTACTCACAAGTACAAATGCTACCGACATAGATTCACTATTACCATAATTTTTCTTAACTTATAAAATTTTTTAGTTTTAAAAGCTCTTTATATTAAGGTTTGTCAAATGCTAGTTATAAATTTTTCAATTCTTTAGGGAGATGAATAGTTTTTTACTCTCTTTTCTCGAGATAAATAATTTATCTTACCTGGATATCACTTAGATGTGTCGTATAAGGATGAGTATATTTCTGGGATTGTGAGGAATGTCAAGGAAAGAAATTTTCCAGAAGACTACCTACAGGATTTGAATGATTTTATTGAAGTTAAAATAATACCAGGCACAGAGCTTTTCATGTACAGGAAAGATGAATTAACTAACCTGGTCATTGATGGACAGAGTTTACCATTCGATGATCCTTACATAGCGAAATATTACTATTTCTGCTCATTGCAAAGAAAGGAAAATGCTAAAGTTCCTGATAAACAGGCAGTGAGGAGGATGATAAAGAAATTTGAAAGGGATCTTGATGAAGATAGGAATTTAGCTTATTCAATTCTGAATGGTCTCACTGATGACGAGAAAAAAAGCATAATGATCGAACTGGGTAATTTATCTCCATATTTCTTTCTCCTTTTCTATGATACAATTATGAATTGAAATGCAGATTACAGTTCATTGAGTTCATTATTACTTATTTTCCTTTGTTCTCCACTAATGAGGTTTTTGACCGTTAATGATCCTTCCATTAATTCTTTCTCCCCTATCATTATTGCATGAGTGAAGTTCATAGCTGAGGCATGCTTGAGTGAGTTGGAGATATTCCTGTCTGAATTCTCCATCACTGCAGTCTTCCCGTTCCTTCTCAAACTGTAAAGTACATTTGCTGCCTGCTCTTTTCCTCCCCTTCCAATACCGATTACAAAATATGAAGAATCAATGTTATGGACTTTCCACAAATTCTTCTCTTTTAGCAGATTTTCAAGAACGGCATCACCCATTCCAAATCCTACCGCTGGAATTTCCTGCCCATCAAATAACTGCGAGAGATTATCATATCGTCCACCTCCAAAAATCGATCTGAATTTTCCATCAAAGTCAAATCCTTCAAACACAATTCCCGTATAATATGATAAACCCCTCACTGTAGATGGATCGTATACTATATTTTCATAACCATTCCTGGATAAGAACTCCACTGTCGAAATCATCCTCAGGAAATCAATATCTTCAGATAATTCAAGGCCAAGCTCCCTCATTGAGTCACGAATATTCTTCATGGGATATGATTTTGAAAGGAATATGAGTAATCTGTTGAGATTATCCCCTGTTATCCCATCGTTATGAAGTTTATTTCCTATTACTTCTATTGACTCTTTCCTGAAATGATCGATTGTGGATATTGAAGATTGAATATTTTCACTACCCAGTCCTGATAGTATTTTTTCCATCAGTTTTCTGTGGTTGACTCTCACAACATACATACCTTTCAGTCCTAGCCTGTTCAGAATCTCACAAGCAAGGGCAATCAATTCTGCATCTATTTCCATTCCAGTTTCGCCGAAGTAATCTGCATTAAACTGGTAGTGCTCCCTGTTTCTTCCAGACTGCGGCTCTTCGTATCTCCATAATTTTGGTATATTGTACCATTTCACGGGCTTCACAAGACCCTTTCTTGACACAAGCATTCTCATTGTGGACGGTGTTGCCTCCGGTATCAGAGTGATTTCCCTGTTGGACTTGTCCCTGAAGTTATAAGTCTGGCCCACCAGTTCGTCCCCAGATTTTATCCTGTAAATTTCCAGCATCTCCAGGGAAGGATAATCAATAGGCAGGAATCCAAAATTTTGAGCAGTCTTCCGCATAATTGAGAATATCTCCTCCCTTTTTTGCATATCTTCTGGATAATAATCCTTGAATCCCCTCAGTCTTTCGATCTTTGACATTCGTATCAGATAACAAAAGATGGTTTATAATAATTAGACATAAATACTGCTTTTAAATGTTTAGTTCGATGCGATTTGATCAGTTTAGAGGATGAAATAAAAAAGAATGGACTGAAGGTTACACCACAAAGATCAAAAATATTACAGTATATTAGGGAAAATCCAGGTAAACATTTCAGTGCCGAAGACATTCATAAATATGTTACGATTGAAAATCCAAACATACCGCCTGCAACTGTATATAATATATTAAAGATGTTTGTGGAAAAGGGCTTGATTAACAGTTTTGAGACGAATGGCAAGGCTATTTATGAGGGAAAAGTTGAACCACACATCAATTTTATCTGTGAAAGATGCAAAAACATTTATGATTATGAAGTTGAAAGTGATTTTAGTGAAATTGAAAAGAATGTTGATGGAAAGATAATTTCAACAAGTGTGACGGTCAGAGGTATCTGCAGAAACTGCCTTAAAGAAATAGAAGCTTCTGAAAATACCTTAGTGCATTAAGATTTTCCAGAGGGTCATGAACTCTCAGAATTTCTATGCCCTTCCCCGCAAGGAAAATAGATACTGCTATTGTTTCTGGTAATCTTTCTTCTGAACTGCTTTTTGAATAGAGACTAAGGAATGCTTTTCTTGAATGACCGAAAAGACGCCTGAAACCGAAGTTGAAAGAATCCGGATTCCTTATGATTTCAAGATTCTGTTCACGGATCTTGGAAAAGCCGATCCCTGGATCTATGATTATCTTTCCGGGTTCTATTCCCAATTGGCAAAGTACTCTTAATTTCTCGAAGTAAAATTTTGTCATCTCCCCCCTGAGATCATTATAAGTGGCCATCCTGTTCATGTTTGATGGATCTCCCTTGATGTGCATTAAAACGTAAAATTTGTCTTCAGATTTAGCAAGCTCTGGGAGCCTTTCATCTTTCATTCCGGAAATGTCATTTATTACATCTATTCTATCTATGAAAGCATGGATAGTTTCATAATGTCGTGAATCCAATGAAATTCTTTGATTACCTGTATCGTTAACCATTTCAAAGGCACTCTTCAGTCTATCAATCTCTTCATGTGCGGAAACCTCTATAGATCCTGGCCTGGTGCTTTCAGCTCCTATATCAAGGAATTGACAACCTGAACTTCTGGCACGATCTATCTGGCGGATATCCTTTACTCTTGAGCCAGCAAAGAACGAATCTGGAGTAAAGTTAAGAATGGCCATAATATCAGGGATCGAGTTCACATGACTCCTGAACATACCTTCAGTCATAAAATGGCTCATTTTTGCCAGGCCAGCTTGATTGAGAATTTCATCTGCTTTTGATCTGCTCATAAACTGTTCAAACTTGAAAAATATATTTTCTCCCATCTTTATTTTAGTGAAAGCTCTTCCTTCAGGAACTTTGTGGGAATAACATGTAAAGCTGATTTCAGTTTCACTGACAGTGGTTTTCCCGTTCTTATAGAAGAAATCGATCTCTGGATTATCCATCATCATAAGTATACAATTCTCTACCTTAAATCTTCAGATAAGTCAGGTGGCCTTGATAAGTGACATGGCATCTGCGGAGTGGAGTCAATTCAGGCCATGATGATTCTATCAGAAACCTTAATGATATGGGCTCCCTGAAAAATCTGGAAGAGAAGAGTCGTTTCCATTGTACTACCACCATAAATAGTACCATGATGATGAATATTGATAGGGAAAGTCGTGTGATTAATGCTGAACTTCTATTTGGAAGAAAATAACGGGTATCTGTAACCATAAGGTTATTAGTAGATTTAGTATATCTTATATCTACATTCAATGGAGCGATTACATGGTTGATAATATTATTAATAATAAGGAAAAGAAGAAGCGAAATTTCACCAATATTAGTGAACTTTCAAATGCCATTAGCAAGGGATTAAGCCTTCAGAACAGGAGGATGAGTTTTGAAGAATCTTTTTCAGCTGCAGAACATTTGATTAATTTTTTTGGTTATAGCGATAGGGTTATTGATAACATGCTTGAACCAGAAGACAGGGATGCGTTTTACACGATGGAAGATATAGGAGTCCTTCAAACGGAAAGGGAAGAAACTACGCTGTTTGATGGTAGGGAATGGAGAATTCACTACTGGATCCTTAATGTGGGTAAAATAATAGAGCTCGCAAACATGAAAATAGATTTGAATAATATGGATAATGGTGAACAATTTTCTGTTTACGAGGAAATACCTGACGAATACTGGACTGTAAATTAATAGTGGTTTTTAATGCATATAGCAGTTTTAGACGAGTCTAAATGCCATTCTAAAAAATGCAATCATGAGTGCCAGTCATATTGTCCTCCTGTCAGGTCTGGAATAGGTACAATTACATTTCCTGAGGAAACTGTTTATCCGCTCATAACTGAAGATCTGTGTATCGGCTGCGGCATCTGTGTTAATAGATGTCCATTTGGAGCAATAAAGATAATTACAGTCCCGGATGAACTGAACAAGGATATAGTGCATCAGTATGGAGAGAATTCATTCAGAATTTATTCAATTCCAGTTCCCTCAAAAGGGATCACTGCAATTCTTGGACCAAATGGAATGGGAAAGACCACCACCATGAATATACTTAGTGGGGTGATTATACCAAATTTTGGTGATTATAATAATGGCGGAACACAGGAAAAAGTACTCAAGAAGTACTCAAACAGTATTCTTGGTGATTATTTCCAGAACGTATATGATAAAACAAAGAAAGTGGTCCTGAAAAGTCAGTTTGTCGATCAGATTCCAAAGGTGGTAAAGGGAACCATAGGAAGCATTCTGAAAAAAGCTGATGAATTTGGAATGGCTGATGATATCATAGCCGAGCTTTCTCTTGAAAATTCTGTAAATAAAGATGTGGCGAGTGCCTCTGGAGGGGAATTGCAGAAGCTTGCAGTTGGAATGGCACTGATAAAAGATGGAGATATACTTCTCGTTGACGAGGTTTCATCGTATCTTGATATTTCTGAAAGAATACGGGTGGCCTCAATACTGACAAGACTTGCTGAAAAGGGGAAAACAATTTTTGTTGTTGAACACGATCTTGCTATTCTTGACTGGATAAGTGATCAGATACATCTCGTTTATGGTTCACCGGGTGCGTATGGGGTCATAGTACAGCAGAAATCACCGAACAAGGCAATTAACCAGTTTCTCGATGGTTACATGAAGGAGGAAAACGTCAGGATAAGAAAGGAAAAAATCGTTTTTGAGACAAGGGCATCAAACAGAAAGATCGTTTCACCAGAACTTGTGCACTGGAGTGAGATAGACGCTGACCTTGGTAATTTCAAGCTGAAAGTTATGCCGGGAAAAATGGAAATTGGAACTGTAACTGGGATTCTTGGGAGAAATGCTCTCGGGAAATCAACATTTGTCAAGATACTCGCAGGGGTAATGACTCCCAATTCGGGCTCTTACGAACCGAAACTGAGAGTTGCATACAAGCCACAGTATATTTCAACTGATTTTGAGGGGACATGTGAGGACCTGCTCTTCAGGACCCTGAAGGAAAGGATGAGCGATAATTTCGTCAAGAATGAACTCTTCAGGCCCCTTGGTATAGACCCTCTCATGGAAAGTGAAGTCAGCAGCCTGTCTGGAGGGGAGCTGCAGAAATTATCTATTGCAATGACACTTGCACAGGATGCCGATCTGTATCTACTGGACGAACCATCTGCAAATCTTGATAGCTCAACCAGGATGGAGGTTGCCAAGATTATTAAGAAAACAATGGAAAACAGGAAGAAGACGGGAATGGTCGTTGACCATGACATTTATTTCATTGACATAATTTCTGACGAGTTGATGATCTTCCTTGGAGAGTCAGGGATACAGGGAATTGCAAGGGGACCAATGCCAATGAGGGAAGGCATGAATACATTCCTGAAGGAAGTGGATATAACATTTAGGAGAGACCACAATTCTGGCAGACCAAGAATAAATAAGCCTGGAAGTAGCATGCACAGGGAGCAGGTTTCTTCAGGAGAGTATTATTACTCCTGATGGATGGCAGTTAAATGTCAGGACAGAGCTTAACAATGCAGATCCTCCACAGGGAAGGCCTGGCGAGGATAGGTAGATTCAGCACAGACCATGGATATGTTGATACTCCAAACATAATGCCTGTGATCAATCCCAATCTGCGTACCTTACCAATGGAAACCATGAAGAGATTTGGAACACAGGCCATAATAACAAACAGTTACATTATCAGGAGAAACCCTGATTTAAAGGCTGAGGCTTTGAGGAAGGGCCTTCATAGTCTTATTGGTTTTGATGGTACCATAATGACTGACTCAGGTACATTCCAAAGTTATGTTTATGGTGGAGTTGAATATGAAAACAGGGATACTGTAGAATTTCAGATCGATATAAAGAGTGATATCTCCACAATCCTGGATATTTTTTCTACTCCAGCTGATTCGCACGAAAAGGCCAAAATGGCAGTTAATGAAACTCATAAAAGGTTCATGGAGATCACGGATATTGCAAAAAGCCATAACATTTCTGGACCTATCCAGGGGTCCATTTACAGAGACTTAAGGCGTAGGAGTGCAAGACTCATGTCTGCAACTGATGCCAGTTATCTTCCCATAGGTGGCGTTGTGCCGTTGCTTGAACAGTACAAATACAGTGAACTTGTAGATATTATACTTGAATCGAAACTGGCAGGTGATTTTTCCAAGCCTGTTCACCTATTTGGTGGTGGCCATCCCATGTTCATGGGAATGGCGGTTCTCCTGGGAGTAGATATGTTTGATTCGGCATCCTACGTGAAATATGCAAGGGATGACAGGTTGCTTTACACGGAGGGCACAAGGTATCTGGCAGATGTTACAGAACTTCCATACTGGAGTCCACTAAATGACAGATATACGATCAAGGAGATCAAAACTCTTGATGAAAAAGAGCGGTTTCCGGCCCTTGCTGAGCATAATTTATTTGCAATTTTCCAGGAACTGGCTGAGATAAGGGAAAGAATCAGGGAAAACACCCTCTGGCAGTACGTTGAATCAAAATCCAGATCACACCCCTCGCTTTACTCTGCCTTTCAGAGGATATTAAGACATTCAAAAAGAATAGAACCTTATTTTGAACTGTACCGGAAGAGTCCACTGTTCCATTTTGGAGCAGAAACAAACAGGTCGCCCTATGGGATTAGATTGAGGAAGCTGGAGCCGAATGGTACGTATAATACATTATCATCAAGAGAATGGAAGCCGGCAAGATTGAGTCAGGATTTTGTGAAAAATGTTTACGAAAAATCCAGGGAGAATTTCTGCATAAACTGGTTTGGTCTTAAAATCCCCGTTGAGATGGAAGAGATATATCCTGTTGAGCAGGTGATTTCAGGCAATGAAAAAGAAACACGCGGAACATCCTACAGAAGGGATAATGGGTTTGAAAAGATAAGGGATTTCAATCTTGAAAAGCTTAGGAGAATTGCTGATTTCCAGTTTGGAAATGGTATTGGTGAAAAGATATTCCCGGATGACTGCGAAATTACTGTTTCAAGAACAACGGGAAGGATCAGAACCATTTCGAGGAATGGCAATATGCTTGCAACAATGAGAGCCCATGATGGATTTGTGGGACTCACGTTTGAAGGTGGTCTCAGGTTACATGAAATCTCTACAGGGATGAAAAATAAGGTAATGGTCACAGGAGAAAGCGCCATATATAATTCTCAGGGAAAGAGTGTTTTCTTTAAATTCATAGAACAGAATGACAGTGAAATAATTCCTCTTAATGATGTTCTTGTCGTGGACCCTGATGATAGGCTCGTTGCAGTAGGGAGGGCACTGGTATCGGGAAGAGAGATGGGTATGTACAGGGAAGGAGTTGCAGTTTCCATCAATCATCACAAAAAGGAAGCAAAGTCTTGAAAAGGTTATGCAGGCAGTAATTAATAAGTCAAACTGTTATCTCTGTATTTTTCAATGAACTCCTTGAGTACGACAGCACTGTTATGCTTTTCATTACTGGTACTGTACAGGAAAATAACATCCCCTTTCTTGCAAATTACTGAAAGTTTCTGAACATCGCTGTTATGCCTCAGCTCTTCCATATATTTCTCCCTGAACTCGTCGTATTTTTGATCCTCGTGGTTGAACCATTTTCTCAATTCCGTTGAAGGCGCAATATCTTTCGCCCACCAGTATAATTTCAGGGATTCCTTCGTCACACCTCTTGGCCACAGTCTTTCAACCAGAATTCTGGTTCCACTGTCTCCATCCTCAATATTATAGACCCTTTTTAGCGTTATCAGGATACATTCACCCGGTACCTTAGTGTGAATGAAATTTATAAATTTTCCTTCCCCCTATTATCCTGCAGTGCTTGATATTACTGTCTCTTCCATTTCCTTCATCCTGCGAGAAAACATACCACTTATGAACATATACATAACGGCGACCACCACTGTGCCTATGGCAATATATAACCAGTATGTGCTTGAAACGCTCTGTAAAACAAAGAGGAGGTACAGACCTATAACTGCACCCGCAAATCCCCCAAAACTTGAATATAAATTATAAACACCAACGTAAGATCCTCTCATGTTATCCGGTGCAAGAGTGGTAATAATACTCTGGGTCGTTGGTGAGAGGAGATCTTCACCAAATGTTGATATGGTCATGAAGAGCGCCAGTATGAGGAATGCCGTTGAATCTGTAAGAACAAGAAATGAGATAGCATAAAAGAGGGTTCCAACACCCCTCCACATCATTGGATTCCCGAATTTTGTCATAAGCCTCAATAATGGGAACTGGAGTGCTACTACCAGTATTCCGTTGAGTGCCCATATATACCCGAGATACATGTATGGAAGATTCTGCAAAACAATGGTATATACTGTAAATGTGGAACCTCTCTGCCTCATGAAGATCTGCAATAGCACCCCTATGATTATGAAAAAAATGAAAAACCTGTCTTTCATGTAAGTCCTGCTCAGCTCTCCCTTCATTACCTGAACATGATCAGATGGAACGTAAGTCTCCCTCATCAGGAAATACAGCATGAAAATTTCCACCACTGTAACAGCGCTGGATACAAGAAATATGTATTGAAGCCCGAAATATGCCAGGTATGCGCCGAGCAATGGTCCTATGGCAATTCCCAGGTTGGCCATTATCCTCATGATTGTGTAACCTGAAAGCCTGTCCCTTACAGAGGTAATATCTGCAACGGAGGCCTGTACCGCAGGATACTGTATTGAGTTTATAACTATTGTTCCGTACCATGAACCGAGCAGAAGGACAAAATAATATGGATTTGCAACGGTATAATAGATGAGTAGATAGAATACGACTGCAGGTATCTGGGAATACACAAGAATTGTTCTTCTGCCGATCTTGTCCGTCAATATTCCTGAGTAATACTGCACAAATGCCATGAGCAGTGTTGCTGAACCGAGAAATAATCCAGTAATTATAAAGCTTATATGATAAACTATGATGAAAATTAAAGGTAGGAAGATGAATGTTGATCCACGTCCAAAGGCCCGGATGAACCTGGTCATACTGAGGATCCATATCCTTCTATCAAGATTCTTAATATTAAAAGCATAAGGTGAAGTTGCCGTTATTCTGTATTAATAATGATTATTTAATTGATTCCAAGTTTCTCCGATACTTATTAAGTTTTCACCAATATAATATATACATATCAGTATTGGAATTTTAAACAAGTACTATAGTCATTAGCATTGCTACTACCATTAAAGCTCCCCCACCAATGGTGTAATAGGACAGTGGTATACCGGTGAGTATGACGGAGAAAATTGCAGCAAAAACTGGTTCTGAAACCATTATTATACTCGCCTTTTCAGGTTTCACGTAAACCAGAGCCTTGTTTGTTATGAAGTATGCTAAAACTCCTGCAAATAATGCTGTGAATGCAATTGTGAAGAGGAGTATGGGAGATGAGAAGTTGAAATATATCTTAAATGTGGGAATTGCTATGGTTGAATACAGTGAAACTGCAGCCATCTGGAAAAAAGTGAATTTTACCATATCCAGTTTATTATTCCGTGAAACATATATTATCTGCATTGCGTATCCAACGGCACAGATGAAGGTTAGAAGATCTCCAAGCTGGAGCGAAAAATTGCTTACTTCTCCTACTGTGATGATCAGCAGTCCCACGACAGCCAAAGTTACAGCCGACAGATCACTTTTAGAAATCCTCTGCCTGTATATCAGGTAGCCAATTACTGGAACAAGTACTATATAGAGGCCTGTTACAAAACCCGAAATGGCCGGAGTCGTGAAATACAATCCTATGGTCTGGAAGTAATATCCCAGAAAAAGATAGAACCCGGCAATGAAACCTTGCTTCAACCCTGTAAGGTCCCTCCTGTTCTTTATGAATGGGATCATCACCAGTGTCGAAATCAGGAACCTAATTGCCAGGAATATTACAGGTGACATGTATTCAAGTGATATCTTGATCAGTGGGAATGTGACACCCCATGAAAGTGTTGCAATTATGATCAGGAATGAGTATTTAGTTTCGTTCTGCATTCTTTTCTTTCCTTGGAAATAAGACGTTTCTAACTATGGACGGATTTTTGATCAGCATTCTAAGAACAACTCTTGAGGGGTAATCAATATCGCCCAGCGTATTGATAAGATGAGTCATTCTTTCAGTGGTTATTTTCCTGCCTATTATGTTAAAGGAAGTATCAGTGATTCTTGAATATAATTTCTGGATCCTGTAATCCCTCTTCAGTTCTGCACCTAATTCCTTTTTCCACAGCCTGTTGTATGTGGAAAGTGATCTTTCTGAAAAATCCTCGCTTTCATATGCCTTCTCCATTGTAATTGCTGCCTTTTCACCTGATACCATGCCGGTATAGATTCCCCCACCGCTGAGTGGCTTTACTATACCTGCTGCGTCCCCTATTAACAGTGCACCATTACCATATGGCTTCTTGAGAAAGCTTATGGGTATGGGACCACCTGTTATGGATATCTTATTTGGGTTGAGGTACCTCCTGTACAGATAATTGAATTTTTCCCTTGTCAGGCCAAAACCAGCCGTTCCAATGCGAGAAAAATCTCCTGCGGGAGTTCCCCAGGCAAAGTAACCGGTGCTGTATTGTGCCCCAATAAACACGTTCACATTGTCCTGATCTTCCATCCTGCCAGCTCCATCGATCTGGTATGCAGAGACTACCCTCCTGAATCTCTGATCTGGAAAAAGTACCTTTCTTGTTATACTGTTTGCCCCATCTGCTCCTACAACTGCGAGAGATTCTAGTTCCTCGATGTTTCCATCCCTCCTCAGTGTGATCCTCATCTTTCCATTTTCCCTCTTTATGTCTTTAACTCTTGAATTAAGCATCAGCTCGGCACCATTCCCTATGGACATGGCTGCAGCATCCTGATCAAAACGATCCCTCTCCAGTACTATTGTTTCCTCATCCTTTCCGATTCTAATGTGGTTACCATCTGGAAAATATATGTTTGCTCCATGAACCCTGTTCACTACCGAGTCCGTTTTTACCATTGACGTTACCCTTTTTGATACGAGGCCGGTGCATTCAACTGGTTTCCCTATGGACTGGTGCTCTTCGAGCTGTGCGACCCTGAAACCTTTTTTTGCCAGATGTTGCGTACAGTAGGACCCACTGGGGCCTCCACCAACTACAACAAAGTCAAACAATCTATCCCTCCATGAAACTATCAAGTGTAGTGTTCTTGCTGTTGCGGACTGCCTGTGGTTTTTTTCCTGACCTAGATGCCTGTTCAACGAGATGTATTGGCTCGTCGAGACTCTCAAACACCCGGTTTACGGTTTCTTCAACTCTTTTTGCGTAATAAAGCCAGTCCGGTTCATCCTCAAATTTCTCTCCATCAATATATGGCTCTACTTCCTGCGGTGTCACCCTGCTATTCGTGACTATCCATGAGACCTTCATTCCTGGAATGAATCTCTCACCTCTTTCCTGTAACTTTCTTGCAGCCCTTACGTTTGCCATGGAATCAGCGTTTGCATAGGAGGCAGAATCTTTTACCGATCTAGAAATAACAAGTTTAGAAATATCGATGGTACTGTCTCCACGGATGAGCCTTTCTATAATGTCAACTGCATTTTCTCTTGCTCCTGATACGTCTTTGTTCATCAGCGAATCGAATACAGATTGTAGCAGTTCACTCTGCATATCAAAGGAATCAGTTCTCCTTACCTCGTATCCCCTCACAAGCATTTCTCCAGCACTATCCATTGGATAGACTATCTTTCCCACATATCTTTTCTTTGCTCCATGGGAGAAGAATGGGTCCATGATCTTCTCAAACTCTATAAGAATGTGAAGATCATCAGAAATTTCCCTGCTCAGATCATTTCCCATCTTAATTGCTTCACTGAGTTCTTTTTTTCCTGATTCAATGAATACGCTATCAGTATCACCGTATATCACTTTCAGGTCCTTCTTCTTCAGCTTATCTATGAGACCCATGATCGTGTTTCTTGCGAAGGACGTGACGGAACTTCCAAGTTCAGGATTTGTGAATCTGTAGAATGATGAAGCGAGTACACCATAAAAGGTATTCATAAGTATTTTTATTGCGTTCTGTACACCATCCAGGTAATCCCTTTCATCGCCCTTAGCCTGCTTCATCAGCTTTTTGACCTGATCTCTCCTGTCCATCAACGTCTGCAGCAATTCTGGAATCAACCCTTTCCTTACAGACGGATCCAGAAACCTTGCGCCTGTAGGCGAAATTATGGTTCCATTTTCACTGAGTGTTGTGAAACATATATTGTATTTCATAATTATGGACGGATACATGCTCTTGAAGTCAAGCACTATTACCATGTCATATAATCCTGCACCAATGGATTCCACATGCCCGCCTTCTATGGCCCTGTCCTTCAGCGCCTGACTTGCAGTCATTGGAACTGCTATATTTCTCTGTGTTGCCAGCCTTATGAGCAGTGAATCTACATAATTACTTGTCCCCCCATTTGTTGTATCCTCCAGTGGAAGTTTCGTTACAGTGGACATGAACATATTTCTATCCACGACCCGCATTTTTTCCATGATTCTCAGTGTCAGATCAGCATCCTTAATGCAGTAATCAATCACCTCCTTCGGCCTGTTTTTATATTCTTCCATGATGTTGAGCCTGTCAACGTCATCCTTTCCTTCATTCAGGAGTTCCATTGCGACGTAATTAAGTGTTTCATGTTTTGGTTTCAGGATCTTCTTCACATTCCACCAAACATCGCTGATTATCCTTCCCTTAACCCTCCAGAACTGGCCATTGATCCTCCTTGCCTTTGTTCCATCCCTTCCTATATCAAGTGTGAGGCCGTATCTTTCCATCCTGTATTCAATTACAGGTAGATCGTAACCATCAATGTTGTATCCTATGATGATATCCGGATCTTTTTCCAGTACAAGCTTATTAAAATTTGATAGAATCTCCTTCTCTTCCCCAGTAATGGCACCTTTCTCTGGTTCTACCCCTTTCCTGCTTCTTATGGAATATCCTATTACTATGATCTTACCGAATGTATCTCCTTCATCGGGAGGGAATGCATTTTCTATATCAAAACTGAGCACCCTTACATCAGGTGTGAAATCGTCCGTTGTCTTTATGCTCTTGATATCGGATCTTAATACCATGTCTGTATGATATCTATTCCTGTCAATGACCTCCTCACCTTCAACCTCAACACATGCACCAAGATCAAGATCATAGATGAATCTGTGATGGAATGGTATATCTGCAGCCATTACCGTTGAAACAAACAGGGAACGTAATTCCGGCACTTTATATGGATGATTGACATAAATTCTTATTGCTTTCCTTGTCTCCCCCTTGACCCATAATTCAAGTTCCTCCATTCTCTTAAATTCAGGATTTTTCTTGATTCCTTCTATTTCCTGCTCTTTTGGTTCTATAACGTCAAAATATGGATCAAAACCGCCACACAGGACCGTTACTGATGAGCCGTCAGCTGTCCTCCCAAAAATCTCCACAACCGTATCTGAAGTCCTGTATGAGGATGAAATTATTCTAAGGCTTATTTTCATCTGTTAAATATGCATATCCGGCTTAAAACAATATCCATTATTTCGAATTGTGAACTTTATGGGATGAAAGAAATCTTATCCTTCCTTATTCCATGAACAAATTCCAGGATTGGCATGTACTGAGATTCAATTATAAAAACAAAACGCTTTAATAATTTGAGAAAATTTACTCATGTTCAGGGGAGCCATTGGCTGAGAGGATCAGAAGATCGACCCTTTGAACCTGACCCGGGTAATTCCGGCGGAGGGAGAAGATGGATATAATATACGGCATCGTAAAAAGGAGTTTGTTTGTTACAGGTCTAAAATGCGGAGGTTTTCTGTATGAATAAATACAGATCATCCCTCCTTGCCTCAACGTCCTTTGCATTTATTTTCTGGGGGATAGTTGGTACAATAGGACCGCTTGCTGCATCTGGATCAATAATCGGAAATCTAAATCACACGGGAAAGCTCATATTTCTCTTGATAGGGCCACTGGTTGTACCAGCAGGCAATCTTTCCATGGGATTTCTTGCTGATGCCATAGGTAGAAAAAAGGTTTTTCTAATTACAATGTCATTTTATACCATTGGAATTATTGTTATAAGTCTGAGCTACACCTTCATTCCCTTGCTGCTCGGCCTAATACTTGCGGAATTTGGAGTTGGTGGTGAAGAACCATCCTCGCTTTCACTGGTGGCTGAAAATACAGATGCAGATAAGAGGCCATTCTGGCTGACGATCCTTACCAATATGGACAATATCGGCAGCGCCCTAATGGCTGGACTATTTTTCATAGTGGTTAATGATCTGCAGGACAGGGCTGTTCTCCTGATTGGTTCCCTGTTACTGATTTTGTTTATAGTTGCACTCAGGAGAGTGATCCCGGAATCCCAGATGTGGCTGAAAGAATCGGGTAATACTGATGAATACAGAAAGGAGAGGGAGAAAATAGAATTGAGGGATGATGGTGAAAGGATTTCCCAGCCAAGCCTCCTTCCATCCTTCATTTTTCTTGGCGTAATAGCTGTATCTCAGTATCTCACATTCGGCCTAATGGCTTACGTTCTTGCCCCCATAGAATTTCCAAATAGCTCTGAAGATGATCTGATCATTTTTGTAGCACTTCTGGGTTCTTCTGTGGCAGGTTTCATTGCGGCTCCACTTATTTCAAGGGGAAGAAAGAACTATACACTACTTTCTTTCCTGTTTGGCACAGTTACAATGGTTGCAATATTCATAATGGTCCCATACTTGCAGAACATGGTTATATTTCTTCCACTACTTTTTGCAAACATGTTCATGAGTGAATTTGCCTATGCTTCAAGATCCGTTCTTGAACCTGAACTTTATGGCACAAGAAACAGATCAGCACTTATAGGATTAACCAGGTTATGGCCCATGATAGCTTACCCAATATTCACCTTTTACACAAGCAGCCTGAATCTTTATAACTTTTTGCTCATCAATGTGATACTCTGGGCACTGGGATTGTCTGCGTCTGTTTACTGGTTCTATTTTGGAATTGAGACAAAAAATGCAAACATAGATTATATGCCCAGAACCACCTGATCTTATCCTTCCTTTGAAATCAAATATCATGAAGGAAATTTCTACTTTTTAAATATTTCATATTTAATAAGTGAAAACAATCCAAATTTTATAATAACCGCTTGCTAATTACCATAGGGGAGAATTAATGGCATCGATCGTAGAAATGGTAGACAATTATGGGAGGTACAGGAGGGATGTCCTGAATCTTCAGGCATCAGAGAATTTTCTCTGCTCTCACGTGAAGATGGCATTGGGAACTGATCTCGGTGGAAGATATTCCCACGTTATGCCGGATGGCAGAAATGCCTATGGCGGAACAGAGATGATAGAGAACATTTTCAATGAAACAGAGAAAAACATCAAAACACTATATGGTTCCAAGTTTGCCGAAATAAGGCCGTTGGGTGGTCATATTGCAGCAGAGATCAGTTTACTGAGCACAATTCAAAAGAACGACACAATAATGGCAATAAGTGAGGAGTTTGGTGGATACACAGGATACATGGAAAACTATCTTCCAGCCATGCTTGGCTTCAAAACAGAATTCATTCCTTACATTGAGGAAAAACAGGAAATTGATTACGATTCGTTTGAAAAGAAGGCCATGGAGATTAAACCGAAGGCAGTTGTTCTTGGCCAGTCTTTCTTTGTAAAGCATTATGATCTTGCGAGAATAAGGGAAATATGCGATAAAGCGGGATCAAAACTTCTTTATGATGGTTCCCACATCATGGGACTGATTGCTGGAAAGAAATTCCAGCCAGACGCACTGAAATATTCAGACATTTTATTCGGTTCAACACACAAGACATTCTTCGGTCCTCAAGGTGGGATAGTACTTACCAACAATGAGGAACTGGCAGGAAAGATCGGTGAAAATGTTGTGTGGAAAACAATGGATAACTATCACCCGAACAGGATTGCAGGCCTTGGTATTGCTGCACAGGACCTTATAACATTCGGAGAGAGTTATGCAGGATGGATTGTTTCAAACACCTATACTCTTGCCAGAACACTCAACGATTCAGGCATAGCCATAAAATATGCTCCGTGGTATTCTGAAAGTCACCAGATAATTCTCTCTAAGGATAATTTCCAGAAATATGGTGATTTCAGAACAATAAGCAAAAACCTTGAGAATAACAGAATAATAGCAGATACGGAAGGAAGGCTAGGAATGGCTGAAATAACAAGAATGGGACTTACAGATATGGTTACACTTGGAGAGATAGTCGCCGATGCCATAAAGGGAAAGGACACGAGAAGCAGGATCACTGAGGTCCTGAGAAATTCCAGCATAAAATTTTGCAGGTGAAATTATGAAAACAGTTGAAGATATAATGACAAAGAACCCATTGACAATTGATGAGGAAACAACAGTATCTCTTGCACTGAACAGGATGAGAGATAACAAGATTGCCCAGCTTCCAGTGGAGTCTGGAAAAAAATACCTGGGAATGATCAGCTACAGGGATATACTTAGAAGAAGGAGCATTCATCTTAATTCAAAGATAAAGAATTTCGTTGTGAAATCACCCGAACTTACAAGAAGAGATACTCTTGAAAAAGTGGTAAACCTACTCAGAGACAGTGCAATGGGAGCACTTCCCGTGGTGGAAAATGGAAAGATTGCAGGAGTAGTTTCCAGAACTGACATAATAAAGAACATTGAAGAATTTGATGAGCTGAAGGGTGTCCAGACATTTGATCTGATGCAGGATGCCTATTTCGCAAAGCCCGATGAGGATCTGGAATCAATTATGGAAAAGGTCAGGGCGCATGATGTGGACACAATCAATGTGGCAGATGAGAAAACAAACCTTCTTGGCCTCATCAGAATTGAAAATGTACTGGATTATGAGATGAAAACGAAAGAAAGGGTCAGGAAGGGAGACTTCACGGGAGAGAGGAATCACCCGGATATAGATATTAAGTCCCTTATGGAGCAACCAGTATTCTGTTATGAGGATGATGATCTTTTCACCGCATCTGAGGAACTCGTAAAAAACCATCTTCACACTATAGCAATCTGCGACAAGGGAAAGAGGATAGTGGGCATACTGAGTGTTGACGACATAATTAGTTCACTCTGGTCAAAGGAGAGCACAGAAGGCATGCTGGTAAATATTTCAGGACTCGGAGTGGGAGATACAGACCTGTATTCTACAATATATTCCATGGTTGAAAAATTCACGGACAGATATTCAAAGCTGGAAAATCTAAAGAATGGGACCATGAATATCCACGTTGTGAAGCACCACAGTGAAGAAGGAAGGATAAAATATTCCATAAGGACAAGACTGATTGGCAGGAAAATAAACATGACAGAAAGCTCCTCAGGCTGGAACTTTGGAAAGGTCCTATCTGATATATTTGACGATTATGAATCTAGGACAAAGAGGGAGAAGGAGAAGAGCTGAACATGATTGAACTGATGGACAGAATTCTGGATAAACTGGAAAAAGGGGCGATGTACGGTGAAGTAAGATATATGTCGGGAGAGAGTACAGAGGCTTCCATGAGAAATTCAGAATTCCAGGGAGAAGGAACTTCATCAGGGGAAGGAATTGCAATAAGGGCAATGAACGAATCCATTGCCATGGGATTTATTTCATCCTTCGATTTTGACCGGATACAGGAAATTATAGACAGAGTTTTAAGGAATAGCCACAGAGGAGGCAGAAACAAGCTTGACATGTCTGGAGGAATCAGGGACAAATGGGAAGCTCTTGGAAAACACAAGGTAGAAGACATCCAGAGTTCGGACAGGATGGAAATCATGAAAAACGCTGATGAAATGATGAAGGGCTATGATCTCTCAGTGAGAATGAATGCAATCTACCACAGGAAGATCAGGCAAATATACCAGAATACCTCAGGGAGCATAATAGAATCCAGCCTTTCGAGGATCGGTTATTTCATGGTTGGTGGTTATAAGGATGGCAACTCCTTTGAAGAAATTTACAGGCAGTTCGGTACCACTGGAGGCATGGAAAACTTCAGGGAACTTGATGTACAGAAGAAAATTGAGGATGCAGTAAAAAACCTGAAGGAGATTTCAAAGTCTCCATCGGCAAAACCAGGAAGGTATGATGTGGTAATCAGTCCGGAAATAGCAGGGATAGTTGCACATGAATCATGTGGACATCCAACTGAATGGGACAGGATATCTGGAAGAGAGGGGTCACTTGCTGGAGAATCTTTCCTTACTGGAAAGAAATATCCATTTAAAATAGGTTCTCCAGTTGTAAACGTGATCGATGATCCCACAGTAAAGGGAAGCTACGGTTACTATAAATATGATGATGAGGGAATCAGGGCCAGGAAGAGATACCTGTACAGGGATGGGATGACAAATGAGTTTATACATAGCAGGGAAAGTGCGGCAAACTATGGTGTTGAACCCAATGGAGGCGGTAGAGTTTCTGACTGGGACATGGAACCCCTGGCCAGAATGAGTACCACATATATAGAACCGGGTCAACATACCTTTGATGAGCTGGTTGAGGATATCAAGCACGGAATTTACATAAAAAGTTACACAGAGTGGAATATTGATGATATAAGGTTCAATGAGAAGTATGTAGGGAGCGAGGCATTCATAATTGAAAATGGAAGGCTGAAAGGTAGGGTAAGGAAACCCGCTATAGAAACAAATACAGTTAATTTCTACTCCTCCATAGATGCTGTCTCGAAGGAACTTGAATTTGAAGCTGGAACATGCGGGAAAGGGGATCCGGAACAGGGTGTCGATACATGGATGGGGGGACCCAGTGTTAGATTGAGGAATATATACATATCCTGAGGTAAAATTATGGCTGACTTAGATTTAATTAGAAGAGATGTAAAGAAACTGGACCTTGATTCCTACGCAATCAGGGTGATCAGGACAAACATAGAACAGATCAGGTTTTCTAACAATCTCGTGGATCTTAGAAATTACTGGACACGGGAAGGTATTTCCATATTCCTCAATTCAGGAAAGAAGATAACTGAGATAAGCCTGGATAATGATTCAAATATAGAAGAAAAAATAGAAAAGTCCTACAGAGCTATGTTAAATGGCGAAGAATCCAGCACATTTAACGGTATAAACCCTGAAAAATACGGTTCAATAGAGAGGATAGAAGATCAGGAAAAAACTGTAGAGCTAGATGATATAGTTAATGCATGTATAGAGGGTGCAAGGGATGGAGGTTCTGAAAGAAGCACAGGTCTTGCATACAGGACATATACCGATGATCATATCATAACACCCTTCAATGAGCATCACGTCACTTACGATGATTTCAACTTTGATATAAGGGCATTCAGGGGTCTTAGCACTGGACAGGAAGGCGTTCATTTCTCATCTACTGTAAAAGATCCCGTTGAAATCGCAAGAAATGCAGGACTGGAGGCGGGAAAAACAGCATCTCTCACGGTTCCGTCAAGGGAATTTGAGGCTGGAAACTTTGAAACACTTCTCTCTCCCTACGTTATAGGTAATATTTTTACATACTGTTCCTCACTATTTTCAGCTTATTCGGTACAGATGGGCATGAGCTACCTGGATGAGAGTCTGGGAAAGAAGGTTGCTTCTGAATCTCTGACACTTGTTGATTCTCCACTAAACAGGGAAGGCTCAAACTTCACTCT
This sequence comes from Thermoplasmatales archaeon, assembly GCA_027310185.1. GTDB lineage: Archaea > Thermoplasmatota > Thermoplasmata > Thermoplasmatales > Thermoplasmataceae > Cuniculiplasma. The sequence continues at coordinate 157,537 of DAIDBH010000006.1, forward strand.
GTTTGATGATGAGGGGACACCATGCTTTAATAAAAATCTTATAAATCAGGGTGTCCTTGAAAATTTTGTACACTCATATTCAACAGCAGTAACGTCAGGAACAAAAACTACTGGTAATGCAGGAATTATTAGTCCTGAACCTCTTCAGCTTTCAATGGAAAGTGGTAATAAGTCAGTTGAAGACCTTCTTCAATCAATAGACAGGGGGTTATACATAAAAAACGCATGGTATACCCGTTTCCAGGATAACAGGAACGCAGTATTCTCAACTGTCCCGAGAGATGGGATTTTCATGGTTGAGAATGGGGAAATAACAGGAAAAATCGGTGGAGTTAGAATCAGCGATTCCTTTGGGAAAATAATCAAAAATATATCAGGTGTTTCTAGGGAACTTAAAAATGTGAAGTTCTGGGAAGAGGTTTCCCCCTCCATAATGGCATCAGTGATAGTGCAGGACCTTCATGTGACAAAGGCCTTTTAGATCCCTTCACTCACCATTTACTTTTTTATAGATATTCAGGTATTCCAGTCCTTTCCTCACGCCCTTTTCCCATGATGGCTCATTTTTTCCAGAAATGTACTCCTTCACAGCTTTTTCATCCTGCAGTCCTAGGTATGGTATCATTGATTCAAGGAATCTTGAAGTGTATCCTGTTCCTTCGAAGAACCTGTCCAGTGTAGAAACGATTTCTTCCATGTTATCAATGATAAACTGCCTGTTCTGTGACTCTCCGGACGCAGCCATTATGGCCCTGAAAGAATCCTGCTTCTTAATTTTTCCATCCCTGATCAGACCCCATACAGCTGAAAGATTTTCATCTCCCCTGAGGTGGCCCATTGCACTTATTATCTTGATTTTATCTTCATCTACCTTGAGTGTGTCAAGCTTTTTCAGGAGACCACTGAGATCATTTCTAGCCATTGCATAGGCATATGCCACAGACTGCCTTTCATCCGGTGATACTTTCTCAAAATCACTGAACCTGTTTGCAGTCTTCTTTGCATAGTCCAGATCAATCAGTGATAGAACTGATTGCATCCTTCCCCTGATTACTGTTATATTTATCGGTTCGCCACTCCTGAATGCCCCAAGATTGTCCAGCTTACCGTTAAGATATGATATGCCAAATGAGTCTATCTTCCTTGAATTGTGCAGAATATTATGAAGACTCAATATTATACCTGATATTTCATCCATAACCATGTATTCCATGTCAGATTGGAACATATTCATAATGCCTATGAGCTCATCAATGGAAATTTTTCCAGAGAAGTAAAGGGATGAATAATCAGAAATAAGTCCCCATCTTGAAAATTTATCCATGGTGCCTGATGCAGCCTTCTTTATGCCTTCAGTCAGATCACTATCATATTTTACCCTGTAAAATCCAGTTCTATTACTGTTTATATACTGGAAATTCTGTAAGGGTATTTCCATTTCCTCCTGCTCCATCAGGAATGATCTAACTCCATCGGAATATACCACAGTCAAGGGTATTGGCCAGAGTGTGTTGTCAGGGCTGCCATCAAGGAAGAATCTTGTTTGATGAAGCTTTATCTTGTTGCCGCTCAGGGATGCTTCAATCTGTGGATATCCAGCCTTTGTAATCCAGGCATCCATTATCTTTGAAACAGGTTTCTTTGAAACTTTCTCTATTGATTCCCAGAGATTCTGTCCTACCGCATTGCCAAAACTGTGCTCCTTAAGGTATGCCCTTACCCCATTTCTGAAATTATCCGGGTCCACAAAAGCTTCGATCATCCTTAGAATGCTGCCGCCTTTACCATAGCTTATCTCATCGAAGATCTGTGATATTTCATCAGGATTTTTAACATCTACGTGAATTGGGTGGGTATTCCTCAGGCTGTCTCCCGTCATTGCTCCACCTGTCTCTCCTGTTACCATCTCGCCCATAATTTCCCACTCAGGATGTTTATGTTCAAGTGCCTTATAGCTCATGAAAGTTGCAAAACTTTCATTGAGCCACAAATCATCCCACCATTTCATCGTGACCAGATCACCGAACCACTGGTGAGCAAGTTCATGTGAGATTACTTCATCAACCCTCTTGAGAATGGCTGAACTTGTACTCTCATTTACCATCAACTCTATTTCCCTGAAAGTGATCGCACCCCAGTTCTCCATTGCTCCAAAAGCAAATTCAGGAACAGCTATGAGGTGTAGCTTGGGCAGCTGGTATTTTATGTCGAAGTAGTCCTCGAAGAATGTCAGTGTGTCAGAAGCCATGCCTATGGGTATCTTGCTTGCCTGTATCTTTCCCTTTGCAGATGCCAGATAGATCGGTTTTTCCTCGTGTTTTCCTTCCACTATGTCATACCTTGAAGCCCCCATGTAAAGAAGGTATGTTGACATTCTTGGTGTTGTCTGGAATGTGATTATCTTTCTGCCTTCGTGATCCTCAATCTTTTCAGGAGGCATGTTTGAAATACCATCATAATCGGATGGAATATCCATGGTTACCCTGAATTCTGCCTTGAATTCTGGATTGTCAACACATGGAAATGCATATCTGGCACCTGTGGCTTCAAACTGTGTACTGACGAATACAAATCCATTTTCTCTGGAATAGTATATTCCATTGAGACTCTCATCGATCTTCCCTGAAAAATATATCTCAATTTCAAATTTACCAGCATATGGTACCAGACATTTGATCAACTGTTCTTCCTCATCTGCTTCGAATGGAGTTTCCTTTCCATTCACCATGAAACTCTCTATGGCTATCCCCGAATAATTCAACCATATAGATTTGTCTGATTCCCCGGATATGGTTTCATGCCCTGAAAATCTCAGTTTTTCAACGTCTATTTTATAATGTATATCATATCCTGATATCTTTTTCATAAGATTCCATAGAATGATTATATATAAAAAATTACGGTACAGGTTTTATGAGCATAATAATAGATACTGACTGTACTGACTACGATCCTGAAACCCTTAAGCCAGGCATAGAAGTTCTTAAGAAGGGAGGTACAGTAATCTTTCCCACAGAAACTGTCTACGGGTTGGGTGCCGATGCAACTTCTGATTCTGCATGCTCCAGGATTTTCACTGCGAAGGGAAGACCACAGGATAATCCACTAATAATTCACCTAAGCGACACCAGTAGTCTTAACAGATACAGTTACTGGGATGGAGTTGAAAAAGCGGAGGAACTTGAAAAATTGTGGCCCGGTCCACTGACCGTAATCGTGAAGAAAAGGGAGATGATTTCATCCGTTGCAAGTGCAGGTCTTGATACCATTGGGGTGAGAATACCTGACTGTAATTTCACGAGAGACCTCATAAGGAAAGCGGATCTGCCAGTTGCTGCTCCCAGTGCCAACATTTCAGGAAGACCCAGTGCTACATCTATTTCACATGTTAAGGATGAACTTTGGAACAGGGTTGATTTGATGTACAATGCTGGTAAATCAAGAATTGGAATAGAATCGACGGTGATCCTGCCAGAGGGAGAAAAGTGCACGATCCTGAGGCCGGGTGCCTATACTGAAGATGATCTTCTCCTGATATTCAGAAAGGTAGAATATGCAAAAACTGGGGAAAGAATCATGTCTCCTGGAATGAAATACAGGCACTATTCCCCCTCTAAAAAGGTTTACAGGGCAGATCCGAATAAACTGCTCAGGGTGCTTGAAAACAGGAAGAATATCCTGCCCATAGTATCTTCAGAACTTGGACAGATGATCAGTGGAGATAAACTCATCCTTGGGAGTCGCAGTGATCCAGTTTCCATTTCCAGTAATCTGTACCACTGCCTGAGAAAACTGGATGAAACTGACTATCAGGAGGGTATAATTGAGAGTTTTGAAGAAAAAGGTTACTTTATCTCAATTATGAACAGGGTTAATAGGGCATCTGTTCCAGTCACTGAACTGGAGGATTTTAGGTAAAAAAATTTAAACTAAAGGTTCATAGGGTCAAAAAGTGACCTGATGGTCGAACAGAAGGAGTATCCGGTAAGCTACAGCAGGAGGTGGCGTTTGTGGTATCTAGCTTACATTTTTTCCAATATGTCGGCGGGACTCCTTACCCCTATGATTCCACTGTTCATTTCACTTTATTTCAGGCAGAACGTTGTCTTCGTGGGTATCGCATCATCCCTTTCATCCCTGTCTTCTGTCGTTGCCCTGATCCTCTGGGGAAATATATCGGATAATGTGAGGAAGAGGAAAGTTTTCATCCTTATAGGTTTCATGGGCTCATTCCTTTCCCTTTTCTTCATTATGTTTACCACGAACATACTTGACTACATAGGGATACTTGTGGTTTACCAGTTCTTTGCCATGGCTTCTGTTCCTGTATCAACACTGCTCGTTATAGAGAATGAAATTGAGAGCCAGTGGTCCAAGACTGTGGCCGTGTTCAGTGCAATTTCTACAGTAGGAACGGTGGTTGGACTTACACTCGGACTTGTTATTGTTGTTAGAAATCCCTCATCCATTGAAATACTGAAGGATATCTATCTTATTTCTGCATTCATCTACCTCATAGCCTTCATACTTGCCTATTTTTTACTTAAGGAATCATCCACAAAAATAAGAAGGTCGAGGATACAGAATATATTCTCAGTGAGGGGTTTTGAAAGAACAAGATATGCACCATCTTACGTGATACATATCGTAAAACTTTTCGGAAAAAAGAAAGGTGTAAAAACAAGCAGGTCGCTCATGTTATACATAATCCTGTGTGGTTTGCTCATGGTTGGTTTTCAAACATTCTTCACGCCCTACCCTGTTTTTCTGATTGATAAATACAATGCTACAGAGGATATAGTTTACATAATGTACCTGCTTAACAGTGCATTTTCTGTAGTCTCATTTAATCTATCAGGGAACTACATAAGGAAAAGAAGCTTGCAGAAAGCTATATACATTCCTCTTGCAGTAAGAATGATAGTGTTCGCTGCCACCAGCATAATTCCCTTCCTTGGGTTATACTCCTTTGGCTACATGATCCTGATTATTCTCATTTATGGGGCCATGGGATTTGTCTGGAGCTATATCAGCATAACCCAGATAACATCAGTTACCACAATGGCAGACAGGGAAACCAGGGGAAGGGCAATTGGTTATTATAATTCAATCCTTGGTGTTGGACAGATTATTGGTGCATTCATATCAGGATATATTGTAATATATCTTGGTTATGGAGGGGATTTCATGATTGCAGCTATAATAGTTGCAATTGGTTACATGGGATCGTTAAAAATTAAGGCCGGAATTAATCAAACCAGCATTTCCAGAGGAACTGCTGTTGCCTCAAAATAATTCTACTGTATAATTCATCCCTTCCCATCTATTGCTTTTCTTCCAGAAGAATGTAAATTCCAGCTGAGTTTCAGTTTTAATTGTGGAAAGATCAACCTCAATATAGTGGACCTTGCTGAATATGCTCCTTGACTGGATGTCACTCATATCTTTCCAGTTGTTTCCTGTTAATCTTATGAAACAATCTTCACTAAGAATAAACATTATGGAGGATTTTGACTTCAATTTCTTTATCTTGTTCTTGAAACTCCATATATCTTCATTTATCAAGATCTTGCGTTCAACGTACCTTGAATACGCTATCTCATTCCTTTCAAATGGCTTCCCATTTTCTATTGCCCAGCAGAGTTTGACGTATTCCGCATGAGCCCATACCAGAGGCATTGCAGAACCTGATGGTCGACCATTGTACAGGCCTCTTGCCGGGATATCATCTGCATCCCATATCTGCTCAGGTATCATTCCACCAACATTGGTATCTTTTTCCATTGTGTGAAGTAATTGTAACGCATCACCCATGTTTCCTCTTGAAATTTCATAATGTGCTCTTTCCCCTGACAACAGCGGCCATCCACGACCATGCCCTGTACCGTTAAATCCAGTCCCATCATCATGTTCTCCATATCCATCATGATTATACCTGTGCCATACTGGACCTGATTTTGTTTCTGTTTTAAGTTCACCATCTATGATCTTGACTGTGTTTAAGATGCCTTCATGATCATGAGGTCTGATGCCGAATCTCACCAGTGATAATACTCCAGTGCTCACTATCTCCTCGGTTTTCACGAGTGAGGATGACCATGGCCTGTTTTTTATGGGGATATAATCGTTTGATTGCTTATCCTGATCCACCTGTGAGATCCTGACAAAATGTCCGGATACACCGTACTTGCTATCCAGGTCTGAATTTTCCCTGTACAGCCATCTTTCAATATTGCTGCTGTATATATCTGCAACAAGCTGAATTTTATTTGATTCCTCGTGGAAACCAAGCTGATCAATCATTTCGGACCCATAGCAAAGAGCCGAAATTTCAACAGCTATTGTGAAACTTGAATATCCACCATCCTCTTCCCATCTGTCCTGATCAGTAACCGGGCCATTAGCCACAATGAATGATATTGCCCTGATCAGCATTTCACTGAAGTTCTCAAGCTTGACGTATCCTCGTTTCCACAGGTTATACAGGAGCACTACTGGAAAAGCAGTTTCATCCATCTGGATTCCTCCCCAGTACTGCTTCCCATTTAGCCACATATTCTGGGGCCAGTGCCCATCAGATTCCTGTGTTGACTGGAGATATCGCAGTGCATCAACAGATCCGTCAATATCTCCAAGGATGAGAAGCGCCTGAGCTGCCTCAACCATGTCCCTTGGCCATATGAGGTGGTAACCACCCAGGTCATCATCACCCTTGAAATTTCCCCATGGAATTGAGAGACTTGCTATTATTCCTCCAGCCAGTGGCTCCTTTGACACGTGAGTTCTTATTACTGCGAGGCTTGGTTCCAGCAGGTCATATTTTTTTTTCACAAGGATGTTCTTTGCAGTATATTTTTTGTATGTGACCCAGTGCTGCACATAATCATTGAGAATACTTTCCCAGTTAAGGTTGCTTGATTTCAATACTTTAAGAGCGGCCTCTTCCATGGTGGTTCCGAATGCGATGTACATGTTAAATGTATCTTGCTTTTCAAGTAGTATTTCTGTAGTTATTGCCACGTTGCCATCGGTTGCGGAACTGAATTCATAGGTCATCGTCCTATTGTTAGTGATATCCTGGAACCCGTCAGAATATCCCGAGAACCCACAGCTCATCTTGCCAGATACATCAGGTATGTAGAGGGCCATAAACATGCCCTCCTTTGATGCAAATTGCATTCTTCTTCCCTTGTAGTTCCCGTTCCATGCAGTATTCCCCATTCCGCCATTCATTAGATGTGGAGAGAGCAGTGAATATAGAAAGAAACTATCATTCGGGTCCTTCCTGGAGAATACAATATGCTGTACCAGCACATCATTCTCGCTATCTATGAACACTGTCTTATCAATCTTGAAGTGGAGGTCCTTATCCTCATTGACTATCTTAAAGGCAGGAATTCCTTCCTTTACCCACTGTATGCTGTGAATTGTACCCCTTCTTTCCTCATAAAAAAATTTTCCATCTGTAATCAGGAGCTGATGATCCCTGATCTGTGCTGTGTCTACTCCGGGATAATATATCTCATTTACAATTCCATGTGATACTGTAAAATGTATTCTTGAGCACCTTCTGAGAGATGTTCCAACTCCTTCCTTTGCGCTTGATGTCCATCTGGGTGATATGCCTGGCTTCCCAAATGCTTCCCCTGAATTCATATTCCACCATTCTCCCCAATATTAAATATTGATCGCATAATTCAGATGTATAGGTCCAGGTTATCCCCGTAGATTATCTTCATTACCTTTCCAATGCGTTCTTCTAGCTCTTCAGTACTGAGTGCAGTCAAACAGACGTGACCCATCTTCCTCTTCTTTCTGACCTCCTTCTTCCTGTAGTCATAAACCCTTGTGTTCCCAAGCTTCAGTATTTCATTCAACTGACTTTCGCTGAGGGAAAGACCGATGATGTTCACTATTCCTGATGGAACATATGTGGAGGGCTGAAACACTGGGAGTCCCAGTACACATCTAACATGCATCTCAAACTGTGAATAGCTTGAACCCATGAGTGTGTGGTGACCGGTGTTATGAACCCTCGGTGCATACTCGTTTATCAATGGTCCTTTCCCTGTCAGGAAGAACTCTATGCCCATTACACCTATATAGTCAAGTTCATTCACCAATCTACGTGAAATTTCAATCATCTCTGATCTCAGCTCACTATTATTTATGGGGGAACTGTTCCATATGAGGATTCCCTTATTGTTCATGTTATAGGAAGGTTCATAGAAATAAAAGTTATTATTTTCATCCCTTGCACATATTATGGATGCTTCACTCTCATAATCCACAAACTTTTCAACGACGAAAATATCGTCTGAATCAGCTGGGAAACTGCTCATGTCATAATAATAGTACTGTCCCTTCCCGTCATATCCGCCCTCAGACCTCTTGATCACGAACTTTTCCATAGTACCTGCCACTTTCAGTGCTTCCCTGCCTCCATGAGCAACAATGAACTCACCAACTGGAAAATTCCTAGATTTCAGGAATTCCTTCTCCAGATGTCTCTGCATTTTTAGTTCTACTGATTTTATTGACGGCCTCAGCTTTCCCTCCTGTTCTGCATATTCCAGAAGTTTCCGGTTTATATGCTCAAACTCAAAGGTGACAATATCACTTTTATCCACAAATTCCCTGTACTGATCCACTGTGTACGATCTATCAGAAATCGAAACAGCCGGATCTGTTATATTTTCAGAATATACATTGAACTTTACAGGCAGACCCCTCGATTCGAGTATCATCATTGTTCCAAGCTGGCCAGCGCCTGCAATGCCTATGGTCTTATGGCAATCTTGTGTTTTCAACACTTTCCCTTTCCTTTTCCATGTAATTTCTCATCTTGAAGGCCAGTTCCGGATATTTCAGGGAGAGAATCCTTACTGCCAGAAGGGCAGCGTTTTTGGAATTGTTGATCGCAACTGTTGCAACAGGTATGCCAGAGGGCATCTGCACAATAGAAAGGAGTGAATCGATCCCCTTAAGTGCCTTTGTCATGATTGGAACCCCTATAACTGGCAGGTTTGAGATCGCGGCTACCATTCCCGGGAGATGGGCGGAACCACCTGCACCGGCAATAATAACCTCGATTCCTCTGGAACTTGCCTTTTCCGCAAATTCATACATCATCTTTGGAGTTCTGTGTGCTGACACAACCTTTGATTCACAATCCACCTGAAATGAACGCAAAACTTCACATGCTTCTTTCATGACTTCATAATCTGACTGACTGCCCATTATAACTGCAACTTTCGACAAATGTTTCACCTCTACAGCAACTTAATTTCCATATTGCTTTATGTCTTATTACTTCAATATAATTTATAATTATTTATCAAAAGTTCTTCCAGAGTTCGTATTTTTTCCTTTTATCTAAATTGACACGACTCAATTCATAGTTTTCAGGAATGCACGTATTCTTCATAACTTTTGGATGAGATGGTATTTTTATTATGATGTAAACGTGCTCACTTTGGAGTTTTTCCAGATCACACAGGAATTTCTTAAAATGCTTTTCCTGTTCTGTCTTGATCGAGCTTGAGTTGTTACCGGAACTGTATTTTCTGAGATTCAGGAATAAAAAGTCATTTTCTGATAAATCTCCCCGGACAGCTTCATAACATCCCCTCTTCATCTCAATTTTCTGTAGCATCCTGGAAAATTCAACTATTTCTGTTTCAGTTGGGAATTCAAGGTTCCTTTCACCTGTTGATGAACGTTTTAAAATTCCCGATATACCTGTACTGTTATTTCCAATGGCATTCAATATATTTATTTGCAGGTAGGTCACTGCCTCTTCCATTGTCCTGTGGTTCCTGATCTCCTTATATCTCTTTTTCAATGCCAGAAGTGCCCCTCTTGTTCTTCCCCTGTAACTGCCTTCAAATGCATAATAAAACTCCTCCGGCATACTTTTCACATGTTCATATAAGTTTATGAGGCTATCATCCGGATCAGATAGCATTGGACACACCAGTTTTCCTTCCTGATTTAGATCAATAAATGTCTGCATTGAACCGCAGAACGGATCGATATAATGATTGAAATCCCGCGGGATTAATCTTTTGATGTAATCCGAAAGTTCTACTCCTGTCTCATCGTTTATAATCGGTCCAGTCAATGTATTGATATTCAAACATTCTATAAATGGACTGGTGTTTTCACTCCAGTTTCTCCTTTAGTAGTGAGGTGATATATCCCTTCACCTGGCTGAAGTTCAGCTTTGGAGGCATTGGAGCTTCATCAGGATCTATAACAATATCGACGATTGTTGGTTCATCCTTCATGGACAGGCTTTCCTTTATGGCAGGCTCCAGCTGATCATATTTTTCAACCCTGAATGACTTTATTCCAATTGCCTCTCCTATACTGGCAAAATTCAGGGGAAATAAATCAGTGCCAAAATTCGGGAATCCCATGACTTCTTCCTCAAACTTTATCATTCCCAGCTCGGAATTATTGAAAACGAACAGCTTAACCGGCCTCTTATATTTCCTGATTGTTACAAGCTCTGGCATTGACATTGCAAAGCTGCCATCTCCTATGAGTCCTATAACCTGTGCGTCAGAAGAAAATGATGCTCCAACCGTTCCAGGTATTCCTATCCCCATGCTTCCCAGCCACGATGAATAGACAAATTTTCTTCCAGGGTTTGTTCTGAAGTTCCTGACACCCCACACCGTAACATTTCCTGTGTCCACAACAACCGTTGCATTATTATCCGCATACTTGGAGATTATGGCAGGAACTGATTCTGGATGGATGAGACCACTATCAAACTGTTCTTTCTTTTCCAGGCTTTTTATCCATTCTGTTTTTACTGACTCAATTGAACTGTAATATTTTATTTCCTTTGAACCTACATCAATCTTGCTGAGAAATGTCTCAGTATCACAGATCAGTCCTATATCAGATCTCCTTCGCTTACCAATTGATAGCGGGTCCGTATCTACCTGTATTGTTACCAGGTTTTCCGGTATGAACTGCACATATGGATAGGATGTGCCCAGCATTATGATAAGATCTGCCCCTTCAATTGCCCTCATGGAAGGTTTCGTTCCAAGTAAGCCCAGACTACCTGCAACTCTCCTGTCAAGATCATCAACTATTCCCTTCCCGTTAAGAGCGTAAATTATGGGTGCTCCGATTTTCTCTGAGAACTCCATAATCTTCTCGCCGCATTCCCGTGCACCCTTGCCGATGAATAAAACTGGTTTTGTAGACCCTTCTATCATGGTTTTAACCCGGGTAAGATCCGGGTCGTATTGAGGGGCTTCAGGAGACTGTTCCATTATCTGCTCATTATACTGAGATTGCAACCTCATTATATCTGCAGGAAGCGTCAGGTGTGATACACCATGACGGTACTTTGCCTCCCTGAATGCTCTTTTAGCTATTTCCTGAGCACTGGCGGGGTTTAGAACTTCCGTGCTGTATACTGAAACATCCTGAAAGATTGAACCCAGATTCACCTCCTGGAAATAATCCGTTCCAATTAGGTCTGTCTCCACCTGTCCAGTCAATGCGATCACCGATGAGTGATCCATTTTTGCATCATATAGTCCATTAAGAAGATGAATCGACCCGGGACCACTTGTTCCCATGCATGCCGTGACTTTTCCAGATATCTTTGATTCAAAGGAAGCGGCAAGGGCTGCTCCTTCTTCATGCCTTACTTGAATGAACTTAATCTTACCATTCTTCCTTATTGCGTCCATTACTGGATTTAAAGAATCACCCGGTATGCCGTATATCCTTTCAACTCCGAGATTGGAAAGAGTATCTATTATGACTTCTGCTGTTGTTTTTCCCATGTGTACACATGGTAATTATTGTATATTAATTGTGAGTGCAAAATTTTTTTATACCTGATGTTTACTTAAATCGATAAATATACCACATTTACCTGCTTCTTCCAGAAACTGGAAATATCCTCATGGGTTCAAGTCTAAGTCTCAGGTTTTCAAAGATCTGGGTCCTTATGCTCTGGTCCATTATATTTGGGAACTCAATCATGACAAGATATGTATTCAGGGTAGTTTCATCAAGGAGAAATTTTTGGTCGTTACTCTTAATTCCCATCTTTTCCGTGATATCAAAAACAACTTTCCTTATTTCATCTGGCAGGACATGCTTCGGTACTTCGTATCTTATGGAAAAACTTCCACTTTTTGGACCCAGTTGAAAAGCCCCGAGAGCTACTACCGCATTGGGTACATTGATTATCTCGTTACCATCTGTAAATATCTTTGTGTAATTCATGGTGATATCTACAACCCTGCCCCTTATACCCTGAACGTAAAGCACATCCTTTGAGTAATATTTCTGGAAGAAAACTGCGAGCTGAAGCCCCATAAGGGAACTGGAGCTGCTCCATGGAAAAATCCACACATCATCACCTGGCTTGAAAGGCCTTGAGATTTCCATCATTAAACCACCCAAAATATTCCCGATAATACTCTGACCAGCGAGCGCAATGAGAGCGGCTAGGAGGATACTGCTTGTAAGCAAAGAATCGATGTTGATACCAAGTGCTGATAGGATCACCACGAAAATTATGAAATATGCAACGATGTTCATCACGTAGTTGATGATTACTGATCTTGCTGTGTTTCCCCTTACAGAGTAGTGGAGTTTCATCACTTTCCTGATCTGGAATATCAGGACCAGTGCAAAAGTAAGGGAAATTATGATCTCTAGAATTGCACCATATATGGATAACTCATACCTGATATAAAGAGGGACAGTTTCGGTGAAGTCGTATGCTGCCTGATAAAATAGTTCAGCTTTTTTTACAAAATACGATATCCTCAATGTGTCCAGTAAAATTCCAAAAAATAGAAAGAAAGGGAACGAATACATCAGGCCGCTTCGACTTCTCATTTTTGAATCAGTCCTGATTGGTTGTAGAAATGATGCACTGAGACATTGGAACACAGATTGTCTGTTTACTGGACTGATCTGGACTCTCAGTCTCAATTATGTATACTGCCTGATCAACCCCAATGAGCTTGCCTCTCATATAGAGTTCAGGCGTAAGACTCTCCTGATACTGGCCCAGAATAAGAAATCTCACATTTTTACCCACAAGATCAATGACATTCATGTTCATTGATTCATTTATGCTATAAAATCTATTCATTGAAGCCTAAAATAATGAGAATGAAAATAAAAGATTATGGTGTTATGAGAGAAATTAAAAATATTACAAATCCTGCTATTACAAAATACTCTGTATTCGAGAGATTCTGTGCAATGAATTTATAGTAGATTCCTCCTATTTCTATCAGGAATAATCCCAGGAAGAAAAGGGGATATCTCCATGCTGATTTCATGTATTTTCCCATGTCGATCACAACCTGAACAGGAGGATGTTAATGCCAAGACCAGCGGCTACTCCCCTTATATATAGGTCAACGAGGAAGAATGAAGCAAGACTCATCCATGCAAATATTTCGTGATGATCGTTCAGTTTAGATACCCCGTTAAAGAATGATCTCCTAACACTCTTCTTGTTTACCGGGCAGCTGTAACAGTCAACATTGCCTCCTGTTACGTGTCTGAAGAAGTGGCATGAGAATGTATATATTGTTACCAGTGCAGTGTTTATGATCAGTAATAGTGCCCCTAATGTGAAAGTTCCATTGTAGGCAAGTGCTACATAGATATCGTAATAGAAGAACGGAAGAATTGCCACTGCTGTGTACCAGAAATATCTGTGCAGGTTCTCGAGCCTGAATATATTTGTTTCACCAGAATACAATCTGCCTCTTTTTTCACCAACAAGGTCTATTCTCTTTGATACATCCTTGAACTTTGAAACCTCACAAGCAATTGGATGCCTGAAAAGATGCCTGTGGTAATCCTTCCTGTATGCATAGCATGTAGCCCTGAAACCTGCCACAAGAGGCAGTACGAGGATGGTGGGTGAATAGAACGGATCAGTCAACCCCTGAACAGGCTTTGGCAGTGCAAACACAGTCATCAGGTATATAGCCAGCAGGGCTAGAAGTACAAATGACCAGAATCTCAATTCACCGAATTCTCTTGGGAACCTCACTATTTTTTCTAATTTTGTTTCATCCTTTGTGCTAAATGACATCTATTTCACCACCTTTTCTTTTTTTCTTCTGTTCTTGATCAGCATTGCTATTGGATCGTATTGCCTGTCGACCGCTCTTTCCTTTTCCTGGATTATTGCATTGTCAGTTATTTTTATGTGTTCCGGACATACTTCAGTGCAGCATTTAGTTATATTACAGTATCCCATTCCACCCTCTTCGTTAAGCATCCTTGATCTATCCAGACCGTCCAGGGGATGCATATCCCAAGAAGCTGCCTTTACAATGTGCCGTGGACCAAAATACGGCGTAAAGTGCTCCCTAACAACGTGGCACACATCCATGCAGAGGAAACATTCGATGCATCTCTTGAATTCCTTAGATCTTTCAACATCCTTTGGATTAATTCTCCATGGTTTTTCAAGGCCTTCCTTTGGAGTGAACATTGGAATCTTTCTTGCAATTTCCCAGTTCTTTGAAACATCTGTTACAAGATCCTTGATCAATGGAAATGCCGCCATGGGTGCAACAGTGATATTTTTACCAACTTCGTCCACCCTGGTCTTGCACATCAGAGATGGTCTTCCATTGATTTCGGCAGAGCATGAACCACATTTGCCAGCCTTGCAGTTCCACCTTATTGAAATAGTGGGGTCTATTTTCTCCTCCACGTATCTGACTGTATCCAGGACAACCATCCCATCAACGTATGGGACCTTGTATTCCACAAACTTCCCTTCCTTTTCTGTTTCAGGATCGAACCTGAATACTTTCACACTTATATCATCGCTCATTCATACACCTCTGGCTTTACATATGCCTTGTATTCTTCAGGCATTTCTAGCGCTGGTTTTACCTCAAACTTCATGTTTCCCTGCTCGTCCATGTAGGTGATTATATTGGCTTTCCATGCTGGATCTTTCTTTGGGAAGTCTGATCTTGCATGTGCACCCCTGCTTTCCTTTCTCATTGAAGCGCATGTGGCTATAGCCTCACATGAGATTAACATATTACCAAGTTCAAGGCAGCCAAGAAGTCCATGATTATATCTAACTCCTCCCCTGGTTCCAACTTCCTTGAACTCTTCCTTCAGGTCTTTTATTATCTTGATTGCCTTCTGCAGGTGTTCTTCGTCCCTCATTATACCTACATTCTCGCTCATACATGTTGTAAGTCGATCTATGAGATCGTATGGATTCTTCCCGTCTTCCTTGAAGAAATGCATTACATAAGCCCTGACTTTCTCAACTTCTTCGTCTGGTATTTCTTCCAGTTTTGAGCTTCTTGCGTAATTCACAGCTGCGTCTCCAGCCCTCTTTCCAAAGACCAGGATATCTGCGAGGGAGTTGCCTCCAAGCCTGTTTGCTCCGTGAAGACCTGAAGCAACCTCTCCTGCTGCGAACAGATTCTCAATATTTGTTCTTTCTGTTTCTGCATCCACTTCTATTCCACCCATCATATAGTGGACAGTTGGTGCCACTTCCATTTTCTCCTTTGTTATATCGACTCCCGCAAATTCAAGAAACTGTTGATACATTGCAGGTAGCTTGTGCTTGATGAAGTCTGCACCTTTAAAGGATATATCAAGGTAAACACCGCCATGCTCTGTTCCCCTTCCTTCCATTATTTCCCTGTAATTTGCTCTGGCAACAACATCTCTTGCGTCAAGTTCCTTCTTTTGAGGAGAGTATTTCAGCATATATCTCTCGCCTTTGGAATTCAGTAAAATTCCTCCTTCCCCTCTTACCCCTTCTGTTACTAGAAGACCTTTCACTCCAGGTGGATAAACCATTCCAGTGGGGTGAAACTGCATCATTTCCATGTCCCTGAGTATGACTCCAGCCCTGTACGCCATACCAATACCATCACCTGTCGATTCCCAAGAATTTGATGTAACCTTAAAGACTCTTCCTGATCCTCCCGTTGCAATGACTACGGATTTTGCCTTGAATATGAAGGTTTGTCCGGTATTCATCTTTATTCCATATGCACCTATTATCTTGTTATCCTTCCTGATCAGGTCCACAATATACATTTCATCATAGAACTGAATATTTCTGTGAAGCACCTGATCTTCAAGCGTCTTTATTAGTTCCAGTCCAGTTCTGTCCCCGATGTGCGCCAGTCTTCTGTACGTATGAGCTCCAAATGCCCTTTGCATTATCCTGCCATCTGGCGTCCTGTCAAACAGTGCCCCATATCTCTCCAGTTCCAGAACCCTGTCGGGCGCTTCCTTACCCAGGATTTCTGCCATTTTCCAGTTAGAAATGTATACTCCTTCCTCTATTATATCACCATAGTGAACCGTCCAGTTATCCTGTGGGTCCACATTTCCTAGAGCGGCGGCAATTCCTCCTTCCGCCATAACCGTATGAGCCTTGCCAAGAAGTGACTTTGTAACCATAACAGGCTTCAGACCTGCATCGTTTACGGAAATAGCTGCCCTCATTCCTGCTCCGCCGGCACCGATAATCAGAACATCTGCCTCGACGGTTTCAACCTCATTGTTCATTGAATTTCACCTAAACCTGATGTGTATTATTTCATTGGTATAAATTTTTTATAATTTCTAAATACTTATATAGTACTTTTAGGTGTAATTTTGAGTCCTTATATGACAAAAACTATTATCAGATTGTAAAGCTAATGCAATCTAAATTTCATATGCCATGTCCAGTGTCTAGAGGTTTAAATTATGCAACCTCTTTTCTAATTTTTGGTGTCGGATATTACCATTGAATCGTATCTGTTATATTTCCATGGGATGAAATATATTTCTATTTGATGTTCTCCATCCTTCTCACCAGTCTATATGATCTCGCAGAATAAGGAACACAAGAAGCAGTATGTTATCAGGCCTGCTTCACTCCCCAAGCCAGTAGACAGTGTAAAGATTCGAACGAAACAATAAAGTTTCTCATGATTTCATCCTTTCTTGGGAAGGGAGATTCAGGCTTGAATGCTCATATTGAATAATAGTGTAGTGATTTAGAGTCTAACATTTTATATGGGAGTTACCAATTAAAGAATAACAGATGACATTTCTACTATCAATATTCATACTCCTGCTTTTTGCAATAATTATGGGAAGTGTGTTCGAATATTATGGCTTACCGTCAGTGATAGGTGAAATACTCGCCGGTTTCATCCTTGGAAAGGCAGTTCTTGACCTGGTTCTCCCGAGTTCCATTATAACGGGAATATCTGAAATATCATTGTTTTTCATAGTTCTTCTAATAGGAGTTGAGTCAACAACATATACACTGGTAAAGAATGTCAAAAAAGGCATTCTCCTATCAGCAACAAGCTTCATAATTCCATTACTCATTATGCTTCTTTTCCTCAAGATTTTTTACGGAAAATTCGGGGCTTCAGATATTATACTTGCTGTCTCCATAGGAGTGCCATCCATCTCCATCATCTCGGTACTTCTAAATAAATACGATCTGATGAAATACGAGATGGGAAACTCAATTCTGGCATCTGTCATTTTCACTGACATAATTGCATTCATTATTTTATCAGCAATTGTTGACCTTAAAAGACTGAATTATGAACTTGTGTCGATTGTCGTTTTTCTTATCCTTATTTTTCTTGCTGATCACTATCTGCGGAAACATTCAAAATATGTCATGGCTTTCTTTGAGAAGCTCAGGTACCAGTCCAAAAGTGAAAAACTGGTATTTGGCAGCATCATCTTATCTGGACTGATAGTTGCCTCCATTCTTGACGAGATAGGCATAACATACGTACTTGGTGCATTCTTTGCTGGCATACTCATAAGTGATGTGATAATAGGAAAGGAACTTCTCGGTATAATTACAAGAACGCTGGGCAGGCTGAATGATAGTTTCTTTATACCTCTCTTTTTCAGCATAGCCGGAATGGAAGCCATCTTTCCAACTTTCAGTTCACTGGGAGAAATGACACTCCTCATTCTCGTCACCGTTGTGATTGGAGGATTTCTGGATTATTATGCAGGTAAGAAATTTTTTTCATCCGGTTCCGGGAGGGTTTCATCCGGGATATTAGGAGGGAGAGGTGCCGTTGGTGTCATTATTGCAACCATAGCCCTGGAATCAAACATCCTGAACTCAAATCAATATTCCGCAGCAATATTTGCAACAATAATAGTATCTGTTGTGTTTTCATTCCTTCTGAGGAACCAGCAGGATAAGATACTTATGGAACAGGAAAGATTTGGAGTAAAAATCTAGTTCCTGCTTTTATTGAAGGAATAGGTAGCTATATAATTATGATCAAAGAATCTAATGTTGTTTCTCGTGTAATTAATCTTTGAGAAGATGCTATCAAGCTCCTCTGGGGAAAGCTTAATCTCTGATGGAGGCCCTATAACAGAATCTTTCTTGAATTCGATCAACGTAAAAACTGGTTTGCTTTTTCCTGCGAATTTCTGTATGATTTCATTCATACACGGGAAGTCATGGAAACTATTTGAGAAGAAGACCCTGTTCACATCGGGAATTCGTTCTAGCTTGCACATGTCCTCTTGTATTGTCTCCACGTTTGTGATCTTATTTGCCACTATTTTGGCATTTTCCCTTTCAATGCCATCTTTACTGATATCAATGGAATATACCTTGGAACACAAAGGCGCCATGATTAATGAATAATAACCGTCTCCAGAGCCTACATCTGCTATTTTTTCCTCTTTTTTTATCTTCATGAATTCCAGCACACTCTTTATGTCTACCATTTTCTCTCTCATCTCAGCCATTCTATCATAATCAAATCCGTGTCCATGATGGTGATGTTCCATGGCTTTCAATCATTAAATGCCTATTAACACTTTGGAAAAGTTTGGGTTGATGATACTTCCATAGATTCAGATTCTATTCCATCTGGTATTGTTACGTCTTCCTGGTTATGAAAAGAAGAAGTCAAATTTATCATTTAGCACTTAAAAGTTCAGGTGCTGCAGGATAACTTTTTTATGCCTATAGAATTAACCTTGATCATGCTTCTCTCTGAATTCGTAGATTATCTTGACAGAATATCAGGTACAGCGAAAAGACTGGAGATGAATGAGATTATGAAACAGTTATTCCTTGATCACCGGGATGAAGTTGACATGATTACATACCTTATTCAGGGAAAGGTAGCCCCGGATTACTCAGGCCTTGAGATCGGGATATCCGAAAAAACGGTCATGAAGGTAGTGAGAAATCTTACTGGTGCAACTGAAAATGAAGAAATTTCTCTGTTCGCAAAAACTGGCGACCTTGGGGAAATGACTGAGGAACTACTTTCCAGAGGTAAGCAGACATCATTCTTCAACGAACCACTGACCCTGGAGGAGTTTTATAAACTCCTACTTAAAATGACAGGCATAAAGGGCCAGGGGAGCAGTGGAACAAAGGAAGCCATGCTTACGGACCTACTCATAAGATCAACGAAGAAGGAGGCAAAATATATGGTGAAGATAATCACTGGAAATCTTAGGGTAGGTGTTTCAGATGCGTCTATAATTACCGCCCTCAGACTAGCTTTCAAACCAGAAATAGAGCAGTCTGAAGTGGAAGATATATTTAATTTTCATCCTGATCCCGCCTATGTTGCTGATCTTCTTCTGAAAGACAGGATAGGGGAAAGCACAGGGCCAACTCCGTTCATACCCTTAAAGGTGATGCTTGCTGAAAGGCTTCAGTCCCTTGCACAGATAATAGAAAAACTTGGCGGAGTTGCAGCTCTGGAATACAAGTATGATGGCCTGAGGATACAGATACACAAGCGTGGCGGTGAAGTTAAGACCTTTTCAAGAGGGAATGAAGAGACGACAAAACAGTTTCCTGAGATAATTGAAGCAGTCAGGAAATTGAAGGCTGAAAGTGTGATTCTTGATGGGGAGGCAGTACCGGTTAACAGTGAAACAGGAGAGATCTATCCATTCCAGGATGTATCCAGGAGAAGGGGTAGAATATACGATCTACCGGAGGTTTCTGAGGAAATACCCATAATGGTTTTCCTGTTTGATATAATCTATCTTGATGGTGTTCCTCTCAACAGGAAACCGTATGTGGAAAGAAGAAAGATACTGCTTGAAACCGTAGGTGAAAGTGAACGCCTGAAATTTGCGACACAGATAGTTACAGGGGATTCAGAAGAAGCAGAGAAATTCTTTGAAAGTTCCATAGAATCTGGATGTGAAGGAATAGTTGCAAAGAGTATACAGGAGAATTCCATATACAGGGCTGGAAATCGTGGATGGTTATGGATAAAATTTAAGAGAGATTACCAGAATGAAATATCGGATACGCTCGATCTGGCTGTTGTAGGTGCATTTTATGGGCATGGACGCCGGAAGGGTAGCTTTGGTGCACTTCTTCTTGCTTCGTATAACAAGGAGCGAGATATGTTTGAATCAGTTTGTAAGATTGGATCGGGATTCACTGATGAGAATCTTTCTGAAATGAAGGCAATGTTCTCGAATCTTGTCACTGATAAAAAACCATCAAATGTGGATTCAGAAATGATTCCAGACGTGTGGATATACCCTGATAGGGTGATACAGATAAAGGGTGCTGAAATAACACTGAGCCCCGTGCATACATGCGCAAAAGAACTGGTCGGTAAAAATGGCCTTGCCATTAGATTTCCAAGGTTTACTGGTACCTGGAGAACTGATAAAAAAATAGAAGACTGTACATCTTCTGTAGAAATTTATGAATTATTTAAAATGCAGAAAAAAACTAGTTATAAGGAAGATAGTAATTAATCTCTATCTTCATTTCTGTAATTATCTCTGGAGCCGTACTCTCTCCTTCCACCGCTGTTTCCGCCGTATCCGCCGCCGTTTCTTCTGAAACCGCCGCCAGTACCGCCTCTTCTGAAGTTAGTGTTTTCATAAACTTTTTCGCTCATGTCATTTTCACTGTTAACTTCTTCAACAGTTTCCTCGGATTCGTTAAGGTTTCCATATTTTCCAACGTTCAATCTCATCTGGCCTCTGACCAGTGAAATATAGCCGTTATCAACATGAAGTGTGGATCCATCCTTTACAGATGCAGCCTGTTCTCCCCAGAGGGATAGCTTTATCTTTCCAGTGTCGTCTCCTACAACAACCTCAGTTACGGATTTTGATTCTCCGAATCTTGTGTTTATCTCTTTTGGCTCGCCTATCTCTATGACCTTAGCAAGAACATTTACTCTTCTCGACTCAGGTGTAAGGTCCTTTATTTTGGTAATTCCTTCCATATGGTTTACGTCCCGTCCTTTCGGACTGAATAGTATTCCTTACTCGTATTTATATTAATGCGTTAATTTGAGTTGACATTCTTATTTTTAAATAATCTGGAATATAGGATAAAATTTCCTGACTCAAGGAATCAATTGCCCTTGATGAACTCTGACATTGGGGAAAGATGAATATTTGTTATATCTTATTTTGACTCCAGTTCAATGACATTCCTGAGCCATGGAAGAACTGACGTGAAGAATGATGGTCCGTGATGGGCAAAGAAATCTAGTTTTCCAGGAGTGCAGAATATGTTATTATTTCTGAAGGCAGATGTGTGACTCAAGGGTGTATCCTTCAATCTTTCTATGGTTTCTTTTTCAGTTGTCCCCCGGTACATTTTTCCCTCAAATATCATGATTTCTGGATCAAATTTCATGACCTGTTCATAATCTGGCTGAATCCATTCCTTGAGATCGTTATCGAAAGGTGTTGAAAGCCCATGCAGATTTAGAGTTGACGTAATGTAACTTAACGATCCGAATGATACCGGGCCTCCTAGATCTATCTCGAGATATGCCCTTTTATTTGCGTTACATGCAATAAAATTTTTTTGAAGTTCTCTAACAAGGACCTGGGCGTTTTTTATTTTTCCAGTTACCACACCGACCCGGCTTATCATATCCAGTATGCCATAGGGGGTTGAAGGAAGTTCAAACTGGAAAACTGTATACTTCTTCATTAATTCCTTTGTAAGACTCTCCTGATATCCAGATATAGTGAATATAATATCAGGATTTATTTCATTGACTATGTTTTCATTATATGTGCTATAACTGCCTATCTTTCTTATCTTTTCAACTGATTCCGGTCTCCTGCAGAATGCACTTACCCCTTTGAGATTGCTTTCAAGACCTATGAGGCAGAGTGTTTCGGTAATTGAGGGATTAAGAGAAATTATACTGCCTATTGTGTCTGGGATGTTGACTTCCCTTAATGTAAAATCCCTTAATTTTGCCATTTCAGAATGTTATCGGTACGTAGCCTTCCTGAAGAGCCTTAGCAAGTACTTCTCCTGCAGGTTCCAGAGTTATGTTCCTTGATTTTAGAGACTCTGAAATCTTCTTGTTATCTGCAATAAATACACATGCTGTTTTATAAATGCCAGCTTCCGTTGCCTCTCTGAGCATAGCATCAATCATGTCATCTCCCTTAGCTATCATTTCCTGAGATGGCCCAAAGAAAAGAACCCTTACATCAGATACACGATTCTTCTGCTTCATGTTTATTGCCATCCTCAATCCAGTTAATGCTTTTTCCTTCTGTTCCAGGCCACTGCTTATTATGAATATGATTTTTGTGTCTGTCATGCTAGTGAATTAAGTTAATATATAAAAATTATAAGTAGCTCTAAACTCTGAATTACGGATCAACCATATGAATGATAAATAATTTAATAATATGCTCTTAATTCAGAAAACCATGAAATATGTTACAGTTAAAGCTTCAGCACACCCCACGATGGGTATTGTCCTACTCGGTGGACTTTCAGATCCAGTTTTGAGGCTGCCTTACCATAACTCAGCTGGAATCTGCTATTCCCTGGCAGATAAAGAATCTGTTGCAGAAACCTCCCTCACGATAACTGATGATGAAATGGAAAATACACTGAATGGTGAAAGGATTAACACAGAGGATACAAGATCACCATTTAAGTTCATAGATTTATATAAAAATCAGATAAATAAAAAATATAAAGGAAACATTTACTTCAACTCAGAAAATCGGAACATAATAAGTGGTAGTTCTGATGCAGGAGCAGCTGCTCTTGGTAAGTGCATATCGTGGATTCTTCCTGATATAAATAATGATGAACTTGAACTGAACATGAGAAAAGTGTCTGAGAGTGCCGGCAGGAGTTATTACGGAGGCCTGACAGTTACAGAAGGCATACATAAGCCGTTAACAAGACAGATACTGGATGAGACAAAATTCAATGAATATAGAATCCTTAGTGTTGTATTTCCCCATAAGAGGAAACCATCTGATGATATCCATTTCAATCAGCCAAAGTCAGATTATTACAAAAAAAGGATATTGAATGCTGACCAAAACGTGATCACTCTTAAAGAACTGGCAGAGAAAAACGAAATAAGGAAAATATTTGAGCTTGCAATGAGAGATACAGACGATTACCATTACCTGAACAGCCTTGTAGATGTAAAGATAGTTACAGACGAAATGAAGTCCCTGATGGAAAGAGTGCAGGAGATCAGAAGAAAATTCTGGGTCACATACATTGTGACTGGTGGGAACAGTGTTTTCCTTGTTTCAGATAAGAAAAATGTCGAAACTGTAAAGGATATAGCTCTGGATCATTCAAAAGAGATTTACCTGTTAAAGGTTGCAGGCGGGGCTAGAATTATTGAACCCCGTAATTGAAATATGAGTTCAGCAATAGGAAAGAATAAAAAGCTTAATTGTATTAGGATTCTGAATGGCCGAAAAGAAGGATGGTTTCCAATCAGGGGCAGGTTTAATAAGGTATTTTGATGAAGAAGAAATCACAGGACCAGCGCTTGACCCTAAACTCGTTATATACATAGGCATAGCAATGGCCGTGGTTGTTGAACTGGCAAAAGTCTTCTGGCCCATTTGATCCAGCGTTGACATTCATATTCTTAAATCACAGTAAAAACCTAAGACTGATTTTGATCAATAATAAAATGAAGGTTTATGCTTCCCTATACTAGTCATTATTTTTATTTTTAATGATTAGTCATCTTGAATAAAACAATAAAATCTCCTTCTGGTATCGCTGAGACAAGTTTTAACACTTATCAACGATTCCTCCCTTAAGTGTTTCAAAGAACCCATTAGAGCCCTCTTTGAAAGCCCGGTTTCCTTCATAAGTGTCTTAACATCTGCTATTTTTATACTCTTCAAGGTTATTAATATGAGTCTTGATGAGGGTGTGAGTTCCTTAAATTTTTCTTCGCTTAACGTAAAACACCGATTATTTCATAGGTATAAATCTTACTTCATTTCAGAGAAGATAAATAAAATACAATAGGCGATATCGTGGATTTAAAATTGAAGACTTTGAACGGTAAGAAATATGAAATTATATCTGCTGAACTGAATGGCTAAAGATAATCAAAACACGATGTTTATTCCCAAGATCGGGACAAAAAAAGTTAAAATTTTATTCACGATGAAAATGCAAATGTTTTTTAAACCAGATGAATTATGATTATTCTATATGAAACCAGTGATAAAGGAAGATAAAGCAGTGAGCGAAATAATTGGTGCTATTCTCCTCTTTGCCATAGCCTCAGTGCTGTTGACAAGTTTTATTTTATGGTATGTGCCTAGCACTGGTACAAATAATGATCTATCGTATCAAAGTTCAACACAGAATGCATTTTCATCTCTGGACTCAAAGATGATCAATCCATCGGTGACTCCGGGAAGCGGTATTTCGCAAAGTTTCTCTCTTGGAATAAGTGGAACACCCCCATTTACACCATCACAGAGTACAAATCTTTACTATTCAAACAACTTCAATGCTAACCTCTCCTATGGAATGAATGTAAATTATACAAATATAGTCACAAAGAAAACTGTATCAGTGGCGGCATGCGCTAACGCAAGTACTAGTAACATATTAGATAACAATTACGTTTCATCTCAATTTAGATATGCAGTGAACTTCCAGGAGACGGGTTTGCCAGCAGGATATTACTGGACCGTAACACTTGGAGGTGTCCAACAGTCAGGAAGCCCAGTTGGATCGCATTATGCAGATACAATTTCTTTCAGTCTTTCAAGAGGGACATATAGTTATTTAATATCTTCAGACAACGTAACAGATAGAGCAAGTCCAGAGGGTGGTACAGTAAAGGTAACTAATCAGGAAGTAACCGTCCCTGTTGAGTTTACAAATTCTTTAAACAGTTCTACAGCATTGAGCATAGTTGCTGCGGCATATGGACCTTCAAAAGAAACTAATGCTATTAACACTGCTAATTTCATAGGAGTGGTTGAGCAGGCGGATACATGTGACATCACATATCCAAATTACTGGTTAAATAATACCGCAAATCACTTTGACGGATTGAGTGAGAATTATTATCCTCTTGCCTCTCAACAGTTTTTTATCTATCAGAAAGACACTCCTGTTAGTTACGTTGAATTTTACCTAGAACCCAATATAGTTTATTATGAGCAAAAATATCAAGGAGAAGCGAATCTATTCATTACTATAAGCCAATCACCATTCGGAAGTAGTGTTAAGTACAGTACTACATCAGTAAATGTGTCCCATACTCCAAACTGTGATGCCTACACTTCAACAAATATTCCGGAAAATGTATCTTTTCGTGATGGTACTCCGATACTTAATCCGACAGGGAAAACTAATACATATTATTTGAACTTCTATGAGGCAGTAAATGAGAGCCAAGCAAATTATAGTAGCTCAGGAGATGGATATTTACAATTTGAAAACACAAAAACTGGTTACGGGTATGGACCTAATGAGTTCATTGCAACCACTTCAGATCCGAGTATATCTGTAAACAACGGAATTTCTTATTATTATGAAGCAACAGTCGATGCAACGTGTACAGGTATTCATGGACATGGCCCTAATAATAATAGATATGGGGATACTGAATTCCACCTTTCATCGGAATTGTTAGTTCAGAGCTATGGCAGTTATTATTTCCTGTTGGGTTATAATGTAATAACAGAAAAAGCTGATGGTATACTTCATATACACCAATCAGGAATTAATACAACATATCTGAAAAACACTAAAAAATTCTGGACATTTTATCTCGGAACAAAAGAATATTCTAGTAACACAGGGTGTATCACTATAACAGGATTATCTTATAAAGAATATAATTATACTGTTCCTGATTTTGAAAAAAATATTTCCAACCCAGAGAATGGGTTTATATCAATAATTAGCACACGGAATGTAACTTATCTTAACGTAAGCTATTTTGCTCCAATAGGTTCTTTACCAAATTTTTGGGCCATATCAGACTGTGCTAAACAACAATTTGTTTTGGATAAGGGTGCAAAAGTGAATTATGTAACGCTATATCTTTATAATTTTACTATACCTCCGGGTTATAAGTCAGGAAGTACTCCAACAAATTATATAAATATAGAGTTATATAGTAAGACAGGGGACCCAATAGTAAGTATAGATAAGAAAGTTGTTCAAACTGGATGGTCACAAATATTTCTGACTAGTTCAATAGGTGGCCATCAACCCATTGATTTAGGGAAAGGAGTATATAATATAACAGTGAGAGATGTAAACTCCACTGGTCAGATTTCATTCTCTGGAGAGATTGGCTGGGGATTTTCAATGATGGGGGGTTATAGCAATTATTTACAGAGAGTAGAGTCGGATAGTATGACATCCGCTTTGAACGACTCTAGGGGTTCGGTACTCACTTCATATGACGCTAATTCACCAAACACATGTGATGTTACAAATCAATCATTCATATTTGGAATTGGCTATTACAATGTAACAGTATCAAGAGAAATAGTTCCATACAAAGTTACTGGAGATTTCCATATTCACGGTTCCATAAATTCCGAGGGAGTTACGCAGTTTACTATATCTGAAACACAGGTTTTACAGGATGGGATTGTATTGACGGCAGGTAAGGGTGTTACATATGTTACCGTTAATCCTCTTCCTATAAGGATAGTTTCTTCATCTAAAGGGATATCGCTAAGTTCAATCGCATATAACATGTCCATGGCAAAAGGGGTCTCAACTTCTGTAAGTGGTGTTGGGAGTACGATTGTTTCAATGATCATGTCCAGGTCTACACTTGTAAATTACACCATGGGAAACAGTTATACCTTCAACAACAAGTTGGGAAAGGTTAACAGCATTTGTTTATACAATTACAGCTATATAATTCACTCGTCATATGCTTCCTACTGGGCCAATACCATGTTCACAGAATTACTAGGTTCAGGTTCTTACAGTAATTTCAACCTGTTTCATCGTTTTGATTTTCAACTTTCCAAGGATACAGAAAAAGTTTCCATGTCAGGTAAATATGTATCGCTATATTCAACAAACATAAAGAGCGTAGATTTTAATGTGGATTCTATCTAGACCTACAGTTGCGTCGCAGAAAAAACATATAATTAATTTTTAATTTTAACCTTTTATTTATAGATGCAATATTACACCATAATTTTGATACATGATGTAGAAAGCCACAATAATTACAATTATTGCGAACATTTGCGTGAGTCTCCTCTTTGGAACTCTTCCGGCAAGTCTTGCACCAAACCATCCCCCAAATATGCCTCCGACAATAAACAATGCTGATATAACTATATCAAGATCACCACTTATTGCGTACCTGGCTGCTGTAATCACTCCAAATGTACCCACAGCCATTAGGGATGTTCCCACTGCCTGTAGAATGTTTAGGCCTCCTCCAAACAGTAATCCTGGAACTATAAGGAAACCGCCACCTATGCCAAAGTAACCTGATGCAAATCCTACAATGAGCCCTGTGAGGATGAGTATTTCCAACGACTTTGTAGAACTGGATATCTTCCGCTGAACTTCTGATAGATCAATACATTTTCTCTTCAACATGTAAATTGCAATTCCTATCATGAGAAAACTGAAAAAGAATAACAGATCGTTTCCAGGAGTTAAGAGTCCTAATTCAGATCCGATCAATACGCCAACTATACCGGGAATTGTGAATTCAAGACCTATCTTGTAATTAACATGCTTCTTTAGAGTATGCGGTATCAGGTTTAAATATGCATTCACGCCAACTGCCAGCGCTGTTGTACCTATCACTATGTGCGGATGATCAAAGCCGACAAAATATATCAATAGAGGTATGGCAAGAATTGAACCACCGCCACCGATAAGGCCAAGAGAAAATCCTACAAGAACACCAGAGATTATTGAAAGTATTATCTGAACCTCACTTATTGTAAACATAGATCATCTAGAATGTTATGACTGAATAGCCTTCCTTTATCCTGCTATCTACTTCAACTGCACCGTATACCAGTTCAAGGTTTTGAAATATATCTTCCTCCGACAACCCTTCCCCTTCAAGACTCACTTTACAGATCTTAACGGGAATGGATGCTTTTCTCAGATTTTCTAGCTGTTCCTTAAACTGAGTGGAACTCTTCTGCGTGCTATTGGCAGCCTGTACTCCTCTGCCGAGATAGAGAAATTCAACGGTTGAACCCGCATTTTTAACAGCGTTAACTGCAAAGTTAAATGCTACCATTTCTGTATTTATATTCTCTTTACCTGTGATCAGCATAACAAGAATTTTAGTCATATTCATTATCATCTCTTCTTTTCTATCATATTTCTATCTATAATTTAATTATTGTGAATATTTTAGAATATTTATGATTTATCTAGAACTACACCAGGTTGTGAAAATTAAATCATCCAGTGAAATGAGAATAGTAAAGAACTATCGTAAAAGTGTAACGAAATAATTAATTCCCGACTTAATATTTGAGGATGTAAAAACCGGAATATTTTGAGATGTTTTCCAAACAATCCCTAAAATAGAAATTTCACTAATGATGACAAACTGGGTTTTTCTTTCACGCACTGTGCAATTTTTGTACATTAAAAGTGCTGTTTTATTCATTATGCCATGAC
Source organism: Thermoplasmatales archaeon (assembly GCA_027310185.1). GTDB lineage: Archaea > Thermoplasmatota > Thermoplasmata > Thermoplasmatales > Thermoplasmataceae > Cuniculiplasma. The sequence goes on from DAIDBH010000006.1 coordinate 186,497, forward strand.
CTGTTTATGAAAACTCCTATAACTGAGGATAAGGCAGTTAGTGAGATTATAGGTGCACTTCTCCTGTTTGCCATTGTAAGTGTTCTTCTGACGAGCTTTATTCTGTGGTATGTGCCAAGCACCAGCACAAATAATGAGGTTAACTTTCAAATGGACACCGAATCCTCGCTCATTTCCCTGGAGACAAAGATGTTGAGCCAGAAAATCAACCCTGGAGACTCAATTTCTGAAAATGTACCACTTGGCATAAGTGGCACTCCCCCTTTCATTCCAGCGGAAAGTACCAACATTTATTACTCGAGTAACTTCAATGCTACTCTTTCATATTCCCTCGAGATGAACTATACAAAACAGATACAGAAAAAAGTTGACTCTGTTGTTTCCTGTGCAAACACCAGTTCAAAAAACATTATGAATAACATGGAGATTTCAGAAATTGACCACTATGAAGTGAAATTTAAGGAAAATGGATTGAAGGCTGGCAGATACTGGGACGTACAGTTAAACGGTGTGTCAAAGTCTTCAAGCCCATTGACTTCTTCATCTTCTGGAATCCTGAGTTTCTGCCTTCCCAGAGGTGAATACACTTTCAGGATAAGTTCTGATAGCAAAAGTTTCAAGCCTGATCCTTCGAGAGGAATTGTCTTTGTAAACACTTCATCACTTTCTATTCCCGTGGTATTTACATGTAATCTAAATCAGACAGTTATTTCTGGTAATTTCGGCGAAATATCTGATTTAAGTTCAAACAATTTCAACCACATAAGTCCCTATTATGGCAATTGCGCAGAAACGAATAACTCATATGGAAAGAAAATTTGCCTGAATAACTGGCTTGGAAACAGCTCGGATGAGATGAGAATAGGAGATATAAATTATTACAGGCTTGCCTCCCAGCAATTTACAGTTGGTTCTTCCTATGAGTCCGTAAATTATGTTGAATTTATGCTGGAACCTAATCTGGAATATGGAAACCAGTTCATGCAGGGCAAATCGTCACTGTACATCAATATTGGAAAAAGCATGTGGGGATCGGCAGTATCAGGGTCAGGAAAGGTCATTAATCTAAAAAGGAATACAAACACTACCTCCTATACGAAAGGTGATATTATGGAAAAGGTGAACCTTGCAAACTGTATACTTTTGGGTACTCAGCATCCCTACGTAAGAAATTATTACCTAAATTTCTGGGAATCCGTAAATGAGAGTTCCACATCTTCGGGTAAGCAGAATAACACCTTTGGCATTAAATATGACAATAACAGCGTGGGTTTTGGATATGGACCCAATGAATTTCTGGCATCATCAGGTAATCAACCATGTGTAGAGGGAGTTGACACCGCTTATGCATTCGCTGCTCAGATCAAATGTAATGTCTCTTCCTATGTAGATGAAGGCTCAATAATGCATGAATTCGACTGCTTCAACATTACAGGAGAGAATATGAAATCACTTTCAGATCCTTATTTCTTCTTAATAGGCTATAATACAACATGCGGTTCATCCACACTTCATATTACTGAGAATGGACTGCCTGCAGACACGATCTCAAACCTGGGATGGAAGATGTGTGTTGGCGAAAACAGTTATTCAGTTAACAGCAATTCTTTAACCATACAGGATCTATGCAATTTTCAATATTCAATCTATATTCCTAATCATGGTGAATATGTTCCTGATATTGTAAATGGAGTCTTATCAATTCACAGTGGCTGTAATTCACTTTCCATTAATTTTACAAACCCACGCAGTGAACTCAAAGATGCTTCTGGAATCTCAGATCAGGGAATACAGTGTATTAAATTAACCCATCCTGAACAGTTTAACTGCATCTCCATGTACTTTTTTAATTTCACGCATAATGAATTACACAATTCACCTGAAAAAACCGGTTCCTATGTTAAGGTTTCTCTTTACAATACTGATAGTGGACTTCAATTTTTCAAAGTATCCAGGATAATCAAGGTGGATGGCACTGGATATTACAATATCCACTTCTTTGATAGATCTTACGGAAATGGGGCTTACCGCATTCATACCGGGACATATTATTTATCTGCATCTGAAGTTGATCGTAATGGAACTCCTTCAGCGTCCGATAATTCCGGCTGGGGCTTCACTACATCAGGAGGTTATGATAGTTATATTCGAGAAGTTTCGCAGGACCTGGTTTTGAAAAGTGCCAATAACAGTTGTGATTCCATAATCACGCCTTACTATGCAATACAACCCTGCCTCTCGAAGACTACGAATCAGTCATTTATATATTCAATAAGGTACGTGAATGATGAAATATTTTCACACAAATGCCAGAGGATCATAACCAGGGATATAAGTGAGGGAGGAGCAATTATTTCATCTGGTTCAACAGAGTTTACGCATTCTAGCGATTTCGTACTAGGAGATGGCATGTTCTTCTCTACAGGTTCACAGGGTAGGGAATTGAGTGTCGGTGAATTACCATTAAATCTTTTTATAAATTCAAATGGAACATCCATGAAGAGTGCAATATATGGCATGAAAATAACTGGCGGGATTCCAACGTCCGAAAGTAACACAGGCAGTTCCTACCTGTCCATGAGGGAAAGTTACCGGGATGTTCACAACCTTGAGCTAATGCATTCTTATGCATGTGATAATAACACAATGATCATAACCGGCCTTAACCTCATGGATTATAATTACACCATAGAATCTCACTTTGCAAATATTCTGGGAAAGAGTTTTTACAGTATGCTTGAAGGTATTAAGGGAACGCCTGAAAGATTCACTGTGAATGCAGGGCTTTCTTTCACAGCCCATAAGGATCTGGAGACAATAAAGAATTTTAAGGGTGACCTGAAATTGAACTCATTTTCCTGTACAGAACTGGGATTCAGAATCGATTCTATTTGAGGCGCCAAATAATGTCTATAAAATTTATTTTTTATAAAAAATGAGATAAACTTCACTGAAATTATTCTTTAAAAACATAGGGATATTAATCAAATTCATTGTTGAACTTGTCATCAAAGCTCTTCATTGAACTTTCAATCTGCTTCTTTGCTTCCGCCGCATCCCCATAGTCAGATACACTGGTCTTTTTTCCTTCAAGGATCTTGTAGGTTTCAAAGAAATTCTTTATCTCCTTAAGCAGATGTGGATTTACATCCTTGATATCCTTCATATTAGTAAAAGATGGATCTTTTGAGGCTACGCCAATAATCTTGTCATCCCTGTCTCCTCCATCAATCATGTGCATAACGCCCACGGGCCTTACCTTCACAATTGTACCTGGATATAATGGAAAACTTGTGAGTACGATAACATCTATGGGGTCACCATCATCATAGTATGTTCGCGGAACGAAGCCATAATCTGCAGGATACATAACTGATGAATGAAGAACCCTGTCTAACATTATTCCAGGACCTTCTTTGTTGACCTCATATTTGTTTCTGCTTCCCTTGGGAGTTTCTATTACAGCATAAAATTCTTCCGGGGCATCATCACCAGGAGATGTTGTAATCCATAAACTGTTATTTGCCATAGTCAATGATTGCACCATTATTATTAATTCTATCATTCACAATTCAATTAGGATATTCAAACCGGTTTTGACTGGAATATGGCGAAATCTCTATGAACGCTTATATACGCGGATTACCTTTTCTTCACTGTGATGGAGAACAAATACTCGCAGGTTTACAAGAAGCAGCATTATGGCCTTGTAGGAAAACATTCAGCAGTAAAGGTATGCCACTGGACAAAAAGTGAAATGACTGGTGGCGCATCCTGCTATAAGGGGACGTTTTATGGAATAAACTCACATCAATGCATTCAGATGACCCCTGCTCTCAATTCATGCACTGAAAATTGTTCATTTTGCTGGAGATTCAATGGGTTTGACAGCATGCATATTGGGGACGAGGATGACCCGGAATTCATATTGAATGAAAGCATAAAAGCACACTTGAAATTGATTTCAGGGTTCAAGGGTAATCCGAAGGTAACCGAAGAAAAGTGGAAGGAAGCGTCAAATCCAAAGCACATTGCCATATCACTCACGGGAGAACCCACTCTTTACACAAGGCTGGGCGAATTCATAGAGCTGGCCCATAAAAGAGGTATGTCAACCTTCCTCGTGACCAATGGAACCCTTCCGATGGTTCTTGAGAAACTTCACCCATTACCCACCCAGCTCTATGTGACGACAGCTGGACCTGATAAGAAAACATTCAATGAACTCCTGAATCCAGCCATGGGAAATGCATGGGAAAATTTCCAGAAAACGCTTGAGCTCATGCCATCACTGGATACAAGAAAGGTTATAAGACACACACTTGTCAAGGATTTCAACATGCCATTTATTGATGAATATGCAAGGATGGATAGTATTGCGCAACCTGATTTCATAGAATCAAAGGGTTATGTACATGTTGGACAATCCATAGCAAGGCTATCTATAGATAACATGCCATCGCATAATGATATCATGGACTTTACCGTAAAACTTGGTGAGAAGGTTGGATATGAAGTAGTTGCGGAAAGAAGGGAGAGCAGGGTATCATTGCTTGCAAAAGATCCATCCAAGGCAAAAATAGATTTTAACAGCATTTAAACACATACTTATTTTTATTCCATAAAAGAATACACTGTGGATGTTAGATTATACTTTTACTGAGGAGCAGGAACTGTTGAGGACTACAGTTAGAGAATTCTGCAACAGGGAGATAAAGCCAAGAATTAAGGATATGATAAAAAACAGAAGGATTCCTTCTGAAATTATAAAGGGAATGGCTGAACTTGGAATACTCGGAATGACCATACCTGAGAAATATGGAGGGCCAGGTTACGACGCGGTGACTGTAGGTATAGTTGCTGAGGAAATCGGAAGAGCAGATCCTACAGTTTCAATACCGGTATTTTTTCTTGTTGACAATGCATGGTCATATCTCATTTCAAAATATGGATCTGAAAGGTTAAAGACAGAATTTCTGCCAGATGTGGCTAAAGGCAGGAAGATAATTGGAATTGCATCAACAGAACCAAATTTTGGATCTGATGTTGCATCCATGACCACTGTGGCGAAAAAAAGTAGCAGAGGTTATTTGGTTAATGGTGAAAAAAGTTACATAAGCCTTGTGCGCGACATAAAGGAGATGGGAGGTGGGTACGTAACGGTAACAAAGACTGCTCCTGAGAAACCCGGTACCTCTGGAACTTCCCTCATATTCCTCCCTTATTCTGAAGGGCATTTTGATATAACCTATCTTGAAGAAATGGGCAGAGAAGGTTCAAGCTGGGGTGCATTCAGGATAAAAGATTATGAGGTTCCCGAGCACTACCTTATAGGAAAGGAGAATGAGGGTTTCAAGATTATCCATGAGGGATTTGAATTTGCAAGAGCCCTGATTTCAGTAATAAGTGCGGGAACTGCGCTGGAATCCATAAACAGAGGAATAGAATACATGAAGCAGAGGGTGGCCTTTGGAAAACCTCTTACCAAATTCCAGGGACTCCAGTTCCAGGTCGCGGACAATGTGGCAAAAATGGAAACTGCACTGGATATGGGGTACAGGGCATTGTGGGTATATGACCAGGAACAGAAATACCATAAGTTCACAAGATTCCAGGTAAGCAAGGAAATAGCCAAGGCCAAGCTACTCTCAACAACGTGGGGATTTGACGCAGTGAATGATGCATTGCAATGGCAGGGAGCCTTTGGGTATTCAACAGATTGTCCCGAAGAATATTCTCTAAGGGGTATCAGATCTTTCCAGCTTGCAGAAGGCTCAAGGGAAATAATGAAACAGATCATTGCGAGAGAATCTATAGGAAAAGAATATATCTGAAGAAATAAACCCTATTTTTAAAATCCTCTGACATGAGCAATTTCTTCACCGTGTTAAGTTCGTGGTGAGACTGTCATTAACTGAAGGAAAACTACTTCTTAAATTACTGATTTTTCCTGGGTATCACATTCCTTATAAGTAATTTTATCTGGCCAGCGGTTATTTCCTTGAAGAATAAACTCATCATCAGGTATATGAACAGACTTAACAGTATTACTGGAAACAGGATTATGAATGAATAAGGCCTTATATAAATTGCAGAAAGTAGTAGGAGAACTCCACTTGGAAATGCTACAACTATATGAATGAGAGTGGTGGACCTTGTTCTTGTCTCGTTTATCTTCCTGAAATATTCCTTGTAGAGAAAATAAACTAGAAAATTGGCAGCCGTATAACTTATGGTGGCACCTTCAACACCAAGGGAACCCAGCCTGATTCCAAGAATGCTTGTTGGTATCAGGATTACATTTAGTATTATGTTGAGGATTATTCCACTTAATGATATCCATGCAACCATATGCTGCTTTCCCTTAGATATTATGGAACTTGAAAATGGATATGTTAATGCACCAACATATCCCCCAACTGCTATTATACTGAGTGATGTTGCATACATCAGATATCTTGCGTTGTATATATTCAGGATGAATGGAGACAGGAAGAACAGTATCATTGCAAATGGTGCTGAGATAAGCGAAAGGATTCTTTCATATTCCATTATTTTAGTGTTCTGGATCTCTTTAGTATCCTCCAGATTCCTCATGAGTAAAGGAAGAATGAAGATAGTGACAGGACCTGTAAGAGTTGCAATTATGGATATCAGTTTCTGATCTGTGTAAAGCGCCCCTGTTGCCACGGCTCCCCAGTAGAACTGGACTATGATTTTATCAATGTTTCCATTTACGATGCCTATACTTGTTGCAAATGCCAGTGGAATTGCAAATCTTATGTACTTTTTAATCGTTTCAAATGCTGGTTTTCTGAAAATCCAGGGACGACCGTGCAACCAGAGGAGTATGATATAGATCAGGTATGAAAGACTGTACAGAGAAGCGAGTATTACTGTAATTTGTGCACCCAGAGACCCTTCGATATGAAGATAGTACAGGACTCCTATTCCGATGAAGATGGAGTTCCTGAAAACTGACTCTATCAATCTAGGAATTGCTATGTTGTATGATTGCATATTAGCCTTGTAATAATTGTTGAAAACTGGCATGATGTTCAATATGGTATAGTAAGGAATGATTGCAATAATGGTCCAGAATTCTATGGGGTTCTGAAAACCTCTCCTCAATACATCTGTCCAGAAGAATAGGGAACCCAAAACCACACCTATGTATATCAGATTCAATACCACTTTTATTACAAGATATGCACCCATATCCTCTGCCTTGTCACCTTGGCCAGATATGAATTTTACATATGTTGTATTGAAACCAAGGTCCGTAACTAATGAAAAAAGAGCACCAAACGCAAGAGCATAACTGAGATATCCCCAGTAGACTGGACCTATGTAACGGTTTATGAAAAAAAGTGCAATATATCCTAATAGTGAAGAAATAAAGGTTTGAAAAAATATAGCTGGAGATTTATTAGAGAGCAATTTAGCGTATATTAAAAGGTTGTATTAATAGTTTAAAGATTAATCTTCCCCGCCCATTCCGCCGGGTGCTCCGCCTGGAGGTGAGGCGCTGCCTGATCCCTTTGTTGCAATGACATCATCTATTCTCAGGATCATCACGGCTGCTTCAGTTGCTGCATCAATTGCCTGCCTTCCAACTCTGATAGGCTCAATGATTCCTGCTTTTGTCATATCCTCTATTTCTCCTGTATAGAGATTGAGGCCGTATGATACCTTTCCCTTTGCATGAGCGGTCCTCAGGTTAATCAGTATATCTATTGCATTTATACCAGCATTTTCAGCAAGTGCTCTTGGTATCTCTTCCATTGCATTTGCAAATTTCTCTATGGCGAGCTGCTGCCTGCCTCCAACCTGAGTTGCATAATCCCTCATCTTTACGGCAATCTCAACAGCTGATGCTCCACCACCAGCAACATATTTACCATCTTCAATTACTGCTGCAACAACATGTATAGAATCGACCATTGATCTTTCGATTTCATCAACAACGTGCTCAGTTCCTCCTCTGATGAGAAGACTCACTGCCTTTGGATTCTTGCATCCTGTAACGAAGGTCATGTAGTCGTCTCCGATCTTTACCTGTTCCACTGATGCAGCGTTTCCCAGATCTGAGGATGATAGTTCATCAACGGATGAAGCGATTGATGCACCGGTAGCCTTTGATAACTTCTCAATGTCGCTCTTCTTGACTCTCCTCACTGCATAGATTCCTTCCTTTGAAAGGTAATGCTGAGCCAGGTCGTCAATTCCTTTCTGCGTGATGAGAACATTTGCACCTGTTTCCTTAACTTTCCTGACCATTTCCTTGAGCATCTGTTCTTCCTGAGAAAGAAACTTCTGGATCATGGTTGGGTCATCAATCTTCAGATTTGTGTCAAATTCTGGTTTCTTGATTTCCAGTGCTGCGTCCATAACGGCGATCTTTGCGTTCTTCACTTCATCTGGCATGCCAGGATGAACTTTCTCCTTATCAACAATTATACCGTATATGAGTTCAGTATCGTCAATGTCTCCTCCCTGCTTCTTGACAATCTGGACATTGTCCATGTCTACCTTGTATCCATCTTCGGTCTTCTCTGCTACAGCCTTTATTGTTTCGTATGATATGTCAGCCAACTTGACTTTGCTCCCTGTTGCAGACTTGCTGCTTAGGGAGGTTTCTGCCATCTTAACGATCTTTGCCTTATCGTCAATCTTCACTGGGGTACTGGCAGCTTCCAGAATATCCTTGGCTTTCTGGGCAGCCATTCTGTATCCCTCTGCAATAACTGTTGGATGGACATTCTGGTTTATCAGTGATTCAGCTTCCTGAAGTAATGCACCAGCTATTATAACTGCTGTTGTTGTTCCATCTCCAACCATTGAATCCTGTGTCTTTGATACTTCAACCATCATTTTTGCTGCTGGGTGTTCTACATCCATTTCCTTCAGAATTGTGACTCCATCGTTTGTTATGACGATATCTCCAAGTGAATCTACAAGCATCTTGTCCATTCCTCTTGGGCCCAGACTTGTTCTTACTGCTGCAGCGATACCCTTTGCAGCGTCAATATTGGCCTTCATCGCGTCTCTTCCGGTTTCTCTTTTGGAACCTTCTTTTAATATGAATATTGGTTGTCCTCCCATCATTGTAATCACATAGTAAAAATAAACTTCTATATAAACATTTTTAGAATTATACTGTTTATTTAACATAAGGTTAGTATCATGAAAAACAGAATTCACATTATATATTGCAGATACAAGACTTGAAAAAGATAATTTATCTCCAATGCATAATGACAGTATGGCTGCCAGAAATGAAACAGCAGTGAGCATACTTCTGAGTCATAATCAAATACTCCTCCTGAAAAGAAAGGCCAGATCAGATGATCCGTGGTCAGGAGATATGTGCTTTCCTGGTGGATTCGTCAAGGAGGGGGAAACACCATATATGGCATCATTGAGGGAACTTAGGGAGGAGACGGGAATAGAACAACACTTTGTCTCCTTTCAATTTGAACATAAGGTATTCCATCCTGTGAGATCATCATCAATAAACGTACATCCGTTCGTATATTTGTGTAAGGAGATTATGCCAATCAATCCAGATTCAGAAATTGAAAGAGGTGGGTGGTATATGCTTGGATCAGAAGTGAAATCGCATGATGAGAGGATGGGTGACTATATCAAATGGAATGGAGATATCATATGGGGACTCACTTTCAGGATATACGACAGCCTGAAGGAAATTCTATACGAAATGGGTAGAAAAGACTGACTGTGATCATCTTTATTTGACTTCCGCTAAGTTTACTGCTCCTCACTGGTGATAAATGTTCCCCTTATGGTTGGCTTTACCCTGACCACAAAATCGGAAAGTCCCATGAGAGAACGTTGCAGTTCCCATAATCTATCAGGTTTACCAATTGCCAGTACAAATCCCTGGTTCCCTCCTCCGAGAAGACGTGCACAGTCTGCACCGCTTTTCAGGGCAGTGCTTATTATGTTATTCACCGCACTGCTTGTAACCTTTTCACTCAGTGTCTTCTTCACATTCCATCCCTCGTTGATCAGTTCCGTGAATGTTATGTAATCTTCTTCCTGCACTGATTTTACAAGTCTGGCTGTCAGATCACTTATCTTCTGCAGCTTCTCGATTGTTCCTGAATCATTCTTTGATGACTTTTCAACCTGGTTCTTCAAAACCTCGGAACTTTCCCTTGTGCCTCCAGTGTAACATATGAGCATTCCTTCACCGATCCTATCCAGGAATTCGTTTCCCTCAAATTTTTTTACCTTGATATCAATTCCGTCAGATTCCATGTACTTGAATCCTCCAAGAGATATGGCGTATGGATCCTGAATGCCGAGGGTTATTCCAAAGAAATTCCTCTCCTTTTCATATGAAACCCTTGCAAGTTGCATCGGGTCTTCGTATTCATTCCTGATCTCCAGGATGATCCTCATCAGTGCGGTGATCATTGCGCTTGATGAAGCAAGGCCTGAACCTGGCGGTACCTCCCCATTTATATAGATCTTTCCATTCTTAATCCCATAATCTGATAGAAGGTCCAGGATCTTGTTCTGGAAGCTTTTGCCATGCCCATTTCCCATTATAACAGTTTTGAGGAAGTCTCTTGATGATACCTCCAGGGGATAACTGTCAGGTGTATAGATCACCTGTACACCATGATCTATGGTGGTGTTGAATACCCTGCTTCCATGCTGTTCAAGGAAAGGGGAAATATCCGTGCCACCGCCAAGAAAACTCACCCTCAGAGGACTGTATGAGACTAACCTTTTCACTTCAGGAAATTTCTTTCTGATATATTGAAATGATCTATGGAAGAAATTATTAACCAGTCAAGCAATGCTGAAATTAAATGGGCATATTGAATGAAGAACTCAGACCTAAGACATTCGACCAGGTTTTTCTCATAAAGGAGGATAGAGCTAAAATACAGGCATGGGCTGATTCATGGGATAATGGCAAACCGGAGAAGAGAGGTCTCATACTTGCAGGACCACCAGGACTGGGAAAGACTTCCATAGCATATGCTCTTTCCAACAGCAAGGGCTGGGATATTATTGAGATAAATGGATCGGAGGGGAGAACCGAAGATTTCATTAAACGAACCATTGGAATGTTTTCCCTCTACAAGGACCTTACGTGGGATGACGCAGAAGGGAGCAGGAAAAAAGCAGGGCTCATTGATGAAGCGGACAATATCTATGAAAGGAGTACAAAGGGGGGAACTGGTGAAAGTGGAGGATACAAAGCGATTGTGGATATCCTGAGGAACACCTCCATTCCCATAATCATCACGATGAATGATTTTGCTAATTTCCGTTACAGGAAAGGAACAAATGCTGCGACCATAATCAACCTGTGCGAAGTTGTGGAAATAAAGAAGATATTTTCAAGGAAAGGAGGTACAGAGTATAGGAACATTGTAACGACCCTCTCTTCAAGAATAATAGAAACTAGCGGGAAGCTAGGACTCAAGCCCCAGAAAGTGACACTGGAAAAAATCATTGAAGGAGATTTGCCGGATATAAGGGCTTCAATAAATGATGCGGAAGCCTATGTATTCTCACAGTCTGACTCTCTTATAAGTGCCGGAAACAGGGATGAACAGTCGATTATTTGGGACACTCTTTCTGGAATATTTCACAGGGACAGCTATTCAGATAATGTTACCCTTATAGACAACTCAGATTCGGACTCGGGTCAGATTCTTCTCTGGATATCCCAGAATGTTTTTTCCCAGGCAAAAAATCTTGAAAGCGCTCTTGATGCTTTCGATTACGTATCGGTGATTGACCAGATGGACTGGTTTGCACACAGGCATAATTACTACAGAATGCTTGTTTATGTGAAAGATCTTGAGGCATTGTTTGCAACGAGATTTAAGGGCAAAACTGGTGTGTTCATTCCATTCAAGTTCTCGAACTACCTGAGCCAGATGAGCAAAACAAAAAAGAGCAGGGGGGCGAGGAACCAGGTTGCACAGGACCTTTCAAAAATATTGCATATCTCAAGGGAAGAGGCTTATGAAATGAGGGGAGTTTTGAAAGTTATGTCAAGGTTGAGAAAGGGATTCCAGAGTGAGCTTGTGAATTACATAAACACTGAAATTGAAAAACATAATTCTATGTTTGTTTCTGGCGGAAATTTCAAGGAGATAGAACCCCTTGATCTAAATGATCTGGAGATGTTCATCGATTAGTGTTGTCATTTTTCTCTTGCATTTCTTTATTGTTCCACTGACCGTTATTATCTTGACCCCCTTGATTCTCTGTTCTACAAAAGTGCATAGCTGATCCTTGAGGAACTGGTCAGTCTTGATGATAATGAAGGAGCTGTCCCTGAATTTTTCCCTTGTGTTGAAAATCCTCCTGCATTCCATTGAAAGGTAATCTGCTGATTTCATTTCTGAAAACTCTATGAGAACATATCTTTTTCTGTAGGGAGACCCTTTCACGTTTCCACATATCAAAATATTTAAAAATGCTTTTGATTGTTTACCTCATTTACTAAACGGAATCGTGTAATCTGGTTAGCTGAAATAGAATTTAGATCTACAATTACCATAAAATTATTTATTATAGCTTCATATCACCATTACATTACTTAAGGGTAGAAAGAAATGGTTAATCATTCAAATCTATATGGCAAAATCGCAGAAACGTGGAAGAATCCAAAGAAGTCTGAAATCCTGTTGTTTCAGAGGGAAAGGATGATAGACTGGAGGAAAGGAAATTCCATAGAAAGACTGGAACATCCAACCAGACTGGATAGGGCAAGATCACTTGGATATAAGGCAAAGATCGGATATATAGTAGTAAGATCAAGAGTCAGAAGAGGAGGGTCCAACAGACCTAAAATAATGGGAGGAAGGAGACCGAGAAGACTGGCATACAGCAAGCTCACAAGAAAAAAGAGCATCCAGTGGATTGCAGAGGAAAGAGCTGCAGATAAATATCCGAATACTGAAGTTCTGAACTCCTATTACGTGGGTGAAGACGGGTTCTACAAGTATTATGAGATAATTCTAGTAGATAAAAACCAGCCAACGATCTACAAGGACAACAGAATTTCATGGATCTCAGAACCACAGAACAAGGGCAGGGTTTACAGGGGTCTCACTTCAGCAGGTTACAAGGGTAGAGGGCTGAGGACTGGAAGACAGGGATCAGCAAAAAGCAGACCCTCAATAAGGGCAAATGACAGACTGAGAAGATAAGATATTTTCTCAGTTCTTGATCTTGCAGTATATTGTTTGCATTTGAATTGATTTAACATACAGATTTGCCGGGGTGGCCCAGTGGTACGGCGCCAGACTTGAGATCTGGTTCCCTTTGTGGATCGGGAGTTCGAATCTCTCTCCCGGCGCTTTTTAAGGCATTATGTCATTATTGAATTTTTAGTGATCGAATCGTTTATAATGGAAGTTGTGGTTAATTTAAGATGAAGCATAGGAACCCATTGAGCGAAAAGGAAAAAATGATCTCCGGGGAATTATACCGTTCGAGCGATGCCCAGCTTATTGAAGAAAGAATGAGGGCAAGAACCATACTGAATGAATTCAACATAATTCCAGTAGGTAATGCTTCCAGAAGAATTCAAATCCTTGAAGCCTTTTTTGGAAAGGTAGGAAAAAATCCCTATATTGAACCTATTTTTTACTGTGACTATGGCTACAATATTGAGATTGGAGATGAGTTTTATGCAAATTATAACTGTGTTATACTGGATGTCTGCAGGGTGACCATAGGAAGAAATGCTCTTCTCGGACCTTCTGTCCATATATATACGGCATCTCACCCACTGGAAAGTCAAAAAAGAATAAGTGGACTGGAGCTGGGAAAACCAGTGACCATAGGTGATGACGTATGGATTGGAGGTGGTGCCATAATAAATCCGGGAATCAGTATTGGAAACAGATCCGTAATTGCTTCTGGTTCTGTGGTTACGAGAAATGTCCCTCCAGATGTATTAGTGGGAGGAAATCCAGCAAGACTTATAAAAAAAGTTTCCTGACATCCTCTCCATGCTAAAGTATCGGAGGTTCCTGATTCATAGAGTGGCAACTCGTAGACCTCCTTTTGAGAGTTCCGCTGCTGTAGCACTTTCCACAGGCGTGAATTTGGACATGTCCTGTCCTATTTTTATTAATCCCATATTCCTTATGTTTATTGCAGCATTCAGATCCCTGTCCATAGAAAGACCACACACATTGCAGTGATATATGCGATCCGACAGTTTCAAATCATGCTTGATGTTTCCGCATTTTGAGCACATCTTTGATGAAGGATCGAATCTTCCAATCTCAATGAGGACCGCTTCCCCCCATTCGAGTTTATACGTTAGCATGGTCTTGAACAGATACAATCCCTGATCTGCTATGCTTCTTGCAAGATGTTGGTTTCTTTGCATTCCCTGTATGTTTAAATCCTCAATTACAACAGTACCGTAATGCTTGGCTATCGCTGTTGATACCTTGTGGTTGAAATCCGTTCTTGCATCCCTGATTTTCTGATTTATCTTCTGCACTTTCACTATCTGCTTCTTCCTGTTTTTCGATCCTTTTCTTTTCCTTGATAACCTCCGCTGTTCTCTTTTTAACTTCTTTTCACTTTTCCTCAATGCATTAAGCGGTTCAACCTGCAATTTATCCGATGTGGTTAGGAATGCCTTGATTCCCATGTCTATGCCGATGATGGCATCTCCTTTAGATAACTTCTCATCAGTTTCATGCTGGATAAATGCATAGTAGCGTTCAACATCTTTAGTTACAATAACCTGCTTTATATCGGCTGGAAATGTAGATTCGTCTCTGTACTCTATGCCTTCCATGAATTTTTTGATAATCAGCTTGTTTCCGTCTGTTTTGAATCCTGATGGTATTATGAAATACTGGTTATCCTTTTTTGATCTGAATTTCGGATAACTGGCATTATGCTTGAAAAACGACTTGAATGCCATGTCCAGCTTTACAAGGGAGTGTTGAAGGCTCTGAGAATTGATTTCGTTCAACCATGTTAACCCCTTCTTCAATGTCGTTAACATCTTCATGGTATCGAAACCTGATAATCCCCTCTTTTTGTCGTTCTTATGCTCAGCAAAGTACTTGTTTCTCACTTCGAGAAAATGATTCCATACAAAGCGGCATGACCCAAAGTGCTTTTCCAGAAGAACCGTCTGTTCTACATTTGGGTATAAACGCACCTTGAGGATTTTAATCATTACTTACACAGTCACACAAATACCAATAAACTTTCACAATTCATCTCCTCCCTGAAGGTCGGAGCTTTCTTGCTCAGATTATTGTAAAATTTATAATAGGGTTGATTATATGCACCGGTGGGTAAGTTAACATCATACTTATTGGGACTTGGAATCGTTTTATTCTCAAGCTATTATTATCTAACTGTCTATTACAGTCCTCTGATCCAATGGATAGGACCGTCCCTTGGGACCCCTTTTGTTATAATTTCAGGACTTTTATTGTTTCTCCTTGGGAATCCATTAAAGGAGACTATATTGATTCCCATATTTATACTGACTGGCATTGCAATTGGAATAGGGGCAAGAAAGGGCAGAAAAGCCTTTGTATCAACCATTTCTATATATGCATCAATACTGACAGTAATGGGTATTTCGCTGTATTTCATACTGTTCAATGAAACCAGCGCAATCAGTTCATTGTTGAAACTATCTACCTCAACCTCGGTAAGCGGTGTAACTAATTCAGGTCTCCCTCCAATTCCAAAGGGAAGCTCAATGACTGCTATTCTTTCTGAGCCATTGGTACAAAGGATACTCAGTACAATTTCCTCTTTCCTTGGAAAAGGTACTTCTAATCCACTCTCCGGTTCGTCAGGTTCATTTTCAGCTTCCTCCATAAGTACAATAGTGTCAACATACGGGCCGATTATCTTCAAAGAGTTACTTATACAGGCAATCGAAGACTTCCTGATTGTTGCCATAGTTGCTATGCTCGTTGGATATCTAATTAATAGATATGCAAAGAGAGAGAAGAAGGCTCCTGCAAAGACCGGGAATACTGAGCAGGTTAAGGAAACGAAGGAAACTGCTAAAATGGCAGCAATAGTCATACTGACACTACTTGTCATAATTTCATTTTCTGTACCCATTATGCATTCAGGTAATCAAAGTAATAATAGAGGTGATGTGGCGCAAACTACATTAGAACAGTCATTTGCGACAGGTTTTATTACAAATGTCCTCCATACCGATTCTAGCTTGAATTCGCGTGGTAACAGTTCGTATTCCTTCGCCGGTGGTTTTATTGGTAAAACTGGGTCACAGTATGGCGTGTATGGGAGTATGCAAGCTAACAGCAGCTCAGGAAGCGAACTTATGGCTGCAAATTCAACAATTCTGTCCGCATATTTTGTCACATACAACGTTTCTAATCTGTTGTCTCAATTAGGTATTGATAACCTGTATCATGCTACTGACTTCAATTCAAATGAGTTAACCCAGGTTTTCAACCTGCTCCCGGAAGGAATGATTCTGTTTATCACTGATGGTTATTCAAATTCTCAGCAGTCTTCCACCTATTCATCAGCTAAAGATTTTGTGTCATCGGTAGGAGGCAGTTCACTAAATTCAGTCCTGGCATTGAATCTCAGCCTGAGCAGTCTTAATATACCGGATGTTGGGATTTATTTATTCTCATTCACTCCTGATTACAGGAATATTGAGAACAAACTGGTAGAAAATAATGGTGCATTCTATGGAAATACTCAGTCTAGCTTGATCCTTAAGAGTTCTATTCAGGACGGAAATCTAAGTTCAGTAACAGCAGATGGTCCTATTGATTCATTTGTGATGATGGGTGGAAGTATCCATTCAAGCGAAATAACTTCAGATCTGTCCAGCTTTTCAGGACTGTCTACACTTTTTAATTCTAAATCCGATTTTACCTTCTCTCTTTCTATTTTTGAACAGAATCACGTATATACGTCCTCAGGAAACAAACATACGTTTACCCTGGCCAAACTGATAAACTATGATCACAGTCTTAACTTCTCAGGAACTCCTGAGTCTTTAATTGTAACAGGATTCCCGGTGGAAATGAATAATGTAAACAAGTATGAATTCTACAGTTACACTAACAACAAATCACTTGCCAGTGAAGTAGACTTCGGCAACTATGCCAAAGTGGTAAATACAACGGGCATGATTAATCCGGATGAAGTGAATTATGTTACAAATGCAAATTTCCCGGCTAAACTGGAGGTTTCAGATAGAATATCCAACATAACTGCAAACGAACATGCTGTTTCCATAGGAGTTACGAACAGGGACACAGATACACTCACGAACCTGTCTATAAATGAAACTGGATTTGTGGGAGAGTACGGAAATTCCATTCACATAATTTCCGGATCGACTGAAAGTTCAACTTATGCAAAACTATCTCCAGGAAATACGCTGTATCTTAATTTTACAGTAATAACCAGGAATCCAGGATTCTATACACTTGGAAATCCAATAGTGAGCTATGAAAACAATAACACTAAGGAGAATACAACTGGACCTTTGGTCGGTTTTTCTGTAGCTGATCCACCCGTTCAGGACGCGGTAAATAACTTACTTTATTTCTATGTTGACATGGATGCGGGCTCGCTCGTGCCACAGCTGAAGATATTATTAACACCCCTTGTTGGCTACTTCTATCTTTTCGACCTGATAGTTGTCCTCGTCGTGATTGCGGACCTGTATTTAGAAATCAGGGCATTCAGGAGATGGAGAGCGAAGAAAAAGAATATGCCCACAGGCGGTGGAAATTAATTATTTTCCACGTATAATTTTTCTTTTATGAAGTTGTAGGCTTTAGTGATTATGTTTTTCTGATTATCGAACTTCAGAAACTTTAAAGTTTCCTCGTAGTTTAGCCAAACATAGGCTTCGTGCTCGTCTGATGTTTTTACCTTTATGTTCTTATCAACTTCCCCGAGAAACAGGGTTAGATCCTTATGGATGTTGTTCTTGTCATAATAGAAATAGTAATCTGTCTTCTCTTCAAACCCGGGTATTATCTTGCACTCTATTCCTGTCTCCTCGAGCGTCTCCCTGAGTGCTGCATCTGTCTTATTTTCTCCCTTTTCTATATGTCCCTTTGGAAAATCCAAATTACCATCCTTTTTCATCAGGAATAGAAACTGAATTTCGTTCATTCTTCTGAAAATAACTATTCCGGAACTACTTTCGTGAACCATTGTTAAGTATTACATGTTATTATAAAATGTTGATTTATATCAATTGCAGAAAATCAATGTCAGGACTATATAGATTCACAATTAATTTATGTATTCAGGGCATTATGGGTCTGTATGGATCAGAGGCAAAGGGATTTCTTCACACTTGACGATTTCGACTTTAGCGGAAAGACTGTTCTTTTAAGGCTGGATCTGAACTCGCCAATACATCCAGTGACAAATGAGATTATGAGTGATACGAGATTCAGATCTCATCTTCCAACAATCGAGCGTTTGAAAGGTTCAAAACTGGTTATTCTTGCTCACCAGAGCAGACCTGGAAAGACCGATTTTACTTCACTGTTGAATCATGCAAGGAAACTTGAAAGGTTGCTTGGTCGCAGAGTCAGGTATATTGATTCACTCTACGGTTCAAGCGCCATATCGGCAATTAAGCAGATGTCAAATGGAGAAATACTGATGCTGGAGAATACCAGATTTTTCTCAGAGGATGTTGTTCTTGAGCCAGAGGATAAGGAAACCGTTGAAAATTCAAATTTTATCAGGAATCTATCAGAAGTGTGTGATTATTTCGTGAATGATGCTTTCCCGGCTATCCACAGGTCCCAGACATCCCTCACAGGTTTCTCAAGGAAGATGCCCAACATTGCAGGCCTCCTGATACAGAGGGAAACAGATGCCCTTAATGCGTTTCTCAAGGGAGACACAAGTAAAAATCTCGCCATACTTGCAGGCGCTAAAATTGAAGATTCCATCACTGTTGCAGAATCGTTCCTGCATAAGGGAACCGTTAATCATATAATCGTAGGTGGAGTTGTTGCAAATGCTTTCCTCTGGGCCTCTGGATATAAAATTGGCAAAAAGAATGAGGATTTCATTATAAAGAACAATAAGAAGTATGAAGCATACCTGAAGATATGCAGAGAACTACTTGAAAAATACCGTGAAAGGATCCTTATTCCAGATGATTTTGTCCTGAATCCTTCAAACAGGAGAGTTGAGAAAGGGGAGGAAATACCCGATGATCAGATACTTGCTGACATAAGCCTCAACAGTATAGCAATGTTCTCTGAGGAGATAAGAAAAGCAAAAAGTATATTCATAAATGGCCCAATGGGAATGTATGAAATTGAACAGTACAGCTTCGGAACGTTCGAGATCCTGAGAGAGGTGGCTGCATCAACCGCAATGAAAATAGCTGGAGGCGGTCATACAATTTCTGCAATTGAAGCCCTGAATATTCAGAACAGGATAGATCACATCTCAACGGGTGGTGGGGCACTCATAAGCTATTTATCCGGTGAGCCAATGCCTGTACTTGAGTCATTGAGGGAAAGCAGGGAATATTTTGAGAAGGTGGAATAAATGGAAAATAACGAGAACAGAATTGATGTAAGGGAAGAACTGGAATTTCTGGAATCTTTTATAAATTCTTCAGAAAAGCAGATAAATCTACTCACCCAGGGAATAGAAGACTATGGAAAAGCACTCAGCGTATTACAGTCAAAGGAAGTATCAGAATCATCAGAAAACCTGATATCACTGGGAGGAGGTGTTTTTGCCAAGGGGAGAATAGAAAGAGAGAAGGAAGTAATGGTAGCCATAGGCTCTGACATCTTCATAGAAGAAAAGCCAGAAATAACAATAGAACGTCTCAAGGGACAGATAGAGGAAGTCAGGAAATCACTCCAGAGCATGAACGACCAGCGAGCTGAAGCACTCAGAAGATATCAGGCTATAGTTCAATCAATCAATTCAGGCCAGAAAGAAGATGTCTCTTAGAGAGAAACTTGGAAATCTTTTCAGAGGGAGCAAGGACGAGATAGAGCTATCCAGATTCAGGGATGAGTATTTTGAAATACTGCTTGAATCAGATGTTTCCCTTGAAACGGTTGAATATATACTGGATATATTTGAAAAGAAACATTTAAAACAGAAAAGACTCAACAGAATAGAGGCTATTGAGAGTCTCAAAGAAATACTGCTTGAAATTCTTCAAAAAGCTAAGCCGGAAATAAATCTCATTGATATGAACAAGAAGCCTTTAATTGTAATGTTTCTTGGTATTAATGGAACCGGAAAGACCACCACAATCGCCAGACTTTCATACATGCTTAAGAATAAGGGAAAAACTGTGGTGGTTGCTGCCTCGGATACTTTCAGGGCAGGGGCCATAGAACAGATAAGATATCACGGTGAAGAGCTTGGAATACGTGTAATATCCCAAACAATGGGAAGTGACCCTTCTGCAATAGCATTCGATGCCATTGAGCATGCGAGAGCGAGAAACCTGGATTTTGTTTTGATTGATACTGCAGGGAGGATGCAGACAAACAGGAATCTGATGGATGAGATGAGAAAGATAAAGCGTGTTGCAAAGCCTGACCTGACATTCCTTACGGTGGATGCAATGGCTGCAAGTGATGCCATAGAGCAGGCTACCACGTTTCTGAAAGACATAAAGTTTGATGGCATAGTTGTAAACAAGCTTGATACCGATGCAAGAGGCGGTGCCATATTTTCCATAGCACACATGTTTAAGGAACCGATCTATTTTCTAGGTATAGGTCAAAAGATGGAAGACCTCATTCCATATGATCCCCAGTTTATTATTAAAAAAATATTTGGTTGAGAATTCCAAAGTACTATAAACTTCAATCATAGAATGAATATGCTAACACTGTGAAATGTTGTTGTATATTTGAATTCAAAGACTCATTTTATGTTTGATATTAGCCTGGAAATTTCATCTGTATCCATTTCGGTTGTTATGAGTGGTATATTTTCAACTTCTGAAAGTTTGATTGCCAGTTCATCAACACGATCTGCCTTTACGTAGACAACTGCAGCAGGCTTCAGTGGGTGTACCCTGATGGCGATCATGGGACTTCTTCCCATCTTTACATCAGTAAAGAATATGACTCTCTGACTGGACCATCCATAGAGGAGACTATACTCACTGTAAGAAAATGAAAGTATTGCCTTCACCCCGTTGACTATTGTGTACCCCCTTACATACCTGTCAGTTGGTGCTCCTGACACTGATACACCCTTTATCTTATTGATGATTGTTTTAAGATTTATATCCCGATCATAATCCCTTATGTCGATGAGGGCTTCGTATGGCACGCCAGACCGGTATCGTCTCAGTATTGTGCCTCCATGTTTTGTCTCTATTCTTATCATTGCAGAAACAAATTTTCTTATTGTATTGACACCAGGCGACTGCCTCCTGCCAGTTTCATAATCACTTATCATCGAAAGGCTGACATTCATCTCCCTTGCAAGTTCGCTTTTGGTTATGGAAAATTCTTCCCTCCATTTCTTGAGAGTTTCATTTGGAGTCTCAGACAGAACTATTTCCCCAGCTATCTTTTCTTCTACGTTCACAACCGCTGATGATTTTATTTTATTTATATTTGTCGAATTGATATTCGACAATAGTCTAAACTTTTTGTCCGTGAAGCAATGATTTCATCAGGAGGCTTATATGACCAGCTTCCTGCATTCTTCTCACTGAATATTGAATCCATTTCTGCCCGAATGGAATGTAGGAGAAAGCCATCTTGCCTCTTTTCTGAAGATCAATAAGGTACTGATTCCTGATTCCATTAAGCATTCCGTACCAGACCTCTTTCTTATGTTCCTCGCTTAATTCTACTGCTTTCTCTATCATAAGCTCGTCGTGACTTGCAACCATAAACATTTTTGTGTTTTCAAACATATAGACTAAAATATCCTCATAATTCTTATTGATCTCATCTTTCGTCTTGAATGCCACCTTTTCGTCCTCTGTATAAGCTCCCTTTACCAGCCTGAATATTCCACCCTCACTGGAAAGTGTCTCCACATCCTTTTTTGTCCTCCTGAGGTATGATTGGACACATAGACCAACGTTACCTGTCGAAATCTGGCTTCTATAGAGCTCTATGGTTTTGTCTACAAGTTCAGATTCTTCCATGTCTATCCACGTGAAAATATTTTTTTCCTTAGCCTTGCTGACTATTCTCTCAAGGTTTTTCTTTGCAAGGTCAGGACTCACTGATAGACCAATTTGAGTTGGCTTTATGGATATTTGGAACTTTTCATCTCCAGCATCGATCTTGTCAAGAATCCTGATATAAATACCAGTTGCTTCCTCTATATCGTTTGAATCTGTGAGTGCCTCTCCCAGATAATTGAATATGGCCCCAATTCCAATTTTCCTGAATCTCTCCCCTCTAGTTATGGCGTCATCGACAGATGGCCCAGCAATCCATTTTCCAGCCAATAATTTTTCCATGAACCCGTTAAACATTAAGATCATGAACAAAATGACAAAGATGTTATTATCCCTTTTCTATCCTTTAAAACCGTTATCCACTATTCATGTTAACCACCTGGCTCTTCATTAGTTTTAGTTCTTAGTGCTGTCATAACTAAGGAGTAACATGATAGTGAAAATTCCACTCAAACGATGAGGTTTAGTGTCAATGTGACAATCTTTAAACCTATCTCTCTATGCTGCTCTATGTACAGAAAGATTTATTCGACTCTTGTTTTATTATCAGCACTCAGCCTTTTAATTGGTTCACTCTCACTCAGGTTGGGTAATCTTGTGCCAGAAAGCCTGACTGGCCTTACCATATTTGCCATAATTATACTGATTTCATATGGTATCCTGCTGCTGTATTTTGATGGCAGCAGATTCCAGTTTATTGGCGTTATTCTTGCTATTATTTCCTTCCTCATTTCTTCAAACACTGCTCATTTTAACGGATTGACAGATTTTTACTCCTCCAAATATTTAGGAATTGCTGACATAACGATGATTACCGGTTTCTATGTATTTCCTGCAGCCTACATAATATTCTGGATAAAAAGTAATTTTAACAGGGTGACAATACACAGATAATGGTAACCGGTATAATTACAGCGGCCGGTCTTGGCACGAGATCCGGACTCGACGGGAAATTCAGAAAAGAACTGTTGCCGATTTATGATAGAATCGATGATAGACTTGTTCTTAGACCGGTCATCGACGTTGTTTATCGAAGACTCAGGAAGTATGGTTGTAATAAGATAATACTTGTACTTGATCCGGCAGACCAGATGAGCAAGCTGTATGTGGAGTCAAATTTTGAAGACTTTGAGATAGTTTTTCAGAAGGAAAAGAAGGGTTTCGGAAATGCAGTTTTTATTGCTGCGCAGGCTGCAGGGGATTCGGATTTTGTTCTTAATGCGGGTGATGGGGTGGTTGCAAACTCATCCTATTACGAAACAATCTGCAATTCTGGATGTACTAACCTGAACATTTTCAGGGTAGATCACCCGGAGAAATATGGTAACGCTGTGCTGGATGAGAGCAGCAAAACTGTCTGGGAAGTGGTGGAAAAACCCCAGCATCCAAAGTCAAATTTTGCCATAGCAGCCCTGTATTTTTTCAAGAATGATTTTGTTCAATTTCTTGATCAGTCTACTGTGGAACTTACAGACTCAATAAACAATTACATAAAGGCAGGCAACAGAGTTTCATATAATATCATGGACAGAAATGACTGGATCAGCATAGGCCGAAAGGATGAATATTATAAGGTACTTGAAAGGTCTTACAAGATTAGTGCGACAGAAAGTGGTTTGTGCTAATTTGAGCGAAATAACTCTTAAACTTACAGTGAATTTGGATTACGACGTTTTATTAAGCATAAATTAAGTGCGTGAACAGTTAGAACCCACAAAAAAAATGCAATTATGAACGGCGAAAGTAAAGATTCATTATGAATAAAATGTGTGTGCCATGAATGTTATTCCACACTGTTACTGTGGAAGATGCTAAGATGTGGATTACTCTAGTTAAGATGTGTGGGACAAAGCTATATGAAATAATGCCATTATGTCATTTGTAAACTAGAACATACCCTATGGAATCAATTATTAGATAAAAAAGTGAAAATGGGTTTATTTCAGTATCTTTCTGTAAGCCAGGCTACCCAGGTATGCTACAATCACAATTATTATGCCTGCTATTAAGCCGTATGTATAATAGAAGAAGCTGGGAATCTTACTGAACGATACACTTTGCGTGATGAATGATGCATACATGGTCACATTACCGGACTGCCCTGTATATCCACTTGGTGCAATGGTTGTGTATCCATATGTACCGGCCATCAAAAGGAATTCTACTTCATTTGAAGTTGTTGTGACAGATTTTGAATTAAGAGTTATTCCCCAGGTTGCATTACTTGGTAATCCTGATTCCTGGAATTCTATCCAGTTATAGGTATTATTTTGGAACTGGTATGTGTAATTTATGTAGGAATTTGTGCTTGTGCTTAACCCTCCGTACAGTACAATTGTATCGTTTGCTTCAAGAACAGACATGCTCTGGCCATATGCCGGTGCTGGAGCATTTATATTCATATTCTCCCATGTCATTGAAACAGGTGAAAACATCCAGCTGCTATTTGTTGCGACTCCGTTGGAATTTACACCACCGTAAAGTAGAAGGAAGTTGTTAAAGGAGAAATATTTAAGATGTGAAAATGCAAGTTTCCCTGGATTGTTGTTTAGATTGAGGTTTTTCCAGTGCATTGTTGTCACATTAAGCAACCATGTTGAATCAGAATAAGTACCATTGAACCCACCGTATAGGAGTATGTTACCATCTGGAAGAGATTCCATTGTTGATCCTTCCATTGCTGGAATCTGCCCTGTTGTTGTAACTTTTTTCCATGAATTGTCCTTGAATATCCATGTACTGTTTGATAACCCGGAACTTGTGTTTCCTCCAAATAAGACGATTGAACTTATGCTATTAGAATAGGCCGATGATGCAAAAGCCCTAGCTGAAGGTGCAACTACAAGACCCTTCAGCGGTGTCCAGGCAAATCCAGTAAATATCCATGTCTGGTTTGTTAGAACCATTTTCCCGCTTGATGTGATATTTTCCCCACCGAACAGCACTATGTCATCGCCTCTTGGATAGAAGTTCATTGTTGAACCTTCCAGTCCTGGTATGCTGCTTGAAGTTGTTAATTCAGTCCACGTTTGAGAGTTATATATCCAGGTTTCGTTAACTGTTTTCTTAACCAACATAAATGATGTTGATTTTCCACTGACGATAGTCTCATTAACTACAGTGATCCCACCAAACATTATTGCCTCCTTGTTTGGAGTAAAACAGGCCATCGTGGAGTTGCTAACAGGCAGAGGTGCAGTAGAAGAGGTGTCGTTCATCCACTGATATTTGTATACTGTACTGTTTTGTACCACGCTTGGAGTAACTATGACAGCCTTTTGGCTGCTTGCTGAAGGAGCGCCAGAAAAGGTGAATGCAAAGACCATAACTGTAAGTAGTGAAATAGCTATAACTGCAAATTTCATAATTCCATCACTCTTTCTACTAGAAGTCATTGAAAAAGTAATATTGAAATCATTAATAAAGATTGCATATGATGAATGGCATAGAACTTTAGGGCAGTTTTATCCACTTCTTTTACGTGATAGTATGAAAACAACTTAATCGAAGTTATTATGAGATGAACAAATTTAGTTTCCCTTGCTCTTTTCCCATACTGTTTTTGGTTCGATTACACTTCTGAGGCTTTCTGCTTTTTCCTTGAACTTCTCTACATCCTTCAGTATTGTGTCTATATCCTCAGGAAGGCTTCTGCCAGGTTTATATCCAAGCTCTTTCAGTTTTTTATGTTCAGGATTGTAATAGTGATCCTCCTTTTCGACCCTTGGATTGGGATAATGCTTTATTTCAACATCCCTGTCAAATAATGCCTTTGCTCTCCTGCTCACAAGTTCAGTCAGTTCGTTGATGGAATAGTGCTCATCAAACTGGTTGTATACCCTGTACTCTCCATCTTCAGGCTCCTTCTCAATGCCCAGTGTAAGGCATGAAATGCTGTCATCAAGTGAAAGAAATCCCCTTCTCTGGTTCCCCTTTCCGTATGCTGTCAGAGGATAACCCAGTACGGCCTGTGTGCAGAACCTGTTCAGTGCTGTACCCCATACCTCATCAATATCAAATCTTGTATGGAGATCGTACTTTTTGATCTCACTTGTCTGCGTTCCGTATACCACACCCTGCATCACATCTGTTATCTTCAGCTTCCACACCTTGTTTGCAAACATCAGGTTGTTTGTATCATGCACCTTGCTCCAGTGGTACCAGGAACCTGCAAACTTTGGGAAAGGCAGATAATCTTCCCTGCCGTTGTATTTTACATTGAAGAATCCCTCAGGAATATCAATATTCGGTGTACCGTATTCACCCATGGTTCCAAGCTTTAGCAGATGGGCTTTGGGTACAATATCCTTCATCGCATAAACCAGGTTTAGTGTGCCACCCATGTTCTGCATCAACGTCTCCCTTGCCTGTGACAGTCCGATCATGGAGTAGGGTGCAGATCTCTGCTCTGCTAGATGCACGAAAGCATCTGGTTTTGTTTCGCTGACAACCCTGTAAAGAAAATCAGGATCGTTCACATCTCCCTTATAGAATTTTATTTTTCCAAGCCCCTTTTCTTCTGCTGTTTTGATCCTATCTTCCATTGATGATATTGGCGTGACTGAATCAGAATTTACCTCTGAAACTCTCCTTCTTGTGTAAAGTGAATCAACGCCTATGACCTCATGTCCCCTGCTCATGAGCCTCATGGCCAGTGGCCATCCTATGTAACCGTCAATTCCAAGTATTGCGACTTTCATTATTTTAGGGAAAGTTAATCCTCGTTATAATATATTCCAATTGATTAGTGATCGGGATAAAGTTATTAATCGTCAAAAATGTATATTTATGAAAAAGTATTATATTTAAATACAATCGGTGAACATGTCCCTGGGAGTATCTTTCGTTGATGTATTTTTTCCCCTTTTTATTGTAATAGATCCCTTTGGGACCATGGCCCTTTTCCTTACCATGACATCAGATTATTCTGAGCAGGAAAAAAGGACTGCTGCCAAGGATGCTTTCATCTATGGAAGCCTGATACTTGTATTTTTTACTGTGGCCGGTTATTATGTACTATCTTTAATGGGAATATCAATCAACGCCATAGAGATTGCAGGAGGGATAATTCTACTGATAATGGGAATTGAAATGGTGAGAGAAGGAGATCGCCCGAAATCAACGGGCAAGACCTTCAAGAACCCGGACCTTGGAATTGTTCCATTTGCAACACCATTACTGGCTGGCCCTGGTGCAATTTCCCTTGTTATAATACTGGCAAGAAAAAGTTATGTTTCCATGGGCTATACC
Source organism: Thermoplasmatales archaeon (assembly GCA_027310185.1). Lineage (GTDB taxonomy): Archaea > Thermoplasmatota > Thermoplasmata > Thermoplasmatales > Thermoplasmataceae > Cuniculiplasma. Next base: position 213,963 of record DAIDBH010000006.1, read on the forward strand.
ATTATTTCTGTCGTTATCATATTCGTGGTTGTTCTCGTCCTATTTTCCTTTGCTACACCAATATCAAAAGCACTTGGCGATAAGTCCATGAAAGCAATTACCAGAATTTTCGGTCTTTTTGTTGCTGCTTTTGCGATACAGTTCATGATTACCGCAGTAACAGCACTTTTAGGATGAAAATAATATAGTATATTTTTCAGTCTATTGTGAATTCCTTTCCATTGTATGGCAATATCACGTTGTAATTCCCGAGATCATCCACAATGGCCTCTCTCTGATCACCATGACATAGAATCACGTTCTCTGGCTGGCATCCCTTTATGAATGAGACCAGTTCATCGTGACCGGCGTGAGCGGACATATCGAAAAATTCCACTGCCATATCAGGCTTTACTTCTACTCCCGATAGATTCAATGTTCCTTTTTCCATAAGGTTCCTGCCGTTTGTTCCCTCTACCTGGTATCCCGTCATGAAAATGGCACTTTTGTCATCATGCACATACTTTTCTATGTATGAGAGTGCTGGTCCACCATCCAGCATGCCTGATGTGGAAATGATTACATCTGCAGAATCTATGTTCTCCCTCATCCTCTTGCCTCTTATCGCCTTTACGCTGGACAGAGATTTTCTGAATTCCCTGTCAGATCTAAGGTAACCGGGAGTATTCAGATAAATGCTTGTTATCAGGTTGCCCATTCCATCTGTTGCAATCTTATAAGGCAGGTCAGAGAGGGACATTATAAGTTCCTGCATTCTTCCCATTGCAAATGAAGGAAGTATTACTTTTCCACCATGTTCTACAATTTCAGATACTCTTTCTCTCAATCTTTTTCTAACTTCCTCTCTGTCTTCGTGATTCTTACCGGCGTATGTACTCTCAATTACAAGATTCCTTATCTTCCTCGGTTTTGCCCCAGTTAAGAGTTTTGAATCTCCTGTATACAGGTCACCGGTAACCATTACTTCATCAGAATTCTCAAATTTCCACATTGTTGAACCGGGTATATGTCCTGCGGAATATGGTGTGACATTCACTTCATCAAGAACTATCTTCTCGTTGTATTTTGTCTGATTCATGAATGTGTACATCTTTTCTACATCCTCACGATTGAATCTTTCCACGTAACCTTCTATGGCAGTTATCTTGATCGAATCGTTAAGCATTGGCCTCGCTGTGTTTGATGTCATTTCTGTTGCAAAAATATCCACACCATCATTCTGGTAATACATAGGTAATGCACCTATATGATCCAGATGTGAGTGCGTAACAAAAAGTCCATCAATCTTTTCTGGTGGCAATGGAAATAGTGGTGGTTTTTCTGGAATTACTCCATAATCCACCTGAAAAACCTTATCGTCCATATTGATTATTATTCCTAGCCTACCTACTTCTTCTGCTCCTCCTAAAAATTTCATTTTTAACAAATTTATAACCTCGCGTTTTCAAGTCTATTCTTGCATTCACATGTTCTTTCTTCCGAATGTATTTTCAGAAAATCTGCAATAATTTTCTGTGTTTTTTCCTCATTTTCTTTAAGGATCTTAATAACTTCTGATGCTTCTACAGGTTTATCAGACCATACATCATAATCTGTAACATTAGCAATTAGAGAATAACACATGCCAAGTTCATCGGCAAGATTAATCTCCGGAACAAGAGTCATTCCTATTATGTCTCCAAATTGTCTGAACATTTTTGATTCAGCTCTGGTAGAGAATCTTGGACCCTCTATTACCACATATGTTCCAGAATCGTGAGTATCCCCATGTTTATGGGATACTGAACTCAATTCTTTATTGATTCTCGGGCAAAATGGATCTGCCGACGATATATGAATAACCTCAGGGCCATCATAGAAAGTCAACTTTCTATTTTTTGTAAAATCTATGTATTGATCCGGAATGACAACGTCACCTGGCTTTAGTTCCTCCTTGAGGGAACCTACTGCATTTATCCCGAGTATTTCATCACAACCGATACTGTGAAGGGCCCATATATTGGCCCTGTAATTCACCATATGAGGTGGTATATTGTGTTTCTTTCCATGTCTTGGTAGGAAAGCAACTTTCTTCCCATTGAAATCTCCTATTTCTATTTCCGAAGATGGTATTCCAAATGGAGTGTCAATCATTTTGCTTTCTTCAATTGTTATAAGATTGTAGAGGCCACTGCCTCCGATTATTCCTATCAATGTAAATCACTTCCTGTAAGTAATATGACAATGGTATTTAATTTATTTTTAAATATTTCCAATAAAAACTGTACTCAAAATATGCAATTATTCATAGATGCGAAATAAGAATGGCACATGATTTAGAGGAGAAACTTCAGGTAACAACAGTTATAATATATCATGTAACCTGAATTTGCATAAGATCGATAAAACTATAACTGCTATAGAATTATTATATGGAATGGAATCCTCAAAAAAATTGAAAATAGCTGAAATAAAAGGAGAGGTAATGGACATAGAGATAAAGGCGAAAATCCTTTCAATGTCTAAGAGAGAGATACAGAACGATAAGGGACCTCTGACATACCATTATGGTCTTGTTGGAGATGAAACCGGCGTTATGCCCTTCACTGCATGGTCTATTCCAGGCACAGTAAGAGATAATGATGTATATCTGATATCAAGATGCTACACAAAAAGTTATAAGGATAAACTGAGGCTATATTTTGATGCCAGAACGGAATTCAAATTACTTACTGAGGTACTAGAAGTAAAGAGAACTTACAAATATTATGAGATTAAGGATTTAGATTTGAAAGACAAATTCATAACCGTTGAGGGGCTTCTAACTTCTGAAAATAAGAGGGAATATGAAAAAGAAGGAGAAAAAAGGGAAGTGTTCCAATACATACTTAAGGATCAGACCGGAACTGTGCCAATATCATCCTTCGGTAAGAAACTGGAACAGGGAAAATATGCAAGGATTGAGGGCGTAAGATTGGATGAATTCAATGGTTATTACAGGTTGAACATGTCTGATAAAGCTAAGGTAGAATATCTGAATGTTGAACTCAGGGACAATGAGATAATCCAGGATATATCTTCACTAAAGGGTGCAGTGGGAGGAATTACAGTATCCGGATTTGTGATAAATATGGGAGAAAAAAGTGGGCTTGTGGTCAGATGCAGCGAATGTAACCAGAGGGTTGATGATGTTAGGTGTGCGGATCATCCGGATGCAAAACTCGTCTATGATCTGTTTGCCTATTTTACCATAGATGATGGGACAGATTACCTGCAGGTTAATGCAGGATATGAAGCCCTGAAGAACATAGTAAAAATTACAAGAGAATACCTGGATAACCCTCAGAGACCTCCACTGAAGAAAGAGGTAAAGGAAAAAATTGAGTCTGCCCTGGTGCATAATGCACTAAAAATAAAGGGGAACCTGCGTATAAATAATATGGGACTGTCCCTGAGATCAACGGAAGTGAGTTACATAGCTGATAAGGATATTTCTTACCTCAAAAATGAGATAAAAGGGGTGTTAAATTGATGGAGAGAAGGAGGGAACCGGCAAGATGGATATTTGCGAAGGAAATGCGAGATACCTCGATCACTTTCGTGGAGGGTGAAGACGATACCCGAAGGGAATATTTCATCACACCAGGTGGATCTTATGGTAGGAGAATACTCATTTGCGGAAAGATAACACAGAAGACTCAGGATAATGATATGACAAAATTCACTGTAGCTGATCACACAGGTGCGTTCTATATTACATTTTTCTCCAAGGATTTCAATCAGAATACAAAGATACAGGTAGATGCCGTGAACGAGAACGATCTTGTAGTTCTAATGGGCAGAACATCCTATTTCAGGTCCAATGAGGGCAAGATGTATATTAACATAAATCCGGAATACGTGAGAACTGTAAATGAAGTTGATGCTGAGTACTGGAAGATGAGGACAGCAAAGTCACTAAATAGCAGGCTTTCTGCAATAAAGGAGATCAGGAAATCCCCTGAAATGGATCAGGACCACCTACTGGAGCTTGGATTCACTGAAGATGAGGCAAAGGGTTCCCTGAAAGCATGTTCACTATACGAAAATTACAATACAGGACCACTGGAAGAAATAATTGCAGGTATGTCCTCATACCAGTTTTCTGATGCGGCTGTTAAATTGAAGGATAGCGTGCTCCAGATAATAAAGGAAAATAATCCATTTGGTGGAATCAGCTATGATGAAATTCTGCAGAGACTGGCGAAAGACGGTGTTGAAGCCAGACAACTGGATGAGACCCTGAATCTTTTGGGTACAGATGGAGAGATTTATGAGGCAGGAAAAAGGAAATTCCGGGCTATCTGATCTACCATTTCAATTTTAGATCCTTAGCTGCCTTGACTTCATCCGCCCTTCCAATTGACAGGTTAACCGGCATTTTATGAAGTTCCTCATCAGGTGTCAACACTGCTTCCTGAATTATGTTGCAGAACTCGTCCATGTCATCCTTGCTTGCATCTTCTGTTGGCTCAATCATCAGGGCTTCAGGAACTATGAGAGGGAAATATATGGTTGGAGCATGAATACCCCTGTTGATTATATATTTTGCAATGCCCAGTGCCCTCTTGTTCACCATCTTGGTTGACATTATAACTTCATGTTTCTTCAATCCCTCATGATGGTAGTTGAGTATGGGTTCCAGTCTCTTTGCCATATAGTTTGCATTTAGCACTGCCCTGTGAGTGTTTAACAGAAGACCATCTGATCCCTTGTATTTTATGTATGCCCATGCTCTCAGAAGATTTGTGAAGGATCCCTGAAAACCAGCTACTCTACCTATGCTATCCTTTTCCTCAGATTTAAGAACATAAAGGTTGCCTTCCTTTTCGATCCTTGGAAATGGTAGATATTTTTCCAGGAAAGACTTCACAGCAACGGGCCCAGCTCCAGGTCCACCTCCTCCATGGGGAGTTGCAAATGTCTTGTGAAGATTAAAATGTACCATGTCAAAACCCATTGCCCCAGGCGATGTCAATCCAAGTATGGCATTCAGGTTGGCACCATCATAATATAGCAATGAACCGTTCCTGTGTACCATATCTGCTATTTCCTTGATGTCTGTTTCGAAGATTCCAAGTGTATTTGGATTTGTTATCATGAATGCTGCTGTTTTTTCACTCAGTGCAGCTTCCAGTGCATCCATATTGATAACACCAGTCTCAAGAGATGGTATCTCCACCACGGAAAACCCCGCCATGGCAGCAGAAGCTGGATTCGTGCCATGTGCAGAATCAGGTATAATTATTTCTGTTCTACCTGTCTCCCCAATATCTTCCATGTATTTTCTCACAATTAACATGGATGTGAACTCGCCATGAGCACCAGCTAAGGGTTGCAGGCTCACCGCATCCATGCCTGACATGATCTTTAGATATTCCCTTAGCTCATACATCACCTGTAGATTTCCCTGTGCATATTCGTAGTCTACGAGAGGATGTACCCTTGCAAATCTTGAGTCATTTGCAATTCTGTCTGCGAACTTTGGGTTGAATTTCATTGTGCATGAACCAAGTGGGTAGAATCCTGTATCTACAGCATAATTCATCTGTGATAGTCTCACATAATGCCTTACCACATCATTTTCAGCTATTTCAGGAAGTTTCAGGTCAACCTGCCTGATTGAATCGTCTAATTCAGGCAATTCAACCTTTTCACAGGAAAAGCTATTTCCAGAGTTAATTTCCTTGATATATTTTTCATCGTATTCAGCCTGATGATACGTCATTGTAACACCTCCATCGCCCTTATTAATTGATCAATTTCAGTATCACTTCTCATTTCTGTTGCCGCGAAGAACACATCATCCTTCAGGTTCTCAGGCATAGTAAATAAGAACTGCTTTGCCTTTAAGCCTCCAAGAAATCCTGCCTTTTCAAGATCGCACATAAGCTTATCGGACTTATTACCTGCACCCACGATAAAATCTGTGAAAAATGGATTCTTCCATTTATGAACTCTGATATAACTGATATTTTCCATTTTTTTGAGGGTTTTACTTACATTTTCCATGGATCTGGAAGCAACCCACCTCAGTCCTTTCGTCCCAAGGATTGAAAGATATGCGGAAGAAGCTATGGCAAGCAGTGCCTGGTTGGTGCATATATTGCTCATGGCCTTATCTCTTCTTATGTGCTGTTCCCTGGTCTGAAGTGTCATCACAAATGCCCTCTTTCCATTTGTATCAACCGTTTCTCCTATGAGCCTTCCTGGTGATTTTCTAACGTATTTTTCCTTGAATGAGAAAATTCCAAGATAGGGTCCTCCATAGCTGAGTGGAATGCCGAGCTGCTGTCCTTCTCCAACAGCTATGTCGGCGTCATAATCTCCAGGGGACTTCACAATTGCCAGTGAAACCGGATCATAATATGCTATGTGGATTGCACCTTTCTTTATGTCTTTAATTTGAGCTACACCAGGATCTATTGTTCCATAGTTAGAAGGATTATAGGTTATGATTGACGAAGTATTCTCGTCAATTGATTGGTTTAATTTTTCAAGATCAATCGTTCCATCTTCATTTACTGGATATGGTTTGAGTGATATTTCAAGTCCAGTTATGTAAGTTCTTATTACCTGCCAGTGTGACATCCTTATATTTTCAGGTATAAGTACTGTGTTTTTACCGTTTATTCTATGGGCCATTCTAACAGCCTCACCGATTCCCGTAGGTCCATCATACATGGATGAGTTCGTTACATCCATCTTCGAGAGATCAGATATTATACTCTGATACTCAAAAAGTGAGTGAAGCATACCCTGTGATATTTCCGCCTGATATGGAGTGTAGGATGTTATAAACTCATTTCTCATGATGATATTTGGAATTGACGACGGAATGAATCGCTCATAAGCCCCTAGTCCGAGGAATATTTTCATATCCAGAGCGTTCTTAGAACCTATATTTTCTGATTCAAACATCACATCCATCTCTGACCTGCCACTGCCAATGGATTTTATATCACTTCTGACGTCCTTAGGTATATCATTAAAAAGATCCTCAAAATCATTCATTCCCAAATAAGCCAGTAACTCGTTATCTGTGTCCATGGAATCAACCAGTGAAGTAATCCTCAACCATTATTAAAATATAGCCAGAAATTCTGGTAGGATTTTATTTTTCAAAGTTTAGTTCCAGCAGTTCTTCTTTGTTTGAATTGCCATTATACCTGAAAATTTCTTCTATTACAAGGTTCCCGAACTCTGCTTTTGTTGACAGCCCGACAATCTGCATCAACTGGAATTGTGGAACAGCTATCTGAAGATAAAGCTTTCCCATTCTTGCTTTCAGAACCCTGCTCTCTGTAAGAATATTTTCTGAAGCGAGTATCTTGAGAAAATCAGAATATGTCCCTTTCAGTGTTACATACTTTGAACTTCCTATCACCTCTTCAATGTTCACAACTGTTCTGTCGTAGTTTTCGTCTAATGTTCCGATCATTGTTACCTTGTTCAATCTGGGCGTATCCCCTTCGAGAAATGTTGAATTGTCATTTGACCCTGGCATTGCCAGATCCAGAAACGTGATACCCATTAGAGGCTCTGCATATGTGTTAAGGCCTTCATCAATTATTCCATTGGATATTGGCCTGATCCAGTCAACAAAAATATCATCCAGATTCCTGACGCCATCAAGTACTATATCATTCAGGTCCCCAAGTTTTTCGTCCATTACTCTTCCAGTGATTGAAAACCCCTCGCCGGAAAGCTCCATGTAATCTACTATGAATCCACTTATATTGAGCAATTTTTTTATATGTTCTAACTCCTCCCTTGATTCACCAAGGTTCATCACATAGTTACCGTAATTATCCCTCTCCGCCTTCATTTTCAGGAATATTGCAATGTTCCTGTTCTTTGCAACTTCAGATGGAATAAAGAAGAGAAAATCCTGTTTTTCACCATCACTGACAACTCTTGTTCTTATAACGATTCTGTTTTCAAAAAGAACATCGAATAACTGTGCTTCCCATTTATATCGAACCTTGATTGAGTGCATGTTCCTCTTCACCACAATTTAGTTTAGTTTAATTTGGAATATTAATCTTATCGAAATTTGTGAGACCTGGTTTGATAACAAATATTGATCACATTTGAAAAAGGTTTATCTAAATGTAATGCGTTGTACCCTTAATGAAATTAAAATCTAGTGTAAGCAACCTGAAGGAAGTTACAGATATACTAAGTTCAATAACCAATGAAGCAAAGCTTGAGTTTGATAATGAGGGTTTGAAAGTGAGGGCAATTGATAGCGCTAGAATAGCTATGGTTGACCTTTTTGTTCCTAAGGAATCATTTTTAACATATGAAGTGGAGGAGAAGGTTGAAGTTTCGGTTGAACTGGACAAGATCAGAAATGTTCTGAGGCTTGCTTCCCAGTCCGATGACCTATTGTTGAGTATTTCCGGGACTAAAATGAAATTCTCCCTTGGAAATCTCACAAAAACAATCTCGACTCTTGATACCTTTGTGAACTCACCAAAACTACCAAGTGTTGATCCGAAGAACTATGTTGTTATAAGAAAGGCAGATCTTGACAGGGGCTTGAGAGCAGCTACAGATGTGAGAGATTCAATTAAGTTTACGATAGAAGATAAGAGATTTGAAGCAACATCTAAGAGTGATTCTGAAGAAGTTGATCTTATAATAGACAACGATAACCTGATAGAAATCAAGGCACAAGAAAAGGCTTCCAGCAGTTATCCACTTGACTATCTGAGCAAGATAATAAAGGCAGTAAGCTTTGCTGATACCTTGAAAATAGCGTTTAACAATGATTATCCCCTTGTGATGGAATTCAACTTTGCAGGTAAAGATGGGATCAAGACGGCTAAGTTCCTCCTCGCACCAAGAATAGAGTAAACTAAAAAGCGGGCGCGAGGGGATTCGGACCCCTGATCTACAGCTTAGGAGGCTGTTGCCATATCCAGGCTTGGCCACGCGCCCTTTTATGTTTGAGACTTTATTCATATCTCATACAATCTCCATTTCAAAAGTTTCCATTTTGAAACTTACTAAAATGGTACTTCGGTGGGATTAAATTCGTAATCTGAGCTTTAGATATTATATTTTCGAAATATACCTGAAATATATCCCCGTTTCTCTTTAAAATTTTTTATTGAAATTAGAGCACTCAGTGAAAAAATTTATTAATTTATCATAAAGCTTAAGGTTGTATGAATAATCAAAGGTTATGTTGGAAGGTACTCCATTTAAAAACAAGGGAGTGATCGTTACAGGAGGTGGAACAGGACTTGGTCAGTCTCTTTGCCTGAAGTTCTCACACTACGGTGCAAGAGTTTATACATTTGGCAGGACAGGGTCCACTCTTGAGGAAACGAAAAGAAAAGTCGTTGAATCTGGAGGTGAACTTAAACCTGAGGCCATTGATATAAGAAACTTTGATGCGGTAAGCGAGTTCGTTGATAATGCTTTCAGAGAGACTGAAATAGTAGGTCTTGTTAACAATGCTGCGGGTAATTTTATATCACGGACAGAGGACCTGTCAATGAATGCCTTCAAGTCTGTCATTGATATAGTTTTGATGGGCTCTATTAACACTTCAGTTCAGGTATCGAAGAGATGGATTGAACGAAAGACAAGGGGAAGCATTGTAAATATCCTCACTTCCTATGCTGATACAGGTTCCGCATTTGTGGCCCCTTCAGCTGCAGCTAAGGGTGGGCTAAGATCATTTACCAGAAGTGTTGCTGTGGAGTGGGGTCCAAGAGGTATCAGAACGAATGGTGTTGCACCAGGGCCGTTCAAGACCAAGGGTGCTTGGAAAAACCTCATACCAGACGAAAGCTATGAAAAAATCCTTATGGAAAAAAATCCTATGAGGAGACTTGGAACTCCTGAAGAGATTTCAGAGCTTGTTTCATATCTTATAAGCGATTATTCTTCGTTTATAAATGGTGAGATCATAACAATAGATGGGGGAGAATGGATACAGGGTGCAGGACAGTTCAACATGCTCTCACAGCTTGACGATAATATGTGGGATATGATCAGAAAGAGCAGGGTGAAAAAAGAATGATGAGTATATATATAAACGGATGGGAAACAAATATGAAGTTTTCAGCTGCGCACTTCATTCCATATCATGATAAATGCAAAAGGTTGCATGGACATGACTATGCAATAGATATAAGGATAGAAGGCGAACTGCTGAACGGTATGGTGGCTGACTTTGTTACTGTGAAAAAAGAAACGAGGAAATTACTCGAGGAGATTGACCATAAGCTCATACTTCCAGTACATGGTAAAGATATGGAACAGGAAAAGGAAGGTGATCATTTTATAATAAAATACGAGGGAAAAACCATGTCAATACCTGAGGAATTTGTGTATCTATGCGATATAGATTACAGCAGCAGTGAGGAACTGTCAAAGTTTTTTGCAAGTGAGATAATCAAAAAAGTGAAATTTGAGAAGAATGTTAAATTAATTGAAGTTTCAGTTTATGAAGGCCCTGGACAGAAAGCATCATGGAGTGAGAAGATTGGATAATGCAATTGTATTGATGTCAGGAGGATTGGATTCTACAACTGTTCTGTCATATGCCCTAAAGCATAACTACAGTGTTACTGGGCTCAGTTTTGATTATGGTCAGAGGCACAGAAGGGAGCTTGAAGCCTCGAGGAAAATTGCTGAATTTTACAATATTCAGAGAATTGTGTTCAGGATTGATCTCAGGCAGATGGGTGGAAGTTCCCTTACGGGAGATGAGGCAGTTGAAGAGGGTAAACTTGAAAGAAATGAGGTGCCAAACACTTACGTTCCAGGGAGGAATATACTTTTTTTGTCAGTAGCAGGTGCATATTCAGAATTAATAGGAGCAAAAACAATAATGATGGGTGTCAACTCAGTGGATTATTCTGGCTATCCTGATTGCAGACCGGGTTTTATTAGCTCGATGGAACAGAGCCTTCAATATGGACTCGATAAAAAAGATTTGAAAATAGTGGCACCGTTGCAGTACCTGGATAAGGGAGAAATAATAACTATGGGAAAGAAGAATAACGCGCCATATGAACTCACATATTCATGCTATAATGGGAGGGAAAAAGCGTGTGGAAAGTGTGACTCATGCCTCTTAAGATTGAGAGGCTTTATGGAAGCAGGGGAGATTGACCCAGTTCCCTATGAAGCGTATCCCGAATTTTACTCAGAATATCTAAGAAACAAAAAAGTGTGGAAGAATAATAAATAGATTATTATTTCGACAGGAACTGATCTACTTTATCTGCATTCCCTTTTACTGAAGCGACTGTCTTGTTCCAAAGCTCCTTCTCTTCTGGTGTGAAGTTAATATCAAAGATTCTCTCCACTCCATTTTTGCCTATAAGAATTGGAAGTCCTATGAACAGCCCCTGAGCTGAATAGTGTTTTGCTGTTTTTTCATCGACAAATGATGCACAGGGTATCATTCTTCTCCTATCTTTTACTATTGATTCTACCATTGCGGTTATTGCTATACCTGGTGCATAGTAAGCGCTTCCTGTCTTGAGGTAATCTACTATTTCACCTCCTCCAAATCTCGTCCTCTTTACAATTTCATCTATTTTTTCTTTGCTTAGAAGATCTGTTATTGGAATACCGCCTACAGAAGAATACCTGATAAATGGGACCATATCATCTCCGTGACCGCCGATGACAAATGCGTTTACATCCTGAACTGATGCGTTGAGTTCCATTGCGAGGAATGTCCTGAACCTTGAACTGTCTAGTGAGCCACCTAGACCTATTATCCTCTTTGGATCTATTCCGCTGACCTTCTGAAAAGCGTAAGCCATGGTATCAGCCGGGTTTGACACTATTACAATTACAGATTCCGGGGAATATTTCTTGACATTTTTTGCAACATCAGCTATTATTGCTATGTTTTTTGCAAGCAGATCATCTCTGCTCATTCCTGGCTTTCTTGCAAGTCCGGCAGTTATAACAATAACATCAGAGCCCTTCATATTCTCATAATTCTTCGGATCAACAGTAGTAAATCCCTTAATATTCAGATCTGTACCCCAGTGAGGTGTGCCCTCCATCATATCGAGTGCTTTTCCTTCTGGAATTCCATCAACCACATCAAATAAATAGACATCACCAAGGTCCTTCAGCGCAATAAATTGTGCAACTGTAGCTCCAACATTTCCCGCTCCTATTACGGATATTTTAGATCTCATGCTGTCAGTATTACTTTAAGGGTTAAATGGTTATTTATCTTTTTATAATACTAGCTAATCTTATATTAGACTTTTTTAATCTTTGAACCTCATGAAAGAATTTATCAAATCTAATAAATGTTTCACCGTGACCTCCTTTCCCACCCTCGCAGTGAGCTTCCCGTTTCAGAGGTTGCTAGAAAAATCTCCACGGGCTTGAATTCCCCTCAGTCCGAAGGTACTGTGTCCTTCATACTAAGCCATCTAACTTTACGGCTGCACGCACGCATGAAACAATATGCTATCCGACATTTTTCACTTCTTTCTGCAGGCACACATCAAAATATCCCATCCTGCAAAAATAGGAGTTCCCGCTCGTGCATTTTAAAACAATTTTTAGAAGGGTGCGTAAAACACCTTTTGATAATAGTAATATAGTTGATTCTAATACATCTACCAATAATATAGTAATACCAACCTATTCCAGTACTAATTGGCATGGATATGTCTGATATCATGTTGATTTCAAAATATAGGTATTTAGGTTGTACTGTAAAATTTAAAACCAAAATGTTTAAATCCAATTTAAATTACACATAACAGTATTGCGAACCAAGTTCAATGCAAGATAAGAGGTTAAAACTTAATGGAAGATCCATTTGAAGTGTTTCGGGATTTCTTTAACCAGAAATTTGGAAAGTCACTTATAATCAAGGGCAGACCCGGTACGGGTAAGACAACATTCAGTCTTGAATTAGCATCCCGCTTATATGAAAGCCAACCAATACATTTTCTTTCCTCAAGATTCAACGACGAACCACTGAAGGATGCTTTTCCCTTTATAGAACAGATTTCTTATAGAATTAATAAAGAAAATTTTTCGTATACTGAAGATTTTAAATATGTAAGTACTGAATCGCTTAAAAAACTTGAAAAACTCCTCGAAGAGAAAAACCTTAATTCTGATTTCACAGGCTCCAGTGGATTAATATTTGATATAAAGGAGGTTATACCTGAGCTCAATGCCATTTACACATTTGTAGAGAAAAATTTTGAACTGGGTCCTGTTGTAATTCTGGACTCAATTGAGGCTATTGCGCAGAAATACAGTATTGATGAAACTACATTATTCAGCATATTACAGAATGATCTGGTTGAAAAGAGTGGAGCTGGACTCATTGTTGTTTTGGAGTCGACACAGAACGATAAACTGGAATATTTTTCTGATGGAGTTATCAGCCTTAGCATGGAAATAGACAGGAATTACATGATCAGGTATATGAGAATTGAAAAATTAAGAGGTTTATCCCTTGGTTCTACCCCTTTCTTTTCATACTCCCTCCTGAATGGAAGATTTACATTATTTCCAATAATTTCAGTGTCTTACCCTACCCAGAAGGTACCGGTATTTTCTGACATTGGGGAGAACAAAGACGCTGTAGACATGGGAGTTTCAGCAATTTCGAAGGTGCTTCCAATGAACAAGAGAACAGTAGACATTGGTTCTCTTGTACTGATTCATCGAATGGAAATATCTGACAGGACAGACATTGCCGTAAATCTGATTAAGAATTCTCTCGTTAGGCGAACTATATCTGAGGGAAGAGGAGTGATAGATGTATCCTCAAGCAGTTATGAATCAGCAAAAATATTGAATCTGACTATGGAACCGGAACAGCTGAAGCATTATATAACTGCAGAAAAAACAAAAAGAACAAATCCCTCCGTCATAAATCTCGAAGGAGCAAAAATGACAGAGGATTTTACAAGTGAGGCAATAGAGTATTTTACGGGTTCATCCAAAAGACCTAACGTTTATATTTTTTCCACAGACTTCCTAAATTTTACCTACGGTGAAAATTTCATAGGTGATTTCCTTACTATATTGAATGAAATACGTCTTACAGGTACAATATTCATGATATGCGATGAAGATTTTTACAAGAAATTGAGTCATCATGCAACATTCTCCCTGCACCTTCGGGATAAAGATGGATTTATCTTCCTTAATTCTGGTGGAAATAAGCACTTTTCTGTGCAGTCTCTGGTTGATCAGAGCGGATGGCCTTCCTATGATCTCATAGAGTCTGTCTGAAAATTTCATTTTTATATTTCATCGTTTCCAATTACAAGGTTATTATAATCGACAGTCATTTGCTTATATGTTTCCAGAGTACAGACCAAGAAGACTCAGGGAGAACCAAATTTTGAGAAACTTGACGGGAGAGACGAAACTCAGCCTGGACAGGCTGATCATGCCCATTTTTATAGATGAAACATTGATTGAACCTAAGGAAATAGGGAGCCTGCCAGGCATATTCACGCAGACGCTAGACAGCATTGATGAATATGCTAAACGTTTGAAAAAGATTGGCATAAACACTGTACTGTTGTTTGGCATTCCTGAAAATAAGGACAGTGAGGGTTCCCAGTCTTTTGCGGAAGACGGTGTTATACAGAGAAGCATTAAGTCATTCAGGGATAGTGGACTTCTTGTCGTCACCGATCTATGCATGTGTGAATATACAGACCATGGCCACTGTGGTATTCTAAGAGGGAAAGAAGTATGGAATGATAAGACACTTGACTACTATGGGAAAATTGCGGTGAGTCAGGCAGAGGCTGGGTCTAATATTATAGCTCCAAGTGGTATGATGGATGGCCAGGTAGGTGCAATTAGAAATGCATTGGATGGGAGCGGTTTTGAGAATATTCCCATAATGGCATATTCGGCGAAATATGCTTCTTCACTTTACGGGCCTTTCAGGGATGCAGCAAAATCTACTCCGTCTTTCGGAGATAGAAAAACATACCAGATGGACCCGGCAAATATAAAAGAAGCTATGAGGGAAATTGAGCTTGATATAGAAGAGGGGGCAGATATCATTATGGTTAAGCCTTCACTGTTTTATATGGATGTAATAAGGGAGGCGTCTACCTTATTCAATAGACCTCTGGCAGCCTACGGAGTCAGCGGTGAATATAACATGATAATTAATGCAGTGAAAAATGGCTTCATATCAGAGTCCGCCATAAATGAATATGTTACCTCTGTATTCAGGGCAGGTGCTGATATGTTCATAACATATTTTGCAGAATCTATGGCAGAGGGAAAGAAGAGAAAGATTTAAATGAATTTTGAAAATGTGAGAGTGATAAAATAATGAAATTGGGATATATATTAGAAATGCGGGAACCCCAAAACGGCTTCTTTCAGGTTACAATGAACATTGACTCAGTGTCAGAAGATATAACTATGTTAACAATGCCTGCATGGACACCGGGCTCCTATGCCATAAGGGATTATGCCAGGAACGTTAGAATGCTGAGAGCCAGAACACCAGAAAATGAAAATATAGAAATTCAGAGAAAGGATAAATCCACGTGGAAATTAATAAACGGAAATAATAAGACATTCAGTGTTTCATATGAGGTATATGCTGGAGAATTCTCAGTAAGAGGAAGTCATCTGGATACAACCCACGGATATCTCAATGGAACAAACGTTTTCATGTATATAGAAGGATATAAGGATCAATCCATAGAGTTGATCATCAAGCCATATGAGGACTGGAAGGTTTCTACCGGTCTTGAAAAAATTGGTGACAACAGGTTCAGGGCAACAAACTATGATATATTTGCCGACTCCCCAATAGAGATAGGAAAGCACCGTTCTCTGCTTTTCACTGTAGATGGAAGGGAGCACGAAATTGCGCTCTATGGAAAGGGAAACGAGAATACAGATAAACTTGTGGAAGATGTCAGGAAAATAGTGGAAACATCCAGAACAATATTCGGGAACCTCCCCTATAAAAGGTATGTGTTCATAATGCACCTTACTGATAGAGGGTCTGGTGGTCTGGAGCACCTGAACTCAAACACCATAGATTTCAACAGATTTGCATTTGGGGACAAAAGGGATTACCAGTCATTTCTTTCAGTTGTTTCGCACGAGTATTTTCACCTGTGGAATGTAAAGCGGATCAGGCCTGTTGAACTCGGCCCGTTTAATTACAGAGAGGAGAATTACAGTACATTGCTCTGGGTATCTGAGGGGATCACTAACTTTTATGCATATATAATCCTGCTCAGGAGTGGAATTATTTCAAGAGAAGAGTATTTCAAGCATATATCAGAGGTTTTCAGGGCATATGATATGACCCCTGGAACCAGGTATGAATCTGCATCCGAATCTTCCTTTGACGCGTGGATAAAGCTATACCGTGAATCCCCAAATAACCTGAACAGTTATGTTTCCTATTACCTGAAGGGAGAAATACTTGGCTTCATGATAAGTTCAAGGATATGCGAATATACAAAGGGCCAGAAAAGTCTTGATGATGTATTCAGGCATATGATAGAAAAATACAACAAGGATGGCCGTGGATTCAATGAAAAAGACCTGCTGACTACACTGTCTGAGGTATCATCCCTGGATTTTGGACCATTCTTTGCAAAATATGTGAGGGGTACAGATAGTATTGATTTTGTATCAGAACTGAAGAAAATAGGGATGGTTCTGGAGGAAAAATATGATGGACTGGATAAGGGATACAACCAGACGCTTCCATTTCTTGGATTAATTGTTAAAAAGGATAAGACCACAGTATATTCTGTTATGGAAGATTCTCCAGGTCAGAAGGCTGGAGTTATGCCCGAAGATGAGATAGTTGCAATAGACAGTTTCAGGATGGACTCAAGATTTCTGAAACCATTGAGAGAAAGAGGGGAATCTATGTTTATCGACGGCCTGAAAGATTATAAACCTGGAGACAGAATCAGGATACATCTTTTCCGAAGAGGGTTGCTTGACAGGGTGGAAGCTACTCTCGGTGAGGCTCCAAAGGACCTTTATGAGATCAGGGATTCCGAAGGGCCAGATGAAGCCATCTCAAGAATCAGGGAGAAATTTCTTATGGGATAATGGATGGATAATTAATTAAAATTGCAGTAAATAAAAATAAAACTAATATATGAGTTTAGCAATTTACATGCTCAGTGGAAGACTATCGTACCTGGGCAAACAGGAATTTGATGACAATTCTGAGGGCAAATGACTATTTACCAATCGAGATTGATATGGAAGGGTCACTCAGCTTTGATATTTTAGCTAAGGGTAGTGAGGAGACTGTCATCCTAAAAAGTGTTTATAACGTAGATACACTGAAAATCGACATGGCTTCAGAATTGTACAGATTATCAACCAGCATGGACCTTGTTCCGATTATTATTGGTTACAGATCAGGGTCGGGAGAACTTGAAGATAACGTAATGTACTTCAGGCACAAAATCCCAATCATGACTATTGAAACTTTCAGAGAATATGTGAAAGGTAACAGGCCAACAATGTATTCAGGTCCTGGTGGATATTACGTGAATATTGATGGGAAAAAAATGCAGGAACTCAGGGCAAAAAAGGGCTGTTCTATAGGCTATGTATCAGGAAAAATTGGTATATCAAGAAGATCTATTTCACTGTATGAAACGGGCAATTCTACAACACTCGATGTGTTTAATAAATTAAGGGCGCTTCTTGGGGAGGACATCAGCAGAAGCATAGACCTGAGAGAAACACTGAGGGAGACCAAACTTGACAATGCTTCAGAAGAGTCTGACAATGAATTCATAAAAGGCATAAGACAGGTGATGGGAGGCTTTGGAATGATTACCGAATTCTTCAGGAAACTCCCATTCGATGCGCTAAGTGAAGAACAGTCAGATTTGGTATACATAATGGGAATTTCAGAAAAGAATAAATTTGAAACAAAAAAGATAGCCTACATAAGAAACATTTGCAATATTCTTGAGAAAGAGCCAGTGCTTATTTCAACAACGGATACCTCAAGGGAGATAATAGGAGGATGCAGCGTCATAACTTTCAAGGAATTACTTGAACTGGGAAGCCTGGAAAATTTCCAGAAGCGTATAGAGAAAATTAAAGAGAGTATTCAGTAAATGGAATTTATTGAGATCAGATCCAAAGAAAAGCTTATGATTGTGGGTTTTGGCATAAAGGGTCTTGTTTCTGATGGCAATGCAGTAAAGGAGAAACTTGAATCCTTTGAACCGGAAGTAATAATGATGGGCATATCACCAGAAGAAGTTGAAGGCCTGAAGAATTTTGTGGATGATCCCTTCGAGATAGACATGAGTGACTACGAGCTTATTTACGGTACACTTCTATCTCAGTTTGGACCAGTTGAGGTTCCTCCACCGATTTTCACTCAGACAATAATTTACGCAAAGGCGAACAATATCCCGGTGAAAGGACTGGATGTTGATGAGGAAACATTCGGTACAAGATATGAAGAGGAATATACAGTTTCCCAGATGGTTGGATATATCACGAAAAAGAAGAAACTCAAGAAGAGGAACTTCGATATGGAGTCTCCAGAAAAGTTTGTCCTCCAGTGGAGAAAGGAGATTGAGAAGACTAAGGCAATGGGGAATATGGAAAAAATGAGAGAAGAGGCTATTTCTGAGAATCTTTACAGAATATTCAAGGAGGGTAGCGAAAGAAGATATTTTGCAATCATAGAGTATGAATTCAACAACGAAGTGAAAAGAAGAACAAATTATGTGTGATCGAGAAGCCCAGCAAATATTATGTATATTTCACTGCTTTCGCTTCTTGATGCCATGGGCTTGGTAATATAGTTCCTCCTGAAGAATCCACTGAACTGATTCATGAATTCCTTTGTGTATTCCCCCTGGAACTGCTTTACCATCATGTTTCCACCAATTCTGAGTACATCCATGCCATATTTCACTATTGATGTACATATATCTACTGATGATGCGTGATCAAGTGAATGCTGTCCAGTGGTGTGAGACATGGCATCTGACAGGATGAGATCCATCTTCCTTCCGTCAAGATAATTCCTGATATCGTTCCAGGATGATTCTTTAGTAACATCTCCCCTGATGGAAAATGGCATGATATCAGATTTTTTCGCACTTATATCAACACACAAAAGATATTCTGGATTTCTTTCCATTAAAACATCTGTCCACCCTCCAGGTGAGGATCCAATTTCCAGAATGTAATGAGCCCTTGACAGGATCTCGAATTTCCTGTCAATCTCTATGAGTTTATAGGCAGCTCTGCTTCTGTAACCAGCCTTTTTAGCCCTGTTATAGTAAGTATCTTCTCTATTTTTCATTGTCCAGTTAGTTTCCTGTACTCTTCGGCGGTTAATGTGCCTTTTACATCGTCAGTCAGCTTAACTTTGACCAGCCATGCATTGTATGGTTCCTGGTTGATCAATTCCGGTTTGCCTTCCAGTTCCCTGTTTACTGCAGTTATTTTTCCAGTAACTGGTGAGAAAACCTCCTCAGCAGATTTAACAGACTCAACAGTCAACAGGGTATCCCCAGTTTTTATATCCTTTCCAACTTCTGGCAGATCCACATAGACGACATCAGTAAGCTGTTTCTGTGCAAAGTCAGTTACTCCTATTTCAACTTCACTACCATTAGCTTTAACCCACTCATGGGTCTTGGTATATTTCAAATCTTCAGGAACATTGCTCATAGGTGCGTAAGAAGTTAGGAGTAAATAAGTTTTTATTTCGAATGTGCTCAAAAAAATATAGATGTATTCAGCTTATATAATTTACTGAATCATGATTGGTCTTTGATTTTCCCTGTGTAACAACTTCATCTTCACCAAAATCAATGGCGATCAGGTTTGACACAGGAATCAACCTCAAAAGAACTTTTTCTACACCGGAAACTTTGAAGACCAGTGCACCTTCTTCACCTAGAATTGTGTATCCTACAAATTCACCATCTGTCTCCATTGGCTCATCCTTTCCGCTATTAGATATTACCTTGTATTTTCCACCTTTTTTAATTTCTACCATATCCATTTTACTCAAAACCTCCAGTATATTCATAATTTTATTTTCTGTCAGCTTCAACACTGAGCCATAGCGATTTAATTAATAAAAGTTTAGACCCTTGGAGATACAGAGTTTATTTTGCAATCCTCCAGCTAAAAGTGAGAAGGTTAGCTCCGAATCAATGTCAAGTTATTATAATGAAATCGTATGGGTAGATAAGTGTGAATATTGGTAAATATAGACATACTGAGAAAAAGAAATGGTAAATCCATAATTGTAGCGTCTGTTATTCCAGAGAAAGATTATGAGAATCAGATTAGACTCATCTCAAAAAAGCTTGAAGATTTTAATTTCATACCTGAGTTCAGGATGGACCTTGGTACCTTTGATTATGATAATATTGAAAAATACATGAAGATGGTAAACGACTACTCGATACCAAACATTTTCACCTACAGGACAGGACAGCCATTCTTAGCAGAGAAAGCTTATAAAATTCCCCTTGGACTGGAAAATTCAATTCTGGATATTGATGTATCCATAATTAGGAGAATTTCCTTTAATTATCCAGGAAATAGAACCATTCTATCCTCACATTTCCTGAATCCTCTGGAATTCAGGGCTAAGTTTGAGCAACTTGCGAAGTTCAGGAATGTGGCAATTAAGCTGGCTTCTTCTTTCGATCACGAAAATATACTGGATGTTTTATGGTTCCTTAAGCATGCCAGTGGTGAGAGGATATTATCTGTCGTCCCTCAGGGCATGAACAACCAGATATTCAGGATAGTTTCTTCTCTGACGGTGAGTGACTTTATGTATTCATCTCTTGATGAACCTGTTGTGGGTGGACAATACAGAATGGAGTGGCTATCGAAAATTCTGGATATGATTCACTGAATGATAGTAACTTTACAGTTTGGCGATCCTATATGCCACTGGCTATTGCAATTATGCCTGTAGTTATGAGTTCTATTGCTATGGATGCAAGCAGGAGCCCCATTATCCTTGAAATAACTGTTGTTCCAGTCTTTCCTATTTTCGAAGCAATGGAAGAGGAGAAGTACAGAATGAGATATGAAATTACGAACAGAATCACAAGTGCAATGCCAAAACTGAATTTTAGCGGAATAGTATTTGCCTTTGCGTTAAGAAGTATGGCGGTCGTGATTGAACCGGGACCAGCAAGCAGTGGTGTTCCTATGGGTACTATTCCTACGTCTTCCTGCTGCTTTCCCTCCTGACTCTCTTCCCTTGTAAGTTTTGTGTTCGATGTCTTCCCCTGAAGCATATCAAATGCAACTTTGAACAGCAGGATTCCACCAGCAACCTTGAAGTCATTTATGTTTATTCCCAGTCCTTCAAATATATAGTATCCTACAAGAACAAAACCGATAATCATTCCTGAAGCCATGTAAATGCTTCTCCTGATTGTTGCCATTTTTTCCTTCTTGCTGTATCCATCTGTTAGAAAAACGAGTGTCGGTATTGCCCCTATGGGATTCATTATGGCGAACATAGCTGCAAGGCTGTAACCTGCGAATTCAATCATTTCAATAAGGGACAATGTCATGGCCATAACTTTCACTCTTATAATTATTGGTTTGGATTTTCAAAAACCAGTTTCAGTTTAATATATTATTGATTTTAATTTATTTTGGTTTATGTGTCTGACAACCAATGTTTCATTATCTGAAAAATCATATATACCTTAAATCGTTGTTGAATTATTGGAACAGATTAAGTTATCCCAGATGATAAAGAATAACCTCAGAGGAAACAGTGGATATTATATAATGAAATTTATCACTGGTCAGGAAATGAGCCTTGATGGGTATTCTTCAGAACATATTGTATTTCCCTATTCCGAAAACCTTAAGATCATATCATACAGAAGTAGAAAGACCCCAAAGATCAGGGAAAGTGACTTCCTTATAATGCCAGAAAATGTCTTTGCAAGACTGGCATCGGATATGGAGGGTTCTGGTTTCTATCCATCTACTGTAGAATTGGAAGGCGAGGAGGGAGAGTATCTGGGAGCTTCCTCAGCCCTGACTCTGATTTCCTATGATGTCATTTTTAAGTTCCTGAAGAATGGCTTCAGTTTCAGGACCTGTGTTTTCAGGAAGGATAGAACCTATTTCGGTGTCGACAGATTTTCAAGAATATGGTCAAACGATAGGGAGATCATATCAACCATGGGAGAACTAACAGCACAATACTTGTCGGAGGCTCTCAAAAATTTTCCCCTGAACAGAAGTGCAGAATCTACCACTGAAAACATGATACAACGGCCATATATTTCTGATTACTCTGCCAGCAGTGAAGTTTTTGAGAGATTGAAATTGAGGCTAGGGAAGAGGAGAATTACATTAAGCAGAAGATTCAGGAACGGGGAAAACTTGATTTATGCGTTTGCAAGTAACCAGACCCACAGGATAGAGATAGCATTTACGGGAACCAACCTGAGCCTTGTATCCATGAACTCAACGGATCTGAACACATTGATTGTAATGAGCGAAATTGTTGAAAAAGCAGGAGGGATATTTGTTGGAACTAGATCCACTATTAAGTGAGTTTCATAGGGAAGAGAAGGAAAAAAGCAGACTTCATGCCGTGATTTCAGGCCTCTTTTCTTATCTTGAATGCTGGGGCTTCACACCAGTGCATATAAGAGTGTTCAACTGCGAAAGGCAGAGCTTTTTTCTGGAAACGGTGGATAATAAGGGTCAAATAATTATGTGGAATGGCTTTTCAGGAAAGATCAGGAATATTTCACCTGATTCACTCACCCAGGGTAAAAGGATTGTTAATGTTTGCCTCGGAAAAAATGCTGGATTGGACCTCGATCCATCCAAAAATTACCTGATTGCTTCAGAAAGGAACAGATCAAAGGTAATTGAGAACTATTCGGATCAGCAGAAAGAGGTTGAGGTAGTTAGTTTTTATCCATTCCCTTATTACGAGAAAATGCCAGTTTATGAGAAATTCTGCATACTCAGGTCAGTAATGGGAATAAGAAGGGCGATATTGAGAAATGACTTAATTGCAGAGGTCACCAAGGAGACGATTAATAGAAGTCTTGGGATGAGTTCTTACGAGCTTTGGGAGTCCATTAGCAAGTTATTAAGTGAAGGTGTTGAGGCAGGTCTTCTAGAAGAAACTGCAGATGGCATAAAAATGATCGGGTTGAAGTTTACCTCAAGAAAGAAGTTCATGGAAAGCTATGACAGATACTTTCTGAAGGTAAACAAGACAACACTATATGATTTCTAGAAAACGGATAAAATGAATTTGCTGGATTTACTACGCAATGATGTATCCCAGGATCATGCCAAGAACTGGTGATACGATCCACATGATCACAATGATCAAGAATGGTCTCATCTGCATAGCCTTCGTTTTATAAGAAAGGCCTGTACCAAAAACGCTTGACGTGAGTGTTTGTGTACTTGGAAGGGGGAGGGAGAAAAATGTAGCTCCCTCTACCAGGAGACTTGACACAAGAAGGGAAACGGTTGCGTTCTGGTATCTCATCCCATACATGTCCTGTGATACTCTCCTGATAACCCCGCTGCTCATGAATGCAGCTCCAAGAAATATTGCAATTATCATGATAAGGATAGTGAGATCAGATGATCCTCCAAGTGAGGCTAGAAGACCAAATGTGTTGGCTCCAAGAGAGAATGCGGTCAGGAAAGAGATCAATACAAGAAATAGTTTATAGAACCTTGCAGTTTTCCATACATTTTTCACACTTATCCTGTTCAGGTTGAGATTGAGAAAATAAGAGGACAGTATGGCGAGAACAGGAGCCAGAATCCATAGGGCGATTATCATTGTAATATACACCGAATCATAATTGTATCCTGTTTTCAGCCCAATTCCAATGGATGTGCCTACTATTGCCATTATGAGAGAAAGTGGGATCCTGGCAAATGTTGCAATAATAAACATGACTATTGATACACCAAGCACTATGAGAATCAGGTTGCTCCTTTCTGGCATAATAAGGAACAGAGAGTTTGATAGAAATCTTCCTTCTGTGATCAGCCCTATTGAAAAACCTGCTGCCCCTAAAGTTAGTCCAAAGTTTCTTGAAACTATGCGGGAGCCAATAATGGTTCCAACTGCTGCTGAAATATTGTTACCTGAGACTACTGCACTCAGTATTCCAACAAGTGCAATTGCAATATAAAGAGAGATCATCTTGATACTGAAAGCATTGTGTTGAGAACAAGATCAGAAATATCCTCACAGTTATCAAGAAGGTCATCAAGAGTGTGAACTATGGAATTTATGTGATTGAACATAAGGTATGATATACTCTCGGATGTCCTGTAAAGTCTATCTATGATCCCATCCTTTATTTCATCCACTTTTTCTTCCATTTCCTGTATGTTACCCCTCACTTCCTTGACCTGATCGATATCTGCCACCTCAAGCATCTTATTTACCTTGCCTATAGCCTCAAGATTTATTTCCAGAATAGTTATGAAATTTGTATAAAAGCCCTTTATAGGCTCCATGTGGAATCCATTTGCAATGAAACTATCCTTTGCCCTTGACATTTCCCTTGCAATCCAGTAAGTCTTATCGATTATATCATCAAACTTCTCTATAAGAGTTAGGAAATTGTCCATCAGGGTTGATCCTATTGCCCCTGAAGTAATATCCCTCTTCAGATTCAGTGTAATTTCATCTGCTTCTTTTTCATTCAATCCAATTTTCTTAACCATATTCTGAATATCGTTTTCCGGTTTCTCAAAGATTTCCATGAGCAGGTTTGAATTTTCCTGTGCCAGTGAGAGATACTTTTCCATATTCATAAGAGACTGTCTTTCCCCTATGACCATAAGTTTCTTCAGAAAGTGGTAATTTACCATTCTAGGACATTGCAATCCCATATTTAAAAATTTTTAGTATATAAAGAAACATATATAGATATATATAGAAACTATATCATTTTTTATATAGCTTCCAGTTATCTTTGCATTAGAAGGTAATAATTATTCCGCCAGATACCTTCTGGTTGCAGAATGTTACAGTGATAGATTCTTTACATCCATCTGGGAAAGATTTGCCTTCACACTGTAAAAATCCCATTTTATAATTGATCTTGCTTCATCAATATTCAGGGATGAATCCCTGGGCCTTCTGGCAACCTGCCCTGAAAATTCCTGGCTTTCTATAATTTTTGTAGAATCAAGCTTGAAAAAATCTGCAATCCTGAGCGCAAATTCCTTTCTTGATATCCTTTCACCACTTATATTTATCTTACCACTGAAGTTATTCTTAATAAGTTCAGATGCAGCCCTGGCCAAATTTTTGGAGTGTATTGGGGAGTAATATGAATCAATTACCCTGACCTCCTTTCCCTCCTTCAACCTTTTGTATACCACTACCGGAAAATTATTCTTAACACCATAAACCCCTGATGTTCTGACTATCAGGTGGTTGGGAACCGATTCAACTGCCATGTCACCCATTATTTTGCTCATGCCATAATAATTTATGGGATCTGGTACAGAATCCTCTGAATAATTTCCTGTTTCACCATTAAAAACAAAGTCCGTTGAGAAATGAATGAACCGTATGTTATTCTTGATAGCGTACATTGCCATGACAGAAGGTGATACTGCGTTTATGTTATATGCCCTTTCCCTGTTAGTCTGGCAGGCATCCACATCTGTCATGGCTGCACAGTTTATGATCACTGCAGGTTTAATTCTATCTAGAGCTTCATATACCTTTGATGGATTCTCGAGATTCAGTAATTTTCTTTCTGATGGTACAACATCGTCGAAAAGTTTCACCATTTCTGCTCCAAGCTGGCCTGTAGACCCTGTTATTAAAATTTTCATTTAGAGTTCCACCTTTGAGTCACGCCCAAGAACCAGTTTTGTTCTCCTCGTCTTGGAATTGCCTGATTTGATTGAACATGAGGGGCCGATTATGCTTTCATATATTATCCTGCCATCTTCAAACTCCACCTTGCAGTTTTCCATTATGATTGAATTCTCTATATCAATACCCTTTATCGTGCAACCGTCACCTATGCTAGTATATGGACCGATAAATGAATTGACTATGCTGACGTTATTTCCGATATAGCATGGACCGAGTATTTTTGTGGCAGAGTCAATAACCAGATTTGTACCCATCTCAACCCTTCCCTTGATATTCCGATTTTCCATATCGTTGTTACCCTTCATGCCCTCCAGAACGAGCATGTTGCAGTCGATGAAATCTTCCACTGTACCAGTGTCCTTGAACCATCCCTTTATTATCTTATAACCTATCTTCTTCCCATCGAGGATCATGGATTGCAGTGCTTCCATTATTTCATATTCACCTCTTGCTGATGGTACCAGTTTTTCTATGTAACCATAAACAGAGCTTCTTAGAAAATAGATTCCAGTAACAGCAAGATTACTCTTTGAATCCTTTGGCTTTTCCCTTAAATTGGTTATCAGGTTTCCCTTTACTTCTGCAACACCGTACTTGGATGGGTCCTTGACCTGTACAAGAATGAGGAATGCGTCAAATTTTTCCTTTTGAAATTTTTCGTAGGATTCAGTGAGATCATCCTGGATCACGTTGTCTCCAAGATAAACCAGAAAGTCATCATCCTTTGTTATATTCCTGCACAGTGATATGGCATGGGCAATACCCAGGGGCTTTTCCTGAAAAACATATTCTATGGATGAATTCCACTTCGATCCATCTCCATAATATTTCTTTACCTCTTCTCCACCTATCTTGCCGATGACTATTCCTATTTCTTTAATTCCAATATCAATCATCTGCAGGAGACCATATTCACTTGTAGGTTTTCCCGCTATCGTTAGGAGCTGTTTAACATCGGAGTATGTGAGTGGCCTGAGTCTTGTCCCTGTGCCTCCGTGAAGGATTATTCCTTTCATCGCTTCATAATATTCAATAAAGTTATTACTGTTTCTATTTTCAAGGTAAATGGATATCCAGCTTAAAGAGATAAAGTAATGCAGGAACCAAACTAGAAATAAATTAATAACAGTTTTCACTTAGAGAGATCGTCGTAGAATTGAATATGTCAGATTTTTTTGAAGATGTTGTCAAGAAAAGCATGTACAGAGATATATCGGTAAATATAAGAAATGGATTGCCAAATACTTCCATAATTTCACTTTTCGCATACTCTGAGGTACTTGGGGCAATGGGGAGAATAATAAATGGTGAAGCTGAAAACATTGTGTTTGGGACTGGGCAGTCAAACAGGAATTTTCAGTCATATCTTAGCTTTGCAGGCAAGGCCTATTCAAGGGTCAATGCAAAGGAGGCCTATCGAGTTATAAGGGGTGGGATAATTCACAGATATTTCATAGGGAGATCTGCAATGGTTGTTATTAATCCGGAGGATCCCATGGGAACATTAAACTACATTGGTGAATGCCCCATAAGGATAACTGAAGCCGAGGTTTATTTCAATATTAACCATTACTTCAGGGACATGAAAATTACGGTAAACAGGATAAGAAGAAAGATGAAAAGACAGAGACTTGAGAATCTTGAAATTGCTAGGAGCTTCAACCAGACAAGATTTGTCTTCCTACATAATGAAATTAAAAATTCCTGAGCCAAATATCTATTCAGGCGAACTCTTTCTGATTTCATTCAGGGCTTCCCTGTCTCTGCAATAAAGGTAAGGAGCAAGATCCAGCGATGGGGGAGACTTTTCCAGTGTTTTTGAATATACATTTCTCAGATTCCTGTCTACAACTGAACAGTATCCTTTCCATGTTACACCTAGTGATTCGACGAATTCTTTCTCTATACCTGTGGCCTTTTCATGTGCGTATGGATACTCAAATTTTTCATCAGATAACCACTTTTCCGGCAGCTCGTGGTGATAGCCTATTGTCAACATTGTGTTGATTTTCCTGTTCTCAACCTCAATTTCTTCTGGAAAATGCTCATCCAGAAAGATTGTGCTCCCATCCAGTGAGTATCCTCCCGTATATTTTATGTCAAAGTCATGGCTAGCCTTCACGTCCTTGGCCGATTTCATTATCTTAACTTTTCCAATTTGAATGCCGTTATGATAAACATAACTCCCTCTTACCTCAAGTAATTCTCCATCTTTCAATGGTTCACCTGATTCGAATTTAATCATGGCTGGTTCCCTGAATTCGATTGCTATTATTTCCTTGAGCCCATTTTCGAAAGTTTTCTCTTCCCTTGTTATGATTTTGAATTCATCTTTCATTGAATCACATAGACTGGGTGGATTAAAGTTTTACTTATATACTGCTGATGTTATAAATTTTAGGATTACCTGTAATCATAAGATATGAGAAAAATAAGAAATATATAAGGAAAATCTCTGTTATCATGAATCAACAGACCTTCATCAAACTGGATGGAAAATATCAAAAAAACACGAAAATAAAGGGACAGTTGAATATCAAAGGCACCCATATTACTCCAGGTAATTTTCTCTTGGAATGTTGTTCCTGCCAGAGGTTTTAGGATGGACAAACTAAGTGTTGGCGTTTTGGGATGCACTGGTCTGGTAGGTGAGACCTTTCTTAAACTTCTGGAAAAGCATCCATGGTTTAGAGTCGATGGGATCTATGCTTCCAGGAATTCCGCTGGACTATCAATAAAATCTGGACCTGATGAAAATGAAGAAATGACGGTTCATGAATCTACCGTTGAGAATATAGTCAACGGAAAGCATGATATGGTATTCAGTGCAATAAGTGACCTGAATGCTGGACCTATAGAGCTGGAACTTTCAAAACTCGGTCAGAGAGTATTTACCAATGCTTCTGCAAACAGGTTAAACACAGATATTCCTCTGGTAGTTCCAGAGATAAACAGTGAGCATTTCAATATGATCACAGACAATCATGGATATATAGTTGCTAATGGGAACTGCAGTACAATAGGGTTAAGCCTCGGGATTGATCCTATTTTTGATCTGAATCCACAGCATTTAACTGTAACTACACTTCAATCAATCAGCGGTGCCGGTTATCCTGGTATTCCATCCATGGATATTCTGGGCAACGTCATTCCTTTCATAAATGGTGAGGAAAGAAAACTCGAAAATGAAACGAAGAAAATTTTTGGAAAGTTCAGTGATGGAAAAATTCATGAATCGAAACTGAACATTAGTGCAACAGCAACAAGAGTCCCGGTGAGGATCGGACATGTGATTTCAGCTACTGTTGAAGTGAAGGAAGAAGTTGGAGAAGAATTAGTACTGAATAAGTTCAAAAAATATGGTAATGGCTCCCTGGTGGGAAAGTTTCCCTCTCTGCCCAGGCAAAGCATCCTGTTTTTGCCCGGTAGTGACAGGCCCCAACCTCTTATGGATTCAGGTTCAGATGATTTAATGAAAGAAATGCAGGTAAAGGTTGGCAGGATAAGGGTCTCCGGGAATTATATCTCACTGATAATTCTGGTGAACAATCTGGTGAGAGGAGCAGCAGGTGCCTCGATCTTGAATGGGGAGATAGTCGCAAAGACATGGGGAATGATCTCATGAGTTTCAGGGTCATGAAAGTTGGAGGTTCCTGTCTTACAGACATAGATTCCCTAAATCAGCTCACTAAGATACCAGAACTCTGGCCGTTTAATGTAATAGTGGTGAGTGCTTTCAAGGGTGTGACCGATGCACTCTATGATGCTTATTTTGGTTCCCATCGATCGGAATATGTATCTGGGCTTATTAGAGAGTTTTCTAAAGAGTTGTCTAAAAAGAAACTTGGAACGGAAGATATCCTGTTTAAAAGGATACTGTCAATGATTAGGTTCTCAGATGTTGATGATTTTATAGAAAAAATAGATGAATGCACCCTGGATTTTTATGTATCACTCGGAGAGCAAATCTCAGGAGCCATCTGCACCATATATCTAGAAGATAATCATGATGCAATTTACATGGATTCAACAGATACAGGGATATTTATCAGGAAGGTAGATGATGTGAATAAAATTGACCTCGACAGATCAGTATACCTTCACAGTGAAAAATTAGAAGAATTTCTTGGCAAAAAAACCATAGTAACAACTGGGTTCTATGGACTGAATGAATCTGGAAATATTGCCATAGCAGGGAGGAATAGCAGTGATTATGTGGCCTCAGTCCTTGCAGTCAAATTCAGGGCAGATGTTCTTGTTTTGTTCAAGGATGTGGATGGGATCTATCAAGCTGATCCTAAGATAGAACATTTGATAAGCCCCATCAGGGAGATGAACTATGAACAGGCAATGAGATACTCTATGGAGGGGGCGATCATTCATCCTGATGCAGTTAGGATATGCAGTGAAAATGATATTAAAATTCATGTAATGGGATACAACAGTCTTAAAATTGGTACCACCATAGGACGATATGGTTACATAACAGATAATTTATTCTTTCCAGAAACCATTTAAAAGCAGATTTTCTTCTTTTCTAGAATTGAAGAGAATTAACATACTCGTTTATTCAAACCTTTGAATGAAACATGTTGATCTTCAACACTTGTGCCCTGATTAATTAAAAGGCAGATTGCCACCGAATCTTTTGTTTCTCAAGTAAAACCAAGCTCTATTCCTCAGATATAATTGCCAGGTACACATAAAACTTATTCTGAATGTGGACTAAATAATAATTTGTCATATGCTTATGACACTTTTTCATTTTATCGGACAATGAAGCTTTACTGTAGCTTCTTATACTATTACAATACCTTAACTATAGAGGATTTCTAACAACCTCTTAGAAAACACCGTAACATTTATTCATGAAACACGCATGTTACAGCATGAGTGACCTGCTTGATCATGCGTTGAAGGAAAAATACAATTCAATGAAGATAAATGATCCATTAACATTTGTA
>DAIDBH010000018.1:0-308227 GCA_027310185.1 Thermoplasmatales archaeon
GATTCGACATAATACCCTGAAAGAAGGGTGAATAGAAGGCTGTCGAAATATCTCCTATTCTAAACAAACACCAACCACTTGGAGGTGGTCAGAATACTGATTGGAATGGATGTACATAAACGTACCGTATACATTACGGAATTGGATGATGATGGAGACATCATGGAACAGTATGGGATTGGGAATAATATAAATGAATTAGAACAGTTCAGATCAAGATATATTGATCTGAATCCTGAGATTGCACTGGAGGTATCAACAACAGGAAAATATATTGCAGGAAAGCTGAGGGACATGGATTTCCATGTTCATCTTGCAGATCCTTTCAAATTATCGATCATATTCAAGTCCTCAAAGAAGAATGACAGGGAGGATTTATACAAGCTTGCCAAGTTACTCAGATTGAATGAACTTCCAGAAGTTCATGTACAATCAAGGGAATCTAATCAACTCATATCAATGGTAAGGTACAGGAGATCCATAGGCGAAGATATCACCAGGATAAAGAACAGGATACATGCACTCCTGTCATCACATGGAATTACGTTGAGGCAGACAGACATATTTGGAAGATCAGGTCTTATGGAGATTGAAAGGCAATCCACAAAGTTAAGTGCATCAGAAAGAACAGTGCTGAATCGCATGCTGTCCTCTGTGATCCATCTCACGAGAGATGCCATTGAAATAGAGGACCAGATGGCCAGGCATGGCAATGTTAGAGATGATGTAAGGTTGCTCATGACAGTTCCAGGAATAAATGTCTATTCTGCAGTTGCAATAGTATCTGAGATAGATGACATAAGAAGATTCAGTTCAAAGGAGAAGCTTGCATCATATTCAGGCTTAACACCAAGACAGGATCAATCAGGATCAAGAGACATAAGAGGGCACATATCAAAGCATGGCCCTTCTATGCTCAGATTCATACTTGTGACAGCTGTTCATTCTGTGATAAAATTTTCAAGAAGAATGAGGCAGAAGTACATGCATATTGTAAGGAGGACAGGAATGAAGATGGCAATCATTGCAGTTGCACGCATACTTGCTGAAACAGTATACACCATGTTGTCAAGAAATGTTGAATTCATGGATTCCATGGATGAACTTACAGAGAGAAAGATCGCTTCCATGTCCAGCAGGGCAAAGAAGCAGAATCAACCAGAAGACATATCACAGACAATAAAGTTATTAAGATT
This sequence comes from Thermoplasmatales archaeon, assembly GCA_027310185.1. Lineage (GTDB taxonomy): Archaea > Thermoplasmatota > Thermoplasmata > Thermoplasmatales > Thermoplasmataceae > Cuniculiplasma. Next base: position 1,197 of record DAIDBH010000018.1, read on the forward strand.
GCAGAAGATCGGGAGGATGTCAGGAGAACTTTTTTCATAGAAGTTTTATAATATTTATGTCACGGCATCTCATTAGTCAATCAAAAGGGAAATCATTAAATTTTGTTACTTAATATGTAAGTTCAATGTGGATAAAAAGCTTGGCAGTATTCAATCACAAATCTATTAAAGATAGTGGGATAGTTAGACTGGAAAAGGGACTAACATGTTTGGTAGGAATGACTGGAACTGGGAAAACATCTTTTTTAGAAGGTATCAAGCTTTTAGATCAAAAAGTTATTCCTAAGGAATCAGAACTATTCAGAGGTTCCGACATTTCTCAGAAATTAACAAATGGGAAAATAAGTGCGTCTGATGTTAAGGTTGTAACTGCTAAATTAGAGTTAGAGGAAAACGATGATAAATACCTATCTCTGTTAAGCCAACGGGATAAGAGAATTTCAGATGTTATAACTCTTAATAGATATCTTGATGGTCACTATTCCATTTTTATAGGCAACAATGAGATAAAGAATTCAGTAGTAGATTCAAATAATATAGAGAAAATAATTAATGAACTGCAAAACAACTTTGTATACGTAACTAATAGAAACTACAACAATATAAGAACTCACGAAGGAAATTTTAATGATATACTAAAAGCCTTTAAGAAAACAAATTTTGGAGATGAAAAAGAAAGTGAATTAGCAATCCAATCACTAAGGAATTCTATAATGACTATTCCAAGAGATCTTCAATATAAAAAGGAGATCGATCTAAGGCTCAAAGAAATTGAAAATGAAATCAACGAAGAGAAAGAGAAGCTAAGTAAGTCACCATTTCAAGCAATATTGAATAACATACCTAATATATATTATATGGATCATGTGTTTGATTTAGAAGACAGTATATCTTTAGATAAATACATAAGTGACCCCTCAATCTCAGAAACTTTTAGTTCTATTGCTTTACTTACACAGGATTTGCTACCAAGTGGTGTCCAAAATGTGAGAACCAAAGATCCTCAAATAAGAATTTCTTATTTCGAAACCGTTTCCAAAAAGCTAACTGAAGTTATGACTAATCTTTGGAGTCAGCAAAAATATGAATTCAAGGTTGATTCAGATAATGTCAATCTAAGATTTTATGTAAAAGACTTGCAAACTAATGCCACTATCTCTGTTTTGGAAGGAAGTGAAGGGTTCAAATGGTGGTTAGCATTCTATATGGATATTTCTTCAAAGTTATCTAAATCCTCTAAAATGAGTGTAATTTTATTAGATAACCCAGCGACTAGTCTTCATGATAGAGGGAAAGAAGACATACTTAGACTGCTAAAGGAAATAAGCACATCAGAAAATCTTCAACTTGTATATACTTCTCACGAAAGAGCTCTTATTGATCCCTGGAGACCAGAAATTATAAGATTAGTAGAGAAAAAGACTGATGAAGGAACCAAAATAATAAGTCTTAATGAACCTAAAGAATCAGGTATTTTAACGCGTATTAGAGAATACATCGGTTCACCAGCAAGGTATTCCCTATATGGGGGTTCTAGGACTTTGCTTTTTGAAGGAATAACTGATATGGAAATATTCTTGTCATTTAACGAATACTTGGAACGCAAAGGGGAAAAATATCTGAGTAAAGACCTATACTCAGTGGATGAAATTGGAGGAATATCAAATGTATTAGAATACATAAAATTCTACAAAAAGGCCGGAATTGATTTTCTTATAATAGTAGATAGTGCTCAAAAGAGTGATCACGAAGTCCTCGACAAAGTTTCAAATGATGATAAACAAAAATATATTTTGCAAATCAGAGATATTATAGGAAGGGATGGAGATTCTGAAGACTTAATTGACAAAACTCTCTATCTATCGGCTTTTAACCTTACGGTAGAAAAAGAAGTTCCTTCTCTCGAATTAAGTTTGTGCAACGAAGGTAAAAAGATCGTAAACTGCTTTATAGATATTGCTGAAAAAAATAATGTAAAATACAATAAGTCGCTAGTGGCAAAACAGTTTTGGCATATTTTAAATGAAATTCCCGACAAGTTTGAAAATATTGACAATGAATCATTAAGAATGTCGCTAAAAACTATATCCCGTTTAATAGAAATGATAAATGATAAGTTCGATCGAAGGTAAATACAGCATTTGTATAATGTTTCAATCTATACAAGAGCATCCAATTGTTTATTAAACGACCTGGTTCATAGTCAATCTATTTTTAGTCTTATATTTCAGTTTATGGTGAGTACTGAATTTATTCGGTTAAGAATTTTTGAAAGGAACTATAATATGAGAACCTTGGTATATTTTAAAATTTGACTTATCAAATTCAGATTTTCTATATGAAGGGAGAACGCATAGATACTAAGAATTAAGGACTACACAACAAGTGATACAACAAAAAATATAATCCTAAGAAACTAATTAACTAACTCTTGATAATGTTAGGTTATGTTGTAACCATGACCGTAACCATATATCTGTAGAATGTAAGGTTTTCAAAAGGCATTCCAAGGTTTATGGCCACTCTATCCTCTAAAAACAGTTAGCTTATACAACTCCAGGACCAAAGTAAACCAATGACTTAGATCAGCGTATATCTTAGTTAATTTGTCTATTTCTTACAAATGTTAACAAAGAAATCGCTTAGGGTTAATCATGGTATGGAAAAAATAATTAGACTTGTTGATATTTGAACATCTTAGTTGTTATTATAAAGATAGAAACGAGGGGAAATTGAAACTAACTACAGAAAGTAAAAGAAGTCATATCTTGGAGGTCCACCGACGGGCCACTTTTTATTTTAAGAGATTTGTGAAACTATGTTTATTTTATTTGTGGTAATTCAATATTTCGGCTTGACACAACGAGATTTAAGAAATATTATATATTATCATGCGAATAACCCTATAATAATGAAAAAAGTCCCAAGAACATCATTTTGTATCTTTTGTGGTTCTTCAAACATTGAGGAAGTGAGACTTCGTAGAGATTCTAGTATGTCGCCAAAGTCTATCAGCATTAAGATAGTGACGGTTGCTTTAACAAAAACAGGGTCTATTGGTTCTAACATGTCACTAACTTCTGAGAGTTATTATTGTAAAACTTGTCAAAAGATTGATGTATTTAGTAATAATCCCCCAATTAGAGTAGAAATCCCTCAAGAATCTATGAAAAATTTAGTTTTGCTGTTTCCAGATAGTCTCTTGAGACTGTTTAACTCTATAGGAATGTTAGATAATGAAATTAAAAAGTCAATACTAAGTTTAACGACAAGAATGAAGCAAGTTATAAAAAAATATCAAGAAACAGGAGAAAATCCATGTAAGAATGGAAAGAAAGGATTTAAATCAAAGATGTGTGTAAAAGGAAAAAAAATTGAGGTTTATGCGTTAGTCGAAAACGAGGGTAAAATTACAAGTGTGAGAGTAATGTATGATGGAGGAAGATCATTTTGTCAATAAAGATCGAGTTTGATTGGAATAAAATTAAAAAAGAACGGTATGGTGGAAACAAGCTTACTATACCCGACCTAATAATGGTAATTTTAAGCAACGGTCCAATAAGAGGTAAAATAAAATTGCAAAAAGAAGTATTTTTGGCATGGAAAGAAGTTTTCACAGAAAATTATGTGACAGATCCTCTGTTTCATCCTGATCAATTCGGTCCGTATAGTCAACTAGTATCAGATTCTCAAGAAATACTTAAAATGGAAAGTTACATAAAAGTAATTTCGCAAGGCGAGGGCCATCAAACCTTTGTTATTTCTCAAAAAGGAAAACTTAATTTGCAAGAAAATCATATAATAAATAAAATCCCAATAGAACTATTTCGTAATCTAACGTTAAAGAAAATCGATTGGGATGAGTGGACATCTAAAGGTATAATGACATATATTTATCGAAACTACCCGTATTACGCAATAAGAGCAAAGATAAAGGAATTAACATGGGAATAAATATAATACCTAAGGAAAGAGATGAAAAATCTGATATCTCCCGGTTAGAGATAAAGTACAACCGTGGAAGTGTTGAATCTCCAAATAGATTCATTACCAAGGTTGACATTAATGCGAAGGATAATATTGGGGCAGATATACCACTCACAAGAACTAGAAAGCTATTTTTGGGAGAAGAATTTATAAATCCATCAACAATAAACTTAATATTAAATAATAATGGATATCTAGGAATAATGCTCGCAAAATATCAAAAATTTCTATTACGACTAAGGAACTCAGATCCTTTAAGGTTAATATTTCCAAAATTTACAAAAAATGGAAAAGAAGAGTTCCAAAGCCTTAATAATTCAAGTCAAAATCGGGTGATTCATTTCATTTTTCAACTCATTCAAGAACTTTCCAATGGAAATTCAATGTTGGATGGATTTTGCATACAGTACGATATATTATCCAAAGAAGCTAGACAGTATTTAGAAAATCAAGATCTTCCGTTTATCCCTGTAGTAGATATGCATGAAGAGAGTAAGATCATAAACAAGCAAATCGATGATTATTTGCAGATGAGTTCTTCTACGGTTCCATTTATAGGTTTAACTTATTCAACATTAACTAGAACTAATCTTGCATTTAATAAAGTTATTAGTGTTATTGACAAATTACATGAACAAGGTAAAGGTTTTATCACAGTTGATTCACCCAGAGTTTCTGGAGTATATAGCGAAGATCCAGACGTATCTGCTCTTCATTATTCAAATTTTGTCTCCAGTGATCTATCTGCGGAAAAATCATATGTAGGAGGCAAAAGTAGTAATTTAAAAATAAAACTTTTTGAAAAAACCGATTTAGTAGTATCAGAGTTGGGAGTTCTTCATGATCCAAAAGAACATAAAGATGAAATCAATTTTTTAAATGAAGACAAAAAATTAAAAGAGCTTTTAATTAATATGATAAGCGGAGAAGGGCATTTGAAAGAGCAAGATAAAGAAAGAGCAAAGAATCTGTCTAGGGTTCATGAAAACGTATTTACAAATTCAGAGTATGAAGAAATGAGGAAAAGTCTAATCAATAACGAGTTGAGTTTTTATAGAAGCAAAAAGAGGCGATTAAATCAGTTGCTCTTGAATGAAGGTAGATGAAAATAATGTAACAGGATGATAAGCCCAATTTCAGTATATATAAAAATTTTAAAGGGATTTCCCTATCCACAAGTAAAATTACATAGAACTAATCGTTCTATTTAAAAACTTTTGGCAAAATATAGAAAGAATTTTAAATCAACTGAATTAGATTAATATTTGCTAAATAAATATTATTTAACTCTTAAATCTTCCCATATCTTGGAGATTATTAATGATATTTATTCTATCATCTAAGCCTTTTTAGTTGATAAAATCAGATGTCAATTGATATAAACTCTAAAACTTCTTTGAAATATTGTCACTCATATACGTTTGATAGTCATAAGCCTTTTTAACAAACTGAATAATACTAGTATCGACATAGTTGTCAATATTATTAATTCAGCATAAATAAATTTCTTAAACATCGATATAGTTTTCACTCACGTTTAACTAGTTTCTCTCTAAGGAGAAAGTAACTTATTTGTCACCTCAAGGTACCTTCCAGGTATGGGAGTTTGTAATTTCCATATTATGTTTATTGGTCTGCTTCCCTCATGGCTGTAGTATTCTACTGGACCTAGGAAAGTATATGGAAATGCACCTGTTTTATCTTCCTTGTTTTCCCTTACAAATAACAAGATCTTGTTTCCTAACTCATTTTGATTTATATATCTCTTTCCGGTGTTTGAATCCACCGATGTTGTGCTTTGGCTCTGCCAGTGGAACAGTGTTTCATTTATGGAGTAATCTTCATAAAGTGTTGTAGGACTATAGTCTTTCTCATTCTTGTTCAATGTAACAAATAGCAGGTCTATGTTCCACTTTGGAATATATTTTACACCTTCCCTGACATTTTCAGGATTTTCAAAGTCCATTGCTATAAGAATCTGGTCTCTTGTATAATTGCAATGCAGATCCAGAGGGCAGTCAAATCCAAGATCAACTTGTTTGTCAAGGAAATCTATTTTCTTTAGTCTAAATTCTAACAATTCAATTAATTCTTCAAATAGGTTACTACTTTCTTTGATTCTTTCAATAGCTTCTACTGGGGTTTCAAACCCTGAATCCTTGAACGATTTCTTCCAAACTGTATATTGAAACATGTTCAGCATTCTTTGTTCTTCTGGAGACATTTCACGGAAATCCTGTAAATTCTCAGTCTTGAAAACATGTAACAGGAAATTAATCCATCTCCTTGAATCTATTGAACAAAGCCTCATGAATGCCTTTGTCATAATAGGCTCCAGATTTTCATGAAAATCTGGTGATGGTCCTGAGTCAGACTTAAGCCTTGAAAAACAGGTCTTTGAATAGATATCTCTCAAATCCATATGGTAATATTCTGTAAAATTTTCTAAAGTTAATGGCAGTTCAGAATCAGAAGTAAATGTTTTGACCTTGGAAATCAATTGAGATCTTGATCCGACTGCTTGTCTTATGTTTTCTAAAATGAACTCCTGTGCTCTTCTCTCTAGCTGGATATAACATCCCTTTGGCATATCAGGGAACCCTTCAGTGATTTCTCTTTCTAATCCTCTTGAGCTTCTCGAAAGCAATGCAGTGAATTTCTCCCTAAAATTGTAACTTCTATTTGCCTGCCCAACAAAATCTAGAACTGTCAAACATTCTTTTTCATCAGAAATCCTTAAGCCTCTCCCAAGTTGTTGCAAGAAAACAGTAAGACTTTCTGTCGGTCGAAGAAACATGATTGTGTTTATTTGGGGAATGTCCACACCTTCGTTGTATATATCAACAACAAACACGAATTTAATCTCACCTTCACTAAGCATCTTTCCAGCGTTTTCTCTTTCTTCATTCGAAGAATCACTGTCAATATAGGCGGACTTAATTCCGTAAGAATTGAATTGTTCAGCCATAAATCTGCAGTGTAATTTTGATACACAAAAACCTACGCCTTTCACATTTTTTATATCATCTACATATTTTGTGAGTGCATCTACAATGTAGCTCACTCTTTCGGTAGAGGATTTGTTTCCATCACTGTATATTTGACTTAGTTGAGTTTTATCATATCCTCCTTTAATCCATTTTACATTTTTGAGGTCTATGTTATCAGTTATCCCAAAATACTGGAATGGTGAAAGCAATTTTCTATCAATGGCTTCAGGAAGTCTGATTTCAGCAGAAATGTGATTATCAAAATAAGCTAGAATATCCTGTCTGTCCATCCTTTCTGGAGTTGCTGTAAGGCCAACTAATATCTTAGGTTTATAATAGCTAAGCAGTTGTTGATAACTTGGAGCTGCGGCATGATGGAATTCATCTATAATAATGAAATCATAATAATCGCTTGTCGTTTTACTTATCATCTCTCTTGAATTAAACAACTGAATGGACATGAAAATATGTTCAAGACTACTTGGAATGTTATCACCCACACCCAATTCACCAAAGTTTTGATCCTTTAGAACACTTCTGAAACATTCCATTGCCTGTTCTAAAATCTCCTTTCTGTGTGAAACAAAAAGGAGGCGATTAGCCTTTCCAGGATTCTGATTCTTATATCTTTTGTAATCTAGCGCAGAAATCACAGTCTTTCCTGTTCCAGTTGCAGCAACTATGAGGTTTCTGTATCTACCATGAACTGCTCTTTCTGCTTCCAGTTTGTCAAGGATATCTTGCTGATAGGCAAAGGGATGTATTTCTGCGATGAATCTTCCTCTATTCTCCTTTCCAACATTCCGTTCTAAATTAATGGCTGAAATCAGTTTTGCTTTTTTCTCATTTGAGTAAAGTTCAAAGTCATCAGAATCCCAGTAACTTTGAAAAGTTGCTTTAACTTTATTCATAGTTTCATCCATGTCTTTCTCAGTGATTTTCACATTCCATTCGAGTCCACTTGATATTGCAGCATTTGAAAGATTTGATGACCCGATATATGCAGTCGAAAAACCAGTGTTTCGATGAAATATGTATGTTTTTGCATGCAATCTTGTACGCTTTGTGTCATAGGAAATCTTAATTTCTGGACTTTCATCATCCTGATTTTTAAGTTTACTCAACTCTTCAATTGATTTTAGATCTGTAGCACCCATGTATGTTGTAGTTATAATCCTCAATTTTCCATTTTTCTGAAAGAATTCTCTTAATTCTTCAATTATTAATCTTATACCGCTCCACTTTATGAAAGAAACTAAGATGTCTATTCTATCCGATGATAATATTTCCTTCTTCAATTCGGAATACATACTGGGTTCTCTTTGTGCTCCTGTAAATAGAGAACTTTGTGATATGGATGTTATGGGTCTTTCCGCATTAATGGCCTTATTTCCTAAGTTCTGATTTTCTTTCTTATCAACGATTGCTAATAGCTTTTCAATACTTTTTTCATTATCATCAGGAAGATATGGATTGAAGTCTTCGCTTTTTCCCAAGGTGTTCAAAATTTTATTTACTATTTCTATTTGGCCTCTAATTCCTTTTCCATTTGTTATTTCTCCTTCAAGTGATTCTTTTATAATTTCCCTTAGGTATGATGTAAGTAGTTTAGAAGATTCGTCACTTCCTATGTTAGATTTTTCTATTGTATTATCAGTTGAGGCAGCATCTAATTCCCTTTTAATCAGAGAGTTAATCAGTTGTTCATAGATTCCATTCTTGAGCATAGTCTTAACATTCTAGCATAAGTTACATTGTATAAATAATGTGTAGTTGGGCATGTCTTAAACAAATACTTGAAAAAATTAATCTTCATAAAGGTTGAAAATAATATTGTAATATAAATCTCAATTGTAATTTGCTAAAGTTCTGGCTATTTGAAGAAATTTATCAAATTCTAGGATAAATCATGAAAATATATCACATACTATAAAAAACATATTTCCATTTGAAATATAACGCATTACCAAGGGCAAAAACTAATTGCGAATATCTAGTTTAATCGCTCCTAATTTTTTTCCATACCAATTATTTTATTAATTTAGTTTTTCTACAACTGAGTCGAAGATGTGACCCACAACTAAGCCGGCTATGGCTCCTGGAATGAAACCGTACTTCTTACCTACTGCATGGCCTATCATAGCTCCTATAAGGGGGCCAGCTATTTTACCTTTATTTTCCATGGCACATATAGTGCATCTTTAAATATATACCTATCCTCATAGAAAATCTTATGCTTATAAAAATAATTCATTCCGAAATTCAATTGATTCAACATAGTTTTTAACAGATAGGTTCAGACAGCAAATGATATATAAAAAAGTCTTGTCTTGTGAAATGTAGAGAAAATAATTCAGAAATCTATAAGGGTTAAATAGTTTAGAAAATAAGTTAAATGGAGGTTAAATCAAATGATCTTTTGCGTTTTAATCACCCTAAGGAAGTACTAATCCCACTCTAGTAACAATTTTATTATTATTACGCATGTTAACTATCTTATTTATCATTACTCTACCCATACCGAAAACACCAATTAATGGATTAAAAGAACTACTCGCTTTAAAGTTATGCCAATCATAAGTCCACGATCTAAAAATCGGTCCATAAACGGTTCTTTCAAAATTGTTAAAATCATCTTCCCAGAGAGTTGCCCATAAATTACACACAGTATATACTGAGTTATTCATCGGAAAATCTCTAGTACCCAGTGATAGCGAAAGATTCGGACCTTGACGTTTTATGTTAATTGATACAAAGACTAAACCACTTTCGCTAATCTTTATTACGTTTTCCCTTCCTTCATTATCTGTGAAGTCTTTCCTTATTTTTTCATCTTCAACTACATCAAAAATTTTATTAATTTTAGGAACACCAAGATTCTTTGATGATCTGAAAAAATTTTGAATACTTCGAATAATTCTAACATCCTTTCCATAAAAGAAATCGGTTAGACCTCCAGTTGGGTATTCAATACTATTATTCGTTTTAAGTCCTGAATTAGAGCAGTTGTTATAGCAATCATATAAATACTCAAAAGCACCTCCTGTGTATCCAAATGCAGGCCAAACTCTTGAATAGTTGTCATCTTGATTGTGGTCAGTTAGTTTGCTACCGTAATTTTTGTAAAGGTTGATTGGCAAAGTGTTTTGTATACTCGATCTGTATTTTGGTCTATATGTTATGGAAAGTTTTTCCTGAGCCAAATCTGATCTTTTAAAGTTATTAGAAGTTAAGAAAATTCCACACGAAATCGTGTTTTTAATTGAATAACCCTGAAAGGAGTAAAGACTTTGTAAGTTACTGCATTTAATACAATTGTTTAAGTGCTTATTGAGTGAATAATTATATAATTTCATCAAGTTCATTAAAATCTTAATAAAATATAAAAGTTTCTAATTAGGAACGAAATTTGGTATACTATCTTATGACTTTGGTTCATTCCCCTAATTGGAGACAATATTGTCTTATAAGATTTCAAGCTTCCTGAATCTTTTCCATACATTTCCTGTTCATCTCCCCTGGTGTAATATATCCTATGGCACTGTGCAATCTCTCATTGTTATAGAAATCCACATACCTTCCGATTGTGGATTTCGCTTCCTCAAGACCTTCAAACTCTAATCTTCTTATTACCTCCCTTTCCAGGATCGAGTTGAATGGTTCTATGTGTGCATCCTCCTTTGGCGTGGCAGGATGTATCCTCTCATGAGGTATGTTAATCATTCATAAGAAATTCTCAACTGTATTGCATATGAACTATGTGCCGTTGTTACTTCTCATGCGTATTCCAGAAACACTCTCCAGGCCTCTCTTATCAAACGCGATCATCATTGTTTCCTTAACATCCCTGTCAGTGCAGTGGTATCCAAAGTAATGGCCAGCAATTTCCCTGCTGTAGCAGTCGATCATGGCAAGAAGATATGCATTCCTCGATTCTCCATGGACCCAGACATACTTTATGTCGAATTCCCACACCCGATCCATTGATGATACATCAACAACGGACTGCACAACTCTTGTAACATGTCTTCTCCTGTTGTATGAATGGTTGAGAAGATTATTCTCACTCATGAGTCTCCTGACCTTCTTCCCGTTGATGATATATCCGAGCCTGTTCAGCTGTTTTGCTTTCTTCTTATAACCGCAGCATACGAACTCCCTTGAGAAGAGTTCCTCCATTTCAGTCAGCTGGATCCTGTTACCTACAGCTATGTTTTTTTACGAAAATTCCTAAAGTTGAAAGAAGGGTAGTTTCTCCCTCTTTTTGGCGGGAGATATTCATAGGTTTCGCCCTCATAAAATCTGCACCGTGGTATGTGAAAGATATTCTCAACGTCACTTATTTCTAAGCCTTTAGTGATATATTCGCCTTCCAATTTCATTATTTCTCACCATCTTTTTTTTAAAGCATCTCTCAGCAGCTCATTCTCCAGGTCATTCTCTGCAAGGAGTCTCTCCAGTTTCCCATTCTCCTTCATGACCTTCCTTACTCCGGGTTCCATTCTTCTGTAGTGTTGTGTAAGGCCATCTGATCTGAAAGTGTCATATGATTCCTTCCACTTTTAGTACGTTCCTGAATCCACGGAATATCTTCTGCATGTCTCAACAACCTTGTTGGTCTCCTTGATCTCTTTTATGATTTCAAGTTTTTCTTACGCTCTCCATCTTCGCCTTTTAGTCACTGTTCAACCCAAAACCTTTTCAATTCATCTCTTAATATATATTTATCACTATAGTACAACTTTGTCTCATTATTTAAGGGGGCAGACCAGGAGCTAAGACAGGCTCCTCACAATTTTTAGTGTATTGAGTTATATGTCTCAGGAATAGATTAAATACTTTAAAAAAGTATACATCACATGGAATCTCTTCTTGATGAAATACTGAATAAACCATTTCCTCTATCTGATGTTCAGAAAGATGCAGTTGAGTCAAATTCCAGATATATCCGAATAATTGCCGGTGCAGGAGCTGGAAAAACAGAAACACTTGCAAGAAAGATACTTTTCTACCTTCTTTACAAAAACATAGAGCCATCAGAAATTGTAGCATTTACATTTACAGAAAAGGCAGCTCAAAGCATGAAGAGCAGGATTCATCAGAGATTGTTACAGCTGGGGAAAAATGATCTGCTTAAGAAATTTGGAGAGATGTATGTAGGAACAATTCACGGATACTGCTCCAAATTACTGCAGGAAAAGTATGGCATGTCCGGGTTTTCAGTTTTAGATGAAAATCAGCAAATGGCATTCATAATAAGAGAAGGATATACTATTGGATTGAATAAGTCAATATATGATAAACACGGTAGCTACTTAAACAGATGCAAGGTATTTATATCAACTTTAAGCGTGTATTATTCAGAACTGATCGATAAGAGTTCCATCAGTCAAAAGGACGACCATTTCAAAGCAATGCTCGAAAGATATGAAGATGCTTTAAGGACGCATCGTAAGCTGACGTTTGACACACTAATAACCAATGCCATAGCAAAACTGAGTGAATTTGGCAATAAGAACAATATCAAATGCCTTATTGTTGATGAATTTCAGGATATTAACCATGCACAGTACGAGTTGATCAAACTTCTATCTAAAAACTCATCCCTGTCTATAGTAGGGGACCCCAGGCAGAGTATATATCAGTGGAGAGGGGGGAACCCGGAATTCTTTCAGAATTTCATAACTGATTTTAAAGAAGTGAGTACTTATGAAATCAGGGAAAACAGGAGGAGTCCAAAGGAAATAGTTGATATGTCAAACGCTATTTCCGAAAACTTCTCATCGGTTAAGTTCAGTCAAATGATCTGTTCAAATGGAAAAACTGGTGTGATAGCAAAAACTAAATTTGAGAATGCTCAGGAGGAGGCAGCGGAAATAGCCGATGAAATACACAGAATTACAGAGAATGGAAATATTTCATATTCTAATTTCAGCATCCTGTTAAGAAGCATCAGGACTTCAGCTGACCCGCTCATTGATGCACTTAAATCCAGAAAAATCCCTTACATAATAGGTGGTAAGGTCGGTCTGTTCAAGAGAGAGGAAGCTCGGTCACTGGGAATGTTTATCTGTTGGTTATGGGAAAGGGGATACTGGCAGGATAATGCCAACAATAATGGAAAAGGGATCACTGGTGAACAGTTAAGAAAAGAGGCCTTAAATTTATGGGAAAATAGCACAAATAGGAAATTGATCGCTTCCGACACAATCATCAAGCTTGATGAATGGAAGGATAAGGTTCTGTCTTCCTTCCCATCAGATGATTATGGATATAAGGACATCCTTCACGAATTACTGAATATTTTAGGGTACAAGAAACTGGATCCAAAAAATGATCTGGATGCAGTTATCATGGCTAATATTGGCTCTTTCAGCAATATATTAGGGGATTTTGAGTCCTCATTCAGACTTGGAGGACGAAGAAGTGCGTTCTCTAGGGAACTCAGGGATCTCTGTAATTTTTTGAATGGATACGCACAGTTTTCATATGATGAACAACCTTCAGAATCCGAGGTTAAATTGAATGCAGTAAATCTAACAACAATTCATCAGGCGAAAGGGCTGGAGTGGCCCGTTGTCTTTTTGCCATCCATGATAAACAGGAGGTTTCCATCCAAGCGTACTGGCGATCCCAAATCACAGTGGATGGCAGATTTTAGCGAACTTATTCGTACCGACTACTTCGAAAAAGACGACAGTGAGCTGAGACTTCTTTATGTGGCAGTTACAAGAGCAAGTAATGTTATAATAATGAGTCATTTCCTGAGACATCCCAAAAAAGCTGCAAGTCCAAGCGAATATTTCGAAATAATAGAGAGTTTCTGTCGCGAAGTTGACAGGATAAATGTCCTTGCCATGGAAAATTATATAAAAGGCAATGAAACTGTTACGGATGATATAGAATCATTTGCAGTAAAGGAACTGATTGAATATGAGTTATGTCCATATCATTACAGGTTATCTAAAAGATGGCACTATATTCAGGGAGTCAATACATTCATGGGCTATGGAGAAGCTCTTCACAATATAATGCGTGAAACCTCGGAGCGTATAAAAAACGGGGAAAAATATGATGAGGCTCTGGATAAAGCATCCGATGATTTTCACCTTCCTTATGCATCATCTGATTTGAAGAAAAAACTTAAATCAGGGGCCAAAAAGGAGTTACTCGAGTTCATAAAAGATAATGGAAACTATCTGAAAAACGTTAAGGAAACTGAAATGAGAATAGAATTTCCAGCCAAAAATGCAACAATAATCGGTAAGGTAGACGTGATACTGGACACCAACAATGGAATGGAAGTGAGAGATTACAAATCATCTGAAACTGTAATGAAAAATGAACATTCAGAATTTCAGGTAAGGCTTTATGCAAAGGGTTTACAGGAGTTAGGATGGAAAATAACAAAGGGATCAGTAGCAAACCTCAAGGATAACGAACTCAAGGAAGTCGAAGTGTCAACAACAAAACTCGATGAGACCCTTAACAAAGCAGAAAAGATAATAGAAAAAATAAAAAACCAGGAATATGACCCAAACCTTAGTGAATTTTGTGAGATATGTGAATACAAGCAAATTTGTTATAAATATCAAGTTTAAGTGAAGATGGATTGGAAAATCTATGTAAGAATATAGTAAATTAAATAGAATGTGACAATATATATAATATGAATAAACATAATAACTACCCGGTTAAAAACGTTATTATTTTGATTGTTTTACTCATCACAACTTGTTTTCTTGCGGAGATTATTTTATTTCTTCTTCTTGGTATTCCTCAACCTCCATTTGTATACAATCTCGGAAGTGTGATGGTACCATACACAGGGGTACATCTTACTTATATTGGTTTCATCTTGCCGTTAGGCATTTCAATATTATTCTTTTTAATTTACGCACAGACCTCCCACAAACTAAATCTCAAAATAATGTTAGCGTTTGCAACAGTCATGTTGATTTTAGCCATATTACTCTATTTTGTGCCTTCTCTTCAATATATTGAAAAAGGAGTTGGATCACACCAAAGCATTATTATTTTTATTGTTTCTCTGTTCTGGTTAATTGCAATTATCCTTAAAGACAGAAATGCAGGATTATTATTATCATATCCAATATTTTTCTTGGCTGGTGTGATCACTGATATAGATTCATTGGCAATTTTTAAATCGCTTTATTTTGGAGGTGCATTTCTTTATGATGGAGATTTTCTTTTTCCGCTTTTATTTTTTGATATATCCTTCTGGGTATGGATAATCAGGAGAAAAGTTTAACCTAAAACAGATAATTCCTTGTTCTTTAGAAAATAATTTTGTTCAATAACGCATTCAAATCCCGCTTTTCGTTAAAATTTGTAACAATTTCGACGAATCAAAAGGAAATAAGACGAAAATGGAAATCGACTATTTGCATCAGCAATCTAAGGTCGAGGCACTTTTAATATCGTAACAAATTCTGCGCTACGCAAATTATTTAAATCATCAGTTATATGTAAAAATGGTTAAGCTAAAATGTCTAATATTCTAATAACTGGTGGGGAAGGGGTTCTGGGTTCATCATTGGCAAATTTCTTTTTAAAGTCTAATAATGAAGTTACTCTAATTGATTTTGTAAGGAAGGAAGAATGCACCCGTCTGAAGTCATTTGGTATATTGGATCAGGTGGATTATATCTGGAAATCTTCATTAGACATCAGCGTTCAGGATATTGAAAAAATAGACATGATATTTGACTGTGCCATTGGGTTTCCAGATAGGCCATTTGGAACAGACTCTCCCCGCTCCGGAATATATGGTAATTTATCTCCCGCCATTGGTCTACTTGAAGCAGTAAGGCATGCCTCAAATAAGCCAACTCTGGTATATCCAAGCAGTTTTAACGCACTTTACGGATATAGCGGTACCTATAATGAGTTAACACCAATAAATCCAACCTCTATTTATGGATGGACTAAAGCTGCAGTCGAAACCCTCTATCTTACTTACTATCGATCCTTTGGAATTCCAATTATTATAACAAGGGTCGGATCAAGTTATGGTGAAATGATGAGAACTGATGAATTAGTTGCCAGGCTCATAATGAAAGGTTTAAGAAGTGAAAAATTTCTATTGAGATCGCCAAAATCTAAAAGATTATGGACTTACATTGGAGATGTCATTGGTGCTTACGGTGCTTTGGTAAAGCAAAGCGATTATGGCAAATCAGAACAATTCCTCAACGAATTAAAAGAATTGAATTTATGTTTAAACATAGCAGGGAATTTAGGGGACAAAGTAGTAAACAACGAGGAACTGTCGAGCATCATAGGAGAGATAACTGGATTCAGAGACAACATATTGAGTAGTGATAAATATGAACCCGGAGAGTTTCTTAACGGAAATCCCATATCTTTTGGTTTTGATGCAGAGCGCACAAGAAAAATTTTGAAGTGGAAACCCACTTATTCCCTGAATGAAGGTATTAGCAAAACAACAGAATGGTTCAGAAATAAAATTTAAAGGAGGATGAAATGAATAATACGGTCAGTTATAATGAAAAATCTGAAATAAAGAAAGACAGGTTGGAAACTTATCCATGGAGGATAACGTTTGACACAAATCCTGATGATTGTAACATGTCATGCATAATGTGCGAGGAGCACAGTATTTTCAGCCCTTTGAGGAAGGAGAGAATCTTAAAAAACAAACCTCATAGAAGGATGGACTTTGAAATTATAAGGAAAACTGTTAGTGAAATGGTTAAATATGGATTGGTAGAGGTAATACCATCAACAATGGGAGAACCGCTCCTTTACGAAAATTTTGAAGATATTGTAGATTTATGCAAGCAAACGGGTGTAAGACTGAACCTGACCACAAACGGAACCTGGCCAAGACTGGGCCCTGAGAAATGGGCACGTCTGATCTGTGAGGTTACAAGTGATGTTAAAATTTCATGGAATGGAGCAACTAAGAATACCCAGGAATCAATAATGAAAGGATCACTATTCGATAAGCGCCTCAACGACCTAAAGGTATTTATTGCTACCAGAGACATGATCGCAGAGTCTACGAAGAAAAGATGCAGGATCACTCTTCAATGTACATTCTTGGAAACAAATGTTAACGAGCTTCCAGACTTCCTGGATATGGCAATAGCTCTTGGAGTTGACAGAGTGAAGGGACATCAGTTATGGGTAAACTTTCCAGAGATCTCAGGTTTAGATATGAGAAGGTCAAAAGAATCTATTGAAAGGTGGAACAATGTTGTGGATAGATGTAATGATATTGTAAGCAGAAGAGTTAATAAATACGGAAACCACATACTACTTGAAAATTTTAACAGGCTTGAAGTAGGATCGCCAGGAATGATGCCTGGAGAATGGGAATGCCCTTTTTTGGGTAAAGAGGCATGGGTAAATTATGAAGGAAAATTCAACCCATGCTGTGCCCCCGATGCTGAACGAAAAAAACTCGGTTCATTTGGTAATGTCATGGAAGGAGGTGGCCTGGAATCCATATGGAAAAGTTCAAGTTACAGGAACCTTCTAAAAAGTTACAGGACAAACAGCATATGTCTGAAGTGCAATATGCGCAAACCTCTCACACTGGTGAGGAAATAAAATGAGCGAGTTTAACTCACTGAAGGATAAAAAGGAATTAGAAGAGTTATGGGAAGGATCTAAGGTATCAATTGACCTAACACATCACATTTTAAATGGCAACCCCATGTATGGTGAAAGATTTGAGGAAGTTTTATCATTTCATTCCCCTGGCCTTGCACCTGCCAAGAAAGATCATAAATGGTTTCACATTGATGCACATGGCAGGCCGGTATACAGGGAAAAATATGACAGGGTATGGGGGTACTATGAAAATCTTGCGACTGTTTCAAATAATGGTGTATATTACCATATAGATCCAAAGGGAAATTCCGCTTATTCCAACAGATTTCTCTGGTGCGGCAATTTCCAGGATAACAGGTGTAGTGTTCAGTACAGTGATTTAAGATTTGGGCACATTCTCGCAGACGGTAAAAAAGCATATGAACAAACATATAGATATGCCGGCGATTTCAGAGAGTCATACGCTGTTGTGCAGCTAGATAATGGAATGCATGTCCACATAGATAAATATGGTAAAAGGCTTAATGAAAAGGAATTCATCGATCTGACCCCATTCCATAAAGGCATCAGTTGCGCCAGGGATTCGGCTGGCTGGTTTCACATTGATAAAAACGGTGACGGCCTCTATGATGTAAGGTATGAATACATCGAGCCTTTTTATAATGGACATGCAAAAGTCATTACCAGATATGGAGAAATCAGTATTATTGATGAAGATGGAAGCACACTGTCTACAGTAAGAGAACAAATGGAGACTCCACTTCAGGCACTTTCTAATAAAATGGTTGGGTTCTGGAACACAGAACTATTATTTACCATATCCAAAATGGGCATTATGGACATTCTGCCAGCAACATCCAAGAACGTATCAGAACGTCTTAATCTGGAAGAAAGCAAGGTTGAAAGAATAATGAGGGCACTCTGGGAGGTAAACCTTGTTTCTAAGGAAGATAATATCTGGAAAACTACAATGGAGGGTTCGCTTTTTAGAAGCGATTCAAGTTATAATGCTAAAGCAGCCATATGGAATTGGAGGGAGTTTCATAAAAAACCGTGGGAAAATCTAGGTAGCGCATTGTTTAATGGGGACAAGCACAACAGTGAGGATTCAGGAAAAAAGTTTTTTGGCAGCATCGAGAAAAATCTCCAGAATCTTAAAATTTATCAGGAAGCGATGGCTTTCTACGCACTGCATGACTATTCACAAATCAGTAACTTAATCCGCATAAATGGTGACGAGATTATAGCTGATGCAGGAGGTGGATATGGAATACTGTTATGCCTGCTTAAACAAAAATTTCCCAATATAAGGACCATGCTTTTTGACACACCCGGTGTAATAAACTTGGCTAGGAAAAATAATACGAGTTGTAAATTGGAGTTTGTGGAAGGAAATATCTTCGCATCTTTTCCGTTCAAGGCTAACGTAATATTTCTATGTAGAGTTCTTCACGACTGGAATGACAAATCTGCTCATATTATACTCAAGAATGCAAGGAATGCATTGCTGGAAGGTGGTTCGATTTACATTGTTGATCGATTGTTGAATTCAGATTCTCCCAATGGGGGAATGCTGGACATGAATATGCTATGTACAACAGGAGGAAAAGAAAGGTCATTAGAAGAATTAAGAGACATACTTGAAAATTCAGGTTTTAAAATATCAAATCTCACAACAAACTCAAGATTCGGATTCCTAATAGAGGCAAGGATAGGTGAATAAGTGAAATTTCCTGACTTGAAAATAAACAATGGTGACCATTATGCATTGCTGATAAGGCATGCGGAACGCGGTAATGTAATACCAAATGAAGCCAGCCATACAATTAATTTAACCATTAATGGTAAACATGATGCTTTTAACATGGGAATGGAAATGAAAGAAACACTGGGAGATATATATACCAGCCCAATAATAAGATGCGTTCAGACCGCTTCGTGGATTGTTTACGGTTCCGGGACTAATCGCAGAATTAAGATAAGCAAGAAGCTAGGAGATCCCGGTGCCTGGATTGAGGATGACCAAATAGCCTTTAAATCTTTCATAGATCTTGGAATTCACAAATTAATAAAGCGATTATTAAACGGGGAGAATGTGCCTGGTATGAAAGACTTCAAGCTTGGATTTAGTGATCTGTTAAATTTCATCTCTAAAGAGTTAAAACCCCATAATGGAAATGTCCCTGTGTTCATCTCCCACGATGCAGTCATAGCACCCGTAGTAGGGTTTGCTCTCAAAACAACCAATCCTGATATAATATTTCCCACATTTTTGGAGGGAACAATAATAATGAGGAATTCATCAGGCTACAAACTCTACTGGCGGGGAAAGTGGTATCCATTACATTATCCAGATTAGCTTCGTGACTCATGCATTAATTTAGTATAAAATTCCATTAGCCTATCTACATGGAATTCAACAGATTGTACATCACCGGTATCCGAATAAAGGTATCTTGAATTTCCCAACCTCTTTGCAAGTTCAGGATTTTGGACGAATTTTTCCATCTGCATAGTTAACGATTTAATGCTTCTGAACTCGAATAGAAGACCATTTCTTTCATTTTCCACATATTCCTTCATGCCACCAGTGGCAGCAGCTATAACAGGCACACCTACCTGTTGAGCTTCATGTATTACCAGAGGGGAATTCTCCAGCCAAATTGATGGGACTACGATGGCATCAACTTTATTGAACACTTCTTCAACAATTTTATCTCCATTAAATTCTCCCATCCACTCTATGGAGTTATTTTCATTTTCCGAAACTTTCTCTGATAATTTTCTCAGAAATGTGGTACTATCTGATCGATATCTACCCCAAATTCTTAATTTTGCTTTCAATTTCATATTTGCAAAAGCCCTTATCAGATAATCAACACCTTTTGCAGGAATATGAGTGCCAATATACCCAAAAACGAATTGCTCCTCCTTTTCCCTTATTCTGTTTGATAACTTATTAAGATTGAAACCATAGTCTAGAAGGGAAACTTTACCTGCCTCATGTGGAAAAGATGTTTTGAAGCTTTCGATCACAGTTCTGGAAGGGGAAATAAACAAATCAACGTCCCTTACCGCATTTCTCGCAAACTCCATTCTGGAATTTACCCAACCTGTCCAATAGGCAACGTCCTTTCTGTCATCATCCTTGCCCGTAAAATATCGACTGTAACAAATCCGTGCGCATTTACTATCTTCCTGCTCATCACAGGAATTCCATGGTTCACCGTTTAAATTCCATTGAAGGAATTGGCCTCTTGGACACATAAGCCAGAAATCATGCAATGTGTAAACAGAAGGGATGTTCATTTTTTTAACCTCAGATGGTAGGGAAAGGGAAAGGTGGTTCAGATGCTGAAAGTGTACAATATCTGGCTTGACGGTTTCAAGAATTCCTCTTAGCTTAACATTGACCTCTTCGCTTAAATATCTATCTTTCGTCCTGGAAAGGTTAATAGTATATCTTACCAGAGCACCATTATTCTCTACATCTCTTCTTAGGTTATACTCAGGTAAAAATGGGCTTTCTTCCCTACTGAAAATAAAGACTTCATTTCCTCTCTTTAAAAGTTCCTCAGTAATCGTCTTCGTATAGTTCTCAGAACCTGCATTGTACTCAGGTGGATAACCATGTATTACCTGAAGGATCTTCATGAAATAGAAATTTATAATTACTATAAAATCTTAATCTCCGGTTTATTTAAGGACAATCTATTATTTTTCTGCTCCAATTTCTATTTTTATCTTTGGATCTGCGAGAATGTGATTAATGAAAAAGTAGAATCTTCACCTCGTATTTGATCATGATTAAATATTCTTTATTTCTGATTGTATTTTGTGACGGAACCAGATAGAATAGGTCCGATCTAATCAAAATCCATAGGATCTGATATAGTGAGTAGAGCGAATTGCCAATTGTTTCAATCCCCTTGTACCATTTATGAAAACACAGCTGTATAAGGTTCTTTACGCGTCCTCCCTTTGAAGGTGCATTCAGTGTTTTGGGAAATCTCAAATTATTGCTCAACAGTCATGTTAAAAAGCTAATCCGCATTTAAGGGAGCTCCCCTGGATAAAACTTTATTTAATAATTGAAAGGAGGATCAATTTGAGTGCACATTAAAATCGCTTATCTGGAAATTCTTAATTATCTTGTGCATAATCTATCTTCCGATCATATTGACTGAAGCTTTACTGTCTCACAAATTGAAAATGAATGACCACTCAGACCCGTGCGATGACGTAATTGGAATGTACGACTTCTCCGAAGTTCTTTCAGTGTTAACAGGTATCAATTTCTAAAAAGTTTTAAAGGATCACTCGAACGAATTAAAAGGATTATCGTTCTATCTATCAGGTAAGAAAGCGGAGTTAAGAGAAGAGAGGTTTTCAGAGAATACAATATCAACCATAGTCACCCTCAATCTGATATCTTCCTACTCACTATGGTATGGGTTTAGTAGAGCGAAAGTTCATTCAAAAATTCCTTCCAATAGCTTGAGAGCAAGGATGAGTGAAAATCCAAAGGAGATAATGAAGATCGCCATTTGTTGAAATATGAGACACCCTATCAATCAAAATTATATCACCTAGCCCTCAGCCAATCATCTTTCATATAAACGTCGATATATCCATCCTGAGAAATGCAAAAAACAAAATTCCTTAAATTTTTTTTACTTCCATTAATCATGCATTGATATGCTGAGTAATGTCTTCCTCCACCCATGGGTTGGTTTGTGTTCGCCCCAATTTTCTTAAGAAAGTTTGTCCAGTATGATTCGCATTCGGGCTTGTCCACATTAATAATGTTTCCATATCCTTTGATAAACAGATTATTATTTAAATCAATATTAAGTCTTGTTATGCCATCTACAGTACACAATTGATAAACCCACCTCCCAATCTTTACTAAATAATCCTCTGATGAATTATCTGGATCATATTTGATGGCAAAAGGACTATTGAGGTTATCTCCTATTTTACTTTTTGATTTGTCTAATTTTCCTGTTTCCACTACCGATGCGCTATCATCAATAATAACCTCTATAGTGGCCCCATGATTATGGTATCCAAGCTGATAAGAAAGTCTCGCAATTCTATATATTGTGGCTAATAAATCCGGGTTTGCATCTGACGATACACTATCTTGATTTAGTTTTTTTGTTAAAATGGTTGCCTTGTGGTAAAGATCGACATATCTCCAACTTCCAGCAAAGTAATCTATAATCGGATCATAATCCATTTGGATTGAAATAGTACCATTTTGTAATAATATGATATTAAGATTTTTTCCATCTTCTTCTGGATCGGGTAATATGTAATCTAATCCATAGAGCATTGATAACGGGGCACCTTTGTGATCTGACCAGAAATGATCTATTACTATTGAATCTTCTGATGGCGTCTGCTTGGAAAATTTAAGGACTGCCACTCCGCGGCCAAAGCTTTTTCCAGCTTCCTCTAAATCAGATACAAATTCTCTTTCCGGTTTCGATTTCATATTCATTAAAGATGTAATCCTTTCTTCGAGTTTAGTCTTAAGTTGTTTTCCTTCCAACTCAAAATCGTCATTGGAAGAAGATGAATCATCCTGAGAGAATTGAGCAATAGTATCCCAAGATCCATATATCCCCAAGCTTAAATCTAATGTGATAGGATATTCTTCCACTCTCCTTTCTCTTATATACATTATCCCCTCTATGACATTGCTTATTCCCATCGAAAAATTCTTGGTATTATCACTTGTTAGGATTTCGTTTAGACGAGAAACGGTTTTCTTAAAATGTATTTCTGCTGGATTTGTATCCTCAATCAATGATTTATAATCTTCTTGCATATTTAAAAGAAATTGATTTAAGAAGGCAAAATATCTTGGTACTGTCAATGAAATCAACTGTCTATAACTCAAATTTTGATTATTATTAGTCTCACTAAATACTTGTAGCAAAGTGGCAGCTACACCACATGCAGCTGGGTTATTAGAAAATAGATTCCATATGTTATCTGTCTCCAAAAATAAACTATTTACCATTTTTGTCCTAATTTTGAACATTTTATCATTCACTCCTTGAAGTGAATTCAAAAGACCTGCAAGGAACTCATCTCTTATGCTTTCAATAGTAACTTCTTTTTCTTCTTTGGTTTGCAACTTACTGAACACAATTTCTCCTGAAAGGCCAAAAATTTGACTAAAAGCATCGTTTAATTTTGATTCGTTGTTAATCAATTTATCTTCCTCTCACTCTGATCTTTTTTCAAAATAGATTCTATCCGTCCTTTTAGTGTTGCAACAATAGTGTCTAGTGTCCATAGTTCTCCTCGAAGCTTGTCTATGCTGATTAAGAAATCATCTCTTAAAGGGCTGTCGACTTCCATCATGTTTAAACGTTGTTTAAAACTCTCAAACTCTTTCCTTTTTTCACTTTGGAATTTGAATTCTTTATTAATTATGAGTATTTGATCTCTAATATTATCCCATATACCAGAATCAAGGGTTTCGCTTAATATCTTTTTCGAACTTCTTCCATTTGATTCATTGAGAACGTGTCCTAAAGCATCTATTAGAAATGATCTGCAAAGAATTGATGTTGCAGTATATCTATGGTCGTGATCAGGTATGTCATTTGGCCAATCAAAAGTTTTATAAAAAATCTCCCCCAGTCTAATTAAATTTTGTATTTCCAAATCTCTCTGTTTTTGATTATATACTTCCTTTGGTTGGTCATCTATTAAATTTCTTACAAAGGTTAGAAAATTATTAGAAGTTAGCGGTTTGATCTTCCTGCCATCTTTAGTTTTTTCGCCTTGCCATCTTCCAACTACTTCGAACCAAAATGAATCTGGTTCCTCTGAAACTCTCGATACAATCCAACTCGCAATTATATCACCCTTGTCTTGTACATTCTGAATTAGGCTGCAAGCTTCTATCTCACTCACATTCTCTATAGAATTCTCTGATCTTTGGCGCTCCAATGCCAAATCAAAGGCTACCGCAACTTTTGCAATTTTTTCACCCCCGCTCAATTTCTTCTGACCCCTGTTTAAAAATATTGCCATCCCTATTGACTCTATTTGTTCAGCATCAAGGTATATTTTAATTGGTATCATTGGCGATCCTATTGAATTAGGTCCTATAGACTCTTTCTCTGGAGTATATTTTTTCATTATATTTGACGAGTAATGTTTTGGTGCTGTAAGGCCTTTTTTTGACGAAATATAGTTTTTATACTTCTTCTTTTCTTCCTCCTCCTCTTTCTTTTGCAAATCAGATTTAAGTTTAGGGTCTAACTCTATCAGTCCATTAAATCTATGCCTTCCATCGATTAAATACAAATTCTTTGGTTCCGAAGTTCTGTCTGCACTTTTTTCGAGAATTGCAACAAGTGGCGATAAAAGACCATAAGTACCCATTTGCTCCATTAATTCGTCTCTGTGTTGCGGGCGCATTGCTCTGGGGTTATACTTATCAGCCTGTGTAATGTCATCAACACAGTCCAATGGAACCATGCCAATAATATAATTAATATCCCTTGGATTCGTACCCACTTCTATTTTCTCATTTCCTTCTATATAACGTGTCAATTCGAATGGATGAGAGGTATAAGTTCCAGTTACCCTATTTAATTTAAATAGTTGCATCTTAACTTTAATTAGAATTCTTATAATAATTTTCTTATTCTAAATTCGCACTAAAGAATCATTTCTTGAATTCCAAATCTGATAATTTCGTCCCCACATGAGTATCAAATTCCTCAAGGATTGGTGCAAATGTTTTATAATATAATCCATTCATCAAAGCGTAGCTATATTCATATTTTTTCCTGACAACTTCCATAACAGTTACAGTTTTCATTCTCAAGTTATAGATATGTTTTTCTGAGGTCATATTAGTAAGTCTAAAATCATAAGATAAGATTTCTGGTCTCATTTCATCCTTCCAATGAACGGGTCCAAATAATCCACTCATCGTAATAACATCAAAATCTAAGTTTTCTTGAATATTATAATTTTCTCTTATTTCATTTTTAATTTTTCTATGACTATTGCTTTTGGAATAGGGTTTTTTGGACGAACACTCCAAAATAAGTAGAATATGTCCCCTAGATTTAAATTTTGATAAGGGAAATGTATACTCTTTTTTAATTTGTTTTCTCGTTGAAAACGATATACTGCCCATGGTTGTTGGAGAATAATCCACTGCTTTAATTCTGTTCTTTTCCTGATAAATGTTGTGTAGAGCTATATAAGCCATGATATCTGATTTAGTATATTCATCAGTCGTTGCTTTATTCAAAAAGATGTTAATTATCTCATTTGCTTCTATTTCTTTCAGTTTTTTGCAGGCGTAACAACTACACCCTTTTAGTGCCTTCGGATTGAATGATTGATATGAATTGGTCTGTTTGTCGTACCATTTATGGTACATTGCAGCTCTGGCATATGTAGAATTATCATAGGAATATTTTATGCGATCCTCAACACGTCTTACAACTTGAGATCCTATCCCAAAAAAATGAACAGACTTTTCGTCTCCAAAGTCATTCTTTATCAATGTTATAGTATAATTTGCATTATCTATTACCAAATTACGTTGACTTGTTAAAGGAACTTGGCTTCCAAGAGCAAAATTAATTCTCTCGTCTGAAATATCAACATTTTGTTTCAATTTATTGTAGAAATACTCAATTTCAACTCTATTTCTTCCATGAATCACAAGATAAATTTCCTTTGTGTTTTCTTTCGAAATGTCTAAAAGTTTCTTTATATTATTTAAATTTAGATATAACTTTTTTTGAAAATCCTCCCGACTATCATATGGAGATATCGGTATATCCAAGTTACATATTTTATTAGCCCCATATTCACTTTGAAGTTTATATATTCCTTCCTGGTTTGCTTCAACTCCCCACTTTGATAAATCCACCTTGTCTCCTTGTAGGAACTGATATCCCCCACTATCAACAAAAATCGATCCATTTTTAAAGAATCTATCTGTCTCCTTAGACAAAGAAAGAGGAGAGTCACCAATCCAACTTTGCCAAGCCCCATCAGAAAGACCATATGCAGTGAAGTGAAATGCTTGAACCATTATTTTAGGTTTTCTAACAGTTTTTGATAGATCAGCTTTGATTTTCTTCCATATGCCTCCATTTCTATCTAATGGGGGGGGACCCGTCATTAGATGCAGTACTGGATAGAAATCTTTCACATATGGCAAATACATAATGACAATAAAACTTTCGCCATTTCTCATAGTATGAGCTGTTCACCTTAAACTGTTACCTTTTTTGGACATTTTCTCTAATTCGTTAATTAAATAAACAACTAATTTTTCTTTGTCTTTCCATTTGCTTGTTACTTTTGGGAGACCATAACCATTTTCAGATATTATTTTCTTAATTGTTGCTAACTCAAAACCTAGGAGATATTCTTTAAATTTTTCTCTTTCGAGTTCTTCAAATTTTGAAAGAATTTCTGTTATTTTTGGAGGAATTTCTGGGTTAGTACCTTTCACACTCCTTTTCTTTCTGTAGGTGTTATCATTATCTTTTATATGAGTCGAAGAGAGCTCATCTATTAGTATGGAAAGATCCAATGAAACTTCCTCAAGTCTTCTCTTGATACCCTCAAGCTTTTTAACACTAATGTTTGTTGATTTTTTTCCTTTGGCTTTATTTTCCTGCTCGCTCAAGTATAACACCTGTTAATTCCTGTATCTCTTCCCTTATATCACCATATCCTAAAAGTTGTCCGCTTGTTGGACCATTTATCCAATTTGAATCTCTTCTTATTTCAACCTCTCTTTCTAAAATGGCAGAATTTTTTATAAATGGATGCAAAACCTCAGGGTAATTTTTAGTTCTAGTCCACACTTCTAAATTGCTAACATATTTTTTATGAGTATTATTATTTGAAGAATACTTAGAGATTATAATGCCCAATGAGTGTTTTTTTATACTATAAGTTTCACCAATTTCTTTAAGAAGTTCCGGTATTCCGTAAGTAGATAGGTAGTTGGGAATGACGGGTATCAGGTAGAAATCGCTTAATCTTAAGCCATTCCTAGAAACTAATCCTAAATTTGGTGGAGAATCAATTATGACGTTTCTATATGCTTTTAATTTGTATCCGAGCTCCCTGACTAATATCTCTTCTACAGAATCCCTACCCTCCGGATTATTTACAAATTCGTATAATCTCTCTTGTAAGTATGCCAGAGAAGGAGAACACGGAAGTAGGTCAAGAGTTCCAGTTTTATCTCTCAGTTTACCAATATCTTTGAAGATCACTTTATCAAAATCAAAGAAACTCTTTTTCTCTATATAATCCCTAAACAACCTGGTCAAGGTCATATCCTTGTTGTTTTTTTCTCCCCATGCTTCTTCATCTACAAAAGACAATGTCAGATTTATCTGAGGATCAAGATCTATTAGCAATGTCTTTTGCCCATAATAAGATGCCATGTATTCTCCAACTAAACCTGCAATTGTTGTTTTTCCAACTCCCCCTTTCATATTTATAAAACTCAATTTTACCATTTACACATCACCTTGTCAGTAAGTCATTTATCAAACTTGCGTTATACGCTCTTATACCAATAGAACATTGTTCACTATTTAAATTCATTCCACTATAAGTTAGGTTGGCTGAACCCATGTAAAAAAAAGTAGATGTTATTACTGCCTTTTTATGCAGGTTATCTTCAATCTTTAAAGTTACATTCTCGTTGCTTA
Source organism: Thermoplasmatales archaeon (assembly GCA_027310185.1). GTDB lineage: Archaea > Thermoplasmatota > Thermoplasmata > Thermoplasmatales > Thermoplasmataceae > Cuniculiplasma. The sequence continues at coordinate 29,509 of DAIDBH010000018.1, forward strand.
AGTATTCAGCGAAATTTCTTTCTATGCCCGTATAAGAATCTTTTCGTGTCTTGATCAATAGTTTCAACATCCTAACTTTGCTGATTTCGAATAGAAAATTCAGGAACGAACTCAACTGTACGTATTTATTATTAGGTATATTAATTGGAAAATCAGTTAAATATGGTGAAATCACCGTGATCTCCCTTTGCTCTAGCAGTATAATTTGTGCTAACATGAAAGGAAGCGAATTACAGTTCAACCCATATAACAGATTGGTCTTTGTCTTCATATATAAATCCCTCCAAACTAGCTAGCTTTTCCTGATATTTCTCTTCAAACCGACTCTTTGAAATTTCTTTCTTGATCGAACACACATAAAAATTAGCAAGAGTTCGACTAATAGTTTTACCCTGATCTTCCTTTTCTTCACAACCATTTAAATATAAACAATCAACACATCCATCAGGGCATTGAATTATGTGCTTAAAATCTGGATCATCTGCTAAATTTATAAGTTTGTCCCCATCACCTTTTGAGATGGCACCGTTGTAATCTCTGCTTACTTCTTTCGCCTTTCTTTCACTTATTCTTCGCAATTTTAGATTATTTATTCTATGATTTAATCCTGATTCGACCATACTGTTTGGTTCTCCCAGTTTGATGTCGATTTGATTGGTCCTACATGTGCTGAATCTTTCAAGTGATTTCATAATCTCTGTAGGATCAATATTGATCTTTTCTATGAACGAGTCTATTATGCCTGTATCAGTGTCATTTTCCTCAAAAACGTAAATTGAATTTCCTTCAATTTTATATTTGAGAAATTCTGTGCTCACTCCAGAAACGAATGATACAGTTTGAAGGTATAGGTGAGCGACACTATGCACATATGAATATAAAATCTCTCCCTCGGTGAATTTTCGATATTTCTCTAAGAACTTTAGATTTTCTAAATCTATACTTTCGAGGGGTTTTATTCTAAACTCAAGAACCGGCATATTTTCTATCTTTTTTGCTAAATTAGGTTCAAACCTGAATTCACTTTTCCATCTTTTCTCTTTTTCTTCATCTTTGAAAGTTAAAAACACAGATTCCCCTTTAATAACATATGTAATATTAGCAGTTGTCCTGTGTATACCGAAGCTATTACTCTCTTCGTTTTCCTTTTTGTCTAAATATATTTTGGAATTTGGTTCCGAGAAAATTTTGCTATTTTTTAGTTTTCCTCCGCACTTTGGACAATATCTTTCATGATGATCTCCTATATAGAAACAACGAATGCAGGCGTTAAATTCATTATCTTCATCATTAGTCATAGAAATGTCTCTTGTCTTTATTTCTAGAGGAACCATATAATATTTTTTAGGATCATTTCCATCATAAAATAGCCTTTCCATTCGTCCATCTAATTCTACTGTTACTACGGTACGATCTGACTCAAAATGCCAATCTTTCAATGAATATTCGGTACTTACGTAGTATGCACGGTCATCTTTTACGATAGCTGGCAATCTGTGAGGCATATATCTATTAATAAGATCGTGGATAGAAATTGATTCGAGTCTTCCGTCATTATGAGACAATAGAATACTCTCTCCCTTCCCAAAAAAGTTCTCAGGCACAATATATTTTGGGTATAAATCCATAAGGCTACTCTTATTCGCAGTTTCTTCTTCAGTTTTAACGGACAATGTATACAAGAACCAACTGTTGTATAGGTACTTTATAATACTCAAAGAGTCCCAAACATCATAGATTTTCTGCAACCATTTGAGACTTGAGATTTCTTTGCCCAAGGAGTACAATCTCTCTAAATCTTGGGAAATATTGTGTCCTTCTAAAGTTATTATCAAAGGAAGTATTTCATTTAAAATTCTTTCTGTATTTTTGTCTGGATTTAAATAGTAGTTTATGTCGACAATTATGTCGTTTAAGGGCTTTAATTGAATTCTTTCTATTTTGTTCTTTTCCTTAAATATTACTTCAATATTATTAAGATTCTTGAGAAATTCGTGAAGTTTTTCATTAATTTTCTCGTCTAACTTGACTTCCAGAAGTCCAGTTATCCTCGATCTTATCGAATCAAAGGGAGACTCAGCGCCTGAAAAACCATCTATTATACGCCTCTTTTCTTCTTCCCTTGATTTATATTGTTTTTCAATTATTCTACCGACTTCTTTTCGTTTATAACTTACGTCTAAAAGTCTTCCCGCAGTGTTGTCTTCTATAAATATTTTGAAATTTTCTGCTGTGTTATTTAAAAACGAATTAATTAAAGCTCCCGTCTCATCTTTATAGTCTCTATCCACATACCTACCAGAGTTTAATTCAATAATAAAATTATTTTTGGCTTTATCCAATACGTTTCTTACCCACCTTGAATATGGGTTATCTGGATTCAAAGGGAGAATATATTCTTCATCAAGCATTCTGTCAAGATTATTAAAATAAAATATATCTGTCGAATCCTGTCCTAAAACCATGTAAATCTTAGTGTTCTCTTGCTGTTCCCTACCAGCTCTCCCTTTCCTCTGAATAAAATTAAATATAGTGTATGGTGGCCTGTATTGAACTATAGTGGATATTTGTTTATCGTCTATGCCCAATTCCAGAGATGAAGTTGTAAAAACTATGTCGGTTTTGTTAATTTCATAAGTTGAATCTTCCGCCATAGATCTATCGACTTTCAAGACTGATGTTTTTGGTTTCATTCCGTTTTGAAAAATAGCTTTTGTAAGTCCAAACCAGCATTCTCCTTCTTTATAAGGTCCAGAAACTTTACAGGACTGAAGATTGCAATTTTTTTCCGATCCAACTGGGCATTTATAATCAACAAATTCAGAACTTAAAAATTCTTCTTTGTTGAGCCTAAAATTATATAATTTTTTGTTCCCATCTGCATCCTTAAAATTTTTCTCCTGCCTTATCAAGTTATCCCGTGAATCGAAGAATGCCAAAAGTCTTTCCTTTCCATTGAGATTTACGGAGTGACCGAGAAGCATAAGCAGTTGAATAAGAGTAGATGCTGAGGTACTCCTATTTCTCACTTTCTTAGATTTTATTAAGAAATACTCCTCAATTGGAACTGTTGTTTCCTCATTTTTATTTAAGTCCATTTCTGACGGCCTAATTTCTAATATGTTATTTTCTCCAGTTAATTTTTTTGCAAAATTGACTGAATTAGGTAAGGTGGCGCTAGAAATAACAAACTTTAATTTCGGATTTTCTCTTTTAAATTCTCTAAGGAAAGCAGAAAGATGAGATCCATAGACCTGGTAGTAAATGTGTGCCTCGTCAAATACTATTGCAGAGGTTTTTCTTAATATTTCTTCAAAATCCGGTCTAAAAGAGATTGAATTTAATGACTCAAAAGTAGTAATTATAATATTAGGCTTCTCTTTAAGAATTCTATCTTTCGATACATAGATTTTTAAGTTCTCTACCCCGCAACTCTTATTTGAACATTTGAAATCATTGATTTTCTCGTTATAATATATCCCCATTATAGAACCATTATTACATATTGGGCACTTTCGTTCCTTAAAGATAACCCAAACCTGCTCTTTTATTTCCTTTTTTTCGAACAGATTATTATTATATTTAAAAGTGTGTTCATCTATAGACCCAATACCTCCGAATAAAATACCAACACTCAAATCCCTATAACCAGAATTTTTAGCATAAAATATGTTTTTAATAAGTCCAAATAACTGATCGATAGCTAGAGCAATTCTAGGATATACCAGAATAGAGTGTGAGTTTCTTTCCATTGAATCCCATAGAGAAGGCAACAAAAACACATTTGTTTTTCCAGACCCTGTCGGTGCTTGTAAAATGACAACTCTATGCGAATCGTCTCCACTGATCATTTCTTTTATTTTCTTTAAACCATTTATCTGAAAGTCCGAAAACGTGTAGTCGCTTAAACCAGGCCCATCAACTAATACGGATTTTAAAAATTCATAGAACTTCTTATCATAGCCCTTTAGTTCATCTATAGGTACATGCCTATAAGTGGTAAGTTTTACCCTTGCAAATGTTTTCGTTTCATCGACAAGTTCTTTCCCCTTTTCTCCAGGTTCCATCCTTCTCTTAAGTTTAGTTATTATTTTTGCTAAATCTTCCTTGTTCCCTAATAAGTCCTCAGATTCATTTGCGTATATTATATCCATTTTTGATATTTTTTCGCTACTCATTTGAAATCATCTTCTTCAATTCCTCGATCTTCGCTCCAATCTCCTTCCCCTTCTCGGTCAGTTCGATCCTGCTCTCCTGCGGGTACTTGGAGCAGTCTATCTCCTGCCTCACAACTTTCATTCTTTCCAGACGTCTTAAAATTTCAGTTGATCCTGGGAGTTTATCATTGATCTCCTTCAAGTTCATTGGTCCGTTCCTGAACAGGTGCAGTATGAATGCACAACGGTCGGTTGCTATGAACTCCTTCCCATTAGAAATTGTTTTTAACAATTGCATTTCATTTGAATCCTTCGGATACTCGGGTTGAAGATTTAAAGTTTTATCTTTCTCATTATCCATTTCCTTATCAATATCCCACGACATTATCCCCGGTGAAACCATTGTCGAAATGTAAAAACTACTCGCGTACCTATTAATATAAGTCAAAGTTGACCTGTTATCATATCTTATTTCATTGAAAACTCTTGCACAACTGTCATATTGACATGTTTTTGAAAGAGTATCAATCATATAAAAGATAATATCTATACGTTAATAATATTATTCATTTTCAAGAAGCTAAAGGTTATCATTGAAGCAAGCTTGTGATTTACTAATCCTTCAATTGGAAAATGCCAAAACAGTCAGTACATAACAGACATAATTTTGTAAAGAATTACAAAATCAAAAACTATTCAATTTATGTATATATCAAACCTAAAAAATCACGTTGTAATAAGAAAATCACAAACTCTCAAAAACAACAGTTGTAAGAGAAGCAGCATTGAATTCAATTTCACTAGAAAGGATTCTTGAACTGAATTTCTCACCAACTGCACCCTGGATGAATCTCAGTGGAAGATTGTATCCCTCTGGCGATGCAGCCTTTACTATGTCAGGAGGAGCATTCCATATCATATCCCAGTCGCCATTATTGAATGCTGAAATACACAGATCAAGATATTCCATTGCCTTTGGAGGCGTCTCTCCACTTCCATGCTGGAACAGGTCCAGCCTGTGGATCAGTGATCCTGTTGAGAGAACGCAAAGACTCTTTTTTATGGAAGAGGATCTCATCAGCCTGCCCAACTGCACATGGGCATCCGGACCAATCTCAGGACATATTGATAGTGGCACTACAGGCACATCAACATCCCTGAAGACATGAACAAGGGGAGACCATGCACCATGATCAAGGCCCCAGTTCCTGACTGACCCAATCCTTATTCTATTCTCATTTCCAATATTCATGATCTGCTGTGCAAGTTCCGGATCACCAGGTGCCTCATATTTAACACTGTAGAATTCCTGAGGAAAACCATAGAAATCAAAAATCTGCTTCAGCTTTTGATCAGAAACTATCCCGAATGAACCTGAGGTCTGGAAATGTGGAGTCACTATGACAACTGCATCTGTGCTGTCCCTGATCTCTTCACCCAAATGCCTGAGTGCTGATACTGTCTTTTCATGCTTCACACCGATATCTCCAATAAGCGTAGGTGTATTGGGCAGGAAGGCAACCGTACTGATCATAGCCTTTCAGGCAAGAAATAGTAATAGATTTTGTTATTTTCATGCATCATGGATACCAGATTTACTTTACTTTCAATGAGTACAAATAAAAGATTGCAAAATAAGTCTTATTGTAATTCTCTGGAAAAAAACTTTGTAAAAAATACTGTCTGAACCATGTGATTCCAAACATTGAATCATGTCATGGTTTCATCTAAAGAAAGATCATGATGTCAAGTCTAGCAGCATGAACCTTCTTTCCCTGATTCCAGCCTCGGTTCCTCGTTTCTCACTTCCTCCAGCCCAAGATCAGAGGTATCCGGCAGTTTTCCTGTGACTTCCTTTGAAAACAGCAGTTCCCCATCCCTGAATATCTCAAAGGAACCTGTTTTCCCTGGCTGTATCCTTATGCTCAATTCCTCATTGTGGGAATTTGCTGCAAGCAGTTTTGATGACAGTTCCATGGCAAGTGGCAGATAACATCCAACGCAGAATTTCATTTCATATTCCATTTTTTCACCTTTATGACGAATCTATTAAATGTATAATAACTATGAAGTTCGAAGTAATGGAGTTGATACAGTGAACGATAGTAATGAAAAATACTGCACATGTTCCCTGAACGGGATCATGGATATACTGGGGAAGAAGTGGGTGATCTTTGTCCTGAACAGCATTGGCAATCATGGGACAGCCAGGTTCAACGGGCTGTACAGGGAGATGAAGGGGGTATCACCATCCACCCTTTCAACAATCCTCAGGGAACTGGCAGAGAGGAACATAATAGGAAAGAGGATTTTTGCAGAAGTCCCTCCAAGGGTTGAATATTCACTGACAGAAACAGGGATGGAACTGAGGCAATCGATCATCCCTCTTTTGAGATGGGCTGCAAAGTATGACACAGAAACACGTCCAAATGACTGCTGCGATGATAACCAGTATATATTCATAATATAGGGAACTGTCACTGAAAGAAGAAATACCCTATTTTTTCCTGCTGTTTCTTAGTGACTTGAGGAGATATGCCGGAATGGCCATCACAAGAACCATGTTCGTTTCGTCTTCGTGTTTGTCTTTCGAATCCTCCTTCTTGAAATTCTCAGGGTTATCAATATAATTCATGAATGGCTTTAGCTGCTCCACAACCCTTGAATAGGAGCTATCTGAAAGTGAACTGAATGAAAGACTCAACTGGCTGTGTGTACCATCTTCCACAGCCCTCTTCATGTCCTCATCCGGGACATTCATGATTTCCTGTGCTATGACTTTCAGGTTCAGCGACTGGGACAGGAGGAACGTTGCCATGAGGTTTCTCAACCTGTCCGGAGACATCTTCTTGAACTCCTCATTCATCTCACCTGCCTTTTTCTCATTGAATGCCTCATCATTGAGGGAGTAATACTTCTCCACATAGTTCTTCCGCACCACAACATCGGGAGGATTCACGAATCCCTGTTCCTGGAGATCAGAGATCGCCTGGTAGAGATTTGACCTGCTTGTTTTTATATGCTCTGAAATCTGCGTAACCGTCATTTTTCCTCCTATGGCCAGAAGTGCTATGATGTGGCTCTTTGTCTGGCTTGACATGACGTCAAAGAGTTTTTCCAGTCTATCCTGGGGCATGTCCTAAGATTTATATATAAGATATAAATCTACGTATAAGGTAAACTTATATGAATAATCAAAGTATACACGAATCTAACCAGTGGAATAAATTCCTGATGTATCTCATGGGGAGGAATATCATCAGAGTTGCCTATTTCATATTCAACATATTCTTCGTGTGGAGGACAATAGTTGCATACAATTCTGTCTTCCTTGCTGGACTGATTCCTGCATTCTCACTGCTGGGCTACCTGATCATTGTCATACCGGAAGGCCACATCCTGGACAGGCACAACAGGGGAACAGTATTCAGGATCACATCATTCCTTCTGGCATTCACATACCTGATCCTTGTTTACAGCGATTCCCTTGCAATTGTGTATGCTGTAGCACTTGTATCATCCATACTCTCATCAGTAAATTCAGATGCATTCAACACAATACTCAAGGAGACCGTGAAGGAGGAAAAGATCCAGCATGCAGTATCCCTGAGCCAGGGGACAAACGCAATCTCGGAGCTGACAGGCATCATTGCCGGCGGAATACTCCTCTACCTTCCCTTTGAGTTCCTTGCCATAACACTCTTTTCACTCCCTGTCATATCCATCATCTTCGGCCTCAGCAGGACGCTGAACAGGTCAGGCATGGTGGATAAATATGGCTTCCGGGGTGCATACCGCATAATTCTTGTTCTTGTTCCATTCCTCATGCTGTCACTTCTACTCAATGGCCTGTTCATATCGCTGGATGTATTCGGTTCCGGCCTGATACACATAATACTTCACGGTTCACCCTTCGATTACTCACTTTTTGTTGCAGCATTTCCCGTCGGTCTTATTATTGGATCTCTTTTCACGGGCAAGCTTTCCTCCATAATATCAAGAACAGGCACAATATCCATCCTCCTTGTTCCACTGGGAATAGTGCTACTTCTCATTGCAATTTCACGGATCATCTATGTGGACATAGCCCTGGGAATAGTTCTTGGAATAATTGTGATCCTTGTAAACATAGGCCTGCAGACCATATTCATGAAGGCAATACCTGACGGTGTCATGGGCAGGGTCAACTCATTGGTTACCATCTTTTCCATAGGTGGATCGCCACTCATGGCTGCAGCTTTCAGCATACTATCAAATTACTTCTACTTCCCATACATCATGGCTGCTGCAGGCATATGTGCAGTTGCAGTTTCACTTCCAGCTTTCAGCATCCTGAAAAATTTGCCTGAGAAGGTGGCAGGCATTTCAAGAATAATAGAAAAGGAAGGTGAGGCAGGGATAAGTGAGCAGGAATCAGGATAAAGTTACAATTTTCTGTACATCCGGTCATTGCTGGTTATTTAAACTCCAGGGAAATATACACATCCCTTCCTGGATCAGTGGCTGCATCTTTCACAATCAAATACTGGAACATGGTTGTTTCCTGTTAATGAGACTAAACATCAGAATGAAGTTTTAGTCATTGACCTACCAGAGACAATGATAACAATTGAAACAGGAACTACAAGTAATATGGAAATAAATGCGGTGAAACCCAATCCATAATGAATAATAAGAAAAGGAATGATCAGGACACCAGCCGCTGTAGAAATTCCCCTGAACGTGTAGAGTGAAGATGCAGTTCTTCCAAGAAGGTCCTTCCGAACAGAACCCTGAAGATATACATTGAAGAGCATGATGCAAAAATCAAAGAATATACCAGAGGCAACCCAGATAGGTATTTCCGCAAATGGATCAACAAACAGGTATGCAGAAACCATCAACAAAATTGTATATGCCATTGCTGAAAAAACAATGCCATACCCGATCCTTTTCCTCATATTAAGCAGTCCAGAAAACGGTCCTGCAACACTGCCACCCACCATGAAAGATGCATAAAGGATAATGTACCATGAAGAGCCTGATGTGCCCTGCAGTATAAAGACGGCTGGAGCAAGCCCGAAAAAAGATATCATTGAGAGGTAGATGGCGGTCATAATCAGTGGTTTATGATTAGAAGCAAGATATTTCCAGCTTGCGAGAAACCCCTTGCTCTCTGTCTTTACAGAATCAACCATGACAAGTGGAATGAATATGCTTACCATGGATGCTGCAGTCATTGCAGCAGAATACAGGACTATTGAATCAAAATCTCCAAGAAATATTATGATAACACCTGCCAGAGCAAAGCCCCCAACAGCGTGCGCCCCTGAGATCAGATGGGCATAACCATTCGCCTTGAAAAATTCTGACTTGCTGACAAGGAAAGGAAGTACCGTATGCCCTGCTGTCCACGCAAAGTTGTCGGATATGGCTATGGCGACTATCACTCCTATAAGAATTTCAGGAGTAAGGGATTTCATATACACCATAATCGCCAGAAACATTGAGAATGCTGCGATTGACAAATAGGAAAGTACAAAAATAGTTCTCTTGTTCCGCACCCTGTCCACAACAGGACCTGTCATGAAAACGAGTGAATATATTCCATACTGGGCAAAAAGGGCTACCCCCACAAAAACAAGGCTTCCAGAATAGACATATGAGAATACTGGTATGAAAATGGAATAAATGCTGAAGGCAAGGCTTTTCAATGCAACCTTCAAAAGATAGAGATGAAATCTCCTATTCTTTCTCAGTGTTAATTTTGCATCATCTTCCATGTAATCCACATTAATCCATTCCCGTAACTGTAATCACTGGAATACCTGAATCCCTTATAAGTTTACAAGGTTACTTTCCAGCCTGTTCTTTGTAAATGGTATCATAAGCTCCAAACATCTGGGTTTGCAGGAATCATGGTCATAAATAAAACTTGAAACATTCATGATGAAGAAATGTTCCCCATTATATCCAACCATGGATGCCATCCAAACTGTAAGGTCACCTTCTTAAGTACCATGACTCAATATTAACACATGAAAGTTGATGTAATCATTATAGGAGCAGGTGGCGGTGCCTATCCAGCCGCATTCAAGCTTGCAGGTTCAGGAAAAACAGTGCTCATGGCAGATCCAAAGGGGGTTCTTGGAGGTAATTGCCTGTATCTTGGCTGCATTCCTTCAAAGACTGTCAGGGAACTAATAGAGATAAACGACAGATCAGGGAGGCTGCTCGGTTCCAAAAATCATGCAGATTTCAGCTCAATCCAGAAGCACAAGGACGATGTCCAGCAACTGCGTTTTGATCAGCATGACCGGGAAAGGTCTGAGTTCAAGAACCTTGAATTCTTGAAGGGAAGTGTTAGCTTCACAGGAAGAAACAGTGCAGACGTATCCACAGGGGACGGGAAGGTATCAGTGGAATTTAATCATGCCATCATAGCAACCGGGACCGTGGTATCAAGGATATCATTCCCCGGTTCTGATCTGTGCATCACAAGCGATGACATATTCTCCTTCGGTACAGGATTCAGGAAAATCCCTGATAAGATGGTCATTGTTGGCGGAGGATATATAGCACTTGAAGTTGCAGGCATGCTCCACATGCTCGGAACAGAGGTGCACCTTTTCGTCAGGACGGAAACTGTCCTGAGGAATGTTGATCAGGATCTTGTAAAGATTGCGTATCCACTCATAACACCATTTCGTGTTCACCTGAATACATCCATAAGAGATGTCACCGGAAAGAGGGGAAAGCTGAAGGTCAACTACACGGAGAACGGGGAGGATATGGAAATGGAAGCCGGAGAAGTCCTCCTTGCCGTAGGAAGGAAGGGCGTGGTTCCCGGTGGGATCGATCTCACAGGGGTGAAATACAGCAGCAAGGGAATCATAGAAGTCAGCGACACACTCCAGACGAACATTCCAAATATCTATGCCACAGGTGATATAACCGGAAGGACACCATACTTTCATGCTGCAGTAAGGGAATCACTTGTTGCAGCCAACAACATAATGGGCACGCATGAGGACAGGATGGATTTCCTCAACGTACCTGTTTCCATATTCACGTACCCGCCAGTCTCATATATTGGCATACTGAGGAATGAGGCCAGGGAAAAGGGCATGGATATAGTGGAAACATCCTATGCAATGTCAGGAGATGCAAGGGCACAGATGTACGAGGAGCAGGATGGGGAGATAAGGCTGTTCTTTGATAAAAATACTGCCAGGATAGTTGGAGGATGGGTCGTTGGACTGGATGCACCCGAGCTGATCAACGAGATAGGAACCGCTGTATTCAACTCGCTCACAGCCATGGACATGGCAAGGTTCCCTGATCAGCATCCGACAACAAACGAGGGTGTATCAAAGGCAGCGAGGGCATGGAAGGAACCTGAATAATAGGGTAAATAGTTTATTATGCCATGCTGCATCTATTATAATCATGAAGATAAATTACCATGAATTCATTAAGCAGGATGAGTCACAGAAGAAGGAAACGCTGGGATCATTCTACCATGATCTGTTAAGCAAGAAAAGGGATGAGCAGGTTCAAATATTCATCAACTTCCTGGAGAATATTTCAAAGGATACAGACGACGAGCAGTACGAAAATATATGCAGGCTCAGCATGGAAGTTTTCCTGTCACTCAAGGATGTGAATCTCAGGGATCTGATGGCTGTAAGGCTGGAGGCACAGTTTGAACTCCCAGATGATGACAGGATGGTGGACAGCATGAACCTCCTTAGGGCAATCGAGTCAATGCCAGAAAAGGATGTACTGCTGGACATGATAAAGAGCATTGAAAGATAGAGACTGATTCAAGCATCTCTATCATATTCACTTAAGGAGTTCCCGGATCATAAGGAAAAACAGGACGAATAAAAACAGCAAATAGGATCAAATCCAGAGCCGGTTGACATCCTTTTTGTATGCACCTCAGGGTACACCTATTCAACCGGTCTTACCCGTAATATAAAATTGAAGACTCACTTATAAATGTTGCATCTGTGAATCATAAGGTAAACATTGATTTGTGTTTTTCATCCCATGTCAATCCAAGCATCTCCTCAAGTGCCTGGACTACAGATGAATTATCAGGTAGCGGGTTAACAAGATATGACAGTTCTGAATTCCACTTCATCAGGCTGGAAGCTACCCTTATCTTTTCCCCAAGTTTTTTTCTGTCAAACTTTTCCCCATTCCTACTCATCTTCTCAATAACCATGGGCTCATCATATTTCACCTTCTTAAGGAACAGGAGAAAATAGAGATCATATATATCCCTGATCTTGTCCCTCTCAATAATCGATGCAACTTTTTCAGCGGCGATCTCCTCAAGCCTCATCACCGGCACCAAGAACACTGGAATATCCTGGTAAGATGGCATCAGATATCTATTTTCTGACTCCATGAAGACATCTTTTCTCAGGCTTATATGAATCCTGATATTCTGCATCTCTCCTGGGCTTTCATGAAGAGGTCCTTTTATCCTGAGTTCAAAGTTTATACCTGCAACGATCCCATTTTCACTGTTCCCCCTGTGTTCCATCCTGTTTATTGTGTATTGTCGTCCAACACTTTCCATGATATTCTCAAACTTCCTGTTTATCCTCCCCCTCTCCCCGGAACTATTCTCTCCAGTGTATGAGAAATCTAGATCTTCTGAAAACCTGTTCAGGTTGTAGAAGTATTTCAGCGATGTCCCTCCCTTGAAAATCAGGGTATAATCGAATATCCGGTAAATCTCAAAGAGCAGAAGTGTAAGGAGATAGTCCTTTTCAAGCTGTCTTGTATCCCTGAATCTACGAGATTGCTCAAGAAGATCACCACGATCAATCATATTACTCGGCTTCCATGCTTCCCATCTGATCCGCATGATCCAGCAGCAGTCGGAGTTTCTGGTCAATTCTTCCTGAATTCATCCTTTCTGCGTACTGTTCCAGCCTTTCCATGTTCAACATGGAATCCTGAAGGGCTGCTTCAAAAGCCTCCTTCACATACGAAAAGGGAGGTGTATTCAGATAAAGGGAGTCAAGAATTGCCTTTTCTACTGAGGCAATATACATATTCTGAATTTTCTGAAACCCAAAAAACCTTTCCCTCTAAACTGTCCTGAACTCAATCCTGTTGTCACCAAGGTTAATTTCCCTGTGCCTCTTGATTGATATGACACTGTACTTATCTACAATCTGGTCTGTAAGGGAATAGTACTGGAACGCTTAGAAAAGACTTATGTATGAAGGGTAAACTACCTGCGACGCAATCTCATAAATATTAACCGGTGCTGTAGATTTTATGAAATACAATCCTCTTTTAATTCTTTCCACCTTCCTGTTGGCAGATAATATCTTGGAAACATATTTCCTGGTTTTTTCATGAGCATTGCTGCATCGTTGAGTGTGAAAACAGTCTTCCCGTGTAACTGCAGTCCATCCATAATATCCTGGATCCTGTTGTAAGACATCATTAGCAACTATAATGTAAGATAATAACTTTTGTGTCACGTTATACCCAGAAATATGGTGATACTGTTACATGAAGTTCATCGTGACTGTAGCATCTATTCCAATGAGGTCCTGGATGTAAATACCGGTTATTTCCCACCAGATCTGAAATGCACACTTTCCCGTAATTCTCATTCATGCTTCACTGAAATATATCCTCGAACTGCTTCTTAATGCTGGTAATGAACAGATCCCTTGAGACGGTACCACCAAACCTTGCCCTGTCAAAATCCGTGAACTGTGCCTCGATGGCATCCAGCTGGTTCACTGAATCTCTAAGTTCTTGCCTCCACTGTGAACTGCCAGTCTCAGGATGGGATACCAGTTCCTTAATCGTCCGGATCAGGTTTCCTTTGGCCACAATGCTTTCAGGTTCAGGCTTCCTCAGGCATGCTCCATAAAGACCAGATTTAAAGTCCATCCACATCTTCCCTGCATCCTCCTCACCTGTACCTGTGGCTTCAACATTCCCGAACCTGTATACGTATCCCGGTTTCTCTAGCACCTTTCTTGCATCCTGCAGGAACTCATCCCTGGGATTTGTGCCATTCCTCAGGCTTCTTCCAATGAGGACAACAATATATGGGGGAAACCATTTCTTTCCGTCCGGCGTCTCATAGGTAGGGTCCGGAAATTCTCCCGCATCAGACCATTTAGTGATCATTTCTTCTGTGGTGCCGGATTTCTCCATAACTTCATCCAGGTTAAGGAAACTGCCACTTATCTGCTTCAGGTCTGACTGGCTGTATGCTTTATTTTCAACTTTTTTTCCATCCATGCTTTGCAATCTGTCCATGATATGTTAACTGATTCATATATAAGAAAAACATAATATGTGATCAATAATGGCTGGAAGTCAAATGAAAAAAATTTCTTCAGCAGATATCAGCAGGATCACAAGGGCAATATCACATCCTGAGAGGGCATCCATAATCGAGGTCCTCTCAGAAGGGAAGTGCAACGTTACGGGAATCGTGAAGAAGACAGGCATTGCACAGCCAAAGGTTTCCATGCACCTCTCCAGGTTACAGGATGCAGGCATCGTCGATTCCTCCAGATCAGGAAAGGAGATCACATACTCCATCGTCCCGGAAGCAATGGAAGATCTATCCTCATGGGCAGAGGAGCTTGCCGGGAAGGGGAACAGCAACCATATTGACCCTGTGGCAGAACATTTATCACAAGACAGCTTTTCCTATGCAAGATGCTGCTATGACCACCTGGCAGGAAAAACAGGCGTATACCTTCTGGAGGAACTTATCAGAAGAAATTGGATCAGGATAGAAAACAGCGAAAAACCAACCTATTCACTCACTGAACCTGGAGAAGAAAGCCTCAGGAATATGGGTGTGGATATACCATTAAAAAGGAAGGGCGGGAGGATCTTTGCCTATGGCTGCAAGGATGTATCAGAGAGAAAACTGCATCTTGGCGGCTCCCTTGGACATGCCATATTCCAGGACATGATAAGGAAGGGCATAATCCAGAGGTCTCCTGGAACAAGATCACTGAAGGTGAATTCCACTGTAGATGAATGGTTCTCAGGAAAGAGGATCAGGTAAAAGTGATGGAAATAGCATGAGAAATACATATAGACTCTTCATTGGCGATCCTGAAAGATATAGTGGTCATTGTGAAGGAACCATTTAATAATTAAATTGCGAGTTCAAGCACTCCCACCATTTCAGATCAGAGCCCATAATGCCTGAATACATAGTTCTTTCCCAGATCGATTATTGCCATCGAGACGAAGGTAAGTGCAAGGACAAGCAGGACATCAATTATGGGGATGGCAGTAACCAGTATTCCGGCCCAAGAGATCAGGCTGATGAATATTAAATCAGCAACAGTCGCGGAAAGCAGCCATTTGCTTGGCCTTGAATTCCAGAATCTTCCCCTCTCCCTCACCATGTAGACTGTGAACTGGCCAGAGAAGACAAGCATGTCAAATATGAATGTGTGAATCTGATCATTGCTGAGCCCAAGCCTCAAGCCTATGAGCAGGATGGCGAATGATTCCACGACTATGAGTATTGCAAGGCTGAATGATGATCCAACGAGGGACCGGACATTCCACTTCTCAGGATTTTTCGAGAACCTCACATTATCAGTTGCTATGGACATTGTCACGAAATCGTTTGCAAAGAGCAGCAGTATGACATCAAAGGGTGTGGTCACGAAGAACCTGAATATGAAGAATGAAGTTGTGAGGAATATGGCAACCTGCACCGTTTTTATGATCTTGTTCAGCGTGTATGTGAGCATCCTCTGGAAGATCTTCCTTCCGTCTTCAACAGCGCTCACAATATCGGTCAGGCCCTCATGGGTAAGCACTATGCTTGCAGATGCCTTTGCAACATCAGTGGCTGACGCAACTGCAATACCCACCTCAGCCTGCTTAAGTGCAGGTGCATCATTGACCCCATCACCCGTCATCCCTGTTATGTGGCCCTCCTTCTGCAGGATCTTGACAATGGAGAACTTATCCTCAGGAAATACCTCCGCAAAGGCGTTGCAGTCATCGATCTTTGTCTTTCCAGAGATCACGTCTGAGATCTTGCTCACATTCTGGCCTATATCAACCTCCCTTGCTATCTCTTCTGCTATGGGCGTTGAATCCCCGGTGATCATCCTTGGGGTTATTCCCATGGCCTTCAGCTTTCCTATGAGTTCCCTGGAATCGTCCCTTGGGGGATCATGCATGGGTATGAGCCCGCTGAATTTCCATGAACTGCCATCATTCACGGCAACTGCGATTGTCCTGTAACCCCTCATGGAGAGCTCCTTCGCCTTTTCCATGACATCATTAACACTTACGCCAGGGCACATGGCTGCAATGACCTGTGGTGCACCCTTTGTAACCGTTATCATGTGATCAGATGTCTCAACCTTTGCCTCTGTCCTCTTTGTGGCAGGATCGAATGGTGTGAATTCCTTTACCTTGAATCCATCCATGCTTACTCCTGCCTTTTTTCCAAAACTGATCACTGCAAGATCTATGGAATCCATGCTTGATTCATCTGATGCAAGCATTGCGTACCTTGTGATCTCCTCCATGGTGGATTCAAAAAGTACAGGCTCCTGTACAGTCAGTTCGTTCCTGGTAAGTGTCCCGGTCTTGTCAAAGCATATGGAATCCATGGAGGCTGCGTCTTCAACAGCATTCAGCCTTGTCACCAGTGCACCCTTCTTTGAAAGATCGATTGCACCGTATGCCGTGGCAATGGTGAAAGTTGCTGGTAGGGCAACAGGTATGGATGCAATCAGGACAACCAGTGAAAATGGTACGGCTTCAACCAGCGGAACATTGTAGATGAATGAGAATATGACAAGCCCGATCACCAGGATTACATCTATGACTGCCAGGTATTTGACAATGCTGAGAATGAGCTTCTCCAGGTGTGATTCGGATTTTGCACTGCTCACAAGTTCCGCTGTATGGCCGAACAGTGTTTTTGCCCCTGTAGCAACCACAAGTCCTGTGACCTCTCCTTTCTTCACGACGGAACCTGAAAAAATCTCCCCGTCCACTCCTCTCCTGACAGCATTTGATTCCCCTGTGAGTGCGGACTGATCCACTTCCACACCCCCTCTCTCGATCTTCACATCTGCAGGAACGACGTCCCCCATCCTTATGTGGATCACGTCTCCAGGAACAAGTTCCGTGGAGATCATCTGGTCCCATGCTCCATTCCTCAGCACCCTTGTCTTTACGGTGATCCTGCTCCTGAGCATCTCCACAGCATCGCTTGCCCTTGATTCCTGGAAATAGCTGACGAAGCTGTTGAATACAAGCAGTGATAAGATGATATATGTATCAAGATCCTTGCCTATGAAAAATGTTATAATGGCAGTGATCTCAAGCATCCATGGCACTGGAGCCCAGAACTTCTTCAGGAATTTCAGGACAGCATTCTCCTTCTTTTCCACAACCTCGTTCTTTCCGTACTGCTTCTGTCTCAATTCGACTTCAGCAGAAGTGAGGCCTGAAGGTGATGAACCAAGCTTGTCGTAGCATTCCTTTGTGGACAGTTTCTCGAACTCATTATCCATTCTACCAGTTCTCCATTACAGAATGGGTTATGGTGAGGGAACCATAATGGAACAAAGTTGAATTTGCAACGCGTTTCTGAATGATCTTTGAATAAATTTTATCATGGCCCACCATTCTTCACCTGCCTTTAATATTTCATTATGATATTTTAACTATTGACCTGAGAAATAATGCTACAGGAAACTATTCATATCACTCCATGAACAAAAGCTGTACAATTGAATCAGGAAAAATAAGAAATTTCCTGCATTGAAAATCCATTAAGGTTAATCGCAGGTCATGCAGTCCTGTTCCCGAATACACTCATGCCGGCGTCATATCCTTTCTTCAGCATGGTTGTGTTTCTTTCGGTATACCTGGCACCAAAGGCACCACTTACATATTTCATGGCATCATCAAAATGGATCTTCGGGTCCATGGAACTGATGAATCCAAGAAGGACCATGTTTATGCTTCCATTGGAATCATCACCTGCTATGGCCTGGCAGTCGACCCAGTAAACCTTCTTCCCATCCACCGTTTCAACAACAACTTCTCTGCCATTTTCATTCATCCTGTTTCCAACACATATGCCGTTCTTCTTCAGCACATACATGTTTGAAAGCGCTTCAGTGGTCTTCATCCCGATCAGGACATCCGCCTCATTCTTTGTGAGTATGGGGGACTTTGCACCATCGTACTTTATGTCAGAGACAACACTGCCACCCCTCTGTGAAAGACCGTGTATTTCCGACATGACTGGGTCAAGCTTCTCATCCATAAGTATGGTGGAAATTGCCTTTGCAAGCGTGATCACTCCCTGGCCACCAACACCAGCTATCCTGTAGGATCCGGTCATTGTACCACCTCTATTGCCTTGAATGGACACACATATATGTCAGAACACATCCCGCATCCGTCACATTCTCCAGGATCAATGAATATGGTTCCATCGGGTTTCTCCTGGATTGCAGGGCAATGGAAATCATCAATGCAGTTCCTGCACAGGCTGCACTTTTCAGTGTTAATCTGATATTTCAGCCTCTGTGCCTTCTCCTCCCTGTTTATGAGTGCACATTCACCCCTTGTTATGACAACCGTGACACCTGTGGACTTGAGTGCCTTCATGGTTGTCAGCATGAGTTCCTTCTGGTTGTAGCTGCTTGCAGTAATTACATCCTTCACGCCGCATGCCCTGATCATTTCCTCCAGCGGGATTCCTGTGAACTCGGTGCCATTCACAACGGCATCCTTCTCAGGTGTTGGTTCCTGTCCAGTCATTGCAGTGGTGCCGTTATCCAGTATGAAGATGAGCATGTTTGCCCCTGATCTCACCGCGTTAGCCAGTGCAGTTATGCCTGAATGGTAGAATGTTGAGTCCCCAATGAAGGATACAACCCTCTGGCCTGTTGCAAGGCTTATGCCTGATCCTGTGGAAATGGAGGCTCCCATGTCAAGCATTGTATCACCTGCAGAATATGGCTCATAATATCCAAGTGAATAACATCCAATATCTGATGTTATGACAGTCTGTGGCTTTCCAGCAAGCTTCAATGCTCTCTTGATAGTGTAGAAAGAGGATCTGTGGGGGCATCCGGGGCAGAAATCTGGCCTTGATGCAGGCTTTGGAATGGATGTAACCTCAGTTTTCATGCCAAGCAGCTTCCTTATGCCGTTCTTCACAATATCAGGATTCATCTCATAGGACCATGGCATGTATTCGTCCAGCTTTCCATGTATTACTGCACCACCACCAAGTATGTCCCTGTATGTCCTTATCTTTGTCTCCAGGTACGGATCCAGTTCCTCCGCTACAAGTATGACATCATTTTCCCTCATGAACTGGGCCGTTATCTCCTGCGGAATCGGGTTTGTAAGGCCGAGTTTCAGCACATTCATCTCTACACCAAGGGAAAAGATGGCATCTATTGACTGGTTATATGAAGATCCGGATGTGATTATGCCGATCCTGGAATCACCGTATCTCTCGATCCTGTTGAGCGAGGAGAAGAAGCTGTCATTGCCAAGGAGGGCCATCTTATGCAGCAGCTCATTCTTCAGGATACGGGCATTGGAAGGTATGGCAGTTGTCCTGTTCCTTATGCTCTTTATGTCAATATCCTTCTTCTGTGCCTCCTTTATCTCGCCAAGTTCCACAGGAGCCCTCATATGGCTGACCCTTGTGGATGTCCTGTATAAAACTGGGATGGAATACTTCTCTGAGATCTCAAAAACATATCTCACAAAGTCCTTGCACTCCTGTGGTGTTGAAGGTTCGACCATAGGAGCGTGGGCAAGATCAGCATATCTTCTCGAGTCCTGCTCATTCTGTGACGAGAACATTGATGGATCATCAGCCACCATGACCATCATGCCTGCACCCACTCCTGTATAAACAGAACTGACGAAAGGATCAGAAGCTACATTCAGTCCAACATGCTTCATGAATACAGATGATCTGAGTCCTGCGAGAGAAGCACCGTAGGCCGTTTCATATGCAACCTTCTCATTGATCGAATACTGGAAATATGACCCGTTCTTCTTTCCATCCCTTGCCATGACGTTTCCAATTTCGCTTGAAGGCGTTCCTGGATATGTCGCCGAAAATCCGTTTCCATTCTCCAGAAGCCCCCTGGCTATGGCTTCATTACCAAGCATGAGCTTCTTGCTGCCATTTTCAACCCTTAAGGTTTCAGAGAGAATCATGATTATAAATACAACATGAAATTATTTCTAATACGAGGCTGACATATAAGGCTAATTCAGCATGATTATGATTCACACGAGTTCTATATTTCATTGAGAAATTCTACACCTGTGAGATTTTATGCCATGAGAAACAGTCAATATCTTCCCACAGTATAATCGAAGCATTTGCTCGCATGTGGGTAAGGAAGGAATTATGACTCAACAATATGCCTGCTGGAGCGAACCTAAGAGAACTCCCATTTATCAACTCCAGAAAAATTTAAGCCATGCCTGTTCATGTGAATATATGGCGCACAGGTATGAATTGACCATAGACAAGATACTGCTAAGTTCTGTGAGAAACAACCCTGATCAGGTCATTTCCTATCAGGGAAGGGAGAACATTACATATGAGGAATTCAATGAGAGGGTAAGGAACCTTGCCTCATCACTCCTGAAACAGGGTGTAAGGAAGGGCGACAGGATCGCGGTTATTGACTGGGACACCACAAGATACCTTGAAGCGTATTATGCCATCCCAATGATCGGTGCAGTCCTTCACACCGTGAATATAAGATATCCTCCAGAGATGATATTCTATTCCATGCAGCATGCAGAGGATACGTATGTTATAATAAGGGATGAGTTCGTTCCGCTCATTGCCCAGAACAAGGCCATGTTTTCATTCATCAGGAAGTGGATTGTGTATTCCGAAAAGGGAGAAATCCCAAAGACTCTTGAACCGGCTGTGAATTTTGACGATCTTGTGCAGAATCATGAGAGGGTGGAACTCCCGGAGATTTCAGAAGACACAGTTGCCACAACATTCTACACATCAGGAACAACAGGACTGCCAAAGGGTGTTTCATTCACGCACAGGCAGATAGTTCTTCACGCACTTGCATCAATCGCCGGACTCAGTGATCAGCCAATCAACCTAAGAAGCAGTGATGTGATGATGCCCCTTGTTCCCATGTTCCACGTTCATTCATGGGGAATTCCATATTCAACCATTATGAAGGGTATGAAGTATGTACTTCCAGGAAGATATGATGTTCCACTCATACTGAAGATCATGAAAAGTGAGAAGGTAACAGTCAGTGCAATGGTACCTTCCATAGTATACATGATCATAAGCAACCCGGATGCTGCCGAATCACTGAAGGAAAACCACCTGAAAGTGATCGTGGGCGGAGGTGCCATTCCAGCAGGACTTGCGGAGAAGGCAAGAGCTGCAGGCATAGAAACCATAGCGGGATACGGAATGTCAGAAACTGCCCCGATCCTAACACTGGGAACATACACAAAAAAGGTCTTTGAGATGGATGAAAAGAAGAAATCTGAATTCAGGATAAAGACCGGTGTGCCCATAAGTTTAGTAGATCTCAGGGTTGTGGATAAGGAAGGAAAGCAGGTTCCTTGGGATACAAAGTCCATAGGCGAGATAGTTGTAAGGGCACCCTGGCTCACGCAGGAATATGTGAAGGATAGGGAGGGAACTGAAAAACTATGGAAGAATGGCTGGATGCACACGGGTGACCTGGCAGTTGTTGACAGCTATGGGTACATCTCCATTGTGGACAGGGAAAAGGATGCGGTGAAGTCAGGTGGTGAATTCATCCCGACGCTTGTCCTGGAAGACCTGATCAGCACTGCTCCGGGCGTGAATGAAGTTGCCGTTGTGGGCAGGAGCGATGAAAAATGGGGAGAAAGGCCGGTTGCCTTCCTCACGGTCAATGAAAAATTCAACCTTGAGAATCTGAAGAAACATCTGGAATCATACGTAGAAGCAGGAAGGATAGCAAAATTCTGGCTGCCTGATGATTACAAGGTGATAAAGGAATTCACCAAGACAAGCACTGGGAAGATTGACAAGAAGCCATTGAGAAAGAATCTCTAGGAATTGTATGTTAATAGATTCTACATAAAAACCATAAAATTATTTACTGTCTATTCAAATATAATGATATGCACAGAAAATATGGGTCTGATGGAGTATATCTACAGCATGAAAATTACAATATAGAAAAAAGTGGGAAGGGATCGAGAATAATTTATGAAATGAAGCCTGAAAATAATTGCAGGCTTGAAATTCACATTCCCCTCATTAATATTCAATTTTCATGGTTCAGCACTTCTGGGAGGAGCAATGGGCTTGAACCAGACTGGAATGGCCAGGTGAAAATAAGGCCTAACATAAACATTCCAATCATTTCATTCTACAGCCTGAAAGGATTCAATACATGCACCATTGCATTTTCAGATTGCCTGAACCCCATGGATCTCTCCTACGGAGTAAGCGAGGAGGACAAGGAAATTATACTGAAAGTAAAGAGAAGATCACTTGCTTCATTCAACATCATGGTTGACACAGGCAGTGAATATGTGGATGAAGCACTCCTCTCTGCCTCCACATGGATCAATTCATACTACAAGAGTCACGAAATTCCAAGGGGAGCAGAATGTATTGTTTATTCTACATGGTATTCAATGCACCAGGATGTGGATCAGGAGGTTGTTGAAGAAGAGGCCAGAATTGCAAGGGATTTGGGATTTGAATCAATATTCCTTGATGATGGATGGCAGACATCGGATAACAGGAGAGGTTATAGATTCACAGGTGACTGGGAATTTGAAAAAACAAAATTTCCAGATCCTTCTGGGCATGTAAGAAGGATACATGAAATGGGCCTCAATTATGTTATCTGGATAGCACTTCCCTTCATTGGCATGGAATCGAGGGCATTCAGCAAATTCAGTTCCAGGCTTCTAAGGATAAATGAAGGATGGGGAACTGGAATTGTAAATCCTGCGGAAGAGGAAACAACAGAATATGTAAAGGGAAGGGTAAGATATCTTTCTGAACTTGGATTTGATGGGCTGAAGGTTGATTTTATAGACTCTATAATTGACCCGGAGGACAGGGATGAAGTTTACACAAATATACCGGAATTCATTGAAAGAACATTGAGTCCCGCAAGAGGAAAACTCATAGAATTCAGACAGAGATATGTTTCTCCATTAATGCTTCAGCATGCGAACATGATCAGATCTTCGGACTGTCCGGGAGATCATGTTGAAAACAGGATCAGATCACTTAGCACAAGGATAATATCAGGAACTGTTCCGGTGCACAGTGATCCACTGATGTGGAGTAATGAAGACTCCATAGAAAACATTGCATTTGCCTTCGTGAATGTGTTGTTCACTGTACCGCAGATATCAGTGATGTTGAAGGAACAGAAGAGTGAAAATCTGGTACTGCTGAATAAGTGGATATCTTTCTGGAAGGAGCACAGGTCAACACTTCTTCATGGTATAATCAGCATAAGGCATATGGAATTGAACTATGCGGTAGTCACATCCTCTGGAAAAGGTGAAAGAATCACAGTATGTTATTCACCGGTGCAACTCACTTCTGATGGAACAAAGGAGATCATCATCAATGCCTCTGGAAGTGATATTATCATTGAATGCCATAAGGAATGCGAATACGTAATTAGGGACTGTAATTTTGATGTCGTAAGAAGCGGAAAACTTTCCAATGGTATCAATAAGGTTTCATCACCATTCTGTGGTCAGATTTACATGTAACTCAGCTTTTATTTCCATTGTGATATTGCATTTATTTTAAGCACATTAAGTTAATTAAAAAAGATGGGGAGTTCTGTAACTTATTTCATAGATATTTCATGGACTCAGTACTCATTCAAGTTCGTACATTTTATAAGGTTATAAACTATACTATTCATCACTTTATGCCTTTTTATCGAAAGCTCAAATTACTATACTGTGAGGGTCCAGTTAAAGTAGAAGTATACAGAAATGAAATTAAGCTTGTCTAGCAAAAGCTTACGGCTCATTCAAGAATCAGAAAGAATAATCTAGGGGTAAATTGTTAGTGTTTCATATAATAGAGATCAAGATTCATTACCTTATTCCATGCATTTATGAAATCCATTACGAATTTATCTCTACCATCTGAGCTTGCATAAACTTCACTGACTGCTCTCAACTCTGAGTGGGAACCAAATATGAGATCAGTTCTGGTTCCTCTCCATTTAACATGTCCAGTTTTTCTGTCCCTGCTTTCATAAAGATTCTCCTCCCCAGGAATAGCCTTCCATTCAATGTCATTATCCAGGAGGTTCACAAAGAAATCGTTGTTGAGGACTTCAGTCGTATCCGTGAAAACACCAGTTTTTGAATTCTTGAAATTTGCTCCCAATACCCTCAGTCCACCAATAAGAACAGTCATTTCTGGTATGGTAAGGGTAAGCAACTGCGCTTTATCAATCAGCATATTTTCTGTTCTTCCATGAACCCCTCTGGCAACATAATTCCTGAATCCATCGGCCTTTGGTTCCATTACTTCAAAAGATTTTATATCTGTCATCTCCTGAGTCGCATCTGTTCTTCCGAGGGAAACTGGAACATACCCATTGAAACCTCCATTCCTGGCAGCTTTTTCAATGGCTGCAGAACCGGCAATTACAATGAGATCAGATATGGATATCTTCTTTCCATCCCTGTTGCTTGAGTCAAATTCATTCCTGGTCCTTTCCAGTTCTGATAGTACCCTATCAAGCCGTTCAGGCTCATTCACTTCCCATTTTTTCTGAGGCAATAACCTTATCCTTCCACCATTTATGCCTCCTCTCTTGTCACTGCCACGGAATGTCGAGGCAGCTGACCATGCAACATACACCATATCTGAAATGGATAGACCAGATTTCAGGATCATCTCCTTCAGCATGTGAACATCATCCTGGTCTGGTAGTTCGAAATCCAAGCTGGGTATCGGATCCTGCCATATGAGATCCTCCTTGGGCACCTCAGGTCCAAGATATCTTGACTTTGGACCCATATCCCTGTGTGTGAGCTTGAACCAGGCCCTGGAGAACGCCAAAGAAAACTGTTCAGGTTCCTCATAAAATCTCCTCGCTATCTTTTCGTAAACAGGATCGAATCTAAGAGCAAGATCTGTTGTCAGCATAGTCGGTTCGTGGTAAGAATGGCTTTGGTAAGCATCAGGTATTGTCTTCACATCTCCCTTTGCCTTCCACTGATAGGCTCCGGCAGGGCTTTTGGTCAGTTCCCATTCATATCTGAACAGGTTTTCCAGAAAGTTATTGCTCCATCTCGTTGGCGTTTCTGTCCATGTGACCTCTGGGCCACCCCCTATGGCATCGGTCCCCTTTCCTGATTTATAAGAACTTTTCCAGCCGAGTCCCTGATCTTCTATGGGTGCAGCCTCAGGTTCTGGTCCCACATTGGATGCAGGTCCCGCCCCATGGGTCTTGCCAAATGTATGCCCTCCTGCAATCAGTGCAACAGTTTCCTCATCATTCATGGCCATTCTTGAAAACGTCTCCCTTATATCCCTTGCAGCTGCAATAGGATCTGGCCTGCCATTGGGTCCTTCTGGATTAACATAAATGAGTCCCATCTGCACCGCAGCAAGTGGATCCTGGAGATCCCTGTCTCCGGAATATCTTCTGTCATCAAGCCATTTCCCCTCCGGTCCCCAGTATACTGAAAGATCAGGTTCATATACATCTTTCCTTCCACCACCGAATCCAAAGGTCCTGAACCCCATGGATTCCATTGCAACATTGCCTGCAAGAATAATCAGATCTCCCCATGAGATCTTTTTACCATATTTTTGCTTTAATGGCCATAGCAGCCTTCTTGCCTTATCAAGGTTCACATTATCCGGCCAGCTGTTTACGGGAGCAAATCTCTGCTGTGCTGAGCCTGCACCTCCCCTACCATCGCCAACCCTGTATGTACCTGCACTATGCCATGCCATCCTGATGAAGAATGGTCCATAATTTCCAAAATCCGCTGGCCACCAGTCCTGTGATTCCGTAAGAATCTTCGCTATGTCCCTCTTCAGGGCAAAGTAGTCCAGTGATTTGAACTCCTTTCTATAATCAAAATCACCACCCATCGGATCGGACTTTTCTGAGTTCTGCCTCAAAATTCCAAGGTCGAGCCTCTCGGGCCACCAATCTCTCAATGACATATGATTTCCATTTACATGGTCCACAGGACACTTGCTTTCTTCCATTTATATTCAACTCCAGATTGTTTTTTAATATTGATTTATTATTACATAATAATAAGTATAATCTATTTAAACATTATCAACAGACTTCCATGTTTATCTACATCCCTACCTGGAGGATGCACAAGAAGATATTGCTCACTTATTTTTCTTTCCTTTCTCATTATTTATCTCAATGGCCCCTATAATAACTGTTCTCAGCTTTTCCTTTACAACAGCTTCATTCTGAAAACAATCAACCGCTACCACAGACCGTAATCCTGAATACCTGAGGGTGAAGGTTAAGGACATATATTCTGCTTACGTGAATTCTGCAATTGTGATTGTTTCCATGATATTAGCAGTGAACCCGCCCATTGCAACAATATGGCCGTACAATGAGGGCAGGCTCCATAGGCAGTTATTTCGTTGATCTGTTCCTTTACTATTCTATTCCAATATCCTTCATTGAGTCACTGATATCAGTACTTTAGATGCTTACATGGTCTTCACTTCGCAGGAGATATGCCGGAATAGATTCATCAGGTGGAATTGGAAACATATTGGTAAAGCTTCCTGCACTTTCTTTCTTCTGTTGCATTTCAAGATCAATATTAAGGATCTATTTTCTCTCACAATAGTCTAAATCATTATAATTGCCATTTTATTCCTTATATTATACTTGATAACAATCAAGAAAATTTCAAACAGCAGATTGATTATACGAAAACCAGTGAAAAAAAATTCATTTTATATGAAAGCGTGGGCCTACTGACCCACACTTTCTACCTTGTGGAATTTCTTCTCAGAGAATTTCCTGAAGTTTCTGAGTCCCTTTGAGAAATCCAGTGCACTGGGTTTCAGATAGAGGTCTATATATTCCACAATGTCCATTTCATTATCCCTTGCTTCCTCTGAGATCTTTGCAACAAGGTATGGAACAACATTCTTTGCCTCCCAAATGGACAGATCATATTTCCTGAAAACTTCAAAGATGTCCTCAGAAATTTCGTCCATCTGGATCATTGTATCCCTTGTTACAACATCCCTTGTGTAGGTGGACTTACTCTCGCTGGCCAAACCATTCTCACCTTTTTCGGTTTCCTTTATCTCCTTTACTTCTGCCATTTTGTCACCTCCTTTGAGGCAATATAGTAATTTTAAACTTCTATAAAAACTTATCGCAATTTCGACTTATAATTAATATAATTTTGCTGTTAATTTTTACATTTTACATCCAGTAAAGGCAGGAATGGCAAACACTGAACAATGAAACTGATATTGGGTGA
This sequence comes from Thermoplasmatales archaeon, assembly GCA_027310185.1. Classification (GTDB taxonomy): domain Archaea; phylum Thermoplasmatota; class Thermoplasmata; order Thermoplasmatales; family Thermoplasmataceae; genus Cuniculiplasma. The sequence goes on from DAIDBH010000018.1 coordinate 57,216, forward strand.
ATGTTCTCCAAGATCAAGTGTTTTAAGATATCTCTAAGAGATCCTTTGGAGGCTTCTGTGTGAGAAGTTCAAAACCATCCTTTTTTACCAGAACATCATCCTCTATCCTCACACCGCCATATTCCGGGATATATATTCCAGGTTCAACTGTAACAGCCATGTCTTTTTTCAGGCTAAAATCATAACCACCAAAGGCTGGATGATCGTGAACCTCCAGACCTATACCATGTCCAACTCCATGCATCAGCCTGCCCTTATATGGAGAGCTGTCTATGATCTCATAGGATTTTGCATTGACATCCCTTCCATTCACGCCTTCCCTTATCATCTTCATGCTTGATTGCTGTGCATCATACACTATGCTGTATATTTCCTTCTGTTTTTCTGTGGCCCTGCCAAATACTGAAGTTCTTGTCGTATCTGCGTGATATCTTTCAAAGGCAGCTCCATAATCAGTAAGGACAAAATCACCGGGCTTCAGCTTTCTCTTCCCTGGAGAATGGTGTGGTTCCGATGCATTTGGGCCAAAACATACTATGGTGCTGAAAGATGGCTCCGACGCTCCATTTGACATCATCCTGTATACCATATACGCAGCCATTTCTGTCTCTGTCATGCCTTCTTTCAGTTGATCCATCGATGATTCATAGATCTCACTGCTTATCTTTGCCGCTTCCCTTAATTTTTTTATTTCAGTTTCATCCTTTATCATTCTCGCATCTGCAATGTTCTTTGACACATCCACAAGCTCAGCTTTTCCAGTGAGCTTCTTTACGTTATCAAACATATTTACCGTAAGTGAATCCTTGTTAACACCTATTCTTGACTGGCCTTCAAGCTCCTTTTCAATCATCTCATTCATCTGTGCAGAGGATGATGCAACATACACTTCATGGCCTGTTGATCTGGCTGTCTGTTCTTCCAACTGGTATACAAACATCTTAACCCTGTCCCTGTCTGCAACTATTGCCGAACCCTCAAAAAGTCCGCCATTTACCTGTGAAAGATAGAAAAAAGACTTGTCAATGGCATTTTCTCCACCATTCCTTATAAGGATCTTTTCAACACCATCAAGATTCCTGAAAATATCTTTTACTGTCATAAGGTTGAATACTTCTCTATCTAATTTGCTTTCTCGTCATTTAATAGCGAAGGTCAATGATATACTATCTGGGCAAATGTTTTTATACACTTATATGGTATTTCAACAGGTATTGAATGAGATTATATTCTGGAATGATCGATAAATTCATTGAAGACACTGTAACAAACCAAATAACTGACAAATTAAAGAAGGCTTTCTTTGATCAGTTAGGTTATAATCCAACCAATAGCGAAATCTCAGCCTGGCAGAACTCCCTAAGGGCAATTTCAGAAATTCTTCAATATTCACATTTCCAAGATCAAGGAATAATTCTGGAATATCAGATGCCAAACAACTCAAAAAGGTTGGACTTCCTAATATGTGGAAACAACAATGAAATGAAGGAAAAAGCAGTAATTATTGAACTCAAACAGTGGGAAAAAACTATGGAATCGGACGGGGAAAATGAAGTTAGAACATTCATAGGCCAGGGCATAAGGGAAAAACTTCACCCCTCAATACAAGCTGGCCAATATAAACAATATTTGGAGGATTCCGGGACAGTTTTTTACGAAGGTAAAAACCCAGTAATTCTTGATGCCTGTGCATATCTCCACAATTATAGCAGAAACGTGGATGATCCTATTTTTTCCACAAAGTTTCAAAACGTTCTCTCTAAATATCCTACGTTTACCAAAGACGAAACAGGAAAACTGATAGGATTCATCGGAGCAAGAGTCAATGCAGGAGGTGGCCTTAAAGTTTTAAAAAAAATTGAAGAAAGCTCAAGCCGTCCCAGCAAAAAATTGATGAATTATGTTTCTAAGGTAATCAACGGAGAACCACAATACACATTATTAGATGAACAGTTAATCGTGTATGATAAAATCCTTTCAGCAGTTAAGAATGGTATTAAGGATGAAAAGAAAAAGGTAATAATAGTGGAAGGAGGTCCAGGCACGGGAAAATCAGTAATAGCAATAAATGTAATGGCTAAATTATCAAATGAAGGTTATATTGTGAATTATGCCACAGGATCAAAGGCATTCACAAAAACATTACGAACCATTCTTGGAAAGAGGATCGAACCATTATTAAAGTTTTTTAACAGTTATGAATCTGAAAAAAACAACTCAGTCGATGTAATCTTAGCTGATGAAGCGCACAGGCTCTGGCATTTAAACAGAAGCCGGTTCACTCCAAAAACTAAAAGGAGCAATATACCTATCATCGATAATATAATAAGGGCATCCAGAACTTCAGTATTTTTTATTGACAACATGCAAATCATAAGGCCAAATGAAGTAGGAACGGTTAAGTATGTAGAAGAAAATGCAAGGAGAAACCAATGTGATGTTGAATACTATAAGCTTGAAGCACAATTTAGATGTAAGGGCTCAGATGCATTTATTAACTGGATAAATAACACGTTGAGAATTGAAAGAACTGCAAACTATATGTGGACTGGTGAAGAGAATTTTGATTTTCGGATTTGTAATAGCCCCCTGGAAGTGGAAAATCTAATAAAAATGAAGATCGAATCTGGAAAATCCGGAAGACTAACAGCTGGATTCTGCTGGGATTGGTCCGATCCAAATGAAGATGGGACCTTAAAGGATGATGTTCAGATAGGGGGATATAAGAGACCATGGAATGCCAAAAAAGGTATCAAAAAGCAAGCAGGAACGATTCCAGAGTCTGACTTATGGGCTCATATGCAAGAGGGATTTGGTCAGATTGGATGTGTCTATACCGTCCAGGGGTTTGAGTTTGATTATATTGGGGTGATATTTGGTCTAGATCTCAAATATAATCTAGATAAGCAGAAATGGGAGGGCCACCCGGAAAATTCTCATGATAAATCTATAAGAAAGAAAAAGAATTTTGAGGAATATGCAAAAAACATCTACAGAATCTTACTTTCGAGAGGAGTGGAAGGCTGTTATGTGTATTTTCAGGACAAGGACACGGAGAGATTTTTTAAAACCAGAATGGAGAATGTTGATGCCTAACAATAGATTTGACAAATAGGGACAATCTCATTTTTGAGTAAAGCTAATTTATTGTTAAATGATGTTTCCCGATGGATGAAAACACAACGGTCAATAACCTGAAGGCTATGGTAAAAGCTTTCGTAGAGGAAAGGGACTGGGATCAGTTCCATAACGCCAAGGATCTTGCAATTGGTGTTTCCACCGAGGCAGGGGAACTTCTTGACATTTTTAGGTTCAAGTCCAAGGAAGACATGGATGAAATGCTGTCATCAGATGAGAAGAGACAGGAAATAGGTGATGAACTGGCAGACGTGCTTTACTTCATACTCAGATTTTCTGACAAGTTCAATTTTGATCTTTCAGACGAATTGAGCAGAAAGATGCTTTTAAACGCCAGGAAATATCCTGCTGAAAAGTCAAAGGGGAGCAACAGGAAATACAATGAAATTTAGAAGATAACTTCACTTACAAAAATGACTTTTTTCTTTATTCAAATCCTATTTTTTGGAGTCATCGTAATAAAAGGTCTCAACTCCCTTTATTCCTGTATCAACCCTGAATATTGAACCTCCGAGGTCATTTGGATCCCTGGGCTGGTTATCGGTGAGTTTTGCTGAACTTACAAAAAGTTCAGTCATGTTCTTTCCACCGAATACACATGATGTCACATTTGTTGCTGGAAAAATAATCTCGTTCAGTTTCTTTCCATTGGAAGGATTCCATCTTGATATCCGGTGGCCTCCCCAGTGGGCAACCCATATCCTCCCCTCAGCATCTATGTTCATACCATCTGGAAATCCAACTTCCGTGCTGAAATCCACTGCTATCTTTTCATTGGTAAGCTCACATTTTTCATTGTATGTGAAGGATCTGACTTTCCTTGTTGGGGTATCAATGTGGTAAAATGTCATACTATTTGTATCCCATGCAAGTCCATTTGAAATTGTCTGCCCTCCAAGAACCTTTCTTAACTCTCCTGATTTCGTGTAAACATAGAGTGAAGCCACAGGCTCCTTCTCGTTCATGTCCATTGTTCCTGCCCAGTAATTGCCATAGGGATCAACCTTCCCATCGTTGAACCTGTTATTCTCAAGTGAAGTTTCAGTTTCCGCAAGTACTTTCTCCTTGCCAGTTGAAGTATCAATCGATGTAAATCTATGCCCAATGGTGGCATACATTTTTCCAGATATTGACGGAACAAGAGAAGATACCATTCCATCAGTCTTCACAGTCTCTATCCTTCCGCTTGAAAGTTCATAGGATCTGAAAAGATGTCCCTTAATATCAACCCAGTAAACCCTGTTGTTCCTCTTATCCCAGGTAGGGCCTTCACCAAGAATCTCTGTTTGTTTTGAAATAATCTCTATATTGTCCATAAAACCTTAGAACTTCAATCAATAAAACGTATGCGCTTGAAATTAAAATCAAAAATTCATAATATCTTTTAGACACATTCAGTTTGTCAGTAGCCGGTTGAATTTTTAAAACTGATGTTATGGTTTACACATCTGCATAACCATAGTACTCACAATAGTATGTTTTATTATATGCAGAAGTAGTATACAATTTGAAAATATAGAGATCTTTTAGTGAAGATCAAATACTATCGCTTTGAAGTTTTTAACACTCTTGGAGCATCCAGATTCTTTTTTCAAAATTTGAAATCCTGTGTCTAACCAACTTTCAACTTTTAACAAGATTAAGAATATTAAAGGAAATGTATAAAGTAGTCCTCAATTAACAATCATGTTGTATTATCTCCGCTCCATGACGGACCCTGAACACCACTTGCAGCCTTTTCCACAAGTTCAATTTCTTCCGGTGTCATCTTCCATCCCATTGATCCTGCATTTTCCCTCACATGGTCAGGATTCGATGCTCTTGGAATGGGATAGACAAAGTCATACTTACTGAAAAACCAGTTGAGAGCGATCTGTGGCATGGTCTTCCTTCCATGATTCTTCTCAATTTCACTCAAGACCTCTTTTCCCAGAGATGATTCAGAAGTTAGCATTCCGTGGGCAAGTGGATAATATGCAAGTATTGCAATTCCATTTTCTCTGCAATACGGAACCAGATCTTTTTCAATATTCCTGTGGGCAACATTGAAGTTCATCTGTGTTGACCTGATTTCATATTTCTTCATGAATGAAACCGCCTCCTTTGTCTGTTCAAGGTTGAAATTGCTTATTCCTATATGCCTGATCTTTCCTTCATCCTGAAGATGCTCCAATCCTCTCAAAGCCTCCTTTACCTTGTCAGAACTTGAATGCATGTGCAGCTGGTACAGATCTATGTAATCTGTTTCCAGTTTTCTCAGGCTTCTTTCACATGATTTTATAACACCGTCGTAGGAGTAATGAAGTGGGAAAACCTTGGTTGCTATGAATAATTCATCTCTCTTCTTCCCCTTTATAGCCTCTGCAACAAAGGGCTCTGTTTCATATATTTCTGCGGTGTCTATGAAATTAATTCCAGAATCTAATGCAGCTTTTATGGCATTGACCCTCCTTGCCTTTCCCGGCTTTATTCGCAATGTCTTTGCAAGACCTATCCACTTGAAATCGTAATATGTACCTACACCCATGGGTGTTATCATGGAGTCAGTGCTTCCAAACTTAACCTTTTCCATGGTTGGATGATCTGCATTGTACTTATAAAGGCTTTGAGTATTGATCTACCTTGATCTTACAGTGTAAAAAGAATATGTTTTTACACATATGATAGAAGCCTGTCCCTGTTATCCCTGAGCCATTTTCTCCTTGCCCTCCAGTCAGGCATGAATTTTTCAACCTCCATCCAGAAATTCTTTCCATGGGAGCTGATCTTTGTGTGAACTAGTTCGTGGATGATCACGTAATCAATCACATCCCTGGGTGCCATGGCAAGAATCAGGGTGAACCTCAGTTTCTCCCTGTTACTGCAGCTACCCCATTTCTGCGTGGCGCTTCCAACTGAAAATGAGGAATAGGTGCAATTCATGATACTGGAAAAATGAACCAGGCGTTCCTGCAGGTAGGCTTTCAGCTCATTTCTGTAATAGTTCCTGAACACTTGTCTTCCATTATCCCTGCAGTTTTCAGAAAGATGGAAAGTACCATCAAAGTGCAGGCATCTTCTCCCCTTCACAATTTGAATTTCATACTCATCCCCAAAGAGAGGACGTTTTTCACCGTCCTCAAATTTGGCACTCTTCTTCATCTGTGAAGCTCTGTCAAATTTCTCCTTGACCCTATCCATCCATTCCTTATTCTTATCAAGGAACGAATCGATCTGAGTTCTGGTTACATAGCTTGACACTCTCAGGGAGAAAGTACCATCCTTCCTGAGTCTCAGGACCATGTATTTCCTCCTCCTTCTAATCCGGATAATTTCAACATCCATCATGATACATCTTCAGTTTCAGGTTTGATAAATTCTTGGTAAATATTGTTTTTCTCTATAGTATGACAATATTCAAATTTGAAGAGAATAGGCTTAGCTCTCCCTGAAAATCAACTTCATCAATTCCGCATAAGTTGAATATGCTTCTCTTCCCCTATCGGTGATTGATACAGAGATGCCTGGACCCTTCCTCCTGAGAACAGTTTTTACTGATACCATACCACTCTCCTCAAGTTTTTCCAGATGGTTGCTAAGGCTACCTTTCCCGCAGGAGGTTACTGCCATCAACTCCTTGAGGCTCATCTTACCATTGATTGCAAGTGATAGCAGGATTATGAGCCTTGCAGTGGATTTCATAACGGGTTCCCTAAGATTCTCTCCCAGCCTCTCAAGGAGCTGTGATACCCTTTCATCACTCTCCCTATCACCACTCAAATCAATCAACCCTTAAATGTTCAGATGTTTCTTCCATCATTTTAGTGTAATCCCTGAGAGAAATGTAGCCTGAAATGAACCAACACCCTGAAGCTATAAGCCAGATGAAGCCGTATAATGTGTAACCATATCCAATGAAAGAAGATAATGTGCTTAATGCAGCGCTGAAAAGAAAGCTTCCCGAAGAGAGGTACCCTTCAAAAGGGATTTCTCCCATGTCTTTCTTCATTCCCCTGAATATGCCAGTATAAATGAGCAAGAAGATAATAAATAGTCCAATGAGCCCAATAGGGTATCTCAGGATACCAGATGCAAGGAACAGGATCATGATGAAAAGCAGGACATTTATGAATATGGTGGCAATCCTGTTTCTTATGCCTTCCTCAACAAATCCCCTGCTCAATTTTCCCAGAGCTCTTGCTCTCTTAAAGAGAGATGTAGTAACATACATGGCCATGAAGAATATGGCTCCATAGATCACCAAATATAGAATTATCTGGATCGTCTGGTTTCTTATACCAGCAATTGGGATATAAACGGTGTCAAATAAAGCAATTGCAATTGCCCATACTATATAGTATAAACCCCATGTTTTCTTTAGGATCTTCCTATCCAGCCTGACAGCCTCCATGGTGACCTTTCTTATCTGGTCAATCGCCTGATCCAGCTCAGACTCCGTCACACTCTTCTGGCCTCCTCAATAGATCTGGCCTTTATCTTCTTCACCAGTATCATGTTCAGTACTAGCAATACAAGTATCCATATAAAAATAGACGTCAGTAGCAGATAGCCATTTACATCTCCACCAGAAACGGTTACAAGATCAAGCGGTAATTCCCTGCCATAGAATGCCTGAAGGAATAACCTCAATATTGCAGTAAAGGGTGAACCATAGACTATATACAGTGGCAATCCTACATCAAGTGCACTCAATCCGAACAGATATGAGAGCAATTGTGGGAGCATCATTAAAAAAGATATATTTTTTAATCCAATATAATTGTTCGCTGCAATAACAAGGAACACGGCAAGAAGAAACATGAAAACTCCAGTGAGTACAAACAGTCCAACTGTTTCCGGTATCTCTATTGGATAGATCATATATCCAGCCCGCATACTGAAAACGACTATTATGAGTGCCGTAAGAACACTTCCCACAATTAGATTCACCACTGCGCTGGATGCCATGAGGTTGTAAATGTAGTTAAATGGTTTCAGGACTGTGTACTTGAATGAATATATGAGAGATGAATTTGCATAGTATACTGAATATGCCACAGAGGTGCTTAGAACAGAGCCTGCTATGAGCCCAATAAATGCAAACCATTCTGACGTGTATTCCAGGCTGCTGTTATGTGTGGAAAAACTGGAGGAACCATCAAGGAAATAAGCTCCCATCACAATCCAGAAAAACATGAATCCTATGGACCATCCCAGAAGAGACTTGTTTGTAAGAAGGCTTTTTGTGTAATATCTGCCTATCATAGTGCCACCTCATCAAATATGGAATTCAGGTTGCTGACAGAAGCTATATGGACATCTCCTTTGCCAAGAGTTATTGAGAATTTTCCAAGATCTGATTCAATGAGGCCCATGTTACCTGGCACATCCCCCTTTGATACATAGAGATCCTTAAGCATATTAGCGTTGAATTTACCATATACGTGGCCGTCCAGGATGAAATAAAGAGACCAGCCTTCCAGGTAATTGACCAGATTCAGTTCATGGGTGTTCAAAAATATATCTGCCTTGATGTCCTTCAGCATTCTTATAAGTCTTATCCTCCTAGACTGGTCAACATTATCAAATGGTTCATCAAGTAGTATAACTGAAGGAGAAAAACTCAAGGCAAGTATATTCCCTACCATCTTCTGCTCTCCTGAGCTCAGCTGGAATATTTTCTTCTTCAATATGCTTCTAAGCTGAAAATCATCCATCAGCCTGAAGGCATATGTCGGATCGCTCTTCTTCAGTTCCGCAAAAATTTGAATCAGGTCAGAAATTGTTCCCGAAGTCAATCTATATACTTCTGGAAGATTTGTTGCCAGTCCCAGATACCCCTGAATTTTGCTCACTTCAACATTATCAATTGTTACCTCACCATGGGTTTTTTCAAGGATTCCGAGTAATAACTTTATAACGCTCGTTTTTCCGGATCCGTTTGGCCCGATCATAACCACTTTCTCTCCGCTCAGTGAAATGTTTACATTATTCAGGGCGGCTCTTCCATCACCACCTGAATAGCGGGCTGTAACGTTCTTCAATTCAATCATAAAATGAAATGTTCAGAGACCTATTAAAAAGATACAGGAGTTCAAAATTTGAACTAAGTCAATTTCGAAAGGAAAAAAAGTGGTTTGAAAATATGGCTTTACCAGATGAATATCTTCTTTTCAAGTCCCTTCTTGATCTTGGAGAGCTCCATGAAGGAGGAATCAAACTTCTCGTGGTTCATAACCGGGATAGAACCCCTGAATACATTGGGAGAATGCGGATCTATGGATATTCTTCTCCTTATCTCAGGTTCCCTGTTGTTTCCCCTCCATATCTGTGCCCACGATAGGAAGAACCTCTGTTCCGGTGTGAAGCCATCAATCTTCCTGTTGAGTTCAGGATTCTTCTTCAGCCTTCTCTGCAATGCCTCGAAAGCAATGCTCACTCCCCCAAGATCTGCAATATTCTCTCCCAGGGTTAGTTTTCCATTAACATGTAGTCCTGGCAGAACTTCCAGGGAATCATAAAGCTTTACAACCTCATCTGCCCTTTCCGTGAACTTCTTCGCGTCCTCCTCTGTCCACCAGTCCTTCAGGTTTCCATCCATGTCATATCGTCTTCCCTGATCATCAAATCCATGGGTGATCTCGTGTGAGATTACACCTCCAATTCCACCATAATTAACCGCATCGTCCATGGTAGCGTCAAAGAATGGTGGCTGAAGTATGCCCGCAGGAAATACTATCTCATTTTCTGTCGGTGAAAAGTAGGCGTTTACCGTTGGTGGTGTCATAAGCCACAGTTCCCTGTCAACCTGTTCACCTATTCTTGAAGATTCCCTTTTGAACTCAAAGTTTTCAGACCTCATAACATTTCCAAGGAGATCATCCTTCTTTATCTGAATGGATGAGTAATCAATGAACTTTGTTGGGTATCCGATCTTGGCCCTGAACTTGCTGAATTTTTCAAGTGCCTTTTTCTTCGTTACCTCACTCATCCATGGTAAATTCTTCAGTTTCTCCTCGAAGACAGATCTAATGTCATTAACCATTGTTTCCATCCTTTCCCTTGCTTCTTTACCGAATTCCTGTTCCACATATAGTTCTCCAAGGGCCTCACCAATCGATCTGTCAACAATATTCACTGCCTTCTTCCATCTTTTCTCAGGCACTTCCTGTCCCAGAAGTTTCCTGTTGAAGAAATCAAAATGCTCCATCTCAGCAGCTTCATGAAGGTAGGGTGCAGCATAATTGATCGTGTTCCATTTCAGGTATACTTTCAGGTCTTCCAGTGAAAACTCTTCAAGCATTTTATTCACGGCTTCCAGCACTTCAGGCTGCCCAACAACTATGTATTCAGTTTTAGGCACTTCAGAAAGTTCAAGGTATTTCACAAGATTCAATTTCCCGAATTTTTCATTAAGTTCACTGTAAGATATCCTGTTGTAATTCTTCTCAGAATCTCTGAGATCTGCCTGCGGTCTGCTTGCCTTTGCAATGTAAGTTTCTATTTTCATGACCTTATCTGCAAAATCCTTTGACTCCCCATCAGAAGATCCGTACATGGTGAACATATTCTGCATATGTTTCACAAAATATTCCCTTGTCTTCTGGAATGAATCCTGGATATAGTAATCCCTGTTTGGCAGTGAAAGCCCACCCTGATATATGTAGAATGCATAGACTGAACTGTTCTTCTCATCTGGCATAGAGAAAACAGAAAAGAAATTTCCTATGCCATTTGAATGCAGGTACTGTGAAACTTCCACTATTTCTTCCTTGTTCCTGACATTGCTTATCTTTTCCATTATGGGCTTTACCGGCTCGAATTTTTTTTCCTCCAGCTTCTTCTGATCCATTATGGAAACATAGAAATCTCCGACCATTTTTTCTATGTCTCTCTTATTGCCGCTCTCAAGAGCACATTTCTCGAGTATCTTTCCAAGGATGTATATGTTCCTGTCCCTGAGCTCCATGAACCCTCCCCATGAGGATTTGTCGGGTGGAATTGGATGTGTGTCTATCCATTTTCCATTTGCAAACCTGTAAAAGTTTGCCATTGGGTCTTCATTCACATCCATGTTATGGATTGAAAATTTTGCTTCTTCAGGCCTTTCCTTCGGATCTATTTTTTCAATAAAACTGCTATCAGCCATGTCACCTGTATCCACTAATTCCATTATAACTCTTATCCGTTTTATTAAGGTACTTCCGGTAATTTTAAAATATTTACACTCAGTAAAGTTGTAGTGAAGTAATGTATTATCTAATAAATATATTAAAAGAATTTGCCTGTGCGATTATATAAAAAATATAAGACACATACTGATTACCAGAAATGATTCTTTCAGTTGATGGTGGAGCAACCAAAACATGTGCACTTCTTTTCGATGAGACATCAAAGAGACTATTATCAGTAGGACTTGCAGGTCCATCCAATTTTACTGCTGTACCGGAAAGCGTAGCCTCAGAAAATATTAAAAGCACAGTCATGCAGGTGGAAGAAAAAAGTGGAATCAGCATCAATGACCAGACAAGGATTATCATAGGGCTGGCAGGAATCGGAGATTCGACAGGTGCAACGGAAAGAGGGAAAAATATGCTGGGGGACATTTTCCACAGGAGCGATCTCAGGATCGAGAATGATGGTTTCGTCGCATACAGGATGTCAAATATGTTCAGTGATGGCGTGGTATTTGCACCGGGTACAGGAAGCGTTGGCATGTTCCAGAAGGATGGGAAAATAACCCGAATAGGAGGGTGGGGATGGTTTGCAGGAGATGAAGGGTCAGCGTCATGGATAGGAAGGGAAGCAATCAGGACAGCAGAAAGGCAGATGGACGGAATACTTGAAGGAAATGATTTTGTAAATCTGGTTTCAGGGCATTTTGGTGAAGATTTTCGCGAGGTAGTAGGATCACTGGAAAGAGATCACAACAAGAGAAAAGTTGCTTTACTAAGCCCAAAGGTAGTTGAAATGGCAAGGAGTGGTGAAAAATATGCCACGGAAATAATTAAAAGTGCAGCTAATTATGATGCGTTGATTGTGAATTCCATGCTTAAATCCTTTAAAGATTGCCCTGAAGTCTCTGTTCTTGGAGGTACTATGATCGCTGGTTCAATAATCAGGGACAGGATTTCTTCCAGCGTCAGGTGCAAGATAAGATTCTTCAATGGATATCACGTAGCGATAGGTGGAATAGTGCTTGCTTTGAGCGAACAGGGCAACACTGTTAATACAGCTTTAAGAGACAGCATAATTGAAGATCTGGATGAAAGAATCAGGAACTTTGATCACGAAATAAGGATTAATTCACTGGGCTATTAAAAATAAATTACTTCATTATAATTAAACAGATTTTCAGGAACTTAGATCCAGTATGGTATTTAAAATACACTAATCGGTATATCCAATAAGATTATTATATATAAGAAAGATTTCAATTGTCTGGAATGAACACAATCAAAGATATTTCAAATTCGATTCTCTCAAAGATGAAGCCAAGGGTAATCATTATAATTTCCCTGGTATGCATCCTGATATTTCCGGCAGTACTCATAGAAAATAGTTCCATTCCAACCAGCGACTCTAACCTGTATCTTCTCAGCTCTCCCTATGATCAGGGGCCAGTATTCCTGGGACCACCACCAAGCAGTAACAGTTCTCAAACATATTATCTGCTAAATAACAAACTCAATCCTGGTTCTAACCTGTCTCTTAAACTAAATGTTTCTGCCCAGACCTATAACCTGTTTTTCAAAAATTATAGCTCCATCAATATATACTTCCGGCAGAAGACTGGAAATCAGGGTAATTTTACACTCAACGATTCGGTTTTGACATCACTTTTGCCTGAAAAGTATGATAATAAGGAGTATACCATTCAAAGCTATTATCTTGAGAACTATACGGTTCTAAATTCCAGGGGTCATCAACTGGCAAACCAGAAGGATGAAAGATTTGGATTCAACTCTTATGAAATCATAAATGTGAAGAATAAAAATTTAATGGGGAATTTCTACATAGCTTACCTCCCTTCATATCTTTTAGGATACTACGGTCTTGCACCTGTTATTATGTTTAATGGACCTCATGCTGGAAATTACAATTTATCATATCATCTGTATAATCCACAGAACAACAATTCAGTGGGATCAATGGTATACCTGGGTAATTTCTCATTCAATAAACCTTACTCCTTTAATTCCAACGAGCAAACTGTCCTATCAATGAATGAGGCATATAATGTTACGTTCTTCGTGAATGGAACTGCAATAGCAACCAATTATCAAAACAGTGTTTTCGCATCCTCTTCCTCGAGCATATCATTCCTGGGATTACTTGGCAACACCGGATCGGAGATAATGCTTCTTGTAACAGTGTTTATGGTGTTGATGCTGTTCGTGCCAATGTTCAATCCCTCTGTTTACAAATATTATCTATCCCTGCCAAGGAAGAGATGGTATACAGTCATTAGTGAATTTGCATCGTCTATCATGACAATGTCCATATTTGAGGGATTCGCATTCGCTGCCACTTATATCATATCAGAATCACTTTTGCACTATTCACTATCAAGCCTTGCATTTGTTTACATCTACCTGTTCAGTATTGCTGCTTTTACTGTATTTGCCTCACTTTACCTTTTGGTAGGTGTGTACTTCATAGGCAGGGCAACGCCAAAAACCTTCCTCACCATATTCCTGGTGCTGGGATACCCCATTATTGATTCCATTTCGCAGGCAATTTTTGAGTTAGGATCTTTATTGCCATTTTATTCTAGTAATTCCCTTTTCAAGCCAGTGCTAGAAAACATACGAACACTGAATGTCATCAGTGGCATATTGCCCGTACTTAATGTGGAAGAATTGAACAGCTATTTCCTGAGAAGTCCGGTCAGTGGAGTGATAATGCTGAATCATCTCTCAATATTCGATCTGTCTCCCATAATATTCCTGTCATCCATAATTGGAATTTCATTGGCTTTGTTTTACCTGTCAATAAAGAGGTATTACAGGTACTAAACTATAGAATTTGGGCAATGTATTGATCGCTTGAACCAAAATTATAGGATTGAATTGCTCTAATCATTGAACAGGTTAAGAATTAACTACAGGATAAAAATAGTTGAAGGTGAGGTGTGAAATTGATAAAGTAGAATAGTAATTATTCTAATTTCAACCATTTGCTACTATCTAACAGTGGGAGAATTTACTGAAAAAAATGAGCTCTATAACACAGTTAAAGATCATATATTCCTGAAATAAGAGAAAGTAATCATCCATGTCCTGAAAATTGATAAGATTATTTCAGGGAAAACTGATCAATGTATGAGGATAAATTTATTATGCTCCTAGAAGTAATAAGGCAATGAAAAAAAGCATCTATGCGATCATTACTATTGGTATTATTTCCATAGTGATTTTAGCAATCAATGTTATGGCTTTTTTATATAATGACGTAACTGAGTATCTCTACGTTCTGGACATGGTATATGTCATCGGCAACAGTGCACATCTTGTGGCATTGTCCATATCTTCCAGTGGACTGGACATAAGTTCTCAGGGTAACAAATAAACAAATTTTTAATAGTTCTGGAAAAGCCATAATCAATCAAGGCATCCAGTAGGTCAATGTTGAGGAAAATTGAATGAAGTTGATAATTATTGAAAAATAAGTTTACTCACGCCCAATGATCCTTACTGTTTCATTTCCAACACTGAAGGCATAATAATTAATGACCCAGTCACTGATATTCCTGGCAACATCACATGGATCTAACTCAGGTATGTCAATCTGTTTAAGATTAATGTTGGAAAGGCGATAATGGTTGGTAGAAAATGTCTATATATTAACACAGGTTAATTGTTCATGTGAGTGAAGTCAACTTACTTGATGAAAACCATGGCCATTTCAAGTTTAATAGACTATCTGTAACAAAGTTCAATGAAAATAAACTAAAAAGTATTAAAAGTCATAAACCGAAACACTGGAAAGAGACAATATTTTGCTTTATGGCATTCAATAGAGCAAAAATAAAGATTTTAAAGGAGGGTAATGCATGAAACCATTCTCCAATACGGTGAATATACCACTGTTAATAATAGCAATTGGAGTGCTTGCATATTTTCTAATAGATCTTGAAACAATTGTGCGAGGAATTGCAGTTATTACCGGGCCGATATACCCACTTTACATTTCAATTGGTGTTTCAGTTCTTACAATTATGCTAATTATATCTTCTATCCTGGCAAGAATCAAGTGGGAGAGAGATCACAAAGAGGAAGAAATTTGAAAGATGAATAATGAAATGCAAATATGGTGAGTTTTTAGAATCCACATCCCTAAAAAATATATTCAGTCACCAGTACTGATGTACCAGTGGTTTTATCTCTTTCGTGTAGACCTGTTAGACCACTTTCATGGTGTCATCATTAAGATCAGGCATATCCGAAGCAGTTGCATTTTCTTTTATTTGGGTCACCCTCTTTGCCCCTGTTATTACTGTAGAAACCTGCTTATGCATCAATATCCACTTCAATGCAAATTCTGTCATCGTAAAGCCAGTAGGTAGAAACTGCTTCAATTCATTTACAGTTCGGATACCAAGATTAAAATCAACTCCTGCAAACGTTTCTCCCCTATCGAAGGCCTCACCATTCCTGTTAAACCTCCTGTGATCATCTCCTTCAAATTCTTCCGTTCCTTTGAACTTTCCAGTGAGTAATCCTGAAGCCAGCGGAACTCTTGCTATTATACCAATATTCCTCTTCTCTGCCAGTTCAAAGAAATAATCTGATGGTCTCTGCCTGAACATGTTGAATATAATCTGCACAGTTGACACTCCAGGATATTCTGAAGCCTTTATGGCTTCTTCAACCTTTTCAACACTCACACCATAATTCAGGATCAGTCCCTCTTCCTTCAATTTATCCATGGAGTTAAAAAGTTCTGGGATATAGTACACCTCCCATGGAGGACAGTGCAGTTGAAGCAATTCAATTTCTTTCAAGTTCAAATTCTTCAGGCTTTTCTCTACGAATCCTTTAATATTTTTGTAGTTGTATCCTGCAGCGATATGTGGATTTAATCTTCTTCCAGCCTTCGTGGCAACGTGAATCTGGTCTCCATATTCTTTCTTTAGTTCTCCAATAAGTCTCTCAGACCTGCCATCTCCATAAACATCTGCAGTATCAAAGAAATTTATACCACTTTCCACAGCAGCATGAAGTGTTTTCCTGGATTCATCATCGTTCACCTCTCCCCATGTTCCACCTATTGCCCATGCCCCAAATCCTATTTCAGACACTTTAATTCCAGTTTTTCCAAGTGTTCTATATTTCATATTTCCAACCTTCTATTAATTATAAATTGAAAAGCTCAATTGATAATTTATTACCCTATTGAGTCATCCATTTAAGATCCTCTGGTATACCCCTGTTCTGAGCTATATACTTGAAAACCAATGCACTGGGTCGCATTTGAATCTTTTTGGTCTTTAGATCAACACCAAGTAATCCGAATTTCATTCCAAAACCAGATGACCACTTATAATTATCTAAAAGTGACCAATGAAGGTAACCCCTGACGTCTATTCCATCATTGATTGCTTTTTCAACCTGATGAATATGGGAAACAAGATATTTTGGTCTCAGTAAATCGAATGAGTCTGAGAGTCCATTTTCTGTTACAATCATAGGAAACTTATAATGCTCATGATACTGCTTCAGAACGTTATAAAGTCCTTCTGGGTATAATTCCCAGCCAAAATCGCTTACTTCAAGACCCGCTTTACTTTTCATTCCTGCTACAGCGTTGTGACCATAACCTCTAACAACTGTATAACTCCCTTCCTTTCTTGATATTACATTCCTATGTCCATGGATAGAAATCGGAAGGAAGGAAGATAACGCGGCTGAATTCTTAATAATGATCAATCACGGCCCAGAATCATCATCGATCGTTTCAACTAGAAACAGTGACTTCATGAAAATTGGAGGAAACGCTGAAGTTAAAAAAATGAACGGAAATAATATGGAGGTCCACTTCCCTCCTGGGGGTGTACTGGTGGTTAAGGGCAAGGGTGGAAAACAGAATAAAATTAGCTCAAAAAATTAATTACTTTCTGGAAGTCCTTAATGCAGGAATGTATCCCAGAACAGATATGGCAAAGATGGGAAGAGTTGCCACTGCATCATAAAGCGAGAAGTAGTCTGCAACAAACAGTATACTGGCTAGGGAAAGAACACGACCTGCTACCAGGTAGTATTCCCTGTTGATCCAGAAGTGCCTAGTTTTCTTGAAACCATCCAGGAATTGCATGAATTCACTTACTCCCAGATTTGAAAGGGGTGTGATGAAGAACAGTATTATGGAAGATGCCAGGAATATTAACACAAGGGTGTATGAGAATCTCAGAATGTATGCAATGGATGAAAGTATCACCATAATTATGGCATAGGGTACGTAGTCCCTGACCTTTCTTTTCATATATGGAGCAATCACATTTGAAACGAATCCAACAGATGCCGTAACAGTTCCATATGCACCTGTGAGGACAAAGTTCCTGGTCAAATAGAAAACATATACGGGAATCAGTGTACTCATTACCATTCCAAGAATTGAAGAGGCAAAGAACAGTATCCTGAATTTTCCATAGTCATTTTCCCTTATTATTGTATTTTTTATGTGGAATTCTCCACCCTTTTCTCCACTTGATCTGACAAGAAGAGACACAAAGCCTGAAAGAAGGAGCAGCAGGGATGCAAGTAGAAAATCGTTAAGATACCTATCTATGCCGGTTGCAAGGGAATATGCAATGAGGACACCAGCAACAGAAGGCGCAACAAGTGAGGTCAGGCTTGATACGGCAGAATTTATGGAAAGGAAGTTAAATCTCTTTATCGACCTGGATATTGCCAGCGTGAAAGTGGCATTGCCTGCCCAGAAAATTCCTGAGGAAATCCCATATAGAAGGCCAAAGTAGACGGCATTTCCAGAGAAAAACGGAGAAATAAACAGGCTTGAAATGACAGCTGCTTTCAGGAAGGTTCCAATGGAATAGAGGAATCTCGCACTAACATACGCAATGAGATATGTGCCCACAAGAAAGAATAATGTTTGAGAGATCTGAAGTGATATCTGGAAGTATATCACATCGCTGATGTTGTTTGACGCAAAGAAGAGTACATTTATGAATATACCGAACAGCCCATTGGAAAATGAGAAAAATCCAAAAGAAACATAATACTTTAAAGGGTCAAGACCATACTTCTCTTCACTCCCCTCTGCGTTCATCTATTCATATCTCTTCCAATCCAATAACAAACCAGATTATATTCATTGCTCTATACTACTGTTCATAGTCGAAAAGTCACAAATTTTAAGGTAAAATACAAGAATGTCATTTGTTACTCATGGAAATTTTATTACTTGGTGGAAATGGTTTTGGTTTTGTTCATGCAGAGAGTTACAGAAGGCTTGGATATGATTTCTCAGTGTTTTCAAGAAATGAGGAGGTGTTGAAGAGATACAGGGATGAATTCCATGTCAGGAAGACATATAACGATCTCAATGAGGCAATGAACTCATCCCAGGATGTGGTTGATATGGTTATGCCACATTACATGCATAAAGACCTGGCAATCAGGGCCATGAAGAACCGAAAAAATGTACTGATAGAAAAGCCAATTGCAGGTACCCTCGACGAAGCAAGTGAGATGATACTGGCGTCCAGGGAAAACAATGTGAAATTCATGGTAGCAGAACAGTATCATTTTGATTCATCACTCAAGTATGCAATGGAATGTTCAAAGAATGGAGTTATTGGAAAGATCCATACGATAATTGTCAGGAGTCAGAACCAGTTCAATAACCAGGGATGGAGAACAAGTGAAAAGATGATGGGCGGAGGTGCACTGATCGATGGTGGCATACATTTCATTGAAGCGCTTCTGGATCTTGGTGGAGAATATGAGGATATAGATTCAAGGGTCTATAAGGGTAAATCTTCCATTGAGGGTGAGGACAACACCGCATCGCTGATCAAATTCAGGACTGGAGTCACAGGCATTTTCTACTATTCGTGGAACTATATCTCACCTCCAGAGGTTCCTTCATATGAGGTCATAGGTACCGATGGGAGTGTCTATGAATACAGGGGTAACAGGAAAGCAAATCAACCAAGAACTGCCTTTGGTCTTCCAGTGCTCAATGGAAAGTTGCAGGAAATTAAGGAAGTTGATGTATTTGATGCTGAAATATCTGGATTCCTTGAGGCAGTTGATAAAAATGAGGATGTTCCATATTCACCAGAACTGGCTAAGAGGAACCTCGGGACTGTGCTTGAAATGTATAAAAATTACAGGTAATGTCCATTCTATCATGGAGAACGGATTATCCTTCTAATTTTTCAGGTATTAAACATTGAATCTTGAAGGGGAGAACAATTTAAATTCATCAGGAATTGTCTTCCCATCCATAAGAACAGATATCAGTCTTCCCATTTCACCAGAATGCATCACTCCCTGCCTGCAGTTACCGGTAGCCCAGTAAAGATTTACAAATCTTGAAGATCTTCCAAGAATGGCCAGGCTGTCAGGCGTGCACGGTCTCATTCCTGAACTTTTACTTGCAGGTTCTATCCCTTCAAGGAATCTGAATTTTTCGCTCATGACCTTCTTCAGGTATTCAAAGCGTTCCACTGGTGGCTTGAATGCCTGTCCCCTGAATTCGAAGAAGCTTGTTGCCTTGAGACTGTTGCCCATTGGTATTGCATATACACCATCCTCGCTAAATTCAACAGGCATGTGAGGCTTTTCCTTTACATCATCATATGTAATACTGTGACCCCACCCAGGGGCCAGTGGTAGTTTCAATCCAAACATGGATGCAATTACAGTACTCCCCATCCCGGAGGAGACAAGAAATTCATCCCCCTTCACAGTTTCTCCATAAGAAACAATATGTTTTATTGAATCACTATTCATTTCTACTTTTTCAATATCCTTCTCTATTACCTCAACACCAGATTCCCTGTTGATTCTCCTCATCTCGCTGAGCAGTTTTCTCGGATTGAGTGAGGATTCCTCCGGGTAGTAGATGCCAGATAGTGTGTTCGTTCCAAGGGCAGGCTCTTTTTCAATACATTGTTCAGGTGAAAGAACTTCATATTTGACAGTTCCATCTTTCTTCAACTCTTGCGAAATCTTTGTCATTTCTTCAATGTTCCTGAAGGTTTGCAACAATCCAGTATGTATAATGTCAACATTCATATGGTGATTCTCCACAAACTCATTGAGGATTTCCATTGTCCCAGTTGTCAGCATATACTGGCTCTTCTTTCCACTTTCAGACAATATTTTCTGTCTGCTTCTTGAATATGCGGAAAACCATGACAAATTAGCCAGCATGAATCCCATTCCGAGCCTAACAGGGGATTCTCTCCTGAATAGCCATTTCATGTTGCCTTTCAATCCCTCATATTCCGGAAGAGGAAAACTTAAACCTGGCCCAACAAGTCCAGCACTTGACCATGCAGCTGAATTACTGATATCCCTGCCTGCAAACCACTTTACATTGTTACCATTCTTCCTGAGAAAATATGAGGAAAAGGCTCCAACAGGTCCGCCCCCAACAACAACTATATCTTTATTCAATTTGAAAACGAGATCAATTGCCTAATTAAGCTTTTTGAAAAGAGAAGAACATCATGGGTCAACCACTTCATGGGCATAAAGTAGGTTATTAATTCGTATCTGCTATATATTACCATTACTATTAATTAGGTTCTGTATCTCTATATATTTTATATATACTATTAAGAAAATCTATAAGGAAAATCATGCAATCTACATTTATTGGGAAGTGAGATGGAAAACAATATTTTGGGTGGCCTTGATAATTCCGGATTGAGAAAAGGGCATGTAAAGACAATGTTTGTGGCTGGTATGGGTTTTTTCACAGATGCCTACCTGCTTTTCGTTCTTACAGTAGCAAGTCCAATACTCGCATCTACCTACGGCTTCAACCTTATTGCAATAAAGGGCACGACAAATCTTCTCGGCTTTCAGGTTCTCAACATCCAGATCATAGAAGGGTTGATATCATCAGCAGTACTTTTTGGAGCATTCTTTGGTGCCCTTATTTTCGGGCATATTTCAGATATGTATGGCAGGAAGAAGATATATGGCCTGGAACTTAGCATCATGATCATTTTCACCATTCTCTCCGCTGTTTCACTTAATTATCTAATGCTCATAATAACAAGATTCATTGTAGGTATAGGTGTGGGAGGAGACTACCCGATCAGTTCAACAATAATGAGCGAGTATTCAAGCAGTAAGCACAGGGGAAAACTGGTCAGCATGGTTTTTGCCATGCAGGGATTTGGGCTTGTATCAGGAGCTCTGGTAGGTCTTGGATCAATTTACATACTCCCAATAGCCGATTCATGGAGATTAATGCTAGCTTTCGGTGCAATACCGGCAATATATGTTGTATACCTTAGAAGAAAATTGATGGAAACTCCAAGGTTCTCACTTCAGATAGAGGGAAACAAGGGTGCTGCTGAAAGGGCAATATCTACAATAACCGGTGTTGGCAATGAGGACGAGGCGGAAAAGTCACCTCAAAGAATTAAGAAGATGACAAACAAGGACTACATGCATTCACTCAGGAAGTATTTACTTTTCCTAGTTGGAACCACCATTTCATGGTTCATTTTCGATATGGCATTTTACGGAACAACACTGAATAATGGATTCATACTCCAGCAGATTGGATATGGGTCATCCACTTCACTCAGGACTACAATATTCAACACTGCCATAGGAGATACAATACTTGCCGGTGCTTTCGCACTTCCGGGCTACTGGATCGCTGTTGGCCTTATAGACAGGGCGGGAAGAAGACTCCTTCAGTGGATAGGATTTGCGGTGATGGCTGTTGCCTACATTATACTTGGTCTTGAATACTCATTTCTCAAGTCTGATATAGATCTGTTCATCATGATTTTTGGTGTTTCATACCTGTTCGGAAACATAGGTCCAAACACCACAACATTCATTCTCCCAACAGAACTCTTCCCCACATCTATCAGATCTACAGCACATGGAATAGCAGCATCAATTGCAAAACTTGGAGCTGGAATATTCACATTCCTTTTCCTTATACTGGGAACAGCACTTGGAAATGGTGGTGAATTCGAGTTACTTGGAGCCATGGCAGCAATTGGAGCAGTTGTAACATTGCTGACGATCCGTGAAACAAAGGGATTGAGTCTGGAGGTTGCTTCAGAGGTACCATCAGAAGGTGTCTGGAACTTCAAGCCAAATGAGAAAACGACGGTCGAAAAGGCAAGAAAAACAACTAAAATCAATTAAAATTTTCTATATAAAACTCTACTGCACGTATTGAGAGATATAAGAAATTCTATATATTCATCATAATTTTTTTCATAATATTTCAGGACTTATAATATCCTAAGAATTCTTCATTTACAGGCTTAAAATCCACTGTTCGGTCTATATTCCACAACAGGAAATTTCTATATATTGTAACCATATGTGCATTTAATGAAACCCTTCAAGCTTGACCAGCTCGATTTGGATATTATCGAGATACTGGAGGAGGACTGTTCACTGACCTATAATGAGATTGCAGAAAGAACAGGCAAAAATCTCTGGACAGTAAGGGATAGGATGGCATTATTAAAACAGAGGGGTATATTAAAGGGATGCAGGGGAGATATAGATTACACAAAGCTTGGCATGGGTTGTAAGGCATACATATCGTTCAATATCCAGGCTGAAAAAATAGATGAATTTGTATCCTTTGTAAGGAGAGAAAAGAGAATAAAGAAACTCATAATCACAACAGGATCAAGGAGGTTCAGTATACAGATTGTTGGAGAAGAGTGTGGTGAAATAAGGAATTACGCAAGAAGCATCCTTCCAACATATGGTGTATATGATGTGGACTTTGAAGTCATACTGGATGAAGTACCCTAAGCATACGAAGGTAGCTAAGGATTTAAACGTTTTCTAGACCGGCACAATTTTTGTTGAAAATCGATCCAATATGAAATTTTTTTGCCAGACATTACTTAATATAATCGACACATCCTTTCATCATGACAGATGAAATGGAAGAAATAGAAAGATTTGCAAAGTCCACTCTAGGAGGGATGCCAGAAGTGATAAAGCTTCTCGGTCATCACAACGTAGAACTGGCCAAGGAGCAGTTCAGGGAGAACACTGAAATGTATCTTGGGAGAAAGAGCATTCCGAAAAAGACACTGGCTCTTATGGCAATGTCCGTGTCACTATCAAATGGACAGGAAAACTCTGCCATGGTACATTTCAAGCTTGCACGGAACTTTGGGGCAGAAATGTTGGAGATACTTGACTCCATAAAAATTGCAAAAATGGTTGTAATGGCATCAACAATGTCAGTAATGAATGCAATATTGCCAGTGGTGCAGAATAAGAACGGAAAGGCAGCAGAGGATATTGAAATAAAGAAGATACTGGGAAAGATCCAATCAGAATCACATATGGATTCTCTTCCAGATGACCTTGTTTCCCTCTCTTCAGTTTCATTTGGGCTACTTGAAGAGCATCTGAAGGAAAAGGCGGAGTTACTTTCACCATTTGTTATGAGCCAGAAGGATGTCTTCCTCGTAGCATTTGCCGATGCTGTTTCCATAAGGTACCCGGAATGTGCAAAGGTGTATCTAACGCAGTTCTTCATGAAAGGAGGAACAGAGAAAGAGATGGAAGATGCACTGTTTCTTACGAGATTCATAACAGGGAACAGAACCCTGACTTCAGCTGTGGGGATACTTAAATGGTAAACTACAATCTTGTTCATATAAGGGAGGAATGAAGATGAGAAAAAGTACACTAAACCTGTTCGGTTCAGAATGGTTCGGAATGGCCATATCAACACTTGCACTGGCCCAGATATATATTCTTGCCTTTGGAGAAACAGGAGATATCTGGTATAATTATCTTGCCGAGGGGCTTTCCATTTTAGGGATAATTATATTTCTGGTAATTCTCACCATATGGATCATAAGAGGGCTGGCCATAAGAGACAAGGTATTTACACACTGGAATAATCTTACACGGCTGAGTTTTGTGGCCCTCATTCCAATCACAGGATTTGTGGCTAATTATCAGCTAATATATTTCTTCGGTCTCACAGGATTGACTGCAGATCTATCTGCCCTGAACTTCTATGGAGAATATTTCTTCGCACTCATTCTTGGGGTCCTCCTTGGCTACAGATTATACACAAAGGAAATCAACCCAAGGGAAATGAACTATGCAATTGTGATCCCACCACTGGCAATAGGAACAAGCGTCTTTCTCGCTACTCCTCTCATGAAGTACTTTGGAGGTTTTGAAGCACAAACCATGTATTTTCTTGTCCTGATGGGACTTGGTATATTCTTCTTCCTGTACATATTCATAGGTTCACTTGCATTATCCGGGCATGTAGCCACAAAGGTTCATGACTCTCTTCCAACAACAATGCTTCCGGTGGGAATCTCAAGCCTGATAATCATAAACCTTTTCACAATTTCAGGTTTCAGTGTGATCGGCAATATCTCTCTCTCAGCAACAACAGTTGAACTCGTTTCCATACTGCTATGGGGATTTGAAGTCTGGAACTTCCTGGTAGTCCTAATATTGATATTCACCAAGCCCTCAAGAGGGACACTGGGTGTATGGGCCTATGGGTTTCCTCTTGGCCTCTTTGCAACATCCACAATAAAGATATTTGGTTTCACGAGTTACTCTGCACTGCTCTGGGCCTTCGTAGGGATATCAGCTGCACTGAATATACTGTGGGTTTATGCATGGATCAATACCGCCTTATTCATGAGATCGAAGTTGAGGGAAGAAGTAAGGGAAAAAAGAGCAACTGTGTCAGGAAGAATGGAATGAAGTCCATCTTTCTATACTATTTATGCATCTAATGCCAATATTGATTTGAAAAATTTTAAAATTAAGGGTTACTGGAAAATTGTAAATTTGCAGGTTTAAAAATTTTTATTCTTATTTCATTCCAGTTTTTGCACTCATCGCATTATCCGCAAGAAGAGAATTCTCACCTGATATCTGATCCAGATCAAGTCTCTTGGGTTCAGGCAGGAGAGTAACTGTTAATATCAAACCCAGCACTGAGAGAAATGCCAGTATAAGGAATAGACCCGACTCACCGATGGATGAGGAAATTATTATGACATTCAGGAAAGTTCCTATAAACGCCCCAGTTTTTCCACCAGCTGCCGATGCCCCTGATCCAAATCCCCGCACTTTTGTTGGGAATACTTCCGGTGGGTAGATGAATGTAGTTACATTTGGGCCGAATTCTATGAAGAAGTAACTTATTCCATATACTGCAAGGAACTCAGCCACGTAAGAAGCTGAAAGTAACTGGTGGAATATTCCGAGTATTGCAAAACTGATTGCCATCGCTGTAAATCCAATGATCTGGATAGGCTTCCTTCCGATCCTGTCTATTGTAAACGTGGCCAGCCAGTATCCAGGAAGGGCTGCTAAACCGAAAATCAATGCACTGTATTCTGTGGTAGTTATGAGATGATGCAATCCAGTTACTGATGCTGGAACTAAAACTGAAAGCATTGTGTTTGACATTATGGAGTTTCCATACAGAGCCCAGTCCATGAGAAACCAGGATCCCGCAGTTCCAAGGAGTGTAAGAAGGAATTTTCTCTGCTTTAATATTTCTGTCCATGATTCTCTAACAGTTTCTGTGGTTGCGTCTGCTGTTGCAGATATGCCTGTATATTTCTTCCAGTTCTTAGTTGCACCCTGTGCATCTCCCTTAACCCTGAGAAGGTATCTTGGTGTTTCTGGCATCCTTCTCCTGTAGTATATCACTGACATAGCAGGAATTGCACCGAATGCCAGAAGAAGCTTCCAGACAAGTCCGAGATTCATTCCAGAGTATATCAGTCCCAGTGAAATAAGAGGGCCAGCAAGAAGTCCCAGTGACTGCATGGAGAAAACCATTCCAACAAGTTTGCCTCTGCTCTTTGTGTTTGAATACTCTGCCATGATGGTGGAACTTGTTGCGTAATCTCCTCCTATTCCTATTCCAAGGATAAATCTCCATATGATCAGTATATACACTCCATTTATTGGAGTCAGGAATGCACTTCCAAGAGCACCAACAACCAGGATTACAAGCTCCAGGCCATAAATGGCTTTTCTCCCGAGCTTATCCAGAAGCCTTCCAAATATAAGTGCTCCGATAACTGCAGATAACAGTGCCGTGGAATCAAGGAGTGATGACTCCAGGGTGGAGAACTGAGTCCATCCAGAAAGGACCAGAATACTTGTTACCACACCTATAATAAAAAGATCATAAGCATCGGTAAAAAAACCAAGACCAGATATCAACCACGTTTTGTAGTGAAAGCTGGTAGTCTTTGTATCATTTATAGACTCTATCAAGTCTTTTTTTGTTTCGGTATCCATACCATATGGATCAGTGAGAGGATAAGCATAATGATTTTCTGCATAAAATATAATCTTCAATATAGGTGTATATATTATAAATAAGCCGTGCCACAATTCAAAAGAGGTTTTATGAATCTTACTTGAAAGTGATTACCTCCTATCCCACGTTATTAATACCTGTATCCTGTTATTGTAAAATATCAAGTTACCTGATTTCTGCTATTAATACTTATAAACAATCGATTACCGGGATTCACTATACAGAGTTTAGGTCAATAGTATTTACTTTATTGATCTTATTGAAATATTTTGAACCACCTACAAAGCTTGACATTACGTTTTTAGAGTTTAAATGGAATGGGCCCGACCGGATTCGAACCGGTGACCTCCTCCGTGTCAGGGAGACATCATACCGCTAGACTACGAGCCCTCGTGTCTGAATGTGATTATAGATAATTAGTTTTTTTATCAATGTCATCTATTTTATGTATTGAGTTAGGTTGGGATTTTCATTAATATAATTCACATCTACATGATCTTTCTTAACACATAAAATATTAAACAATCGTAGGATAATTTGTATATATCATTCATCTACAATTTTATATTGAATTGATATGCACATCAATGAGCGGTATCATTATTGTTCATGGCGGAGTAGGATCAAAGGGAAGATCACCGGAAGATATGAACGGTGTTGCATCAAAAAGCATGGATGAAGATGTACTCAAAACAGTCGTGAATGCAGTTGTAAGTATGGAAGATGACCCAAGATTCAACGCCGGGACAGGGTCAGTCATAAGGATAGATGGCTCCATACAGATGGATGCCGCGGTAGCAGTCCCAGGTTCTTTCGGTTCAGTGATCAATATAGAAAGAGTCAGGAATCCTGTACTTGTCGCCCTCGATGTTATGCAGAAAACGCCACATATAGCAATAGCCGGATCAGGAGCTGTACAGTTTGCAAGAAGGTCTGGTTATCCAGATTATGATCCAGTTACAGAAAAAGCCAGAGTAGCATATAAAAAGATGGTAAACGCCATCAATGACAAAGCAAATGAGGAAGAAAGGTACGCAACAATAAAGAGGTTGATAGAGGAGGGGCTCGTGGAAGAGCCACATGACACCGTTGGTGCAGTAGCGTACATAAATGGTAAATTCGCGGCTGCGGTTTCAACAGGAGGTGCTTCCCCAATGATGCCAGGAAGAGTAGGTGATGTGCCACTTATAGGTGCAGGAATTTACTGCGGTCTCAACGGTGCAGTGGTTGCGACCGGACTGGGTGAGGAAATTGCAAAAAAGCTTCTATGTTACAGAATTTACTCAAGAATAGGAGAGGAACCACTGAACAAGATACTTATGGAAGAAATAGATAACATGGAAGGCAAGCTTGCAGGTGTCATTGCCGTTTCCAGAAAGGAATACGGCTTCTTTTCAAATGGAGCGATGCCAGTAGACTCATTTGAATTCTAATTTTTAACCATACCGGTTATCTTATTTAAAAATATGTGCTTAACCTCCTTTTTTTATGAAAATTTATATTGAAAGAATACATGAATAGCGGTCTGGGAATATGGAGTTTGATAAATTTAAATTTATGCAATTCCCACGTGATATCTACGTGGGTCACGGCGTTTTACAGAGAATCAGCGAAGTAACTGAAAAAAATCTTAGAAATGGAAAGGTCTGTATTGTCACCGGTGAAAATACAATAAAGGTTGCAGGCAAGGAAATTTCAGATATGCTATCAGACAGTTCCATAGATAATCAGATAATCATAGCTGGAAGCGCAGACGAAATAAATTTAACTAAGGTAACTGAACTTGCAAAGGAATATGGTGCAGGAATGATCATCGGCGTGGGAGGTGGAAGCAAGATTGATCTTGCAAAGAAAACTGCTTATTACCTGGGAGTACCTCTCATAAGTGTACCGACAACCCCAAGTCATGATGGAATAGCATCGCCAAGAGCCTCAATAAAGAGGAATGGGTGGTCTGTGTCAGAGGAAGGGGTCATGCCCGTATCAATTATAGCTGATACCGCGGTCATGATAAAGGTTCCATTCAGGTACCTTTCCGCAGGTGCAGCAGATGTAATTTCAAACGAAACAGCAATAATGGACTGGAAATTAGCGAACAGGATAAAGGGGGAAGATTACAGCAGCAGTGCAGCTGCCATAGCAGAGTACGCTGCAAGGGAGCTCATAGAGAAATCTCATTTAATAATGCCTGGCGTGGAGGAATCTGTATGGCTGGTTACCAAGCAGATCCTTGCTTCAGGTACTTCAATGGCAATAGCAGCCTCATCAAGGCCAGCCAGCGGAGGCGAGCATCTGATCGCTCACGCACTGGACATGATGGCGCCAGGAAAAGCCATACATGGAGAACAGGTCGCTCTTGGTTCTATTATAACAATGTTTCTGCATGGAGGGGACTGGAAGGCCCTCGCCGAAATATACAGGAACATCGGTATCAAGACCAGGGCAAGTGATTACGGCATAAGTGATACCATAATGGTGCAGGCCGTAAGAACGGCTCACAGGATAAGACCTGAGAGATTTACGATCCTTGGAGACATGGATCTGAGTTACAGCGCTGCTGAGAACGCCCTCAAAATAACCAATATAATTTAATTATAAGGAGGGAAAATAAATGGCAGCAAAGATATCCTTAATAGGATTGGATCAGGCAGAAGTGGGTCATGTATTCAGGTTCGTGCAACCCTTACAGACCTGTTCTGAATGCAAGATAAAGAATGTATGTTTTAATCTGGAACATGGTAAAAGATACAGGATAAAGGAAGTGAGGAAACAACAGCATCCATGCATGGTCTATAACCATGACAAGGTAGCAACTGTTGAGGTTGAAGAGATGGATGAGGATCTCGTCGTTGAATACGGAAACAAGATCCAGGAAGGCTCGACACTGTCCCTGAAGAGCAGGAAATGCGATCACATAACCTGCGAGTTCATAGAAAAGTGTAACCTGACATATTATGGTGATGAGGTGAAATTCAACATCAGGAAGATAATGCATAAGGTAGACTGCCCGAAGGGTTACAATATGAAGATGATCGAGGCAAAGCTGGTTAACGGAAAGAACTAGGAAAATCATGTCATCAATTAAAATCGGCATAGCGGGAAAGCCAAATGCAGGTAAATCCACACTTTTTTCTGCCATCACCGGAACAATGGTCGCCATTGGGAATTATGCATTCACAACAACCCAGCCAAACGATGGGATAGGCTTCATGGACACAGTATGCCCGCATCTCGAACTGGGTAAGCCTTGCAATCCCAGAAGGGGAAGATGTGAAAACGGTACAAGATTCATACCTGTAGAAATGGTAGACGTACCGGGGTTGATAGAGGGATCAAGCGAAGGCAAGGGCATGGGCAACATGTTCATGGATGCCCTGAGGGATACAACGGCCATAATCAATCTACTTGATCCTGTAAGCGAAGAAAAGCGGATTTTGAGTCCGGAGGAGCTGATCCATGATGCCGAATCAACCGAAAATGAAATAATAAGATGGTTCACATCAAGATTTTCAAGTGACTGGGAAAAATTCTCAAGAAAACTATCACAGTCACACATCACACTGGAAGAAGCACTTCTTCAGAAGGCAGCATTCTTTAACCTGAAGCAGAGAGATATCAGGGAAATACTGCAGAGACATCATTTCACAGAAGATATTACTAAATGGGGTGAAGATGAAAAAAGGGAATTTTCCTCCATAGTCATGAGTGAGATCAGGCCCATAATAAGGGTGTTGAACAAAGGAGATCTTATTGAAAACAGGAATCAATACGTGGACAGAGGATTTGTAATAATATCCTCAGATTATGAACTTTCCATTGAAAGGGCATTTAACGCAGGCCTGATAGAAGGCATAAAAGACATCCGGCCAAAGGAAAAGGCAAACCAGAAACAGAAGGAAGCAATCCAGAAGATGGATACAGATTATAAGTCAGGATCACTATCAAGAATTTTTGATGTGTTGACAGATATAATCAGGAAGAACCTGAGAAAGATAGTTGTATATCCAGTTTATGATGAAACAAAATGGTGTGACAAGGATGGTAACGTTCTTCCAGATGCCATAATAATGAGCCAGGGGCAGACAGCAGAGGATCTTGCATATGAGGTTCATACAGATATAGGGGAAGGATTCATAAGGGCAATCAATGGAATAACAAAGATGATCCTCGGACGGAATTATGAGTTGAAGGATTCAGATGTGATCAGGATAATTGCAAGGACAAAGTGAATTTTCCTATCCTATCTCTATCAATAAAACTTAATATAATATGGAATAATTTTTTTGGAGTGATATTATAAGGAAGAGAAAGTGCAGCCAGTGTGGTTCTTCAATTCCAGATGGTTCTGATTACTGTCCTTCCTGCGGAACCATCTATGACTCTGGCATGAAATATGGTAGTAAATATCATTTAAGATCAGGCAAGAAGACAGTTGATCTTGGAAATATACTGCCCGGGGAAAGAATACTTGGAGAATACTCTCCATCAAGCAAGACCTACAGAAAGGTTGCAATATCAAGAATTGTCTCAACCTTTATATCATTTTTATCTCCTGTTCTCCTGGCATTGATTGAGTTGTTGGGTTCCGGTTCAGATCCACTTCTTAACATTGGCGAAATTCTCACAACACTCGGAATAACCATCATCCTAGCTTCTATCATACTTGGGCTTGAACTGGCCAAGTACAGGAAAGAATTCACTGCAAGATATGTAATTACCAGTACAAGGGTTGTAAAAATTATAAAAAACCGGATAAAAATGGATCTCGCAATTGATAATATTGAGAACGCGGTGATAACATTTGGAGCAATTTTCCGTTCAAAGGATTATGCCGTGTTCTTTCCACAAAAGGGTTACATGGATCTAAAGGGGGTTAACCTCAATATTCCCATGGTAACCAGCAGGGTTGCAGAACTGGGGCATATGGAAGAAGAAAGCTATGCTAAAGTAATAAAGAACAAGAATGGCAGCGTAACCATTGGTAATGCGAGGATCGCAAGAACTCACCTGAAGAACCTGAGGAAGATAAGAAAGGATATGATGCATAGATCATTTCTATTTCTAACAGAGGAAATGGCAAGGGAAGCAGCAAGAACATACTGGGATTTTGTGAAGAATATTAAAGGAAGCCCCCAGTAGGGATTAAGTGAGTTAAATCATCTGTAATTTTTGTTCATCAGTTCATAGTAAAATTCATCGACATAGCCATCTCCTGGAACGAAATGATGTTCTTTCATTGTTCCACATTTAATAAAGCCATTTTTTTCCATGACTTTCTGAGAGGCAACATTAGGTTTGTAAACGTTTGAGTAAAGCTTGCGAAGGTTCATGGTTTTGAATGCAAATTCAACAATCAACCCCAGTGACTCAGTCATATAACCCCTTCCCCATTTTTCCTTCGATAGAAAATATCCAACATGACCATTCCTGTCTGTATCTATGGGTCCAATACCAATTATTCCAGCTACTTCCTTTGTCTCATTCTCAATGATCGCAAAGTTTACACTCTTCTCATACACATTTGCTGAATTATCTATCCATTCGTATTCATCAACCAGTGAATAAATTCTGGATGGCGATGACAGGAATCTGTGTACCTCGGGATCATTGATTATCCTGTAAAGTGTGGGGGCATCCTCACGAACAAGTACTGCCAGAGAGACATGCTCCCCCCTGCAGATGACTACTCTTTCCATTGAACCTGTTATTCCTGCATACTAGTTAAATCATAATATTTCTTTATTTTTATAATGTGATCATCATGATCATAAAATATGGGAAGTTTATATCATATCATAAATGGACTTTGTAGTTTCTCACCACCTGCTGCCATCTAATATACTTGGGTACTCCTCGTTCACGGTAAATCTGATTCTACTGTTAATCGGGATAGGGCTGAGCTTCAGGGGGGAAAAGTCATGGAAACTCATAATGCTGGCTCTTGGAGCATATGGAGGCTTTGTAATAACTGCATATATACTGGTAAGATTCCATTTCACCGGATTACCAACCATACTCATATTTGCCATAGGGATAGTAATAGGAGCGGTTGCTTTCAAGTTCCTGGCTGAAATTGCCATTTGTGCATCCATAGCATTCACTGTATTTATAGGGTTAAATTATGTATCTGGAGCTGGAGTCGTGATTGCAGGCATAGCAGCCCTGATCGCTTTTGTTGTGACGTATTACAGATTCGACAAGGTCGTCATTTATGTTGCTGCGTTTGCAGGGGCACTTGCAATCTGGATTGCTCTATACGGAATGGGTTTGCCAGATGTCAGTGCCCAGGTTTTTGCAGCTGCAGCAATGATAATGGGAATTGTACTGCAGAAATATGAGGCAAGCCAGGATAAAATTGATAGAAACAGGATCAGGTCAGATTACTGACGAAGCTGTCCAGGCGATCAATAAATTTCTGGGCATCTTCAACACATCCATAATCTGCATACCTGAATATGGGTGCATTGGGATCATTGTTAACTGCCAGAATATTTTTGGCGTATCTCAATCCAACAATGTGATAATCCATTCCTGCCACACCCAGAGCAATATAAAGATCAGGCGCTATGGATAATCCGGTAAGACCGATCTGCTGCTGCCTTGGCATCATTCTCATATCAACCACCGGTCTTGTTCCGCCAACTGCAATTCCAAGCTTTTCTCCAAGATCAACAACATGATCTATGGCTTGTTTTCCTTTCACTCCCCTTCCAATGCCAATAACAATGTTTGAAGATTGCAGTGGAATATATTTCGATTCAATTATCCTGTTATCAATTATGCTGTATCTTCCAGAGTTTTTTAAATCTATTTCCTGAACGGATATTTTCTGGTCTGTCACTTTTTCAATGAATATCCCCGGTCTTACGGTTGCAATTTCCGGTTTTGTTTTAGATGTTATCCTTGCTACAATACCTCCACCAAAGGCTGGCTTGTACTGAATAAGGTTTCCACCCTCAATCTTTAGGTCAACGCAATCTGCGGTCAATCCAAGGGATAGTTCCGCAGATATCATACCAGCTACATCCTTTCCCAGGGAGTTGGAAGGGATAATCACAAAATTCGGTCTTTCTTTCTCTATGTAACTTGTCAGGAAAGTGGAAATTGAGTAAATATCCTCAGAGTTGAAGTGGATGTATTTGCTGGCGGTCATTCCACTGAGCAATCCAGGATCAACATTTCCTATCATAACAGGTTCTGCACTGATCTGGAAAGAAAGATCATTGAGTTTTGTTGCAATCTGCATTGCAGAGTCCCTGTCTTCCAGTGCAACTCCAAGTATCCTGCCACCTGAAAAATCCTTATTTAGAGACGTTTCTTGAGGCTTCTTTTTGCTACCGCCTTCCTTAAGTTTTGTAGATATAAACTCAAACACTTCATCCATGGAGATCATTTTCACGGTTCTTTCATTGTGTAGTGCCTCAGTTCCTGAAACAACTGTAAGGGAAGCTTCATTGCCATTGATATCCAGCTTCATGCTCTCGGAGTTCACAATCTGGACCCTGTCTTTCATTGAAGGAGTACCATCTGGAACCTTCCTGGCCCTGTTAATTTTCTCGCTAACGGAGATAAGAAGAGGGAGAGAAGTGGTGATCACTCTTGTTCCCTTCTCATAGTCCTGTTCCACTTTAACATCTTTCCCGTTTTCCATTATATCAAGCTTGCTCACGCCTGATACAAAATTCATTCCTGCCATGTATGAGGTCTGTGGTGGTACCTGACTCGTCTCTCCATCAAGGGAATACCTGCCAGCAAGTACAAGATCTGGAGACTTCATCTTTATGAAATGAGAGAGAATTCTCGATGTTGCCCATGTGTCAGCCCCTCCAAATTTCCTGTCTGTTATGAGGAAAGCTTCGTCAGCTCCCATCTGCAGGCATTCATCCAGTATATCCACTGCCTGCGGCGGTCCCATGGAGGCAACCATAACCTTTGCACCATTCTTTTCCTTTATCCTTATGGCCTCCTCAACCGCTCTTCTGTCAAAGGAATTGATGTTAAGAGGTACGCCTTCTCTAACGATCCGTCCTGTTTCAGGATTGAAAGTTATCTTGCTTACATCAGGTACCTGTTTTGCAAGAACAAGAATGTTCATTGCAGCTCTACCATTATATCTCCATTCTCTACTTTCGTTTTATAAGACTTAAGAGGAGAGATGCTCCCTGAACCCTCAGGTGGGCTTATAACCTCCCCATTTTTAGGGTTGAACGTTGCAAAATGGTTTGGGCAGATGAGTTCATGATTATCCATGAAGCCCTCTGAAAGGTCATATTCCTCATGTGTACAGAGATATGAAGTTGCATAATAGTTTCCCCCATCCTTTATTACAAGAACCTCTATACCGTCGACTTTTACCTTTGCCAGATCGCCATCCTTCATATTTCCGTCTTTAGCAACTTTATACCATGTCATGGGGTTCCATTAATTTAAACTATAAATTTCTATTGTGTTTTAAGTCCTGAAGTTCCATTCAATCGTTTTATTACATCAATAAATCTCGCTGGATGAGTCAGATTTCCATCTGTTTGTCATGGGATGATCTGGCAGTCAGGTGCAATCCGGCTTGATCATTTCATTAGCCATATTATAACCTTGAAATTTAAATCAGAATTAAAATAGTCAATCAAAATCCACAATTATGTTTGAAAGGATGAGAGCTGGATGGAGGCTTGCAAAAAGTGTGAGAAAGTCTGTATCGAGTCATAAAGGACTCATCTCTTATCCTATTCTTGCTGGAATCGTGGCCCTTATCATCTTTATGGCCACGTTTATCTCACTCTTCATAACAATCCCATTAAATTTATCTGGAAATAACAATATATTTCTTATTTACCTTGCTGGATTCATACTGGTATATATCCTGATAGGCTTCTTCTCAACAGTTATTCTGCTTTCAATGCTCACTGCCTACAGATCTGTCCTAAGTGGCGAGAACATGGGATTCAGGAGATCACTTGGAATTGGATTCACATACAGGAAACAGGCCTTTGAGTGGGCTGTATTCTATTCAATCCTGGTGATGATACTGAGGATGATCGAATCCAGGTTCCGCGGTGTAGGCCGGATTATAATTGGGGCTGTGGGCTCATTCATGATCTCTGTTGCGATTTTCTTTGCCGTGCCTGCAATTCTTGATTACAAATGTGGTCCGATCAGGGCGGTAGAGCACAGTGTTGATACCATACGAAGGAATTTTGGGCAGACTTTTGGAGGAATAGCATACATAGATCTTTATACACTGGCAATAGTTCTCCTGGGGTTTATCATCCTTATGGCAGGCCTGCTCATAGGCATCGCAACATTGACTGCAGTGGGCTTGGCAGCTATGCTGATCCTCGGGCTGATCATCATGGCAATTGGGGCAATACTCAATTTCATGTATTCAAACGTTTTCAAGCTTGTCCTGTTTGACTATGCCAACGGAAGGGGTTTACCACCAGGATTTAACGAATCAGACATAAAGATAGCAACAAGGCAGAGAAGCTCAAGATTTGGAGGATTCACGGGGAACAGCAATCTTTAAAAATAACTGCACAAGTTATGAAAATGATTAATAAAGATAATAAAATATTGACCTGTGAGTGTATCAGCAAGGGGAAAACCATCAAGGGTAAGGGTCCTTGAAACAGTAAAGAAGCTGGATTCTCCAACACTTTCACAACTCAGTAACGAAATGAAGATGTCGAAGACCGCCATTCTGAAGCAGGTCAATCTGCTGGAAAGAGATGGAGTAATTTCAAGAACTTATGTTCAGACAGGAAAAGGAAGACCTGTCTGCAAGGTCAACGTAACAAATAACGCATATGAACAGCTCCAGGACATGTACAGAAGCATTGCAGAAGATGCCCTATCCTACGTGGAGAAAAAGTTTGGCTGCAGCATGATAAAAGAGATAATGGCCCTGAGAAACGAGAAGCTAATTGAAGAATACAGAATGGAACTGATGGACAGGGACTGGGAATCAATGCTGGCAAAGTTCGAGGAAATGAGGAACAGGGAGGGATATCTAGCTGAAGTTACGGAAAGGCAGGATGGCTCAATAGAAATATCAGAATTCAACTGTCCACTCATTAAAATAGCTGAGAAGTACAGGGAAGCCTGTTCATTTGAGAGGGATTTCCTGAGCTATATATTCGGAATGGATATAATCCAGATGAGCACTGTCCTTGAAAACTCAAGGTCCTGTAAATTTATATTAAGGGAAAAGTCGTAGGCAATCCTATAAATTCTTTGATAAAATACCAATCCATGGATGCAGAAGAAAAATTAAAGATTCTTGAGGCAGGGAAACTGGGTAAGAAGGCCCTTGAAGTTGCCTCATCATTAATAGAACCAGGCGTATTATTCCTTGATGTGGCTGAAAAGACTGAGAATTTTATACGGGAAAACGGTGGCAAGCCCTCCTTTCCACTTAACTTATCCATAAATAACGAGGCA
This sequence comes from Thermoplasmatales archaeon, assembly GCA_027310185.1. Lineage (GTDB taxonomy): Archaea > Thermoplasmatota > Thermoplasmata > Thermoplasmatales > Thermoplasmataceae > Cuniculiplasma. The sequence continues at coordinate 94,299 of DAIDBH010000018.1, forward strand.
GCCCACTATACACCAGCTCCCAATGATAAGAAGACATTCAAGACGGGTGATCTGGTGAAGGTGGATATTGGAGCACAGATAGATGGTTACATATCAGATAATGCAACAACAGTTGAAGTGGGTGGCAAAGGGGAGTACAGCAACCTCATAGACAGCACAAGGGAAGCACTCAATGCTGCTCTGAAGGTACTGAGGCCAAACATTGAGATCTATAAAATAGGGCAGGCCATAGGGGAAAAAATAGAATCATTCGGGTTCAAGCCTGTGAAAAATCTTGGAGGACATGGAATCAAGAGAAACGATCTTCACTCCACAATATTCATCCCGAACTATGACGACGGTAACGGTAGAAGAATAGAGAATGGGCAGCTGATTGCCATTGAACCTTTTGCCTCCACTGGAATTGGATTGATACACAATGGAATGGGGGGCAATATATACATATTCAGTGGAACAAAGCCTGATCCAAGGGATCCCGTTATCCAGAACTTCAGCACACTACCCTTTGCTGAGAGGTGGCTGGCAAAGGTGAAGCCGGACTACAAGGATTACCTTAAGAAAAATCTATTCATGAAGCAGATAAGCCATTTTGCAGTGCTTAAGGAACATAAGGGAGCAATGATATCACAGGCAGAACATACAATACTCTTCGATGGGGACCAGATCATAGTGACAACCCAGTAATTTCCAAATGTTCCAGTCAATCCAGAAGTGTGACTTTTTACTGGATATGGAAAGCCAGAAGGATTTCTTTCAGTGCCTCATTCAGCATTTCTTCCTTGCTGCCATTTCCTCCGATTAGCCTTCCAGGATTGGAGAATATACCTCTTCTTATTGCCTCAATATATATGTTGTATACATCCTTGAGGTATTCATTCTCCTCAAATATTTCCAGTTCCCTTTTCTCCCCATCTCCCTGCCTGAATGACTTCCCGTCGAAATCTATGAATATTGTAAGATCGGGGTCAATGTGACTAATGGATAGAACATTCTCAATCCATCTGAAAAACTGGTCCTGGTCCCTGAAATGTTCTTTAAGGAAAACGCCCTGGTATGCAAGGGAAGAAAGGGAATATCTGTCACATATCACAAAGTCATTTTCATTCATACTTTTCAGAATCAACCTGTTATGTTCAATCCTATCTCTTATGAACATAGCAAGGAGAATCAGGTAATCCTCTCTTTTTAGTTTTGAGAGAATGTCGAGACCAGAATCAAAGTAGGATGTTGGTTCATGTGTTAGAAGCACACTTTTACCCCTGTTCTTGAGATCTATGGCAATGTTCTTTGCAAGTGTACTCTTACCTGATCTGTCTATACCCTCAATCACAATAAACTTTCCCATGAATCTATCTTCTCCATTAGGATTTGTTCATACTTATTTGTTCCTATGTGAAATATTTCTGTATGCTTATTAAGCTCAGGAAAGGTTATCTAGATTTCTTTCCATGCGAGGATCATGAGCAAGAGGGGATTTAATACCAGAGCTGTAGGTTCTGGAGAATTGAAGGATAAGAGGTATGGGAATGTCGTCACGCCAATATTTCAGAACGCAACATTCCTTTATCCAAACTACAGTGACGGGTCCACGAAGGATCCTAATACAAACGACTCCTACATCTACTCAAGATGGGGAAATCCAACAGTAACTGCACTGGAGGAAAAATATGCATCACTGGAAGGTGCAGGTCATGCATTATCTTTTTCCACAGGGATGGCAGGAATAACATCACTTATGATGTCTTTGGTTGGAAAAAAGAAAAGAGTCCTCTCAATAATGGACCTCTATGGCCAGACACTGAGCTTTTTCAAGAACAAGTTGCCAAAATATGGGCTTGATGTGGATATTATTTCCATAGACAAACTGAACTCAATAGAGTTTGACGTTACCCGATATGATGTAATCTATACAGAAAGCATAACAAATCCATCAATGAAAGTTCTTGATCTGAAAACCATAGGGGAGCTTTGCAACAAGAATGGGATCACACTCATTGTAGATGCAACATTCTGTTCCCCATACAACCAGAATCCCCTTGAGTTGGGAGCTGATTATGTGGTTCACAGTGGAACTAAATACCTGAACGGTCATTCTGATACAATGTCAGGGTTTGTCAGTTCCAACAGGGAGCTTTCAGACGTATTTGATATGAGGAAAAATCTTGGGGCAACACTGGATGCATTCCAGGCATATCTTATCCAGAGGGGAATGAAGACACTTGGGCTAAGAATGAAGCAGCATAATTCAAATGCAATGGAGGTTGCTGAATTCCTGAGGGAGAATCCACGTGTCATCTCAGTGAATTATCCAGGATTGAAAGATGATAGATATCATTCTGTTGCAGAGAAAAATATGAGGGGGTTCGGGGGAATGCTCTCTTTCAGAGTGAAAGGAGGATTGGAAGGGGCACGTAAATTCATGAAGGGACTTGATAGTATATCAGCTGCGCCAAGCCTTGGTGGTGTTGAGTCCCTTGCCACTCTGCCAATAGACACATCCCATGGCTCTGTAAGCCAGGAGGACAGGAAGGTCATGGAAGTTACAGAGGATATGGTAAGACTTTCTGTTGGAATAGAAGATCCGGAAGATATAAAGGATGAACTGGGAAAGGCACTCAGCCAAATCAGCTGAGTAAATTCTGATTCATCTCAGAACCAGATTTTTTCTTTTTCCCAAACACTTTTTCTTTTTCTGCAAAATAAAGCATGAATCCCACAAGTATGGTTATTGTTCCTATGTAGAATGCCCTCTCTCCAAGGGCAAACATTATGACTGCAGAGAGTGCAATCGAAAGAATCTGGACGAATGGGTATAGAGGAGACCTGAACTTTCCCCTCACGTTTCTCCTCCTGAGTATTACAACAGCGAGGCCTGTAAGGGCATAAGAAAATATGACGCCAAAATTAGAAGCAAGGGCTATAACCTGAACATTACCAATAAAGAGGGAAACAATGGCAAGACCAGCAATCAGGAGTGTCGCCCTTCTTGGTGAATCTTTCTCCCTGCCCTGTATCCACCTGGGAAGAAGCCTGTCCTGGCTCATCTGTAGCAGTGTCCGTGATCCTGCAACAATCAGGGACACAGTTACAGTGAATGTGGCAATTATGGCAACTATATTTATAGCATATTCCACAGCAACAGGAGCTTTAGCGAAAACGAGTGCATCAAAGAGAGGATTGCCTGTAATTCCGTAATCTCTATAGGGCATAAGCGCAAGCATCCCGAAGATTATAATTATATATAGTATGGTACTCACTGCAAGGGCAACCAGTATTGCAAAAGGGATACTCTTTTCAGGATTCTCAGTTTCCGGGCCAAGGGTTGCAATTGTGTTGAAACCGGAATATGCAAAGAAGGCAAGTGAAGCTGCTTCAATAATTTCCATTGGTTTCGAGGGAACAAAAGGCGTAAATCTGGGAATTGTCCAGTGACCGTAGAATACGGAAATCAGGATGAAGAGAATGAGGCCTCCAATGGTTATGAATACCAGTATATGCTCAACTTTAGCCACTGTGTTTATCCCGTGATAATCAATCAAAGCAGCCACGGCAATTACAATGGCAGCAAGCAGCAATATGTATATATAGGGCAAATTGACAAAGGAAAGCAGGTATGATCCAAAGCCTATTGCTACTGCGGAGGCGGCAATAGCATATGATATGGCTCGCAACCATCCAACCACAAATCCCGCAGATTCTCCCATGGTTACCTTAGTAAAGGAATAGAGACCTCCATGGGACACAATACTGGAAGAAAGTTCAGCACTGTTAAGTGCAATGGTAAGGGCAAGTATTGCTGTTAATACAAAAGCAATAATTGCCCCAGGTCCAGCATCACTGATTGCAGTTCCAGCAAGAACAAATATACCTGCACCGATTATATTTCCCAGTCCAATGAAGGTAGCCTGCCATCTGCTAATCATCCTATGTAATTTATCACTGCCTCAAATATGCTTCCAAATCTTTGTTTATAAAATTAAATTACAAAAATATTATAATCTTTTGTCGGATATCGAAAAATGGAAAGAGAAAGCATGGTTTGGGACCTGAAATCAACATTCATATTAATGAAGTATCAGATGCTTTTCTACCTCAAGACCAGAAGATTTCTCACAATGTTGATCCTTGTAATTTTAATAGTAGGGTTGACGGTGGGTATAGATCTCCACGTAGGTGTGAGCAATATACGGACAGAATATGTTACTTCAGCAGGATTCCTATCTTCAGGACTATCGTTTGTAGCCATAAGTATTGCAATACTTGCAGGATTCTATGGCGGGGATGCTACAAGTATAGAAACAGGAACCAATTCAGGGTATTTCATAATGGTACAGCCTGTCAGGAAATCTTCAATCTTAATGGGAAGATATCTAGGAGCATTTATTCTTGCAGCAGGAACACTACTGATAGAGTTTGTTGCGGTTGGCGGGATGAGCCAGTACATTTTTGGAGGTATCAACAATAATTTCTGGCTCGCCATAGGAGAATCACTCTTCATACTGATGGCATTCCTGGCACTGGCATTCTTATTCAGTTCAATATTCAAGAATCCACTCATAGGAATCCTGTTTTCAATACTTGCATTTGTTCTTATCATGCCAATAATAGATGAAGTTATTTCCATTGAGAACATAGAACCATGGTTCAATCTTTACTATGCAACAAGCATCATCCCAGCAGTGTTTGGCCCAATAACTCATGTAGCAACTCTGGGGGGGCGTGGACCATTCAAAATAGAGACATTCACGCCATATGTCTGGGAAGCTAATTATATAACACTTATTTACCTTGTTCTGTCCCTTGGCCTTAGTTATGCCATATTCAGGAAAAAAGAGGTGAAACCACAGTGATGAACACGAAGTCCGTGAAGGTGATAAATCTCACAAAGAAGTATGGTAATTTCAAGGCGGTAGATAATATAAGTTTTGATCTTGAAGGTGATGGAGCTATCGCGTACCTTGGCCAGAACGGTGCTGGTAAAACAACCACATTCAAGATGATGACAGGTCTTATCAATCCAACTGAGGGAAAGGTACTCATAGAGGGAATAGACGTTACAAAATACAGGACAAAGGCCCTAATGAAGATAGGTGCCTTGATAGAAACACCGGAACCTTATGCTTCCTTGAGTGTAGAAGAAGCAGTGAGACTGGCAGGTGAGCTTAAGGGTATAAAGAAGAGGGAGGTACTGAATCATCTCGAAACATTCGGGAACCGTGTAAAGATACCTGATCTGGACAGGAAGGTAGGTACACTGTCCCGTGGCCAGCGGGCCAGGGTGGTTTTTGTTGCAGCTTTTCTTGGTAACCCGGATATCATATTCCTTGATGAACCCACAAACGGGATGGATCCTGCTGAAAGGAAAATAATAAGGGATGTAATCCTTGAATGGAAGAAGGAGCATATGATCCTCATGAGTTCTCACCTGCTCCAGGAAGTTACCGACACATGTGAGAACGTTCTTTTCATCAACAATGGAAAGTTGCTGCTTCAGGATTCCACAAGAAATATTGAATCAAGATTCAATTCAAAGAGCCTGAAGGTAGATTTCCTGAAATCTGTGAACATGAATGATCTAAAAGAAGCGCTGGATGGTTTTGCAGGCAGTGTGGAACCACAAACCGAAAAATCAGCCATAATTTATTTTGATGGTGAACTAGAAAAGAGGGTCAAAATACTAAAAGCTGTCCAGTCCGTGGGAGACGTAATTACATTTGCAGAATATGGCTCTTCTCTGGAAGAGGCATTTGTAAACCTGATAGATGATAAGAATCAGGCAAAATAAAACCATTTAAAATATTTTTTTATCTGGAAAAAATTAAAATTTTATACATATTTTAAAAAATTACTGGAACTTGTATTCTGGTTTCCTTTTCTGGACGAATGCTGATATTCCCTCCATGAAATCCTTGGAATTATATAAATTTCCCATGGCTATGGATTCCATTTCTAGGCCGACGTCCGATGGTACCTCTGATCCTTTGTATATCAACTTCTTTGAGAGGGCTGCTGCTATGGGTGATATCTTTTCGCTCAGTTCAGTCGCAAATTCCATGGTCTTCTGCTTAAGTTCCTCTTTCGGATACAGCCTTGACACTATCCCATAGTCGCGGGCAACTTCACCTGTAAATCTCTCTCCCGTTAGGATGAGATATGAAGCCCTTGACATGCCGATAAGTTTTGCAAGTTTCTGGCTTCCACTCCAACCAGGCAGCAGGCCAATTGTCGTTTCAGGAAATCCTATCACGCATTCTCTGTGTGAAACCCGTATATCACAGTTGAGGGACAGTTCAAATCCCCCACCAAGAACATATCCTCTCATTTCTGCAATAACAATCTTTGGAATTTCAGATAGTTTCCTGAATATTCTCTGACCCTTTCTAGAATGTTCCATGAATTCCATGAAATCAGGTATGAACTGTGTAAGCTCCGCTCCAGCAGAAAATACATTTTCATTTCCAGCAATGACAATAACAAAAACCTCCCTGTCGTTCCATAGCCTGTCAATAACTTCATTCAATTCGTCCAGGACATTTGTGTTAAGGAGATTGTTCTTTCCATTATTCAGCTCGATCCTTGCAACCTTCCCGGTTCTTATGACATTGAGAAGTTTTCCCTCTTCCTTTATTGAATTCCTGGAAGCTGAAGCACTCTTCAGTTTTCCATCCATTGCCTCCTTCATTCTGCCATCTTCAATGGACCTGGCAGGCTTGAATACATCTGCCCCAAAATTCTCATATAACTGGGTCAATTTATCCTTCACTTCCTTGTTAGAAAGGCCCTTTGCCACGGAAACTGGCCCAAATGGCCTGTTCATCCCGAGGCAGAACCCCTTCTCAATATCGTCCGGGCTTGCCACCCCTTCTTCTATAAGCTTCACTGCCTCATTGATTTCCAGGCAGAAAACATCAAGTAACTCAACCTTCGAGGATGGATTAGCCTTAGGTATCTGTGCCTTTCCGTCTTTCCATTTGTAAAATCCCTCTCCTGTCTTAATTCCCAGCCTGTTCTCTTTGACCATCTTTAATGGTATGGTTGTCTTTCCGTATGCACTCGATAGTGTTTTGCTGTAGTAATCCAGGGAATGCAATACTGTATCAATTCCAACGTAGTCCATAAGTTCGTAGGGTCCCATGGGTAAGGCCTGGCTTTTCGCAAATGCATCAATTGCTTCAGGAGAATCTATATTTTTCTCAAGTAGAAGAATGAAATAAAGTGACTCCGGTGCACTGATCCTGTTTACGACAAATCCTGCAGTATCCCTGAATACTTTAATTGGCTCTTTGCCAATCTTCTTTGAAAAGTTAAACACTTCCTGAAAGTTTTCTTCGGATGATTTTTCTCCCTTAATAACCTCAACAAGCTTCATCATGACTGGCGGATTGAAGAAATGCATACCAACAAGCCTCTCCGGTCTTTTAAGCATACCCGCTATCTCTGTTATCCTTATGTTTGAGGTATTGGTCGCCAGGATCGCATCATGTTCTGCAAACTTTTCCACAGAATTGAAAACCTCTTCCTTCAGTTCCGGAATTTCAGGGACTGCCTCTATCACAAGCTGTGATCCCTTCAGCGAAGCCTCCATTTCCCTGTGGAATGTGATTCTTTCCATCACATGGTTCTGCTCTTCTCCCTTCAGCTTTCCTGCCTTTACAAGTCTTGCTAGACTCTTTTCTATACCTGCTTTTCCCTTCTCGAGTGCATCAGGAAAACTGTCAAACAGGTTCACCCTGAAGCCTGCCGTGGCAATAACCTGTGCTATTCCACTTCCCATCAACCCTGAGCCTATGACTGTTACCTGCTTAATTTCCATAAAATCACTTCCTGAGTTTCTTGACGAGGCCAGTCATCTTCGTTGCGCTCATGAGATCTCCTGATATCTTGATTTTTCCTGTCATGTATGACATGACTGGATCAATTGTGCCATTGAAAAGACTCAGAAGTGTTTCCTCCTTCCCACTGATTGTTGCCGTGGGTGCCTGATCCGTTCCCTTATTGAACGTAACCTCCCCTTTGGTAACTTTCACATAATAAGCCTCACCATCTGTGGGGGCAAACTGGAAGGTTTTTTCCATGGTGGCTATCTCCTTCTTAACATCCTCATCATTTCCATATTTATCCAACATCTGTTTTAAAACATCGCCTGAAGACATGGATTATAATGATAAGGCGTATTATATGTTTATTGGTATTATTTATATTGTTTGGGTATATAAAAAAAGGGATTATTGGGCTTGTGCAGCAGAAAATAGAACCTGATCGAGAAAGATCTCCTCAGGCTGTGCTCCTATTATTGGTTCATCCAAATTGCTTATGGTTGTGTGTGGCACACTTGAAACTGCAGCAGCTTCTGCTTCTTCCTCAAATTCATACGATTCAACCATATCTCCTGTAATATTCGGATTCACCAGGGCAAAATTATGTGCCATTCTAACTGCTGAAGGACAGTATGGACACGTTGGTGTTATGAACACTCTTATGCTTACAGGTTTCTCAATCGTTTTTAATTTCTCGATTGTGCTCTCCCTGAGTTCTATCTTTCCATTGGAGAATGTTTCTATATCCTCAATTATTGATCTGAACTCGTAACCTGATGGAATGCCGAAATACCTTACATTACCATTTTGGAACCTGTTTGAAAACAGTATGACCACCGGTGCTTTTTCTATCTTGTATTTCTTCGAATCCTCATCTCCCAGTTCATGAATTTCTACCTTAACCTTATCTGTTATCTCTGCAATCTCCCTCATTAGCTGTTCTGTATCATTGCAGTACTGGCAGGATTTATTGTCATCCTTGAAGACCTTGATTATAACTTCATCTTCCATGGTAGTCGAAAACTGTTCCTTTAACTTTGTTCTGTACTCATCATTTATTAATTGCATGTTTAATGCATCGTGATAAGTTATTAAAACATGTTTGTAAAAATAAGAATGTAAATTGGAAATAACCATATTTTATGTATTTTAAATTACATGCTATTCCATATTAATGGCTGAAATAAGACAAGAAATACGAACTCATGAAAAATATTCCTATGATTTCTATACTGGCAAGTGTCAGACGGATTGGTTTTTTGTTTAAACACAGTCAATTTAAACAAAAATAATTTAATCGAGGTGTATATCTCAACGCATTGAAACTCTTGAAGATCAGGAAGATTACAGTCGGCCCACTGATGACTGACTGTTATATACTTTCAAACTCCGGTGAATGTGTTATAGTTGATGCAGGAGGAAATCCTGAAAAAATACTGGAAGAACTGGAAAAGTTCAATCTGAAGCCGAAATTTATAATTGCTACGCACGGTCATTTCGATCACTTCATGTCAGCAAGGGAAATACAGAGAAAGTACGACATTCCTTTCTATATTAACGAAAAGGATACTGAAATGCTGCTGTCAAAAGAATATTCTGCAGATCATTTCATAAAGGGATTAAGGACAGAAATTCCGGACAACATTAAAACATTCAGTGATGGGTTCACATTTAAAGTTGGAGATCATCAGTTGAAGATAATGGAGACTCCCGGGCACACACCTGGAAGTTCCTGTATAATGGGAGACGGTTTTATTCTCACCGGAGACACGTTATTCAGGATGTCCATCGGCCGGATGGATTTCGGAGGAAACGAGGAAGATATGGTTAGAAGCCTGAAAAACCTTACCCAGATAAAGGAGTCCACAAAAATATATCCGGGTCACGGAGATCCAAGCGATATACGTTATGAATTACTGAATAATTTTTATTTCCAGAATGTTGCAAACAGGAACAGTCTATATTGAGTTAAAATTTTATAAACCTGGGAGTTTGATAAAAGAAGTGGCAAATGCCAGTTCACTGTCTCTTATCAATTGGTATATATTCAACATCCAGCTTGCCAACATAGTTGTCCAGCGGCCTGAAAAGCCTGTTGTTTTCCCAGTATTCAAAGAGATGTGCGGTCCATCCAGCCATTCTTGATGCTGCAAATATTGGGGTGAATAGATCGGGTGGGATGTCCATCGCAGTGTAAAGTGGACCGGAAAAGAAGTCTATATTTGGCCATATTCCCTTGGTCTTGCTCAGTTTTTCTTCCATCAGCTTCTCAGCTCTTATTGCAATTTCAAGCAATTTTTCTATCTGTGGGTCAGTCGTGGTCTTCATGAAAGACTGAAGATATTTATAGACAACTTTTGCCCTTGGGTCATATGCCTTGTATACCCTGTGCCCAAAACCCATAATCCTCTGTTTTCCAGCTAGTGCATCCTCTATGTATTTTTCTGTGTTATCGGGTTCTCCTATGGCCTTCATCATGTTCAGTGCTGCCTCATCTGCACCTCCGTGGAGAGGTCCTCTGAGTGTTGCTATTCCCGCTACAACTGCTGCATAAGTATCTGCCAGTGTTGATCCGGTAACGAGTGTGGAAAAGGTGGATGCATTACTGCCGTGTTCTGCATGGAGTATGAACATCAGATCAATCAGTTTTGCGGATTCTTTGTCAGGTCTTTTTCCTGTTAGCATATAGAGAAAATTGGATGAATGAGATAATGACCTGTCAGGGTCAATGAAACCCTTTCCTCTCATGGTCCTTCCAATCATCGCAATGATTGTTGGCAGCTTGGCAATGAGCTTCACTGCTCTTTCAAGATTAGCCTCCCTGCTCCTGTCGCTCATATCGTCATCGTATGTTGACAGGGCTGAAACACATGTTCTCAGGACATCATTTGGATGAGCCTTACCGGAATACATCTTTATGATCTCCTTGATTTCACTGGAAACCTCTCTTTCATCTTTCAGTCTAGCATCAAAAACATCCATTTCATGCCTGTTTGGAAGGTGCCCGTAGAGAAGGAGAAAAGCAACCTCCTCATAATTTGACTTATCTGCCAGAACCTCTATTGGATACCCTCTGTACCACAATTTCCCATTTGTTCCATCAATCTTGCACAGTGTTGTATCAGCAATAAAAATACCTTCGAGTCCCTTGCTGATTGTAACTTTTTCGTCTGTCATATCCCTATATATCAAAAATATACTTATTTGTTTGTCAGGGTTTAATACTCAACATAGGTCAGGTTATAAAAAATTAGGGTTGAATGTATATCACTCTATCTTCATCTCCAGAGATTCAAAAGTTCATCCTTTGCAATTACATTGAACATCAGTTCCATATTTTGCAGTGATCTTTCATGAGCTTCCTTGTTTCCGGAAGAAACTGCATCCTTGACAACTACATTGTAGAAACCCCTGTTTGAACCATCCCTCACGCTTGATTCCACACCGATCTCCGTCGCTATACCAGTGAAAATAAGGGTTTCTATTCCTGCATTCCTCATCATCATCTCAAAATTTGTTCCTATGAATATGCTTGCAGTATTCTTGTTAAGTACAGTATCAGATTCTCCAGGAGCAATACTAAGTTCAAACATGCTTTTGTCCATGTCCCTTGGAAACCTCCTTCCAGCTAGTCTTGGGGCAGACTCAAATTTCTCTGGAAGTGGGGTTATCTTTGTGAAGATTACCGGTATAGCCAGTTCGTGTGCCCTTTTTATTAGTTCGTTGTTATTTTTCATGAATTCATCTTTGTTGAATATTCTTCCAACAAGCATATTCTGCACATCCCATATTATAAGGGCTGAATGCTCAGGTTTCACTATATCTTTGATTTCTGTATATATTCCCGTTTTACTCATACTTTCGTATGCATAAATTATATTTACTTTTTACCTGTTTTCTTAACTCCAGAGCAAATTATAGACACAAATCACAATCAACTGCAATGAACTGTTCCGGGAATTGCACAGTTCAGTAAAGATTAATTGCTCTCCTATACTACAGTGATTATGGGTATTGTTTCAGAAGGGAAGCCTTATCCCCTCGGATCAATTCTTACAAATGATGGAGCAAATTTTGCAATTTATTCTGAAGAGGCCGATTCAATCGAACTGGCACTTTTTAAGCCTTCTGACCTGAAGTCTCCCAATGAAACCATACAGATGAAGGAAGTTGATGCGCATGTCTGGCACTGTGAAGTTTCCGGTATCAAGGAAGGACAGCTGTATGGTTACTACGTTGATGGTCCGTTCGATCCCACTCAGGGTCTCAGATTCAACAAGAACAAGCTGCTGATAGATCCTTATTCCAAGTCGCTGAACTCCAGAATAAACTGGGATGATAGCATATTCCCATATGACATCATGTATGGATCAACTGTTAACAATGAGGATGACACGGAATTCATGCCAAAGTCAAGGGTTGTCAATGATTTGTACGACTGGCAGGATGTAAGAAAGCCGGAGAGGAGATGGAATGACACAATAATTTATGAAACACATGTAAAAAGTATCACGCAGATGAGGGAAGATTTGGATAAGAATATCAGGGGTACATATTCAGCACTTGGTTCCTCGAAGGTGGTCAACTATCTTAAAGACCTTGGAATAACTGCAGTTGAACTTATGCCGGTACATCAGCATGTGGATGACAAGATCCTGGTGGATAGGGGGCTGACAAACTACTGGGGTTACAATACCATAGCATACTTTGCTCCTGACCTGAGATATTCCGCGACCCAGGACAATCAGATAAAGGAATTCAAGGACATGGTCTTCAATCTCCACTCAAATGGCATAGAAGTAATACTCGATGTAGTTTACAATCACACAGCTGAGGGAAACCATATGGGTCCGCTGCTTTCATTCAGGGGAATTGATAACAGGACATACTATTTTCTTGATCCATCGAACCCATCTAACTACGTTGATTTTACCGGAACCGGAAATAGCCTGAACGTAAGCAATCCCCAGGTTCTGCAGATGATCATGGATAGTTTGAGATACTGGGCAATAGAGATGCAGATCGATGGGTTCAGGTTTGATCTTGCCTCAACGCTTGCAAGGAACCTTTACAGCATAAACATGCTTTCCCCGTTCATGAACGTTATCCATCAGGACCCGGTTCTTTCAAGGCTGAAGCTAATCGCTGAGCCGTGGGATATAGGACCGGGTGGATATCAGGTGGGAAATTTTCCTCCAAAGTGGAGTGAATGGAATGGGAAATACAGGGATTCCTTAAGAAAGTACTGGAGGGGAGATGATGGAATGACAGGGGAATTTGCTACAAGAATTTCAGGCTCCCCTGACCTTTATGATGATGGAGGAAAGAGGCCACATTCCAGCATAAATTTTGTAACCTGCCACGATGGTTTCACTCTCATGGACCTGGTTTCATACAAAACCAAGCATAATGAGGCCAACACAGAAGGATTTGAAGGTGGAGTCGATGAAAATTACAGCTTCAATAACGGTGTAGAGGGAAAAACTGATGATAAGAAAATTCTGGGACTGAGGTACAGGAGCATCAAGAATCTCCTGCTCTCGCTTTTTGTGTCACAGGGTACTCCAATGATCCTTGGTGGAGATGAAATAGGAAGAACACAGCAGGGAAACAATAACGCATATTGTCAGGATAATGAAATCAGCTGGTACGACTGGAATCTTGATGAGGACAAGCAGAATCTTTACAAGTTCGTTAAGAAGGCAATAGCTTTAAGGCGTTCTAACCCGGTTCTTGCCAGGAAGAACTTTTTCAGGGGTGATCTCGTAGCTGGAACAGAAATGAAGGATGTTGTGTGGCTGGATAAAAATCTCGAGGAACTTAAAATGGAAGACTGGACAAATCCATCCATGAAGCATCTTATGGCATGGATAAACGGTGGGTATACAAGTGAGGTCGAATATTCATACAGGAAGATCACAGGTGGTGATCTTTTGCTACTGTTCAATTCATCTGATATTGATATCATGTTCAAGCTTCCAAACGACACCAAGAAATGGGAACTCTACCTGGATACGAATGTTCTAAACATGGATACACTTCCAATCAGGCTGGATTCACCCCAATATCTTCTCAAGGCTAGGGGTTCAGCCATTTTACGGGAGATAATCAAGTAAAACAGGGTCAGTTCATGACTCCATTATTCAGTCTATTAAGCAACGAGAAGAATGACTGGACTTTACCGTTATGTCTCTTCCTAGAGATAACTGAATAAAATTTATCACCTATTCCTGATATATGCAGCAGGAACATCATAGGTTCAAGAGGAAATAGAATCTTAACGGTCTTTGTAAGAGTAAAAATTGCGTCAAATCCTATCTCTGTCTTCCCGTTTCCTATTTTCATGACCAATCCATCTGAGCCGTCAAAGGGAGTGCCATTCAATGGTATCTTCCTGAAATTATTTCCTCTAATCAGGGTTGAAGAGAATTTACAAAGCTCGCATCTATCATCATAAAAAATGTTTACTGTATCAGCTTCTGGCAATACTGAGTTCTGTCCTTTTTCATATACTTTCATTCACATCTACTTCATTTCCCTTGGCTTGGGAATGGTATAATCACCCTTATCGCCACTGTAATAGTTGAAATTTGCACCACATCTGGGACAGTTATACCTTGTTACCATGTATGAGTTGAAAGTCCATTGCTTATTTTCCCTTATTCCCTCTGTATTTCCACATACCGGGCATTTCATGAATTAACATGTAATACTTCCTTAAAGTTTTTGCCAGAATTTGGAGAAAACAGAATTTTAGAAATTGCATAAAATTCCATGACAATATACTTTTAGGATAGATCTATCCACCGGGCGGTAAAATTTAAAATTGCAGTCTTCCATTACACATCTGGTAAGCGTATTGGAAAACTGTGTATTTTGCAGCAATGTTGTAACAGGGAAGGATGCCCACATATTTTACAGGACCGATACAGTCATAGGATTCATGGATAAATTCCCTGTGGAGGAAGGACATGTACTCATCATACCTAGCAAACATTATGAAAACATATTCGACATCGAAAATGAGGTATATCTGGAAATCCAGAAAGCTGCTAAACAGGTAGCTTCAGCACTGAGGGATGTATTCAATGCAGACGGAATAAACATTGGGCAGAACAATGGGGAGTGTGCTAGACAGATGGTGATGCACTACCATCTTCACATAATTCCTAGGCACTGTGGAAGGGAAATTGGATGGAACAGATTGAAACAGTCAGAGGAAGAGCTGGAATATGATTGCAGAAGAATAGAAAAGAGATTAAATGAGATTAATAATATAGATTAACATAATAGGATGGGAGGAAATTAAAATGTACAGCTTGGATGAATTATACAACAAGGCGCTCCAATTAAAGAATAAAGGAATGTCAGATAAAGAGATTTCCACGGAATTACATCTCTCAGTGAATACTGTCACATGGCTGCTTGCCAGAGACTTCACAAAGCAGAAGAATGTTCAGGATGTGAAGATTGGATGGAGAAGTGTTGGTGTCTATGGGAACAGGATTGCCAATCTCTCACAGATTATGCTGGATATAATCGAGGAGGAATCCAGTGATGGAGATTACGAGCCTGATTCCATACTGGGCATAACAGTCAACGGAATACCCTATGCAACCATGATTTCCTATTTCATGGACAGGGAACTGATCATATACAAACCACACCCTTCCAGAAAGGACGGCTATTTCAGCAGTAACTTTGCATCCGTCAAGGGTAAGAAAATAGTTGTAATTGATGATGTGTGCAGTACTGGGGAAACACTCAGGAGAACAATAAAGGACATTAGAGAGGAAGGCGGAGAAGTGAAACTTGCCATAGTCATCGCATCTAAAATGCAGGAAGATGAAATTGATGGCGTAAGACTGAGGTCATTATTCAGGGCATCCCTGATCGGAAAAGAATGATTTAAATGTACTGGGGACAATCATTAATACACGAATTGAAAGGAAAGCAGAAAGTTTCTACCGGGATATCTCCATCCGGTCCAATTCATCTGGGAAATCTCAGGGAAATCCTGACAGGGGACATAATATACAAGAGCCTGCTGATGGATGGAAAGGAATCTGAATTCATATATCTTGCGGATGATATCGATCCTCTGAGAAAAGTATACCCGTTCCTGCCCGAATCATACAGGGAACATGTTGGAAAACCCCTTAGGGATATACCTGCTCCAAGCGGAGAGGGTACTTATTCAGAATATTACCTCAACCCATTCCTGAAAGCTCTGAAGTCTCTGGATGTCAGGCCTCAGGTCATAAAAACAGGAGAACTTTACAGGGATGGGAAATTTGGAGAAACCATAGAAAGGGTAATAGAGAAGAAGGATGAGATAAGGAAAATACTGGAGACTGTATCTGGAAGGGAGCTCGAAGAGGGGTGGTTCCCGTACAATCCAAAGTGTTCAGCTTGCGGAAGGATCAATTCAACTACTGTGACAGGCTACAGCAACGGTAAAGTCTCATATAGCTGCAAATGTGGAAACAATGGTGAAAGTGATATATATCGCGACGATGGCAAGCTTCCATGGAGGATTGAATGGCCAGCCAAGTGGAAAATTCTCAATGTGACCATAGAACCCTTCGGTAAGGATCATGGAACAGTGGGCGGATCCTATGATACAGGAAAGGAAATCGTTGAAAAGATTTTTGACTACCCTGCGCCACTGCCGCTCATTTATGAAAGAATACTTCTCAAGGGAAAGGGAGCAATGCATTCATCCACAGGAGTTAATATACCTGCCCAGGAAATACTAAGTTTTGCACCACCAGAGATAGTGAGGTATATAATGGCAAGAGTTCCGGCAACCAGGCATATAGAGTTTGATCCATCACTCGGATTCCTTTCAACAATGGATGAATTCGAGCGCCTTATGAAAATGGAGCAGGAGAAAAAGACAACTGAGGAACAGCACTGGATCGCAACACTATCAAAGGCAGGGCGATCCTATGAAACGGTTCCTGATTACAGGCACCTGACAACACTGGTGCAGATATACAGCTCAGAGGAGAGAATAAGGGAGATAATGATATCGGAGGGAAAGGAACAGGATCCTGCTATACTGAAGGAAACAATAGACATGGCAAGAATCTGGGTCCATAATTATGCTCCTGAATCATCAAAATTCTCCCTGAAGAACACAGAAGACCCGGTAAACATCACCGAAGATGAAAGAAGAATGCTCTGCGTATTCAACACTAAGCTTCGTTCTATGGATTCATGGGAGCCAGAAAAGATCCACGAATGTGCTAGAGAATCCATCGGAGAATCAGGCATGCAGCCAGCAGATGGCTTCAAGGTTATTTACAGGGTGCTTATAGGCAATGAACGGGGACCGAGACTTGGGTTCTTTCTATCGGTGATACCGAGAGAAACAGTACTCGCAAGGTTCAAATCAATTTGTGGTGAATGATATGACAGGAAAAATTGTGATCAACTGCGCCTTACCATATGCTAACAGTTCCATTCACATAGGCCATCTTGCAGGGGCATACCTGCCGGGAGATATATTTCACAGATTCATCAAGATATCTGGAAAGGACAGCATCTTCATCTGCGGTACTGATGAATATGGAACTCCCATAGCACTCAAGGCGGAGAAAGAGAAAAAGACCCCAGAAGAGATAGTCAACAAATATTACAGCGAGTTCAAGGAAACATTCAGTAATGTAGATATAAAATTCGATTATTTCGGAAGGACAACGAGCAAGACTCATGAAACGTTCGTACAGGACTTCTTCGAAGACCTGGAAAAGAAAGGATATCTGGAAAGGAGGATGATGGAATCTGCATACTGTCCAAGGGAGAAGAGGTTCCTCCCAGACAGGTATGTCAACGGAAAATGCCCAAGGTGCGGTTATGAGTTTGCCAGAGGTGATCAATGTGATGAATGCGGCAGGACAAATGATCCCAAGGATCTCATAAATCCTACATGCGCCATTTGTGGTGGGCCAGCTGAATTCAGGGAAACAGCACACATATTCTTCAAGATATCAGAGTTTTCAGATTTTCTCAGGGAATGGCTGGAATCCAAGAAGGAGTGGAGGTCAAATGTAACATCGTTCCCACTAAATATCATTGAAAGCGGCCTCAGGGACAGAGCCATAACCAGGGATATGGAATGGGGTGTAAAGCTCAAGGAAAAAGATATGGAAGGAAAGAGGATTTATGTCTGGTTTGAGGCGTTGCTGGGATATATTTCCAATGCCATGGAATATTCCGAACTTACTGGAAATAATGAATTATGGAGGGAATATTACGATGATGGAGAAACATATTACTTCCTCGGAAAGGATAATATATTCTTCCATACCATATTCCTTCCAGCAATGCACAGGGCTTCGGGAAAATATCCGCTCCCATACAGGGTTACAGGTAACGAATACCTGAGGTTCAAGGGACAGAAATTTTCAAAATCACGAGGCATTGGATTTACGGTAAATGATGTCCTGCAGATAGTGGACAAGGATTCTTTGAGATATTACATATCATCTATCCTCCCGGAAACATCTGACTCTGACTTCTCACTTGAGGAAATGAAGGAAAAGGTAAATTCAGAACTGAGTGGTAAGTATGGAAACCTCGTAAACAGGGTGGTAACATTCGCCAGGAACAAAAATGTTCTTCCAATTAAGGGAGAGTCAGATCATTCAGATATTGAGCTAATAGTACAGATGGATAAATTCAGGGAAGATTACAGTGAACTGATGGGAAAGATTGAATTCAGGAAGGCACTAAGTCTGTGGCTGGAAAACGTGAAGGTCGTGAACACATATTTCAATGATTCAAAACCATGGGATCTGGTAAAAACAGATAAGAAGCTAACTGAATCAAAACTATGGCATACACTAAAAGCAGTTGAATATCTCACTCTTGCCATATACCCCTTTGTCCCATCAGGAGCAGACAGGGCATGGTCTTCAATACACGGGACATCTATTGAAAACGTATCTCTGTCGCATCTCGCGGAGACATGTGAGTTCAAACCTTCTGAAAGCGCAATCATATTCAAGAAACTTGAGATTGAAGAAGAACCTGAAAACCAGCTCAATCTTGTTGTTGGCAGGATTGTATTTGCAGAATTTCATCCAAATGCAGATTCACTGTTACATCTGAGGGTAAGCCTTGGAGATCACGAAATAGATCTTGTTGCAGGAATAAGAAATTATTATACACTTGAAGAACTGAAAGATAAGAAGATAATAGTAGTGGAAAACCTGAAGCATGCTAAAATAAGGGGAATAGAATCACAGGGAATGCTACTGGCAGCTCAGGATTCAAAGGGTGCACATCTATTGACAACAGATGAACCTGAAGGAACATCAGTCAGGATTGGTGACATTGAATGTACCTCCGAAAAGAAAATTGATCTTGACATCCTGAAAACATATGAACTGAGGATGGACGATGTCAATGGGAAAATGGTCCCAACAGCCATGATCGGGCGAAACAGGCTGCATTTGATGGCTAACGGCAAGGATATTCAGGTCGATGGAAAAGTGGAACAAAAATCCATTATTCGATAAAAATATTATTTTATTGTTATTGGTATAACATTGTTGTCATATTCCAGTATGGCTATGTCAACGGGATCAATCATGACCTTTGGGACGTCAATAATAACCGGGGCCCCCATTGATATCTGCAGGGATCTGGCACCTATAATTCTTGCTTTCTCAAATTTTGTGTGCTTCATATAAACCAGTGTGCCATCAGGTAATTTAAATCCATATAATAGCTTTTGTCTTAAATAGATATTGTTTCAAGATTTCTGCCTTAGATGGTCAACTCATTCAAATAATAAAAACTATTAAGAAATTTCTCATTCAATTTCATGGAACTGATCCGTCCAGCAAATACTTCCGACAGGGAGAGAATTAAGGATATTGCCTCAAAAGCAGGCTATATAGACTACATAAGTGATAACATCGATAAAATGCTTAACGAAGGAGGACTCTATGTATACGAGGATGGAAATGTAAAAGGTTTCCTGCAGGCTGGGTTCAGGAATATCTGCTGGATAAGTGCCATAAGGGTCGATCCGGAATACAGGCGACACGGTGTTGCAGAGAAGCTGGTCAGGAAAATAGAAGAAATGGGAAGGGAAAGAAATTGCAGGAGTTATGGAGCACTGGTTGCAGAAGATAATATACCTTCCAGAACAATGTTCAGGAAACTCGGTTATGAGGAGATGAATTACTATACGACTTTTATGTGTGAACCCTTAAATATGGTACAGATCGGGAATTATAACCTGAAAGAGGGCAATTATTTTCTTGATTGGGAAATATTTGATAGAAATGAACTGGTAAAGGGTTTTCCAGATCTCAGGTTCATGAAAGATTCCAAAGGGAATGAATATATCGAAAACTCAGGTACTTACCAGATGATAAAGTTGGTATCGAATCCAGATTATTCTGATGGCGGTAGTTTTTTGTCTATAGATAAGAAATTGTTGAATGATGACATTCTTAATGATATGAGGGATACCAGTTCATGGACTTTTATATATTACGTGAAAAATGTCTGATTTTTCTTTAATACTGTTACTTCAAATAATAGTACGAATGAAATATTCACTCAGAAGCAATAAAAGATAGAAAAAATATAAAACTTATTTATAAACGAAGTTTGAGCGTATTTTGCAATGATTTATGCATCAGGTCGTGGTATTATATATATGTATCTCAGTTTAATTTCGACTTCTTGAATTGATAAGTAAGCATAAAACTTATAACCATGTTATAGCATGCCATTTAATGGAAAACAATGAAGATGTAAATCCAACTGTTGCTGGAGAAGACAAGAAACTTAAAAAAGAATTGAGTTTTGTCCAGCTACTCTTCCTTTCCATAGGAGGAATAATCGGTTCGGGATGGCTTTTTGGAGTAAACGCTGGAGCAGCCACAGCTGGTCCAGCTGTAACTCTTTCGTGGCTCATTGGAGGTGTGATGGTTATTTTTATCGCACTTACATACTCAGAGCTTGCTGCGATGATACCAAGGAGTGGGGCTATAGTAAGATATCCACACATGACTCATGGTAGTTATACGGGCTACATACTTGGATGGGCATACCTGCTTTCAGCAGTTACTGTTCCATCCATAGAGGCTGTAGCTGCAGTCACATATATATCAGGGCTTAAAGGCCTGGGATTCATGTCCTACTCGGGTACAACAGTACTGGGTTCATTCACATCCCTTACAGTATATGGTGTTATGATAGCTGTTTTGCTTATGATAGGTTTCTTCTTCCTTAACTACTTCGGAATAAAATTCCTCGGAAGATGGAACGAATACTTTGTTTACTGGAAACTGATTATTCCAACAATAACGTTCATCCTGCTGTTCTTTATGTTTCGTGCAAGCAACTTCACTGCCCTTCCAGGGGGATTCAATGCAATCGGTACACCATTCATATTCACTGCCATACCCGGAGCAGGTATAGTCTTCTCATATCTGGGATTCAGGCAGGCTCTGGATTATGGTGGTGAAGCCAAGAATCCTCAGAGAGATATACCCAGGGCATTGATACTGTCAGTAGTCATAGGAATAATAGTATACGAAATCCTTCAGTTAGTCTATATAGGAGCAATCAGGGTATCTGTCGCCGATCTAACAACCTTCTCATGGTCAGGCCTAACCGTTTCATCCTACGCTTCCTCACCTTTCTATCACGTATTCGAGACAGCTGGCATTGCGGGATTTGGTGCGTGGGGCTCAGTATTGCTCGCAGATGCAGTTATATCGCCATCAGGAACTGGATGGATATACCTTGGAACGTCAACAAGAACCATCTACGGGTTAGCCACGGACAAGTACTTCCCTCCAAGTGTCATGAAAGTAAGAAAGAAGAGTGGAGTTCCCATGATACCATTGATACTCTCCACAATCATTGGAATAATATTCATAGCTCCTTTCCCCTCATGGTACATTCTGGTAGGGTTCATATCAAGTGCAACTGTCTTCACATATATAATGGGTGGAGTCAGCCTTAGAGTCCTTAGGAACACAGCTAAAAACGTGGAAAGACCATACAAGCTTCCTTACAGCAGGGTTCTTTCAATCATTGCATTCATAAGTGCAACGCTGATAGTATACTGGTCAGGATACATCACACTGTCCATATTGATGATGCTGATCCTTGGAGGGATTCCAGTGTACCTGATATACTATGGAACCTATAAGCTTGGGATTTCATTGGGGAAGACCATAACAAGTGGACTCATCTTCTGGATAATAATTGGAATTTCGTTCTATCTGCTATATTATGATATAATAATACCGGCAGTAGCAAACATAACTGCATCGACACCACTCGCTGCCCCGGATTCAGTCTTCTATTACTTTATAGCTGTATACATAATGATAGTGGTATCAACAATTGTTCTGACATTTCTCATCCATCACTGGGCTAAGGATGAAAATAAGAAGGAGATCAAATCAGGCTGGTGGCTCATCTACTTTGTACTGTTCATCTTCGGTTTCTCATATCTGGGTGCATTCGGTCCATATGTCTCACCAATTGCAGTAGCAGGCCAGTCATTCCCATACGTTCCACTGCTTTTATTCCCCTACGACACATTCATCGTAATAGTAGTAGCAATAGCCTTCTTCTTCTTCGCAGTGAGATCAGGTTACTCTGAAGATGATGTACAGTCAATACTTGCAGACCAGGGGGTTCCTCTCAGCACACTGGAAGACTGAAAGGAACAATTTTTTTTACCAATAAATAACCATTTTTTTACATTTTTCAAAATCGTTATATACTTCGTTACTATACACAGAATTACGCACAAGCCTGAAAATAAAACCAATATAGGCGTATATGGTGAAAGAGAAAAATCTCAATATGATCCATTGATTCATAATTGGTTAAAGATGAAGTTGTGAATTGCTATCACAACCGAGATGAGATAATGGTGCAAATTGTGGCTCGCCAATTTCCAAATTTAATAATAATTGTACGGCAATTGGATTAACTCCGGTTGATCCTGCCGGCGGCTACTGCTATCAGGTTTCGACTAAGCCATGCGAGTCAAGGGGTCGTAAGACACCGGCGTACTGCTCAGTAACACGCGGACAATCTACCCCCAGGTGGGGGATAACCTCGGGAAACTGAGGCTAATACCCCATAGTTGTCATCTGCTGGAATGCTTTGACGATGAAAGAACTTCGCCTGAGGATGAGTCTGCGGCCTATCAGGTAGTATGTGGTGTAAAGGACCACATAGCCTAAGACGGGTACGGGCCTTGAAAGAGGGAGCCCGGAGATGGACTCTGAGACACTAGTCCAGGCCCTACGGGGCGCAGCAGGCGCGAAAACTGTGCAATGCGCGCAAGCGCGACACGGGAAGCCTGAGTGCCTTAACTATGTTAAGGCTTTTCTTGATCCTAAAAAGCTCAAGGAATAAGAGCTGGGTAAGACGGGTGCCAGCCGCCGCGGTAACACCCGCGGCTCGAGTGGTAGTCACTTTTATTGAGCCTAAAGCGTTTGTAGCCGGATTTGTAAATCTCTAGGAAAATACTTCTGCTTAACTGAAGAAATTTTGGAGAGACTGCAAATCTAGGGACCGGGTGAGGTTGAATGTACTTCTGGGGTAGGGGTAAAATCCTGTAATCCTGGAAGGACGACCGGTGGCGAAGGCGTTCAACTAGAACGGATCCGACGGTGAGGAACGAAGGCTAGGGGAGCAAACCGGATTAGATACCCGGGTAGTCCTAGCTGTAAACACTGCCCACTTGGTGTTGCATCTCCGGTAAGGGGGTGCAGTGCCGTAGCGAAGGTGTTAAGTGGGCCGCTTGGGGAGTATGGTCGCAAGGCTGAAACTTAAAGGAATTGGCGGGGGAGCACCGCAACGGGAGGAGCGTGCGGTTTAATTGGATTCAACGCCGGAAAACTCACCGGAGGCGACCTGTGTATGAGAGTCAACCTGATGAATTTACTCGATAGCAGGAGAGGTGGTGCATGGCCGTCGTCAGCTCGTACCGTAGGGCGTTCACTTAAGTGTGATAACGAGCGAGACCCCCATCTTCAATTGCTAAGCTAACCGTGAGGTTGGTAGAACTTTGAAGGGACCGCCAGTGCAGAACTGGAGGAAGGAGGGGTCGACGGCAGGTCAGTACGCCCCGAATCTTCCGGGCAACACGCGCGCTACAAAGGACAGGACAATGGGCTGCGACCTCGAAAGGGGAAGCCAATCCCGAAACCTGTTCGTAGTTAGGATTGAGGGCTGTAACTCGCCCTCATGAATCTGGATTCCGTAGTAATCGCGGGTCAACATCCCGCGGTGAATATGCCCCTGCTCCTTGCACACACCGCCTGTCAAACCATCCGAGCTGGTGTTGGATGAGGGTTAGTTCGAAAGGGTTGATTCGAATCTGATGTCAGTGAGGAGGGTTAAGTCATAACAAGGTATCCGTAGGGGAACCTGCGGATGGATCACCTCCTAAATATATACCTTGGCGGGCCACAAGCACACTCATTTCAGGTTTTTGCGTTTTTTATCAACAAACTTTTTTAATAAGTATTCGTTAACTAAACAATAGGGTAATTTATGTCAGTTGAAGAAGATCTCGTGGAAGTACAGAAGAAAATCGAGAGACGATTTTCTGGGATAGGGAAAGGGAAGTATGCCAGAATTATAAAGATGGCAAAGAAACCGGGATCCCAGGAATATGTCAAGGTGCTGGCGATTACCGGTGCAGGTATTATTTTTTTAGGGGCTCTTGGGTTTTTAATTTACTATCTGATGACAATAGCTTTTTGAGGGTTTATAATGAGCATACAGGAATATGAATGGATTGAGTGTGAGAGTAAGGAAATTAATTCTTATTGTGGACAGAAGGTAAATATACCTGTAACAATAAGAAATATTGAGAAAGAAAAGAGGACTTTTAAAATAGAATTATCAATGGAATTCATGCAGTCTGATCCCTCTATCATCTGGGAAATGGATTTTACAAACAATGATAGGGGAATACTTCAGTTCAGTCCGGATGGAGATAAAAAGTTTGACAAGAAGCTTGAACTTGAAGGTCACGCTGTCAGGGAAATGATGTTCACCATCGATTCACCCAAGGGAGGAAGTATAGGTGACAGTGTTACAGTCCGTATTAGAATAGCATCTGAGGATGGAATTCACTCTGCAAACTTCACGGACAGGATCATACTGAAACCAGTTATCATTGCCGTGAAAACAAATGTTGGGAAGGAACTTGAGGTTGCGACAAATCTTCTGAATTCAGACGATAAGGATCTGGAGGAACGATCTGTCCTGAACCCTTCAGCAAAGAGAGAAATAATGGCAATAATGTCGCCTTATGAGTTAAGGGGATATTTTTATCTGGAAACCATGCACCCTGACAGGATACCATACCTGGGAAGGTCCATGAGAAATTTCAAGGGTGTCGTTGAAGGTGCAATAAACATAGAAGAGATACAGGAGCAACTCACACCGAAACCAGCAGTCGCAGGTCTTGAACTCGGGTCTTTCATTGAACTTGTAAAGGGCCCATTTAAGGGAGAAAAGGCAAGAATAATGAACATCGATCACGAAAAGGAGGAAGTGACAGTTCAATTTATAGAGTCTGCAATGCTCATTCCTGTAAAGGTCAAGGCAGAGGATATAAGGGTAATTGAAAGCGGAAAGAAACAATGAGCTATAAACGGGAATCAAGGGAAAGAAACGAGGCAAGAATAAGAAATATTGAGGAAACTCTGAAGCACCCAAAAACCTTAGTCCCGGACTGTCTTGATAAGGTCATGTTCTGTCCTTTCACTGCATATGAGAAAAAACTCACTGGCGAGGTTGATCTTTTAAAATTTGCAAAGTCCCATGATGAGTTTCTGCGGGGACTGGCTGAAACCAAGCGAGCGATTGATGATGACGAATTATCATTCTCTGGACTGCTGAAGACACCACACGGAACTGCAACATTTTTCAAGAAGGGAGACACTGACCAGTATGTACTGGCCGGCATCCAGAATGAAAAACATGATGTGTTCAGGATGCTGAGTTTTTCACGTATTGTCTCATCAGGCAAAGCTGTAATATATTCCGCAGGTTCATATTACAGGGCAACCTGCAGGAGTACACCCCCGGAGTCAAAGTTCATAGAGAACATTCTGAACGAGGAAAGTATTTCATATACGCGGGACGAAAGTACAGGTCTACCAGTAGTTGGAACAGGAGATGATAATACTGAATTATACATTTTTGGTTCGCCACTTTTGCTGTGTGGGTCAATGTCCAAGGTAAACACACCTGCAAAGATATTTAAGTATATTCTCTGCAAGGATCCATTGCAGTTAATTTCATTCAACATCTCAAAACTCTCGCGATTTTCAGACAAGTCAGAAAGCACCATATTTGCAAACTACATATCTGGAGGAATGTCTGATTCAGATTTCTTCCAGCAGATTGTATCAAGAAGGAGAAATCTCGCAAAATCATCCGGCTTATTCCTGATTGGAACTGAAACCTTCCCGGACATCAAAGCATTTCTATCAAAAATAAGCATATCAGAAAGTGAAAGGAATGTCATTTCCGGTCTATGGCCAAAAGGGGAAGGCATCTATATTGATGATCCAAGCCCTAGAAAACTATACGAAACTGTATGGCCAGAAATTGGGGAGCAAATAGTTGAAAAGCTTTACCCTGGAGCAACAGAAAAACACAGGGATGTAATGAAAGGAAATCCAGTTGAAATTCTTGACCGTCTTAACAGGACTGTAAAGCTGGAGGATACAAAGGAAAGGATGAAATTAAGATCATGGTCGTTACCATCATCACAACTTGCGGATCTTATAGCAATAGGAATAACAGAGGAACCGGAATCCCTTACAGAGTACATATCAAAAATGTCCATGAAGGAAAATGACAGCCAGGCCGTTGCTTATTGCATACAGGAAATTTACAAGCTGAACAGAAGTCAGTCATGGAAGATCTCAAGCGATGCGGTTGTCAAGGGCAGGATGATCATGGAATATGTATCAAGAATTATAAAAGATCCATGGAACAACCCGGATGCAATATTCCAGGAGATATCAAAAATAATAAGGTGAATCATGGCACGCCACGTTCTATCAAAGAAAGATCTTAAGATTTTTTTTGAAAAATTGAAAGAAAATAATCTGTGGGCAGATTTCTTCTCAAATTCAAACATAGAAGTTGAGGAACATAAGGGAAAGAAATGCTATTCAATTGGTGGAAGGTTCATTGCCTATGAAGAGGATCGATTTCTTCCATCCATAGACCTTCTCAACGCAATAAAGCCAGAAATTTCATCTGTGACCGTAGATAACGGGGCAGTACCTCATATCCTCAATGGAGCCAAACTGTTTGGGAAAGGAATAACCCAGATAGGTGAAAGCATTAAACCGGGAAGCCTTGTTTATGTAAAAGACCCATCAGGCAGGTTCATTGCAGTGGGTATTGCAACAAAATCAACAGAAGAACTTAAGATATCCAAGGATGGGCCAGCTGCAGATATAATAATGTCTCCAGCCAGAAACCCATGCACACAGTGAAGGGGGCTAGAAAGGTATTTATTCAAACATTCCTTACTATGGTATGGCAGAACTATTGAAAACCGGTTCAAAAATTCCGGAGTTTGAAACAGTGGATCAGCAAGGAAATAGCATTGGATCGAAGGCAATTAAGGGAAAGCCGGCAGTTATATACTTCTACCCGAAAGATGACACGCCTGGATGCACGGTGGAAGCGTGTGAATTTAGGGATAATATATCACAGTTCAGGGAAAAAGGCGTCAATGTATTTGGTGTATCCGTGGATGATCAAAAGTCACACAAGAAATTTGAGGAAAAATTCAACCTGAATTTTCCATTGCTCGTTGACAAAGATAAGAAGATAAGTGAGCAGTTCGGAGTCCTGGGTGAAAGGTCGGCAAAAAGAGTAACATTCATAGTGGACAGCAAGGGCATGGTGGTTCACGTTTTTCCCAAGGTTTCACCAAAGGGACACACTGAAGAAGTAATGAATAAATTGAAGGAATTAAAATTGGTAAATTAGGGAATCAGGCAAGTACAAATTTATAGCCGTAATAGATTATCCCACTTTTTCCATCTTCAGCTATTTTCCTGAATACTTTTTTCACCCTTTTTCCCTCTTTTACTTCTGCGTTACCGACATCAACAAGCTGACCTGTGATCATTGGTCCCTCATCCAGCTTGATCAGTGCCAGTACATATGGTTTCTGTCGTGAGAATGCAGGTGGTGCTTCATGAACTATGGTAAACGAAAAGATTTCCCCATCGCCTGAAAGTTCATGATCCATCATCTTCCCTATGGAATCCCTGTGACATACAGGGCAGATGTCCCTTGATGGAAAATATATCCTGCCACAATTTCCACACTTCTTTCCAAGCAATCTGTACCTGTTTGGACTTTCTCTCCACATTCTTGATAATTCTCCCATTTATTCCACCCCCAGTATATGAACAACAGATGCAACACCTGAGCCTGCCATGTTATGTATCATTGCGGTCTTTGCGTCTTTTATCTGCCTCTTGTTCGCTCTTCCCTTCAACTGCAAATATGCTTCTACTGCCTGTCCAACGCCAGTTGCACCATAGGGGAATCCCTTGGCTTTCAGACCACCGGATGGATTTACCGGCAATCTGTCATTAAGAGATATACCCTCTTCAATCAGTTCCTTCGCCTTTCCCTTATCAGCAAATCCAAGATCCTCCAGAGCTATCAAACCATAAATATTATAAGAATCATGGACTTCAACGAAAGATACATCTGAGTTCTTCATGTTTGCATCCTTTAGCGCCTTTCTTGCTGCCAGTTTTGTAGGTTCTACTGTATACAGGCATTCCCTGCTATGAAGCGCAAATGGG
Source organism: Thermoplasmatales archaeon (assembly GCA_027310185.1). Classification (GTDB taxonomy): domain Archaea; phylum Thermoplasmatota; class Thermoplasmata; order Thermoplasmatales; family Thermoplasmataceae; genus Cuniculiplasma. The sequence continues at coordinate 122,983 of DAIDBH010000018.1, forward strand.
CCCTGTGACATTGCAGATGACAGTATCTTTACACCCTCTATGGAATTCTTCTTCACATATTCCTCAGAAGCAAGTATGACACTTGAAGCACCATCACTGAGGGGTGCACAGTCCATTAGGTTGAGGGGTTCAGCAATCAACGTAGCATTAAGAGCCTGCTGTACCGTTATTTTATTCCTGAAGTGTGCACTCTCATTGAGACTTGCATTCAGATGATCATTTACTGATAGTTTTGCGAGGGCTTCCTTAGGTACATTGAAATCCTTCAGATACTTCCTGGCAGAAAGGGCAGCGAGAGCAGCAGGAGTTCCACCTTCGAACGCTTCCCACTCCCTGTCAAGTATGGAAGAGGTTATGTCAATGTTCTCATTTCCGTAAAGTTCCGTCATTTTCTCAGCTCCTCCCACCATTACAATATCGTATTCTCCTGACTTAATTGCAAGATACCCTTCCCTGATGGCTGCGCCTCCAGATGCAGTTGATGCTTCAATTCTCATTGATGGGATGTACTCAGAAGATATTCCTGCATGATCTGACATCAATGCACTCAGATGTTCCTGCCTGCTTATATCTCCACCAAGACTGTTGCTCATATAAATGGCCCCAAGATCCCTTGTCCTGATTCCTGCATCCTCCACAGCCTTTAAACCAGCTTCCACTGCAATGTCTCTCAGTGATCTGTCCCACAATTCTCCGTACTTTGCCTCTCCTGCCCCTATTATATAAACACTCTTACTCAACGTCTTCACCCAGTATTAATTTCTTCTTGAATTTGGCATACATGCCGTAGTCAAGGAATATGGTATCCTCCAGCATTTCTCTTACTGTTACTGCACCTCTTTTATGCAAATTCTCTATTTCTGAATTGACTTCAATGTGAAATGCATCAGAACCTGCCCCCGAGCCAAATGACACTGCAAGTATCCTATCCCCATCCTTCGCAACATCCAGTATGGCTGAAAGTCCAACCATCATTGCACCGGAATAGGTATTTCCTATGAGCGGAGTTAGCAATCCCTCCTTGTACTGTTTTTCTTCAAATCCCAGTAACTTTGCAGCCCTGGTAGGGAATTTACCATTTGGCTGATGAAATACTGCATAATCATAGTCTTCAGGCTTGGTTTTCATTCTCTCCATCATTTCCTTTCCAGCAGACACAACATGCTTGAAATAGGCGGGCTCGCCAGTAAATCTCTCCCCGTGTGTAGGATATGGCTGGCCTTCTCTTCTCCAGAAATCTGGAGTATCTGATGTCACAGATAAAGTTGACTTGATCTCTGCCGCAACATTTTCACTTCCTATGATCATGGCTGTTCCACCTGCAGATGCTGAATATTCCAGTACATCACCTGGTGCACCCTGCGAAGTATCAGAACCAATTGCCATTCCTGTCTTGATCATTCCTGACTGGACCATTGCAAGTACATTCTGCATTCCTGCTGTACCTGCCTTGCACGCAAACTCGTAATCGGCAGCGAACATGTCGAACTTTGCTCCTATTGCTGAAGACACAATTGTGGCTGTTGGTTTTACTGCATAGGGATGGCTTTCTGAGCCTATATACATTGCCTCTATCTGTTCACCCTTTATACCTCCTCGCTTTAACGCTGTCCTTGCAGCCTCAACAGAGATTGTTGCTACATCCTCATCAGGAGAAGGAACAGATTTACTCAGAATGTAGATACCATTCTTTATGTTCTCCGGATCCTCTCCCCAGATCCTGGCTATTTCGTCTGGTTTGATCCTGTATTTTGGGATATAACTCCCGTAACTTACTATTCCACTTTTTCCCATATCTGGGGTTAAAATTTCAAACATATTTAAAAATTGTTAAATATGGCTTCGACAAATGACTAATCAAAAGTTCATAAATTCAAAAAATAAGGAGAAAATCTGCAAACATGACATGAACTGTAAGCAAAAACAATTAAAGAATAATATCAATAAAAAATAAATAGATATAATATCTATCTCACTGGGAATAAAATGGATGAATTATCAGTAAACGCAAAAAAGGTTTACGATGCACTGAAAAAAATAAATGCAGTATCAGAGGATAAACTGAAAACTGCAGATGACATAATGAAAGCCTCAAATCTAGGGAAAGCACTTGTTAATGCTGCTCTCCAGGAATTATTGAACAAATCCTATGTAAAGAGGATTGCGAGGCAAAAAAGTGCGGGTTATTACGTAACCAAGTAAATTATCTTACACATAAATTTAAGTATATTCTTATACATGCAGATAAGGGGCAATGACCACTCTAATTCTGAATATAGACAGGGATAATGATTACGGAGAGAAGTCCGGTGTTAAAGGACCGGTTGTAGGATACTCCCAGTGCTATAATGCCGCAGTAAAGCTTATAACTGCCGATCCAGAAGATTCAGATGCAAATGCTCTTTTTGGGGCGCTTAAACATTATGAAGACCTGCAGTCAAGAGGAGATGATGTTGAAATAGCCCTTGTTACAGGTGATGATGATGTGGGCGAAAAATCAGACGAGATCATTTCAAGTCAGCTTGACAGTGTATTTTCTGATGGGAAATATTCAGATTGCATCCTGATTTCAGATGGCGCAGAAGATGATTATGTAATCCCACTAATTCTTTCCAGAACAAAAATTAGATATGTAAAGCACATAATTGTAAGGCATAATCAGAATATAGAATCGCTTTATTATTATATTGTAAAGGCAATGAAAGACAAGAAACTCCTCAAGAAAATCTTTATTCCAGTGGGACTGATCCTTCTTGTATATGGTGTTGCAGTTCTTTCTTTCGTAGCATTCTTCGACCTGACTGGAAGATTGACAACAAGTCCTTCCCTGTATGCATACACACTCGTCATTGTAGTTCTAGGGGGGTATTTCACAGAGCGTGGTTTTGATATCAGAACAAAGATTGACAGGGTTCTAAATGAGGTTAAAGCCTATTCAGAAGAAGCCAGGGTAATGTTCATATCAACAATAGTGTCCATTGGGATATTCCTTGTAGGAATAGCATCTACTTATCCCATTCTCTATGACCTGAAGATGCTTCCACTAGACAGGATCCTTTACTTTCTGCAGATCTTTGGATTATGGGTATATGTTTCCATAGTCACAAGAGCATTATTCAAGATAGCAGATATCTATATCGGCGGGTCTCCAAGATCAGATACCCTGTTCTATGCTGTTTCATTTTCACTTTCTGCAGAATTTCTGATCCTCGGGATACTTGGATACCTGAGATATTCACTTAAATACGTTGGGTTTAATCAGGCTCTCGAATCAGTAATCATAATCACAGTTGGTATAGCCATTGCACTGGTCACAGCTGCTGTACACAGAAAAAGAATGGCCTTTCTCGGATCAGGAAGTTATACAAGTAAAGATCAAACATGATTCTTTGGGATGATCTATATGAAAGAGTCTGCAAGGAGCTTGAAATAGACTGTAGATCTGATATTGCTGCTACAGAAATCCTGAGTGCAATGGCAGTTCACCAGATAGCGTTTATTGAAAGAATCAACAAGTTCAGGAAAGGTGATTTTATCATCTATGGACCGGCAGGACAAGCTGTGGATAGAAAGGAAACTGGCATGGTTACTATCATTGCTGATTCCGCAATAGAAAGGTTCAAAGACTTAATACCTGATGTAATCGTAACAGATCTTGACGGAAATCTCGACAGGATCATGAGTTGCTGGAGGAATGGTTCAATACTGTGTATACATGCCCACGGAGACAACATAAAGAAAATTCTTGAATTTGTCCCATTACTGAAGGGAGATTTCCTCGGTACATGCCAGTCTCAGAGCACAGAAAACCTGTTAAATTTACACGGCTTTACTGATGGGGACAGGGCCGTAAAACTGGCTCAGTTTCTTGAAGCGAACTCCATCAGGCTGGATGGCTTTGATTTCAGGAAACCTGTGAGTAAATACGGAAGCAGGGATAAGGAAAAAAAACTGAGATTCGCAGAGATGATAATACTTGATTCGGTGAGGGAAAGAACTGGGAAAGAATTTACCTTTATTCCTGAGGTTTTCTGACGATCTCTCCATTCTGAAAAATAACCGGGAAGGGAACAAGGTCCCTTTGAAGGCATAGTTCCACATCCTTCTTCCCACCTATCATACTGAGTCTTTTCGTACCCTGGCCCTTCCTGGTCTGTTCGATATAATAATCAAACTGGTCCTTTCCTGTTTCCAGGTATGTCTTGACAAACATTCCAAAGTAATAATCCTCATCTGCATAGCCATCTGGCCTCCCGGAAAGAACTGCATCAATAGCATTGAAATTCTTAAGTAAGGGAAGGGTTGCAAACACATTGGCATAGGAGCAGATAAATATCACTTCAGAATGCTTTATTTTATTCAGGACCTTGGTTCCATTTGTAGACGTGAAAATGATGGTTTTACCTTCCAGTTGAGTATTCATAACCTCATATGGGGAATTGCTCATCTGGAATCCGGGAACTTTGAACCCATATCTCTCCCCGGCGATTATGTAATCAGGATGTTCACCCTTCATCTCCTTTGCAACTGAAACAGAGCTTACGGGGAGTATCCTGGTAGCACCCCTTTTCAACATAAGCGGCATAGTAGTGGTTGATCTGTATATATCTATGAGAATCTTTGGGTTTTTAGAAAATAAATTTTCCTTTCTACCATTTACAATATTTACTTCCACACATGGTAAAAGTAAAAAAGTATTAAAATGAAACACATATACCCTTTGATTATCATGGCACAAGAAGTAAGAACAATGGTTGAAGGAGGCAAGGCGTCCACAGGACCACCTCTCGGTCCAGCCCTGGGACCTCTGGGACTTAACCTGGGGCAGGTCGTCAAGGAAATTAATGAGAAAACCAAGGATTTCGCAGGAATGCAGGTTCCAATAATCCTGACTGTTACAGATGCAGCAAAGAAAACATACGAGATCAAGGTAGGAGTCCCTCCAACATCAGCACTGCTGAAGAAGGAGCTTGGAATTCAGACAGCTTCTGGAAAGAGAAAGGAAGTAACCGCTGGAGATGCTACCCTTGAACAGATAAAGAAGGTCGCACAGGCAAAGAAGGATTCCATGATGGCCAACGATCTTAAGGGTGCAGTGCTTGAGGTTCTGGGAACGGCTTTTTCATCTGGAATAAAGGTGGATGGAAAGGATGCAAGAGATGTCCAGAAATTGATAATTAGCGGAGAAATAAAGATAGAATAAGGGAAAATATTTAATTCCACATTTCAATAGGGGATACAGAAGCTATAGTAGAACAAACCCGTTTTACTGCGGCAATGCCTCAGGAGGGAAATATGTCAATAGAAGAAAAAGTGAAACAAGCGTTAAAGGAGTCGAAGGAGAGGAAATTTACAGAATCTCTAGATCTTTCAGTTAACCTGAAAGGGGTTGATTTAAGCAACCCAAAAAACAGGATTAACGATGAGATATCACTTCCTAAAGGAAGAGGAAAGGAGATCAAGGTTGCCTTATTCGGGAGTGAAGAGATGAGAGGAAAAGTGAAGGATACAGCCGATTATGTTTTTGGCGCGGAGGACCTATCCAAATTCGCCGAAGACAAGAAAGGATTCAAGAAAATAGTGAATCAGGCAGATTTCTTCCTTGCGGAAGCAAATCTTATGACAACGATCGGTAGATCACTAGGTCAGGTTCTTGGTCCAAGAGGAAAAATACCCAGAGCCGTACCACCAAGCCAGGACCCCTCAAGTCTTATAGTCTCACTGAAAAAAACAGTTAGAGTGAGAAGCAGGGATAAGAGAACATTCCACGTACCCGTTGGAATGAAGACAATGCCGGAGAAGGATATAGCAGATAATGTGAGAGAAGTCATAAAGAGGATCACTTCCCATCTTGAAAAAGGTTACGGGAACATAGACAGCATATACATAAAAACAACAATGGGTAAAGCTGTAAAGATAGATGAAGGTGATTTCTGATGACAGTTACACCTCAATGGAAAGTTGATCTTGTTGATCATATTGCATCAACAATCTCAGAAAGCCCGGTAACTGCGTTTGTGAGCATCAAGGGAATAAGGAACAAACAGTTGCAGGGAATAAGAAGGGCACTGAGAGGAGAAGCATCAATAAGAGTGGTAAGAGGGACGCTTCTTGAAAAAGCTCTTGAAAAGGCAGGAAAGAAAAATATAGATAAACTGAAGGCATTCGTCGGAGGCCAGATCGCACTTGTCACAACAACAGACTCACCTGCAAAGCTGTACTCAAAACTGGAAAAGAACAGGCAAAAGTCAGCTGCAAGGGGTGGAGAAATTGCTGAAGAGGATATAGTTGTACCAGCCAAGGATACAAACTTTCCTCCAGGCCCAATGATCAGTGAGTTTCAGAAAGTCGGTTTACAGGCAGCTATCGAGAAGGGAAAAATAGTAATAAAGAAGGAAATGCTCTTTGTCAAGAAAGGGGACAAGATATCAAAAGAAAAGGCAAAGATACTTGAGAAACTTGAAATTCTTCCTCTTGATGTAGGCCTTGATGTAGTATCTGCATACGAAGATGGCATCATATTTGACAGGGAAGCCATGTCCCTGACACCAGAAAAGGTAATGTCTGACATTGCATCTGCTTTCTCGCAGGGTAAGTTCCTTGCAACTGACATAACATTCATTGTGAATGAAATAATGCCAGAATTAATAGTGAAGGCAAGAATGCAGGCAGAGTCCCTTGCAATGGCAGCCAATTTCATAGATGAGAACAATATGGCATCGTTCATTCTGAAGGCAGCATCGCAGGCTTCGGCACTTCAGAACGAGCTCGAGGGAGAACCCGAGGAAACTAAGGAAGAGACAAAGGAAGAAAAGCCCAAGGAAGAGGATGGGGCTGCAGGGTTTGGAGCCCTGTTCGGATAAAGGAGGTAAAAAGAATGGAATATATATACGGAGCCCTGTTGCTTCATGCAGCAGGAAAAGAAGTAGATGAGGAAAAACTGAAAAAGGTGCTTGAAGACGCTGGTGTAACACCAGACGAAGCAAGACTGAAATCTTTGGTATCAAGTCTCAAGGACGTAAATATTGAAGATGTAATAAAGCATGCAGCAGCTGCACCAGTAGCCGCTGCTCCTGCACAGGCACCTGCAAAGAAAGAGGAGAAGAAGGAAGAAAAGAAGGAAGAAAAGCCTGAAGCTAATGAAGAAGATGCAATGGCTGGACTGAGTTCATTATTCGGATGAACAGATGAACTGGAAAGAGTTTATTTCAGGAATTATTCTTTATTTCCTTCCCATAGCCATTTTCTTGGTATCTATATTCATAATACCAAATGCGTTGTGGGTTGCGATATCGATAACCTGGATATTCACTTCACTTTTCTATAAACTTTTGACCCTTCCAGATTCCCAGGAAAGAAGGGAAAGGAACAACTCATTCTAACTCTTTTAAATTGATAAGAAGTTATTATTGAATATTGTTAATTAACGCATTTTATGATTGGATACTGTAACTCACTAATCGTTGAAGTTCTATCGATGATCAAGGTGTTATTTTAAATCATTGCATATGCTGAAGACAAAATGCTTCATTTTTTAGGATTTAAACGTCATCATCTTACATCTGATGAATTTCTGTTCATTGGTCACAACCAATAACTGATAGCCCAGGTAAAAAAATAAGTAAAATTAAATGAAGTTGATTTAAAAATATGCTTAATAGGTCATTTCTGGATTTGGAGGTAGCTGTTTCCTCTTCATGACCAGTCCAACTATTAATACTATGAAGCCTACGAATCCCAGAACTCCTCCAAGCAAAACTGGAAGAAGCGATACGAGTAAAGAGTCAATTGATTTCTTTATCATACTAACTTTTGCCTGATGGGTACCAAAAGTAATAATGACATACGTACCTGGAGATATACTGGTGTATTCAATTGTAGTTACACCAGAGGTTGTAGAGACCGTCCCATTTACCTCATAACTACCAACATTGCTTGAGGTGACTGAGCTTGCATCGCTTCCTGGAACCAGATACGTCTTGCTGTCGTTGGAAGTAAGCACAATGAGCTGGCCAGATGAAACCTGAATGCTGGAACTGTCCCACTGGGAAGTTCCTTTTTCTGTAAAAGTTGGAGAAGTTGTAATTCCTGATATTCCAAGGTCTCCTCCTGCATAGAAAAGGGCAACTCCCACTATAAGTAGAACAAGCCCTATAATGACGATATTTTTACGCATTGAAATCACCTTACTTATTGAAATTGAGTTAATTAAAATTTGTGGACACCAATGTATAATTTTCTTTTTAAGATATTAAATAAACGAATTTAGTCTCATTCAATTGAAACAATTCTGAGACAGATTCATAATCAAATAAATTCAATAACTCACAGGGGGCATTCTCAATCTGAAAGAACATGAATTCCATAGGGATTACAAAAATAAAAATCAGTTCTTAATGACATAAATCAAGCAGATATGAAGCCTGACTATCCTTGAATTTCAGTTGAATCTTAACTTATAGTAAGAAGAGAAACCAAAACTAATATTCACGATCATATTACATCAAATGTGACTTTTAAAATTTTGATCACAGGGTTTGAACCATTTCTTGAATTCACAACTAACCCTTCTGGAAAAATAGCAGAGTATTTTGAAGGAAGAGTTGAAGGCAACATAGAATATCATGGAGTGATATTGCCAGTAGATTATTCCTCACTCGAATCCATGCTTATCGAGTCAATAGATAAAATCAATCCTGTTCTGGTCATAGGCACAGGACTGGCAGCTGGCAGATCTAAAATGTCATTAGAAAAAATAGGAATGAACTATAAATATTCTAAAAGTCCAGACAACAGTGGGAAAACCATGAATGGTGAAATTATAGATCCAGGTTTGCCAGCAGGCATATTCTCCATGTTGGATGTTGAGTCGCTGGTAGATGATCTGAACAGCAGGGGAATACCTGCAGAAATGAGTTTTACTGCCGGGGCTTATCTTTGCAACAATGCTCTTTTCCTCATACTCAGGGAATGCAGGAAGAGAAATATAAAGGGAGGTTTCATTCATCTTCCAATCAATACTGAGTACGCAGCTAAATTCAGTAACAAAAATTATCCAAGCCTGCCCATAAGTGTAATGATTGAAGGGGTAAGGCATGTTGTTCAGAATGAAATTATTCGTGAATCAGCAAAATCGGAGCTACCGGGGGCAAATTAAATTTTAAGTTATTGAAGCTGAACATTAACATATAAGAGTAGGGTTAATTTAATTTCCTCAATTGTATGTGGGTATTATGAAGATAGTAGAGTGTGTCCCGAATTTTAGTGAAGGCAGGGATAGGGAGAAGGTAGAAGCAATTACAAGGGAAATTGCCTCTGTCGGAAATGTTAAAATTCTTGATATGGAAATGGATGCAAACCACAACAGGAGTGTTGTTACTTTTACCTGCGAACCTCAATATGCAGTTGAGGCTGCTTTCAGGGGAATAAAGAAAGCATCTGAACTAATAGATATGGACAATCATCAGGGTGAACATCCCAGGTTTGGGTCAGCGGATGTCATCCCATTTATTCCAGTGTCTGAAGTTTCACTTAAGGAATGTGTAGACCTTGCAAACCAGCTTGGAAAGAGAGTAGGAGAGGAGTTGAATATCCCGGTATTTATGTACTCAGATGCTGCTGTAACAGAGAAGAGAAAGAACCTGGAAAATATAAGACACAAAAACTTCCAGTATGAACAATTAAAGACAGAAATTGGTAAGGGAGATTACATTCCTGATTTTGGGCCTCTTGAACTAAGCAAAGCTGGTGCCTCAATTATTGGAGCAAGAGATTTTCTGGTTGCATACAATGTTAATCTAAGATCTCAGGACATGGAGGCAGGAAAGAAAATTGCAAAGGCTTTGAGGGCTAAGGATGGGGGACTAAGCTTCGTAAAAGCCCTGGCTTTCTATCTTGAAGACAAGAAGTGTGTCCAGATATCAATGAACCTTACAAATTATAAGAAAACTCCAGTATACCGGGCATATGAAATGGTAAAGCTTGAAGCATCCAGGTACGGTATTGAGATCATGGAGTCAGAAGTTATCGGGCTTATACCACTGGATGCCATTTTAGAAACTGGAAGATTCTATATGAGAATGAATAGCTTCAAGTCAAACCAGATATTTGAAAAGAAGGTGTGGGAATGATCGACCTGAATAATTTCATGAAAGAACTGGAATCATCATCTCCTGCACCAGGTGGGGGATCTGCAGCTGCACTTGTAGGGGCAGTTTCTGCATCTCTTGGCCTGATGGTTTCACACCTGACGGAGGGAAAGAAGGGATATGAAGCACAGCAGGATGAAATCGGCAGGATAATCAGTGAAATGATTGAGGTAAAAGCCCTACTAATGAAAGGAATAGAAGATGATACCGAAGCATTCAACGGGATTGCTTCAGCAAGGAAACTTCCAAAATCCAACGAAGAGGAAAGGAAGATCAGAAAGGAGGCGATGGATATTGCAATGAAGGATGCAATAAGAAGCCCATGGAGGATCGCAATGAACTGCCAGAGAGCAATGAGGCTGAACAGCAGGTTACTGAAAATAGGAAACAGGAATGCATCGTCGGATGCTGCAGCGGGTCTTATCATGGCTAAGGCTGCTGCTGACTCAGCGCTCCTCAATGTGAGAATAAACCTGAAGTTCATGAATAAGGACTCCTACAGTGATGAACAGCAACTAAAGGTCAAATTCTTCAATGAAGACTGCGAAACCATTCTTAGGGATTCACTTAGCACCTTCAACAAGTTGATGGAACCTGAGGGTGGCGCCTGATATGTCAGAAAACAAACAAATGCCAACAATTGAAGACATACGAGATGCAAGAGAATTCCTCAGAGGGAAAACAGAGATAACACCCTTGATGTATTCAAAAACATTTTCAGACATGTTCAACGCACCCATATACCTGAAACTTGAGAATTTTCAGAAGACGGGGTCGTTCAAATCCAGGGGGGCACTGTTCAAGATAAGCAAGCTTACAGAACAGGAAAAAGGCGCAGGTGTAGTTGCATGCAGTGCAGGGAATCACGCGCAGGGAGTTGCTTTTGCAGCGAAGGCAAGCGGAATAAGTTCAAAAATAGTAATGCCTTCTTACACAATCAGTGCCAAGATCAACGCAGTGAGGAATTATGGGGCTGAAATACTTCTTCATGGGGATAGCTATGCGGAATCATACATGGAGGCAAAGAGGATCTCAATGAGTGAAGGCAGAACTTTCATAGATGGATTCAATGACAGGTTCATAATCTCAGGACAGGGAACCATTGGGCTGGAAATTATCGAACAGTTGCCGGAAGTTCAGAACGTGATTGTGCCAACGGGTGGAGGAGGGCTCATATCCGGTATAGCGATGGCAATAAAGGAATCTGGAAAAAATGTCAATATTTATGGAGTACAGAGTGAAAACTGTGATGCAGTAATCCAGAATCTTTCAGGTGGACCGGTTGTAGGGTCCAGAGGTTTCACAATAGCCGATGGAATCGCTGTCCAGAATCCTGGAGATATGAACATTGATCTGATCAGGAAATACGTAGATAGTGTAGTCAGCGTCAATGATGAACAGATGGCATACGCACTTTTCAAGTTACTAGAAAGGCAGAAAATAGTTGTGGAAGCATCAGGTGCAGCACCTATTGCAGCAGTAATGTCAGGGAAGATAGACCTCAAGGGAAAGCCAACAGTACTGGTAGTTTCCGGAGGGAACATTGATCTTCTTCTTCTTTCAAAGATAATATTCAAGAGCATGGAGATAGATCTTGGACTGGTCAGGATTGAGTGCAAGATACCTGACAGGCCAGGAACACTCCAGAGAATTACCTCATCCATATCAGCGTCAGGGGCAAACATATTTCATGCAGAGGTGGATAACCTTTCCCAGGATACGCCTGTAGGTTATCAGGACATCCGTTTCAGCATAAATGTCAGGGATAAGGATCACCTGGATATACTTCTTGAAAGATTGAAGGAATCAGGCTATAAATTCGTTGTAAAATCTGATTGATATCTTTTTTACCATCTGGACTTCCTTCAATCTATTTTCCAGATCTGTAGACCGTATTGAGTATATTTATCATTCTTCATCAGCCTGTGATAAAAATTAAAATCAGAATTTACTGATGACTGTTACGATATCCCCATCTGATACGCCGTAATCAAGACCAACTCTCATGTCCCTTATCTTTGCGGATTCACTGGTTATGATAGCATACCTGAAAGATTCGATCATCTCCCTGCTTATCTTCCTGCATACTTCCCTTATGGTTGCACCCTCTGTAAGCACAAGAGGTCTTTCAAAGTCAATTACGCCTGCCTTATTCCTGAGGAATACTCTTACAAGGTTTAATTCCCCATACAGAGCCTCCTTCAATTCATCAATGCCCACCTTCGATGAGGCAGATACTCTCACCACCTTTCCATATCTCTTCATGGCATCTATCCTGCTTTCATCGTGAGGCATATCAATTTTATTGATAACAACAAGGGCCGGTATGTAAACAACATTTCCCCTGAAAAAATCAATAAGGTCATCGTCAGTTATATTCTCTCTTATGTACAGTTCCAGATTTGTCAACTTGAACTCCTTGGCAATTGCCTTGATCCGGTCTTCGTTCAGTTCGAGGCTCCTTGGTTTCCTGATTTTTATTCCACCCGTATTCATCCGCTTCATGGAGATATTCTTCTTCTTCCTGTTTATAACTATACCTGACTTTCTCAGTTCCTCTATGATCCTGTCCATGCCCTTGCATTCAACATCAGATATGAGCAGGATAAGATCAACTGCCCTTACCATGCTCAGAACTTCCCTCCCTCTTCCAGATCCAAGGGCAGCGTTATCTATGATACCGGGAAGATCAAGTATCTGTATCTGGGTGCCTTTGTATTTCAGCGTTCCAGGGATTACTGTAAGGGTTGTGAATGCAAAATTTCCCACTTCGCTTTCAGTTCCTGTAATGGCATTTAGGAGGCTGCTTTTTCCAACATTCGGGTATCCCACAAGAGCAACTGATGCATCTCCTGACTTCGGGATGGAAAATCCACCTTTTCCACCCGAATGACCAGCTTTTTCAGCGTCAAGCTGAAGCTTTGCCATCTTGGCCTTAAGAAGGCCAATATGTGATTCAGTTGCCTTGTTGTATTTTGTTTTATGAATCTCTTCTTCTATCTCCCTAATCCTGTCCTCTATAGTGGTCAATTATCCTCCTCTTTAAATATCAAATTCCTTACAAACAACACTCCTGACTCTTTCATCCTTTTGCAAACATTTCAGCAACTTTCTACTACGATTTCCGTATAATGGTTAATGTATTAATTTATCTTTTTATTGTACAGCATTTTTTGCAGCAAATGATCTCATTTGATCTAAAAAGAGAAAGTTTCATAAAGTTAGAAAATTTTTTCAGGGAGACACTCTTTTTCCATTACCTCGGAAATGATAATTATTCTTTGATTATTGTGCTCTCCCTTATCTTACCTATGGATATGATCCTTACAGGCTTCCCGCAAAGTTTTTCAATTGTTTCAATGTAATTCTTCATCTCTGGTGGCACGCTTTTATAGCCGGTTTCAACTATATGCTCTATCTCAGATTCCTTGAGCGACCCCCAGCTATCCATATGAATATACTGCGGTTCTGCCCTGTCATAGCCCATCAGTACTGTCATTGGGTTTATGACATCTGGCTTATAAGATTTGCATATGGAGATTTCCTTGAAAGTTCCAAGAACATCCAGTTTAGTAATGGAGAGTTCGTCAACATCGTTGAGTTCAGATGCATATCTTACAAGTGGAATATCGAGCCATCCTACTCTCCTGGGTCTTCCTGTAGTTGTACCATATTCTGCACCAGCCTCCCTGAGACGATTAGCATCAGCTCCACTGAGCTCTGTGGGAAATGGTCCCTCTCCAACCCTCGAGGTATAGGATTTTATAACACCAATTATCCTGTTTATCTTTCTCAGGGAAACTCCAGAACCCGTGTGAATGGCACCAGATATTGTGTTTGATGATGTAACATAGGGGTATGATCCGAAATCAATGTCAAGCATTGTTCCATGGCCTCCCTCAAACACCATCTCCTCATTTTTATTCACGCAGTCAAACAGGAAAGATTCAGTCCTGGTAACATAATCCCTGATCTGTGGCCAGAAGCCGGCAAGTTCAACAGCGAGCTGGTTGAGTTTTTCCTCCGACTGGTATTCAGTTCCCCTGAGCTCAGATTCCCTCATTCTTGAAATGAGGGAAAGTTTCTGCCTCACAATATTAATGTCTTTCAGGTCTCCAATCCTTATACCATTTCTTGAGTATTTTTCCTCATATGTTGGGCCTATTCCATGGGAAGTTGTTCCTATCTTGCTCGCCCCACGCATTTCCTCCTGAGATTTGTCCATTGCCTTATGAAGTTTTGTAACAACGTTCGCGGCTGAACTTATGAGTATTCTCAGTTGAGGATTTTCTGGTAGTATGGTCTTAATCTCTGCAATAAGCGCTTCCGGATCTATTACCATTCCATTCCCAAGAACAATGGTTTTAGATCTTAGAGATCCGGCGGGAAGAAGATGAAACTTGAATGTTCCCTTGCTTGTGACAACAGTATGGCCGGCATTTGTACCTCCATTGTATCTTACCATAATTGAATCCTTTCCGGAAACAAAATCAGTTATCTTACCCTTACCCTCATCACCAAACTGCAATCCAAGTACAAGGCTTCTCATAGTTTTTCAATGGAATTTGTTTCATCTATTAATTACCTTTGCTAAGAATTCATGGAAAAAATTATAGATCATGAAGAATGTGAAAGAAGATCGGGTGACTTTGATTGGGAGATATGCGGGACATTGATTTGATAAAGCTTATAAAGGACAGTTTCCCAGAAATTAAAATAAAAAATACCTTGCACATTGAATATGGATGGAACAACCATGTGGTGATTGTGAATGATGATCTAGTTTTCAGAATTCCAAGAAACAAAAGGAACGAATCAATCCTGAGAAACGAGTTAAATCTTATTAAAATTCTTAAAAATTGCCCATTCAGCATTCCAGATTATACTTATCTGAATCATGATGGTATATTCTTTGGGGGATACAGAATGATTCATGGGGACTATCTGAGTAATTCAGTAACACTGGGAAATGGCTTGATCAGAGACTTTCTATCCCTCCGATCATTCCTGGAAACAATAGGATCAGATGATCTTGGGAGGACAGGGACACCTGTGTACAATCATGAAGCATGGGTCAAGAAGCAGGCGGAAATGATGGAGAAATACAGGCTTTCTCTCAATGATATTATTCCTGGGAAGTTTATTGATGCAGTGGAGGAAAAGTGGTATGCGGTTTCTGAAGACATGGAAGAGTTAGATATGGGTCTGATTCACGGCGACCTTTACAGGAAGAATGTTATAATATCAGGAAACCACAGAAAGATTAGAGGCATAATAGACTGGGCAGATTCATCCTACGGAGATCGTGCTCTGGATTATGCTGCATTTGGATATGACTTCACAATGAGGGAAAACATGTCACTGCTTCAGGCACGTCAGGATCAATTCTCAGAAAGAGCCATGAAGAGAATTGTTTTTTACAGGAATACTGATAGATTCTACCTGGCTCACTATCTTGCAAAAACAGGAAAAAAGCAGGAGGCAGAAATGGAATGTGGAAATATTGTGAACATATGGAAGCGATATGGCTGGTATTGATATTAATTCCCGAAACATTAAGTTAGTAACACATCTCAATACTGCAATTTCTTTTTAAAAGAAAAAACCTTTAAAAAAAGCATTTATCTGAAGTGAGCATATGGAACCATGGCGTATATAACAGTAGATAGCGATAATAAATTAAAGGTACCAAACAGGGCAACAATCGGTTACATTGAAGGAGACGGAATCGGTCCGGATATCACAAAAGCCATGATTAATACTGTGAATGCTTCCATAGAAGTCGCCTATTCGGGTGAGAGATCAATAGAATGGGAAAAAATAATGGCAGGAGAAGAAGCCTTTGAAAAAACGGGGGAACATTTACCCAAGGATTCACTGAAGCAGATTGAAAAGTGCGTTGTGTCAATAAAGGGACCACTGACAACTCCCATAGGACAGGGATTCAGGAGTCTTAATGTCACATTGCGTCAACAGTTTGACCTTTATGCCAATGTAAGGCCTGTAAGGTATTTTCCAGGGGTTCCATCACCTGTGGTACATCCAGAGAATATGAATATGGTTGTATTCAGGGAGAATACAGAAGACCTTTATTCAGGTATCGAATGGAAATATGACTCTGAAGGCGCGAAGAAAGTGAGAGAGTTTTTATCACAGGAGTTTGGAATAAGCCTGACCGATGATACGGGCATTGGAATAAAGCCAATAAGCAAGTTCAAGAGTCAGAGGCTTGTAAGGAAGGCAATAGAATTTGCCATAGCGAACAGGAGAAGAAGCGTTACCCTGATGCACAAGGGAAACATAATGAAGTACACTGAAGGAGCTTTCAAGGACTGGGGATACGAAATTGCAAGAAATGAATTTTCCCAGCAAACTGTTACGGAGGAAGAATATCTCCAGAATCCAGATGCAATGGGAGACAAGATAGTGATAAAGGACAGGATCGCGGACAACATGTTCCAGCAGGCTCTCACCAGGACAGCTGAATATGATATCATTGCCGCTCCAAATCTTAATGGAGATTATATATCAGATGCACTTGCAGCCCAGGTTGGAGGGATCGGAATCGCACCAGGTGCCAATATAGGAGATGTTTATGCAATTTTTGAGGCAGTCCATGGCACAGCACCAAAATACGCAGGAATGGACGTTGCAAATCCAACATCACTAATCCTGTCAGCAACAATGCTACTGAGGCATATCGGCTGGACAGAAGCTGCAGACATACTTGATAACGCCGTAACTGCATGTTACAAAGATCAGAAGGTCACACAGGATCTTGCAAGAATACTGAATATAAGAGCACTTAAATGCTCAGAATTCGGTGGCGAAATAATAAAGAGAATGAAGAAGGAATAGAACTATAGGAGCAGGGTTCTGCTGCTCTCTACATTCCTCAATATTTCAATACCGGTCCTGCTTTTTGCAAAATCTACTGCATTGTATGAATCGGTGAACAGATTTATGAAGCTGCAGTTTTTCACCGACATAGCCTTTTCCACAGCATCTTTCATGCTCTTGAAGTGATATAAAACGATAACGGGCCCAGGTATCTGTTCCATAGGAACAATCTTCTCACCGTACCTGTTCTCAAGAAGGTGAACGCTCTCGTGAAGTCCATCAACATAATCAAAGTCATTTTCTAGGAGTTTCTTCACCGATTGTCTCGCTCTTTCTGCATCTTCCTGTGTGTTGAAGTAGTTTATATCACCATCGGGTCCATATCCATTTTTTACATCCCTTTTCAGGAATTCTACAATCCTGTTTTTGAAGAAGATATATTCCTTGTCAGAAACAAGAAAGACCTGACTCCTTAGAAACCTGTTTGATACGGAAATATATGAAAGCCCGGGAACTGCATTTGTTGCCATTTCAAGATGGCTGCTATCTGGAACAATACTAACACCATTTTCAAATCGCTTCCAGATTATGTTGTTTCTATTCACAGCCTTCTGGATATCAACAAAATCCCCTGTATTTCCATAGAAAAGTATCCGTTCTCCTTCGCCCCATTTATCAAAGGCTTTTATAGCGTTATCTTCAGCAACATCCAGGATGTATCCACCAGTCTCCCTGAGTGATTCATACATATCATTACTGAGGGTCATAGTGCTTATGGGGCATTGTGAATTATGGAGTATCATCGGTCTTGTACCTTGGAGAAGTGATTCAATTATTCCCCTGAACATCGTGTAAACCGGTATGGAAGCATCGGGAATTACGGCTGATATTTTCCTGAATTGGTCAGTTCTCACATGTTCAGTTCCAAATTTCTCAATCAGCCTTTGGGTATATGTGTACCTCATCAATTGTGAAGTTCTAAGTAATTCTTCTCTGCAGGAAAGTGCAGTTCTTCCAGTCTCCATTGATAAAATGGAAATACGCTCATCTGAACCATAAAACTTTTCAAGAACAGAAATCATTGTTTCCATCAATCTTGAGGGATTCATTCTTGAATCACTGGAATTTTCAGTTTTAAGTTCTGAAAGCTTTATATCCTCTACTTCTCCAATTTCACTGGAATCAAATTTGCTCTTCACTTTCATATTGAACAGATTAGTATGTATTCGAGCATAAAGAGTGTTTCTTAAAATTTTACTGTAATTCCAGACGAGAAAGACATTTAATCTGCCGTGAAATAGACTGTGTCCTGTTCATAAATTAAAGATGTGCATAATCTTTAAGGGAATACTAATGGTTATAAAGGTTCAAGACAAAGTATGCCTCCAGTATTTAATGCATTTAAAAATCTCAAATGGATGAGGATAATTCTTCAGTACCAAATTGATGAAGAGATGTTTTGTAACTGTAAGAGAACATTTCTGGAAAATAATTTTAAATTTTGGGATTTGTTGTGATGGAACTCATTCTATTTTGAATGAACACTAAATTTACAAATGATCGTTTAAAAATAAAGTTAAAAAAGGAAACATTATAGCACAGGCTTATGATATATAAAGATGAAAGTAGTAATACAGGTATCAGAAAAGGAAAAAATTCCAATGGGAAATATTGTAGGCTCACACATTGCAGTACTGAAGGATGTTGAAACCATAGAGGTGGTTTTCCTGGAAAGCGCCATTGTAGCAACAACAAATGAGGAAATGATAAAACCTCTACTTGAAGACAAAAAACTCATATTAATGGCATGCAAAACTTCCATGGAAATGAGCAACATAAAAGCCTCCGATCTTGTAAAAGGTGTTTCAGCAACACCCCAGGGTGGATTCATAGAAATTATAAGGAGACAGCAGGAAGGTTGGTTCTACATCCACGTCTAATTTTTACAAAACTAGAAGAATGTAACTTCCTCTCACAGCTTTCGCAAGGAACCTCCAGATTCAAAGATTGTTTCTGGAATCCTAAAGAGTTTGAATTCTCTTCAACAGAGAGTCTTATATCCATAATGTAAGAAATCAGACTTTACGAAAGGTCCATTTTATTGGTTATCTTGGTCATTCATTCACTGTTACATTCACCCTGAATTATAAGAGGTATTTGCATGCATCAATATCTTCAGTTACAAAAGAGGCGTCGAGGTTTGTAATATAAATCGAGTTTAAATTCACCGTAAAACCATATGTATATTCAGGAAAAGGTAAACAAGCTTCCCCGGTAAAATATATATTAATTAAATATAATATACCATTCTACATATCTTATTTTCCGTGTAACCAAAATTAATATATGACGCATTCTTTAAGTAAGCATGAAAAGACGAATGTTGGATTCAGATGAATCCAGCGGAAGTATGTTGAAGGGAATAGTTGCAACCTTTCTCTCTATGTTGATACTAGGTCCATTTATGGGATTAGGATGGGTTCTGTCAGGACTTTTCGGAGGAATTGCATCAAGAGGTGGCCTTAGAGGATTTGTTGCAGGCCTGATTGGAGGGATAGTCCTGGCTCTCATACTCATAGAGATATCATACTATGTAGCACCTGCAACTATAAACCAGATAATGAGTTACACTGGTAATTTCTACTTTGTTAACAACATAAAGACAATTTATCTTGAAACAAGGCAACAGCTTGGTGTAGATCCATTACACACAATAATAAGTGTTGTAGCGGAGGGGGCAATAGTACCAGCTGTTGGTGGGCTCATAGGTGGCTTTTTCCTGTCAAGAGATTCAGAATAAATTTATAAATTATTTTTTACATTGTCAGCAAAATATTCTTCATTTTTTCTATCCAGAACCCTGTATGAAGATCGGAGTGTATCAAGAATTGAAAGTACCAGCTTTTCCTTTTCAATTCCAAGGTATCCCATTACACTGGAATCAAGTCCACATGGTTTTATCCTCATGAAACCATCAAGGGCTGTTTCCCCATAATTTATTGCCAGTCCATGGTATGAAACACCCCTGTCGATCTTCATTCCAAGGGAGCAGACTTTCCTGTCACCCAGAGGGGAGTTGGTTACCCAGATACCCGGTTCTTCTCCAAGATGGGGTTCAAATCCGAGCTTCCTGAACGTATCCATAACTATATTTTCAAGCGTCTGAACAAATAATCTGACATCCTTCCTTTCATTTTCCCTGAAGACCCTGACAATTGGATAAATCAGAAGCTGGCCTGGGCCGTGATATGTTACATCCCCTCCCCTTTCAATGAGTATTGGGTTCAGTCCCCTGTAATTGTCAGGATTCGCACCTCTGCCTATGGTATACACTCCTGGAGAATGTTCAACAAAAATAAATGTATCCTCTATAAAATCGTTGTACCTCAGGAAATGAAGTTTTTTCTGGAATTTCCAGATTTCTTCATAATCCCTTATTCCAAGATCAAGATATTGGCTTGAAGTGTAGAGGTTTATCATATGCTATCTCAGCCGACTCCTGTATGCCTTCAGAGAGTGTCGGATGAGGATGAATTGTTGATCCAATATCCTCTACATTCATTCCCGTTTCAACAGCGAGACTCAGCTCACTTATCATCTCGGAAGCACGAGGTGCGGCAATGCCAGCTCCTGTCACAGTGCCATCTTCGTCATAATAAATGCTGTAGAATCCATTTGAACTGTTGAGTCCCTGGCTTCTGCCATTTGCTGCTAGAGGATATCTTGTGGATTTCTGTCCCCTGTTTCCGGTAAAGGCAATTTCCGGGTCTGAATAAACTACCATAGGCATGGCATAATAATCTACAGTTGTTTTGTCACCTGCAATGTTATGTGCAGCCACCCTACCATCATAGAACGCTCTGTGGGCAAGCATTGGACCTCCAGTTGACACATCACCGACTGCGTAAACGCCTCTCTCACTGGTCATCTTGTACTTGTCTGTCTTTATGAATCCATTTTCCATTTCTAGTTTAAGGTTTTCAAGTCCGAAGCCTTCTGTATTTGGTCTCCTTCCTACTGTAACAAGAACAGCTTCGGCAGAAATACTTGCACCCGATTCCATCTTGACAAAATACTTATCCTTCTTCTCAACAGATGAAACTTTTGCAGATAGGAGTATTCTAATTCCCATCTCCTTCATCTTCCTCTCCACAGGTTTAATGAGTTCCGGATCAATTCCCGTTAGAATGCTTGGTAGCATTTCAATAAGCGTAACCTGCGATCCAAGTTTCGCAAAGGCGGTTCCAAGTTCCACACCAATATACCCGCCACCTATTATGACAAGGTCCTTCGGAACTGTCTTTATATCAAGGATTTCTTTGTTATACATAACATCCTTGAAAGCATCTATCCTGGTTGGAGAAGATCCTGTGGCAATAACAAGGCTATCACACTGATGGGTTTCAGAACCGATCTGCACATGCTGCTTGTCTACTATCTTGGCATCTCCATTAATTATTTTCACTCCATATGCCCTGCAAAGGGTTTCAACTCCAGATACCAGCCTGTTGATCATTGACCACTTCCACCCCTGCCACTGGTTCATGTCAATATTGTAACTGAGTCTTACACCTGGAAGCGTTTTCAGATATGATAGGCTCTCAGACATCTCTATAAGTGCCTTGGATGGTATACATCCGTAATTCAGGCATTCACCGCCAACTTTATTCTTCTCTACTAGCAGAACACTTCTTCCAAGTTGCCCCAGCCTGATTGCAGTAGAATATCCACCCGGGCCACCACCAATAATTATAGCATCATACTTCATGAGATCACCTTATCAGGAATGATATTGGGTCTTCCAGATATGATTTTACCTTCACTATGAATCTGGCAGCATCTGCACCATCTATCAGCCTGTGGTCACAGGAAAGTGAGATGATCGTACTGTCATCGCCAGATTCGAAGTTAGTCCCTTTCTTTGTGGATCTGTGAACAGCAAGTATGGCAACTTCAGGATAATTTATGATGGGTGTTGATATCAGGCCACCTATAGATCCTACGTTGGATATTGTAAAGGTTGAATCCTGCACGTCAGTCAGGGTTAATTTATTCTCTCTCGCCTTCTTTGCAAGATCAGATATCTCCGAAGATATTTGAACGACTGATTTGTCTATGGCATTTTTGACAACGGCCACTGTCAATCCGGAGGGTGTATCGATTGCAACACCCATGTTAATGCTCTTTCTGAAGATGTACCTCTTGTTTGCTTCATCATAATGGGCATTGAACTTGGGAAACTCTGTAAGTGCTACTGCCACCGCCTTTACAAAGAATGGGGTCAGTGTAACCTTTGTACCATTTTCCCTCATATCATTCATGGTCTTGGTAAGTTTTGAAATATCAACAGTTTCCGCGACCATGAAATGAGGCATTATCTGTTTCGATTTTGACATCTTTTCGAAGATCAGTCTCCTTAGGCCGTGAGGTTCAAAGACCTGATCGCCCTCAGAAGTGCTGGCAGTTTCTTCTACGTGAACAACTGGCTCTGGTTCCTTTCCCTGGGGGGAAGAACCCACTTTTGGCTCATCCTTGACCGGGGTTGGTTCCTGCATCTTCTGGCTCTGTGACTCAGGAGCTTTTGGTTGTTCAACCTGTCTGGCAGTCGCTGGTGGAACAGGTGCCATCCTTATGCCAGAACTCTTTGGTGCTTCTGTCTTCTGTTTCATCTCTCTTTCTGCATTATCCAGATCTTCCAGAGTTACCCTGCCATTAGGTCCGGTTGGTGTTATGTTATCCAGATCTATGCCTCTATCTTTTGCAATTCTCCTTATTGTAGGAGAAGCCAGTATTCTTCTATTCTGATCATCATTCATCAATTTCTTCTCACCTCCCTCCTCTTTAACTGTTTCAGCAACAGACATCTTCTGCTGGGGTTCGTCCTTAAATTCAGCCGGGGATTCAGATTTTTTCTCATCGCCCTTCGATCCATCATCGATCTCGATGATGACTTCACCAACTTTAACAACCTGTCCTTCCTTAAAAAGTATTCTGTTAACCTTTCCCTCAACTGGACTTGGTATGTTTATATTGACCTTATCGGTCATTATCTCTACCATATCCTGCTCTTTCTTTACCACGTCACCTTCCTTGACAATCCACTTGATTATTTCTCCTTCTGTGACACCCTCTCCGATGTCCGGCAAAGTAAATTTAAACATTCTTCATCACCTGTATTGCTGCATCTTGTTTACAGCTTTTAGTATCCTCATCTCATTTGGCATGTAATAATCCTCTAGCCTGTATGGGAACGGTGTATCTGGACCTGTTACCCTTATGATTGGACCAAGCAGGTAATCAATGGCTCTTTCTGATATGAAAGCAGAAATTTCGGCTCCCATACCAAGTGTCCTTGGGGCTTCATGCACTATAATTACCCTGCCAGTTTTCTTTACTGAATTCAGTATTGTTTCTCCATCATAGGGAACCAGCGTCCTCAGGTCTATAACATCTGCGTCAAGGTTATTTTTGCTTACTGTATTCATCACTGTAGGAACCATGGAGCCATAGGTTATAAACGTAAAGTCATTTCCTTCATGCAATAGGGATGCCTTTCCTATGGGTATCTCATACTCTTCGTCAGGAACCTCCTGTTTCTGGCTTCTGTAAAGCTTTTTAGGTTCCAGGAATATTACTGGGTCATTCAGTCTCAGACTCTTTATGAGCAAACCTTTGGCGTCATACGGGTTCGATGGAGTAACAACCGTTAGACCTGCAGTATGTGCAAAATATGCCTCCCCACTCTGCGAATGGTAAAGACCACCCCTGATACCTCCACCATATGGCGTCCTCAATACCATGGGTACATTGTATTCACCACCACTCCTGTATCTCATTTTTGCAGCCTGATTCACAATCTGATCAAATGCAGTGTAGATGAAATCCTGAAACTGTATCTCAGGAACTGCTCTCAGTCCAGTCATTGACATGCCGATTGCCATTCCAACAATTCCAAGTTCAACAAGTGGCATATCTATTACTCTTTCTGCACCATATTTCTTCTGCAATCCCTCAGTTACCCTGAATACTCCTCCATCAACACCAATATCCTCGCCCAGAAGTATTATGGAAGTGTCCGTGGTCATCATATAATCAAGTGTTGAATTAATGGACTGTACAAGATTCATAGTCCTGGAACTCACAGTATCTCACCTCTCTCTTCATCAATAATCCAGTTGGAATTCTCGTACACATCCTGGAACATTGTTTCGGGGTCTGGAGGTGCTATTTTTTCCCTTTCATCAAATATCCTGTCTATGCGTTCCTTTGCCTCTGTTTTTATTTTTTCTATGGTCTGGTCGTCAATATAATTAAGCATCTTCAACTTCCTCTCCGCAATAACGATGGGGTCCTTGTCTGACCCTTCCTTTACATCATCCGCCCTGTATTTGGATGGATCATCCGACGTTGAATGTGGCCCCATCCTGTAACTTACGGCTTCTATTAGAACTGGTTTACCATCAACTCTAACCCTGTCTATTTCCTCCTTTGAAACCTTGTACATTTCCAGAAGATCATTCCCATCTACCTTAACACCCCTCATCCCATAAGCATCTGCTTTCTTCCATATTTCTGCCCTTGTTTGCTTTTCAACTGGCAGGGATATAGCCCATTTATTGTTTTCACATAGGAAAACTACCGGTAGATCAAAATCGGCAGCTATATTCAGTGCTGCATGAAAATCTGGAGTGGAAGTAGAACCGTCGCCGAATGTGGCCAGAACAATTCCATCCTTTTTATGATATCTTATGGAGTAAGCTGCACCAACTGCAAGAGGTAGATTGGTTGCAACAGGACTCTGAACAGACATGAAGTTGTGATCTTTTGCTGTGTAATGGGATGGCATCTGCCTTCCTTTCTCCTTGTCTTTAGAATTCCCCATAATCTGATCAATAATCGTCCTAGGATCTACGCCCCTGTGAAGCATCAGTGGAACATCCCTGTAATACTCAAACAGGATGTCCTCATCTTCCAGGGCCATGGACAATCCAACCTGTGTTGCCTCCTGACCCATGGTGGGGGTGTAAAAGCCAACCCTGCCCTGTCTCTGTGACATTACAATTTTCTTGTCAAGGGTTCTGGATAGTACCATAGCCTTGTACGCTTCGATTATTTTATCTTTTTCATCCATATACTTTCTCACCTTTAATTAAGCTTGATATTTTGAGCTGCCCATGCCTCAAATGCCCTGTATGAAGTCCTCACCAATGGTCCGGAAGCTACAAACCTGAAACCGTGTTTATAACCCAAGGCCTCGAGCCTTTTGTACCTCTCCGAGGAACAGTATTCCTTCACCTCTATCTGTTTCTTTGAAGGCCTGAGATACTGGCCAATGGTTAATATATCCACTCCATTCTCAATGAGGTCTTCCATCGCCTGCTCCACCTCATCATCAGTTTCTCCATGGCCAAGCATGATAGAAGACTTTGTAATCATATAGGGGTTTTCCTCTTTTATATACGAAAGAACAGACAGTGACTGATCATATCCTGCCCTTGCGTCCCGTATGACTGGTGTAAGTCTTCTCACAGTCTCAATATTATGGGCCAGAACATCTGGTCTTGCTTCAATAATTGTTCTTATCAATTTCCTGTCGCCACGGAAATCCGGTATAAGTGCCTCAACCTTAATCCCAAGGGTCTTTACCTGTTTTATTGTTTCAGCATAATGCATGGAACCCTGGTCCGGTAGATCATCCCTATCAACAGAGGTTATGACAGCATACTTCAGGCCCATGCTTTTGACCGAATCCCTGACCTTGATGGGTTCATCAATATCAAGTGGCTCCATATTTCCATGTGTGACTGAACAGAATCGACATCCTCTTGAGCAATTCTTACCTAAAATCATGAAAGTTGCTGTACCTGACTCCCAGCATTCTGACACATTGGGGCATCTGGCCTCTTCACACACTGTATGAAGTGAGTTGCCTTTTATCAGACTGTTGAGGCTGTAAAAAGTATCTCCTGAGGGGAGTTTTACTTTAACATAGTCAGGTCTTTCCATCAGGGTTATATTTTTTCGTCTTATACTAAATTATCTTTTTTTATAAAGGGTAAGCCAAATGAATGATTGTAAGGATTGAGACTTTTTTTTAAAAACGCATCAGCAAAACTTGTAAAAATCAATTCAGATATGCAGAGTTCCATTCGAAACTTTTATTACTTTACGAAAAATCAAGGTCAAAAGGGGTCATAGCTTAGCATGGTTTGAGCACCCGGCTGATAACCGGGAGGTCACCGGTTCAAATCCGGTTGGCCCCATCAGTCTCAGGATCAGGTACATTCCACTTCGCACCTTTTGTAACGTATCCCCATGTTTTCTTCTTTCCCCTATAGCCCGGCAATATGGTTCTTACCCTGTTTGCGACAGATTCAGTTGTTACATGTGTATACTGCTGTGTTGTAGAAAGTGACACATGACCCATATGGATTTGTACCATCCTTATGTCAAGTGGAATCGTTCCGCGATACCCTAAAAGAAGCATTGTGGCACACTTATGCCTTGCAGAGTGTGGATGGAACTTGGGTACACCTGATTTGCTTAAATGAGATTAATCTTTGAAAAATGGCAAATTAGGCAAGTCCAAAGTAAAACTCAGGCAATGATATAAAATCCTAAAATCCGTGATGAACCAGTTATTTTAACTTAATTTATTAAATTTGAATATTAATCTGAGGAAAAACGGTTACAGTAAATTATATAGTGCACGGAGCCAATCCTATATCATGTTAGAAGATATGTTCAACCCTAATTCGATTGCCGTTGTTGGTGCATCGAATAACAGGGATAAGATTGGAAATATACTCGTGAGAAATATAAAAGCATCATACAGGGGTAAACTTTATCCCATAAACCTTAAGGAATCTGAAATTGAAGGCCTAAAAGCTTATAGATCAGTTAAGGAAATAGGTTCGAAGGTTGATCTGGTGATAATTAGTGTTCCAAGAGAAGCTGTTGTAGATGTTATGGTGGAGGCGGGCGAAGCAGGAACGAGGGCTGCGGTGATAATAACCTCGGGGTTCAGGGAAGTTGATGAGAAAGGGAAGGAGCTTGAATTAAAGATAATGGAGGTGGCAAAAAAATATTCCATAAGGTTTCTCGGTCCAAACACAATGGGGTTCATCACGCCATCATTCAACGCCACCTTTGCATATGAAGATGTAAAGCAGGGTAACATAGCAATAGTTGCACAATCAGGTGGAATGGGTGCTTATATGCTTGACTGGGCAGAGAAAACAAAAACTGGGCTCAGCTATTTTGTAAGCCTTGGAAATCAGACGGATTTAAATGAAATAGATATTTTCCACTTTCTGGCTGATGACCTGGATACAAAGGCTATCTTTTCCTATATAGAAGGTGTTGCAGACGGTGAAAGATTCCTTGCTGAGGTACCGGAAATCACAGCCAAAAAACATCTGGTATTTATAAAAGGTGGAACAGGAAAATATGGGGCCATGGCAGTTCAGACCCACACGGGAAGCATAGCCGGATCAATTGAATTATTCCGGGCTGCAGTGAAAACTGTTGGAGGAATACTTGTAAACAATCTTGATGATTTTCTCAACCTCATTACAATAATTCAGTCAGATGAGAAATTTTTAAGCGATATTCTTGTTGTGACTAACTCAGGAGGGCACGGAGTTTTAACTACAGATGAAATAGAACGTCAATCACTGAACCTGATAGATTTGACAGACAGCATGAAGGCTGACCTGAGAAAAATACTTCCAGACCAGAGTACTCCAAAGAACCCACTGGATCTTTCAGGGGACGCTAGTGGTGAAAGATTCATGAAGGCAATGAACCTGACAAAGGGTCTGGAATGCACAAAGATCGTTCTCGTTCAGGAACTGGCAACAGTAAGTTGCGTAGAAGTTGCAAAGGTTCTTGTAAAATTCAAGGGCAGGAGAATAATAGGTGTTATGATGGGAAAGGATGCAGAGTCTGCACTGAGGATTCTTTCATCTGCAGGAATACCCGGATACAGTTTTCCTGAAGATGCAGTAAAGGCAATAAAGCATATACTGGATGTTAGACCCCCGCTGAAGAAGATAAGAATATCCGAACCCGTTAAGGGCGCGCTGGATCTGGTTAAGGATAGAAGCACACTAAGCGATGAATTTTCCTTCAAGCTCATGGCATTGTATGGCATAAGAGTACCTGACTGGGGAATCGTTTCTTCCATTGAGGAGGCTAAGGACCTCTGCAAGAAAATAAGTTATCCAGTTGTCATGAAGGTTTCTTCTGATCAGCCAATTCACAAGACAGAGATCGGAGGAGTGATAATGAATGTTGAGGCAGGGAGCATGGAGTCATCATTCACCACACTGATAAGTAAGACTGGAAAGGTAATGATTCAAAAACAGCTTACTGGTGTTGAGATTTTCCTTGGAGGCTTAAATGACCCATCATTTGGTCCATCCATTCTTACGGGACTTGGGGGGATATATGTTGAAGTGCTAAAAAGCATCAGCTATGGACTTGTTCCTGTATCAGAAAACGAGGCTCTTGAAATGATGTCAGATAGCAAGGTACTTTCGCTGCTTAATGCGAGAAAGAGAAATTACAATGTTGACGCAACGATCAGGGCTATAACAGGAATATCCAGGATGATTGAGGACCTTGGCATAAAGGAGATGGATATAAATCCGTTAATCGTCACACAGGAAGATGCATATGCCGTTGATATCAGGATTGTGCTGTAATTACAAATAAACATCCTTCACATGTTATGGGTGCTGGTTAGAACTTAAAAACTATAACAGTGCTGAATGTTATTATATATAAATGAATACTATCATGATCATGTTCATTCCTGTAATGGAAAATAACTTTGCTTGGAGGACACAGGATCCTGAGTATGACTGGGACATGGTAGGTCATTTATTGATAAAAAATGGAAGTATTCTATTGATCGACCCTCCATATGTGCACGGTATTGAACAGGCAGTTACATTCATGGGAAAACCAGAGGCTATTATAATAACAACCGCTGACCATACCAGAGGATCGAGATATCTCTCATATAAATTAAAGATTCCGCTATACGTTCCAGATCAGGGTGATTCAATTTCTGTCTCACCCGGTGAAATTTATAGAGAAAAGAAAATTGCTAATTATAAGCCCTACAACGAAGGTCCTATATTCTGGCTAAATGCAAAGCGAGTTAAGGTATACCGGAAGAGGGAAGATAAAGTCCCATATAAAGATGAAATGATTCTTGCAGATAATGATGGAAACATATTCACCGGGGATATCGCTATGGGATCTTCATCTTGTGAACTGTTAACCTGCAACGAAGGATTTACAGATGAGCCAGATGCCATGCTGGTTAAATCATCATTTGAATCATTGAAAAATGCCACAGAGGAACTCAATAAAAATAATCTGATTTCCTCTCATGGTACTGATATTGTTGGAAACCTGGATGAGAAAATAAAGAAAAAAATGAGATTAATTTCAGATTAGTTGAAAAAATTATTTCTCATAATTTTTAGAGAATACATACTGGATGAAGCTTGCTATATATGATACTTCATCAACAGTATCCTCCAGTCCTGAACCAAGATGACCTCCCTCCCCAATCATTAGATATGCCTCGTTTCCATAGGACTTGAGTTTTTCATAGAATTTCAATGCATGTGCCGGGTGAACCCTGTCATCTTCCATTCTTGAATATGTTAGGGAAGGAGGATATTTTCCCGGCTTCAACTGTTCATAGGAAGAGTATTTCCTAAGGAATTTTGCATCATTTTGATCATCAGGATTGCCATATTCACTTACCCAGTACTGTCCTGCCAGCAGCCTATGAAACCTCATGAGATCTATTACTGGATTTCCGATAACCGCTCCATCAAGTTCTCCAGGAATCTTTGCAAGTGTATATGAGGAAAGCAGTCCCCCATTGCTAACTCCATAGCATATTACGTGATATCTATCATTTCTCAATTTCCTTATTATTGCCTGGAAAGATTCATACACATTTATCTTCTTCTCTCTCATGCCAAATTTGTGCCACTCTTCTCCATATTCTCCACCTCCAGGAAGATTACATATTGCAACATTAACATCATTGTCAAGGAGATAAGCAAATAAATTGTTGTATGAAGGCAAAAGAGATATGTTGAAGCCACCATAACCGTATACCAGAGTGTTTCTCGTATCACTACCTGCACTAAGGAAGAAATAATGAACTTTCTTTCCATTAACTTCCACGCAGCTTTCAGAGGCATTGAATTTTGAAACTTCATTTCTCTCCCTCAGTTCCATTTTCCCATTCTCAAAGGAATAGATTTCAAATGTTGTACCGAAATCTCCCATTACAAGAGTTGCCCTCACCTCATCTGAACTCAATGCAATCAGTCCCTTGTAAGTGTTTAGGGAAAACTCTCTTATTTTCTGGCCATCATTGCCATAAAGAACAGGCACAGATTTAGCATCCCTCATATGAACAACAAGAAATCCCTCTTTCACTCTCACTGCATCCTCTACAGGTTCGTTTAGGCAGTATTCCTTTTCTCCCACTGTAATGATACCATTCCCCTCAAACCGCAAGGTATAAAGTGTGTCATCTTCATAATCAATAACCTTAACCTCATGATCATATTTTCTGAAGAGCTTCCACGATGATGGATCATTTATCATGCCCATATATATGTCAGTTGAAATGTTATCGCTTGCCTGTATAATGACTGAGTCTCCGTATCTTTCTCCACTGAGTCCTCTTCCTGACTCAATACCCTTCCCGAAAACATATTTACCATCTAGAAAAATTCCGTTTGATGAATCTTTTGTATTTGAGATGCTTTCATCCCTTTTCTCCTTTATAAGATAAAATTCATCATCTAAATATATTATATCATGTATAAATCCATCTTCTGTATATATCTGCCTATCTCTCGAAAATACACGTAGTGTTCCTTCATCTGAGCCAGAGGTTTCAAAAAGGGCAATCCTGTCACCATTTTTTTCAGGTTTTGTCCAGACTATAATCCCAGAAGTTGAATAGATTTCTTCTCCATTTACAACAAGGTTGTTTTTACCATTCTCAACAGTGACAAAGTATTCGTCAGTTTTAGTAAGGTCAACGGACTTTATCTTTTTCTGATAAACAAATTTCTTCATCTCTGGTCTTATCTTCTCATATATACCTTTCACTTCCTTCTTGAAAATATCTGTTTGCCCCATTGCAAATTCTTTCACTTCCCTATTCATTACTTCAAAATTCAGTTCAGTCATAATGTCAATCATAAACAAATCACGTATTTATAATGTTTTACAGGGTAGAAATGGCATGAAGCAATAAGTTCATGATTATTATAAATTATCAGTGATAAAACTTGAGTTTGTATACAATATATATCTGGGGTATAAGTGAAAGGATTGCGGCAAATGCCAGTGGAAATTTGAAACCACATATGGTAAAGCAGGCAATCTGTATTATTAACCCGTATGTATCGTGCGTTCTGCCATTCTTGAACTGTTGAATCCATCCCTCCCTATCGACCGGTGATTTCCATTCATCATTGAAAAGATGGGAAACATAGTCCACAAGAACACCGAAGGCGGTGAAAGCACCGATTTCAGATATGATAAAGTAAAATAGAAATATTCTTGAGTAGAGTATTGCAACTGCGAAGAGTGCAAATGAAATTACAGCTAGATATGTTGCAGAGGTTTTGCCTTTCATGAACAGTTTTTCCCATTCCCTGAAGTTTATATTTTCAGTAACCATGATTCACAGATCGAATTCACATAACATTATGTTTAATTATATTTATTATCTGTTAAAATTGGTTTTTATAGGATATAGCTTTTATAGGATGTTTTGATTTAAAGCCCATGGAAATATTCAAAAAAGAAAGAATTCTGGAAACTACAAAAAGTCTTGATGAGATCATAAAATCATTTACAGCTTACCTGATAAATGACGGCTGGAAAGTACAGAGTAACGTACAGCAGGATAAGGCAATCCTTCAGGCCCAGAAATTTGGAATACTGAGGGGTCTCATAGCAGAGGATAGAGCATTGACATTTGTGTTCACAGCTGAATCAGGCGGCCAGGTAAAGGTTAACGTTGGAGTCGGGAGACTGCTGGGAGATATAACTATTACAGCAATTGAGGTGATTCTGCTGTCAGAAATATTCATCGTTATTGATATTCCTGAAATTGCATGGTCAGACCACGTAGAAAAGGAATTGCTGAATGAATTGCAAACAATAGCCACTCAGTGAATCTAATTTTTCATAATTTCAAGTTGATATAATATTTTTAAGTGAAATATAAGTATTTTTCAGAAATGCTATTCCGTGAACAGGACTTCTTTTTCAAATATTTTATGCTTCTATGAATGTCTGTCATGCAGTGCTCAGCCAAAAATTGCAGGATAAAAGTCATATATTTCATTCAGATTATTTGAAAATGACTATTTCTCCAAATTATGGCACATATCACCACACATCACCAGGGCAATCTGAGAACATTAGAAAAGAATAAAGGAAAGCATTCTATGAGATGTTTGAAATTATGGACAGAACAGACACTGTCAATTGGATTTTAGATGCAGGATGCGGACTGGGATACCTGTGTGAAGTTTCCGCTTTCTTTTTCAAGAATGCCAAAGTAACAGGAGTTGATCTTTTTGGCACATCCAGTCTACCGGAGGGAAATATGAAAAAGGCAATTGAAAACATGGAGGCAGTTGGATTGGAAAGTAGAGTAAACTTTTTCTGTTCTGATCTACGAAAACCTGTATTACCTAGGGACAGCATTGATCTTTGTGTATCCAGTCCTGTCTTTCATAATCTGGGCGGGGAAAGATTCAAAGCATATTCTAACATTTTTGAAATTTTAACGAAAAATTGGTATTTCATAGTAGGTGACTTTTTCATGAAAGGGAGCGATAGGGGGTTCCTGAAGGAATTGTTTTCCATAGTAAAGGTGAAGGAAAATATCAGGAATATGCCGGAACAGCATTCTATCCTGGTTCTTAGAAAATGATGAATAAGCGAAGTTTTTATGGCAGTAGGCCAGGTTGAATAACAAAAGACTGCAAAATACAGTTCTGACCTTAACTGAAATTGGAACGGACCGGTGGTTAAAAAGAAACTATAAAACTTTTATTTCTATGTTCTCAATTACCTAAAATGGAAGATACCGATTATGCTTCGTTTCTGGTTGAGGCTAAAACGAAGGGTTACTCATCAGGAGTTTCGTATCTGCCATGGGCAATCAAGGGCACAAAGGAGTTCACTTACGAAAAGGGAAGGATGAAATATATGGATATATACTCCGGTTCACTGTACTTTATCGGGCAAGAACTTATTATTGAAGGCAATGTCCCCCAGTGGGGAATGGTATATTCAGGTGGCCTAATGGACGACAACTACGGAACTAAGGAGGTGTATGACTTCCTAAGGGATGCACTGAAAAGAGTTCCTGCGGACCTCCCATTAAGGGGAAAGGAATTCTTTTCCAACAGCAGGTTTGTATATAAGAATCTTACAGAAGGAGATCTTGGACACTTCCTCGGATACGAAACAATAGAGCACGGGGAAAATCTGGTGTACGAATTACACTATTCCGGCGGCTTCATAGAATAAGGAGAATGTCAGGATGATGTTATGAACTCCAGAGAAAGGTTGCCTGCGTAATTGTGAGATGGCATTGTCACAATTACTGGTATGGTTCCACCTGGTCCTGTCAACTGGTAACTAGATTGTTCGAGCGCAGCAGTAAATCCTGAAGTCATTGATACTACCCCTGTTATATCAACAGTGGTGCTGATTCCATTATCCTTAAGCTGAATATCAAGAACCATTTTTTTTCCTGTAGAAAATGTATCCTTGCCATATGCATAGGAATATGTCTTGATTTTCTTATCCGAAAAACTTACACTTATACTCTGGATATTTACAGTTCCGCCATTATAAAAACCAAGTACTGCAAGAATTGCGAAGGCAATGATAAAAACTACTATAACTGAACCAAAAACCTTCAACCCAAGCCTTCTTCTTATCCATGGTCTTTCTACTTCAAGCGGTTTCATTCCAAGCGAAAAGAAATTTGTTCTGGCTATTTACATTTTTGCAGTATTTTGATTTTCTTTTCTTACCGGTTTTGTTTCTCATCCAGAATCATCTGAAGACATATGAAAAAAAATCCTTAGAAATCCCAGTTATCGTGGAATATGATCCCAAACCAAAGCTTTCAATTATGTTTCCCACTTCTGTCATAGTATTCTTCTTTACATTATCTTCAATATCCTTCCAGTAAGTGAACAGGGAATCCTCTTCACTGTTGTTATGATCCTGCAACAGTTTGAAGAAAAGTGGAACCCTTGTTTTCAGAATATCAAAATTCTCTTCATCTTTCCATTTTATTATATTGGAGGCAAGAGTCTCCAGTAATCTGTGATCTGCCATTATCCTATCAACATTTCTTATCAGATCCATTTTCTCTCCATCATAAACATCCTTTATCACAGGAACAAAAACTCTTTCCTCAATTTCAATATGGCATTTCTTCAGATACTCAACAAAAACTTGAAAATCGCTGGATTCAGAATCAAACTTGAAATTGTTGCTAATGTGCCTGATAGCACTATGCTCAGTCATGAGAACTTCAACAACATCCATGTGAATGGATCATACCTATCTATTCAAACGTTTGGAAACAAACTTTACTCTCTACAAGTTTTTGACAAGTTGAAATAGAAGTATGGCATGTAAATTCATGAAGGCATATGTTATGGATAAATTTGGAATCGAGAATATTGAGATAAAGGAGGTTAAGGAACCATCTTCTACAAAAGGTTTCGTCAAGGTAAGTCCAGTAATGGCAGGAATTAACCCGCTGGATTATAACGTTATAGCAGGAAAGGTTCTGTATGGTATCCAGCCAATGCCACACATACCGGGTTCAGAGATACTAGCCGTGGTGAAGGAGGATAACGGCAAATTCAAGAAAGGGGATCGTGTTGTTGTATACAACAGGATATATGATGGAACATGCGAATACTGCATATCCGGAAGAGAATACCTGTGCTCTAACGGGGGTATTTACGGGGTGGTTAGTAATGGTGGATTTGCAGAAACCCTTTTGATCAGGGAAGAAAATCTATTCCGGGTACCTGATATGATTTCAGATGAGGTTGCTGTTTCCTTTCCGATAGCAGCAATGACACCATATCATGCACTCAAGGAGGCAGGGGCAAGGGCAGGCCAGTCATTGATAGTATATGGTGCTTCAGGAAACACTGGCATATTTGCTATGCAGCTAGCAAACATTATGGGCATGAAAGTTTTTGCAGTATCCACAAAGGGTTATCTTGATGAATACGGGGCCACAGAAACATTTCAGGCTGAAAAAATTCCAGAGAATTTCAAAGCAGATATAGTGATCAATCCACTGGGTGGCGAGCTGTTCTCAAAGTCTCTTGCCCATGTTCAGAAGAGGGGAAAGCTCATAACATTTGGAGTGCTGAACGGTCGGGAGACCACAATAGACATAGGCAGGATATATACAAATGAATTGAGTATTATGGGATCAACAGGTGGAAGCAGGAAAGACATGAAGGAACTGATTGACCTGGCTTCAGAGAGAAAACTGAAGGTTAAAATAGATCGAATCTTTAAGCACGATGAACTTAAAGATGCACTGGTTTATTTTGGGAAACCAAGAGACGGAAGGGTATTGATCAGGTTTTAGATCTTGCAAGATTTTTAAGATTGGAAATATTCTTCCTGATATCTCCACCATAAATATATGAAGCGGAAACAAGTATGTCTGCTCCAGAATCAACTGCAATCTGGCCTGTATTATTATTGATGCCACCGTCTATTTCAATCTGGGTATCAAGGGAGTTTTCGTAGATATATTCCCTAGCTTCCCTAATCTTTTGTGTCATTCCATTTATGAAACCCTGTCCTGAAAATCCAGGATAAACAGTCATTATAAGAAGTATTTCCGCTTCACTCAAAAGGTCACTGACAGCAGAGAAAGGTGTGTCTGGATTGATTACTATCCCATAGCTTTTTCCCGCCTCTTTCACTTCCCTGAAACACTTTTTCAGGTTGACAGGCGACTCGTAATGAAACATAAGTATGTCAGCACCGGCTTTAGAGAAAACCTTCCAGTACTTATCAGGATTAGTCACCATCATATGTGCCTCGAG
The DNA here is from genome assembly GCA_027310185.1 of Thermoplasmatales archaeon. Lineage (GTDB taxonomy): Archaea > Thermoplasmatota > Thermoplasmata > Thermoplasmatales > Thermoplasmataceae > Cuniculiplasma. The sequence goes on from DAIDBH010000018.1 coordinate 159,149, forward strand.
AGGAAGATCAGTGCACCTCCTTATGGCGGAAATCAAGTCCCCTCCCATTGTGAGATTTGGAACAAAATGGCCATCCATTATATCCAGATGAAACTGATCTGCACCAGAATCTACGCTTATTTCAATCTGATCCCTGAGAAGTTCCAGTCTGCATGATATGACTGAAGGTGAAACTTTCATGTTTATTCCATATGTATTACACGTGATTTACTTTTCTAAAGTAAGTGACTTCCTGAATACTCCTGGTATATAAACAATGGAATCTGGACTGCATAAATATAAGCAATATTGATCATGGGATATATTTAAATACTGTGTAATAGATTGTTGATCATGGTGGAAAATAGAGACACTGTTTCGGGTAAGCCACCAGATGAAGTGATGGAGAAGATAGTCTCGAAACTTATTTCTGTGAAGAGGAACGTAATAAGTAAATACGAAGCAATAAGAGAAGTCAGCAAACTCCACAACACAATCCAGATTCTGGATGAATTGATAGAACTGGAGAACAGGGACATAGAGATACTGGAGAATGCCGAAGCATTAGAGCAGGTAATGTATTCAAGAAGAAGCGGGAAAGAGCAGGACTATGGATCCCTGGATCATATCATATCAACCGATCCAGAGCCAGAGAAGGATGATCCAAAGAGTATTCTGGCATGGTCAATTTCAAAATCCGATGAAATATACAAAATAGCTGATCTTCTGAGTGGAGAGTATGATGATGAAAACCTTAAGAAGCTCTTGAAGAACATTGCAGAGAGTGAAATGAAAAGGAAGAACAGGATGACGGAACTCTACGAAGATATAATAAACAAGGATGACTGGTAATCCTCACTTACATTTTATGATCCACAAAAACTTGGTCAATACCTGTATTCCCATTTTCGTTCCATAAAAGTTAAAACATTCCAGTATATGTTAAATACAATCTGAAATTACCATTTTCATGGAAGAAGACAGGGATATTCTGAAAGGACTACTCAGGAGGGAGATACGAATATTCTTTCTTCTTTATCCCACATTCAGACGATTCCAGAAAGACAGGAAAAGCGCTAAAAGTGAGAGTGGAAAGGACTGGGACTACCGCAGGGAAAGGAATGGTAAGAAAGCAGTTCAGCTTTTCATAGAACTTGGTCCTGCTTTCATAAAACTTGGGCAGATACTTTCTGCAAGACCGGACCTGCTCCCCAAGGAATATATATCTTCCTTTGAGAAGTTGCAGGATAGTGTTCCACCATCACCATTTGAAGATGTCAGACCAACCCTGGAAAAGAATCTAGGAAAACTTGATGAAGTGTTCGATAAATTTGATGAGGAAGCGATCTCCGGAGCATCACTTGGACAGGTATATAGGGCAACGTACATGGGCAGGGATGTGGCTGTAAAGGTGAACAGACCAGATGCAGAGTTCATCATAAAGAGGGATATTGTCATCCTTGACAGGATACTGAAGCTTGCAAAAGGAAGAATCGAGAACTTCCTGTATATGAGTATCAACAATGTTCTCAGAGATTTCCGTAAGAGGATAATTGACGAGATGAACTATGAAAAGGAGGCATCCAATTCAAAGAGAATTGCAAAGAATATAGCAGGAAGGGAAAGGATCATAGTGCCCAGGGTTTACGATGAAATATCATCGAAACAGGTGCTCGTAATGGATTATATTTCTGGAACGAAGATAACCGATATAAAAAAGCTAAAGGAAAAAAATATTGATACTGTGAAACTTGCCTATGACCTTGACATTTCCTTCATAAGGATGCTCCTCAGGGATGATATTTTTCATGCAGATCCTCATCCAGGAAACCTTTCGGTAACTGATTCCGGTGAAATCATTCTTTATGATTTCGGGATGGTAGGGGACCTTGATGATAATACCAGGTATTATCTCCTGTCACTATACGATGGCCTTACCAGGGGCGACATAGATCAGATAGTAGATTCTCTTATCGGTGTTAAAGCCCTCTCTCCTGCCGCAAACAGGGGGATCATAAAGAGAAGTGTTGAACTTGGGATGGCTGGCATGTCCGGAAAGAGGGCTGAGGATAGCGAGATAAGGGAATTACTGGAAGTTGCAAACGATGTCGTCTTCGAATTTCCATTCAGGCTTCCAACATCCCTTGTCCTCTACATGAGAATGAGTTCACTGCTGGAAGGAATTTGCCTCTCCCTCGATCCTGAGTTCAAGTTTGTGAAGGTCCTGAGAAAACTGTTCATGGAAGAAGGATTATTGAAAGAATTATATGAAAAGCAGATAAGCATGTTCCTGGAAGACTCTGTTCGTTCCATAGAGGCAGGAGTGGCAATACTTCCACTTCTCAGGAGAAAACTTGAGAGCGAGGAAGAGAGGCTTCAGTTCCGTCAAAGAGGAAATTTAAGTTTTACCCTTTTTGGTGGCTTTCTCATGCTGATTGGCATATACGAATATAGGCAGTTAAAAATGATCGGTACTTCCATTCTTATAATAGGATTCCTGGTAAGTGTTTATGGTATTTTAAAACGATCCTGAAATGTAAGGCAGCATATTTAATATTATATCTATTATGACAGAATATGTCTTTAAACATGCAATATATAGCTAAATCTTTAACCGGTGGTTACACACCTATAAAGATTCTAAGATTTGCCATAATGGCATTTGCCATCATCGATGCGGCTGCACATCTTTATGCAAGCCCTGCCTCCTATCCCCTTGTAACTTTTTGGCTTGAGATAGAAGTGGCAGCGTTCATAGTTATAGGAATGGTATTTCTACTAGGACTGAAGATATGGTATATCCCATCCATAGTTTTTACTCTGTTCAATCTGGTTGTATTTCTGGTCTCTGGAGTTATAGCCATTCCCCCCATATCTTCAGCAGCACTGGTCGGCCATGTACAATTTGCGGATTATTCCTTTGGAAGGGCCTTTTCACTGGCGGCATGGTTATTTATAATAATTGTTGGTACAATTTTATTATTCGTAGATAAGGGATCGAAACTCAATGACCTTCTGAGGGAGGACAACAATTAAAATCTTTTTTTCCAAATAGCAGGAAAGATACATAGCCAAGTAATGCGCTTAAATTTCTTAAGAGCCAGTAAATACCTATTTCTCCAAGGTCAATTTTTTCCTTTTTAATATCGTCCCACATGATTTTATTCTTACTCTTCAACTGACCTCTTCCATATCCATTCCAGAAAGCCTGATTGAGAAATGAACGAAGATCTTGTCTTGCAATATGTAATACCCTGCAGCTATTACAAAATATACTTTTATAGTCCATAGAAATAATTCTGAGGTTCAAATCTATATCTTCAGCAGTGATAAATTTTGGATCAAAACCGCCTATCCTTATAAAAACATCTCTCTTGATTCCCATATTCATAGAAGGGGAAGTAATTTCAAAGTTTCTGTAAAATAGTTTAACTCGTTTGAAGGAAGCGTAGCGTTTCATCCCCTTCTGAACAGTTTCTCCTGTAACCAGATCGGCGTTATTAAGACATTTGGTCATGCACTCTACCCAGCTACTATCAGGTATGGCGTCACCGTCTGTGAACAAAATCAATCTGGATGAAGACATTTCAACTCCAAGGTTCCTACCCTCTCCTCTGGTGCACTTCTTTATTTTATAGGACACCTTCTGTGTGTCAAACTTTTTCAATGCATCTACGGTACCGTCATTGCTTTCAGAATCTACAACGACTATATGGCACTGCATGGTTTGAGATAAAAGACTGTTTATCAACGTGTCAATATTTTTGATCTCATTGTATGTTGTAATAACAACTGTTGGAATTTCTTCCATCAGATCCAGTCCGCTCTCCTCGCTTCCCTCTCCTTCTTTGTCTCTTTCTTGTATTTCTTGTAGTGTTCCCTGCATAGATGCACCTTTGTCGCCTTTGCATCGAAGGTAAATACCTTGTTTGCAAGCTCAGCTGGAACTGTTTGATAACTCTCTTCTTCGCATCCCTTAACATCACACTTCTTTTCAGACATGGTGATGTATATGCATCTCATTTATTATTTTTAGTCATTGAAGATAAGTTATTAAATGGGAATGCCCGGAGTAAGCTCCCTTCTGTTCCCCTGTAAAACAGGCTGGCAGCATTCGACTATGGCCGTAAGGCACGCTGCGTCCTACCCGACCCTCAGAGTGGTTTCACGGGGTCTCTTTGGACTTTCTCCAACCAGGTCAGCTGTCCCATCACCAATCCAGGAAACGTCATCCTCAGGGAATCATTCTTTACCTGGAAATGTTTCTTTCTTTTGCCGTTGCCATTCCTCTCGGAATACCTGCATGGCAGGTTGGTATCCACCCGGGAGGGGAGACTTTCCTCACTCCAGTGGAGCGTAAGCTGCCCTCGGGCTTTCCCAATGGTGATCTGAAGTTAATTAATTAAAATGTCGCAACAAAGAACATGAATAGTGTATGGATTCAGGGAATCTTTTCTTCAGTTCCAGAAAGTCTTGCGTCAACAAAATTTTTTACTCTACTTTTAGGATAAAGATTGTACTATACCTCTGTACCATAACTTAGTTAATAACTGCATCGATTGTAGGAGTATGAATAAAATTACCATAGCGGCAATAGCAGTGGTGTTTCTACTGGCCAGCGGGAGTGCAATATCTCTTGCCTCCAGTGGAAATGTGAATGGAACGGTAACGACCAAAACTATCGATGGATACTCAGTGTCCTATAATAGCACAAATGGATACATAAGAGATGTCTCATATGAATATTTGACTGGTGGCCATGTCACCTTATCCAGTGGCATATATGTCAATGGAACACAGGTTTCTACAAACATGTTCCTGAAAAACGAGATATCCATGGATAGCGGGAACGTGATCCTATTTGGAAACAGTGAACCACAATCTATTGGAATAATGACAGGTTCAGCGGGACATAGCAATATGAATATACATCTCAATGAAAGTGCAAGAATTCTAGAAAGCAATTTTAAGTTGAGTTCATCAAACCAGTTCCAGTTCGGTGGAATGGGAATGAAAACATATTCCGGAATGGAATTCAGGTCCTATGAAATCATGAATGGAAATTTCACAGGGGTTATAGTCACCGATGGGAAGGTCTCACTGAAAGGGAGTGACTCAAATACAGTAATGAGCATTGAGCAGGCTAACAGTACATTTATGGAAAAACTAACACCGTTGTTTGCTGTGTTTGTCACGTCACAGAATATTCAGAATTTGCTTCAAAATCATAAAAACCAGTTGATCAGTAATAAATTTTCGTACAATAACACAACCGGAAAGGTTCTTGGAAAATATGTGAGTTTCATATTCGATAATTCCACAAATACCATAAATAACATGAATCTAACAAGTCAGAACATAAACTCAACACTGTTTTCCTCAGTTAAAATATCCGGAAATGGAACAATCGGGAGAGGATTCAATATACCTTCATTCAGAATGGGAAGTGTACAGACATATGGCTCAATATTCTTCTATGCAAACGACACTTACATAATGACAGTACACGACAATCCTGTTGCACAATCATCGTATATAGTGAACAATGGCACAATAGTCTTTTCACTGCCGGAGCACAGCAATGTGACCATGCTGAAAATGAATGGTATTGATACCAGGTTCAATGAATCGATGATACTCACGGGCTCATCCTTCCAGGAAAACGAAATGTTCGGTCTGAACAACAGGGTAAGTTTTGGTACAGAAGTTCTGAAAATTAACACACCTAATGTTACAGAGATGATGGTTGTAAATGGAGGCAATATCACAGTGAAGAACAACTCAACCATTGCAGTAAAAACAGGTAACTACGAAATGATAAACATTGTAGCACCACCTGGATTACATAACCTCGGAAAGTACCAGAAGAGAGTGGATAAAGCACTGAGTTCAGGACAAATTGCAGCGGAACTTTCAATTAATGGAAACACAAATTCACAGAACTTCACGATGTCATTCAATTCTACAGTGATCACAAACATAACATCAATCAGCTCTGGACATGCGATGATATCATTAAGTGCAGTTCCGGGACATAAGAAGGGAACTAACGTGGCAATATTCATCTCAAATTCATTCCTGCAGAATTCCCATAATGTCTACATAAAGTTCGATGGAACAGTCATAAGCTCCCTCAGCATGAACGGACTCCTGAATGATACGAGCTCAGTTTCAGCAGCTTATTCTGTGTACGCTGAAAGTAACGGAGATCTTGTCATAGTGCACGTCCCGCATTTCTCCAATCACACCATAGAAATATCTGACACTGCATTCCCGGCTTCCTCATCAGCAGTCAGTTCGCTTGTAATTCCTGCAATCGGAATAGTAATTGCAGCAGTAATCGTAATTGGGGCAGTTGTATATCTCAGAAAGAGAAACAACTAAAAATTTTTAAAATTCAATTTTTTATTATATCCTCAAGTAAAATTTTTCTTGCATATTTTCTTGAAACAAGTATTTCTGTTACTGTATCAGGAAGAAATATTATATCACCCTTATGTAGATAAAAGTCTCCTACGGAGGTTGCCACAGGCAAAAAGTCTGCAGTTACGGAAACGGTTGACATGTTTTCCGCTTCTTGTTTGATCTTCCCCGGTTTCTCAATTTTCTGTTCCTCCACATTTGTGTCTGGGCTGGAAATACTTTCTTCATTTCCTTCTTCTTTTCCTGGCTCCTCTTCAGGTTTGATTATTCTCTCGAGATAAGCCATCATTTTGTTGTGGTTTTCCATTATGAATGTTTTTTCTTCTGGGGCGAGAGGCTCGTAAGTCTTAGAACTTATGTCAAAGAGTGAATCCCGAAGTAGTTTTTCATATCTCTTGAGGAGAAAATTTCTCAGGTTGTTCTCCAGTTTTTCTTTCTTGTCCATCACTTTCCTGTAATTTTCTATTCTTGATTCAGAGACGCTTTTTGCTGCCATTTCATTCAGGGTTGTAAGCGCTTCCCTTACTTCATTATAAAAACTGGGCTTTATCCTCTGAATAGACTGGCTGGAACTCTCTATTCTGTAGTATTCCCTTATTTCTTTCGTGATCCTTTCTATTTCTACTATTGATAAACCCATCTTTTCTGATCATATATCATTCTTGTTAAAAAATATATATTATTGTAGAAGGGACTCGAATGGTTCACTCCCAAAGATTTCTAAAGGGAGGTCCCTGAACGTACTGTTGAATGTATGTTCCCAGGAATCAGGATAATTCTGTCTTATCATGATTGCGCGAAGCGGAACAGAGTCAGGCGGCAGAAATCTATTATCATCACCCGGATCATTAATGTAGTCAGTCTCCAGAAGAAATTTCTTTTCCGTGGATATGGACTCTCTAACAAATTTCCTGGTAGCTGGAATGGAAAAACGCATCCATGAGTCACTCCAGAGATTTACCGGCAACGCGTGATGCTTTACAACCTTCCGCGGGTCGAGACCATTCTTCCTGGCAAAAGCCTCTATTTCCAATATCCTGGTATTATCAAGATCTTCCGTATGCAATATTGCAGGGCATTCCAGTTCACCGCATCTGGAAAAGGCATATTCAAGCAGCCTATTGGATTCATCCACAACTGAAGCTGAAACTGGAAAATGAGGTCTTCCTATCTCCCCCATAGCATTTACAACCCCTTCCCCAATGAGTTTTGCCGCTCTGTCTATTCCATTCATCACAAGAGTTTCCCCATCAAGACCAATTTCTGAAAAGCGAGCATAATCAAGTGGATATGGACCTATGGTGATTAGGACCGTTAAACCTGTTTCTCTTCTTACAGCCTCTGCCATCTTTATTGTCCTTTCATATATTGTTTCATAATAATGATCAGGGAACAGGGAATAGTCTGGAAGGTTAGTAAGATTGATTGCATTGCCACCCGCTTTCTTGAATCGTAATGCACCTTCAATAAAATTCCCTCCATAATTGAGATGGAAGTGATTGTCAAAAATCAGATAATCACCCATCAGAAATCAACCAGCCTCTTCTGCCTCTGTTGATTTTTCAGAATCCACGACATTTCCTTTGCCTTTTCTATACCCAATCTTGATTCCTTCATGAATTCATCGGTCGAAGAAAATTTAACGGGCCTGGTTTTCATGGCCTCTCTGACAGAACTCCTTATGACCCATACACCAAGGGGAGAATGATATTCTGAGCCAATAGTTCTTACAACAATGACAGATGCCTGTTTTCTCACCGATTTAAGGTATCTTGCAATTGATAGCCTTGCGGCATAGTATGCCCCTGTAATATTTGAAGCATATTTAGTCCTCCCATTTGGCCCTTCATAATCAATTGAAACAGAACCCTGGCCCCACAGGGAACCTCTGTTCCACTGCTCAAGCATTTCAAAGGAAAATGGTCCAGGAAGGAGTACAACCTGAAACGAATTACCCACATAACTCATGTCGAATTGCATGATATCTGAAATCCATGGGTAGTGAATAATATCCTTTTTTAGCTCTTTGAAAAGAACGTCATCAGTGGCAGTTATTGCCCATCTTGTAGGTACCATCTTCCTCTGGTGATCTATCCCTATCAAACCACCGGCAAGTATGTTTTGCAGATATTCTGGCTGAAAGCCCTCCTGAAACAGTTTGAAAAGGGCCTGTGAAGACTTCAGATCATTATCTTCGTGAATGTAATCAACCATTCTTGGTATTTTGGGATTTCCCGTAACCCTGAGATTGGAGACCATTGCAGTTGATCCAACCGGAGTATCAAAAAAATCTCCTGTATCAGGACCATGCATGGAAAAGTGATCGGTCTTGAAAGCGATCTCAAATGGTTTCACAGAAGAAGCACTTTCCAGTATATATTCATGAAATTTCTCATCTGGTCTTCTTATGGACATCTTTGATGCTGTTCTGTAGACATTTGAATTCATGGAAATAACTTCCTCCAGTTTCATCCCAAATCTGTCCTTACCATAATCAAAAACATCCTGATTAAAGAGGGCAGTTGGACCCGCAAGAACTTCTGGATATCCATAATTGCCGACAAATATACCTGGGGGAGTATCTGTTTCTGCTTCTCCACTGACCATCCTGAGTTCAAGACCGCTGGATTTGAGGTTCTTTATTATGGGACAATATCCAAGTCCACATAAATTCTTTTTTGCCTTACAGGAACTGCAATATGGAAACACTTTATTATACATGATTATGGAACTAATAATTTTATCTTTTTCGAGAGGTAATACATGACACGAAAAGAGAATTAGAGCGAGTGTTTAATTCAGAGAATGATGCAATCTAAACTGTCCTCACATGAGGCAGCAAGAAACTCTGTTTGAGGGCAGGACAGTTAGGACGAACTGCCCATAAGAACACATGGGATTCAATGACCTGCTCGTCCTATGGAAATGAAGCATATACCTTCATGACTATGCTGAAATCAGGCTGTTGAGACATGTAAGAAAGAGATAAATAATGGTCTTTCACGTCTGGCAAAGTAATGTAAATCAGTTGCCATTGCTTGATTATATTTACAATACCTTCCGTCAGAGAGGGTTGGTTGAAACCTCACAACAAAAGGAAAAATTAGAAAAGATTTATTAGAGAAACATGTTAAGGGAGATAAGGTGAAAATAAATGCAACAGGGACAAATGGCATATGATAGAGCAATTACAGTTTTCTCCCCTGATGGGAGACTATTTCAGGTTGAATATGCAAGAGAAGCAGTAAAAAGAGGCTCCACTGCTCTTGGAATCAAGTTCAAGGATGGCGTTCTTCTCATTTCAGAAAAAAGACCAAGAAGCAAGTTAATGGAACAGAACTCCCTGGAAAAAATTCAGTTAATAGATGATTTTGTAGGTTGTGTCACATCAGGTCTCGGGGCAGATGCAAGAGTCCTAATAGATTTCGCAAGGATAGTAACCCAGCAGGAAAAGGTCAGCTATGGTTCTCTTGTCAACATAGAGAATCTTGTCAAGAAGGTAGCAGACCAGATGCAGCAATATACACAGTACGGCGGGGTAAGGCCATATGGTGTTTCCATTATTTTTGCAGGAATCGACCAGGTTGGAGCAAGGCTTTTTGATTCAGATCCATCCGGTGTCATTAATGAATATAAAGCAACTGCAATCGGTGCAGGAAGAGATCAGGTTCTTTCCTATCTCGAAAAGGAATACAAAGAGGACGCTGATGAAAAAACAGCAATCGGAATAGGCATTGCAGCTCTAAAATCTTCAATGGAAGAGGGAGCTGAATACAAGACTCCAGAAGTAGCCTCAATTAGAAGTGACTCAACTTTCAAAATATTTACCAAGGATGAAATTGAGAAACTGGTAAAATAAGGAAAAGATTTAAAACCAATATTATTTTTATTTAATCATGAATGAAACAAGTGTTATACGTGAAGTTTTTAGAGACAACAAAAGTGTGGCAGTAGTTGGCATAAGTAATAAAACAGACAGGGACAGCTACAAAGTTTCAAAATATCTAATGGAACATGGTTTCAAGGTTATACCAATAAACCCAGCATTGACTGAATGGGAAGGTATCAAATGTTACCCTGATCTTGAATCAGCTTCACTGGAAAACAAGATTGAGGTTGTAGATATTTTCAGGAAATCAGAAGCGGTAGTGCCAGTAATTGAAGAAGCCCTAAAAATAATGCCAGATGTTATATGGATGCAGCTAGGTGTAGAGAATATGGAAGGGGCTAAACTTGCTGAAGATAACTCCATAAAAGTCATAATGAATAAATGCATCATGGAGGAACATAAGAAAATGAATGTCGGGGTAGCCTAGCCCGGTAAGGCGGTAGATTCGAAATCTACCGCTCTTGTAGCTCGGGAGTTCAAATCTCCCCCCCGGCGTCAGAATAAACATCTAAATCTCTGGCTAGAAAAAAGTTTAGTATGCCTCCAGCGTTGAACAATTGTTTAAGTAACCTGTAGTAAAATTTGCATATTCTGTTCATGTGACGACTTCTTATTATTATACATTTGCGCCCTTATCTTCCAGATAAGAAAGGTTCATTTATACATATCCTGTGAGTATTTTCTATACCTTTTTCATACAAAATATATTGGAATCTTCCTGGAAATGAGGTACCCCAGATCTCGCATGTTCTAATGTGAATAGATCGATATCCATACAGATCACCATACAACACTGATTCTCCACTCCTAGTTCTTCGTTCATAGATCAGGGTAAAGTTATAATAACTGTAATTCCAAAAAATTGACTAGAGGTTTTCTATTTTCTACCACATTCTGTAAATTTCCTGAATAAATTCCTGATTACCGCTGAAGATCAACCTATTTTTAACTGTTTAATCCATTAATTATCCCTTTTTATAACTGTTTCTCCTGAAATTTCTTAAATAATTGATAGCTCACGCTATCCATTGATGATCTTCAATGCATGTACATTGTAAGCAAAACATGCAAACATGAACTTCACCACACTCTTCTTAATGTTGTAACCATGACATGTGAGAAATGAAATACTCTTTTCATGATTGCATATGGATATTCCACAAGTGATCTCTTCCTTGAGATCCTCAGATTTCTTCGTATGGATTCCATGGATAGTTTATGATTCCTTACGGATCGATCCATTGTTCCATCTATGCCTTTTGGATCATGCCCAAAGTATCCCTTATCCCTGTACACTGTGATTCCTGTTTTTGAAAGATCGATTGTTGTGTCATGATCCCTTGCTGTTGATACAGCATAGGATCTTATTACTGGAACAGGAATGTTGTCATCAACAATTGTATGTCCCCTGTATCCGAAGAATGTTTTATTGTTCTTTTTGGTGAATGATCCATCTTTTGATCCCCTTGTCCTTCCATCTGATCTTTTTTCCTCATGCTTAACATGACCAGGATCTGATTTGATAAATGTTGCATCCTGTGCAGATCCCTTCTTAACTTTGATGCCCTTGGATTCAAGCTGTCTCTGCAACTCATTCCATATTATACGATCTCTTCCTGTCCTCGATAATCTTTCCCTGAATAACCATATGGTTCTTGCATCGGGATACTGATCAGGATAATCAAGAAAGTTCATGAATGATATCCTGTCATGGATCTCCTTCTCCGCCTGTTCATCTGCAAGATTGTACAGGCTCTGGAGGTATAGAACCTTCACCATGGTTTTTACAGGTATGTTTGGCCTTCCACCATTATCTGTATCATTGTGATACAGATCATTCAATAATGGTGTGAATGCATCCCAGTCAATGGCATTCTTTACGAATATTAATGGATCATTTGTCTTCATTGAATTGTATTTCTCCTTCAACGCATGATCAAGCAGGTCACTCATGCTGTAACATGCGTGTTTCATGAATAAATATTACGGTGTTTCTTCGAGGGTTATTAGAAAGCCTCTTATATCTATGCACTTTTGTTAAGTACCTTTCCAATAGGGACTTTTTAGGTTACAGTTCTTCAAATGGCAATGGTTACTTAAAGATACTCTTTTTCTCAATTAAGGTGTAGCGAGCTATAAATATGGTGACTGGCGTGATTGTCATAGTTAGGTGATTGTGGACAACGGAAATATCAACAATTATCGTTAATAATTAGAAAAGGAAACAAGAGTGAGAAAACTTTATCACAATCTTTCACGCCAATAAGATAGTGTGATTAGTAATGTAAAGTAATGTAAAAGTATTAATATATCACCAATATACCAAAATATGTCTAAAATAGGATTGAAAATAGATGGGATGACCTATGATAAATTGAAGTGGTTAAAAACGCGATTTGAGTTTGTTTATGAGAACAATATGAACTGGGATGAATTCTTTCAGACAATTGTAAAAGATAGTCTCCTCATTCTGGCGCAGGATCTGATTAACCTAAAAAAGGGAAAAGTTACTGTAAATGAAATTATGGAAATATTAAGTGGTTCTAATAAATTCATGGCTGAGGAACTGAAAGTTCATATGATAAATGCAGGTCTGATATCACGTAATGATCTTTCCATTCAGTGATTGATAAAATGACCGAACAGGCAAAGCAAAAAATTAGGATTACACTTTCTGAAAGCAAAAGAAGGTTTGGTTTTAAGGAATTCAAGAAATTTGGAAAACTCTACATCATTATAGTCATATTAATTGCTGGATTAGAAGCAATTCTTGACCTTACAGGAATCATGATTTTCAGCTTTACTGAAGGCATGGTAGACTTTTTTGCATTAACGATCTCCTTTGTTGTTGGCATTTTCACTCTACCAATAATGAGGACAAAGTTATACAGACAGAGATATACTTCAATGCTTGAGATTGCAGGGTTATTTGTTTCAATCCAAATAGCAGGTCTATTGACTTTTTATTTCCTTTTTCCCTCTCTCAGCTCTACGACGGATTTTGTTGTATTCATAAGTTCAGAAATAGTGTATCAGATAGCATTCAACCTTGTTGTTAGAAGCTATAAATTCAATAGAAGATTTTTTTCTGTCCAAACCCACAATGGAATAAAGATTCATCAGAATGCAGATGGTTCTGTCCAAACTATTGATAGATCTGACTTTTTGACAGGGGATATGAAGAAGATAATCGAGGATAAAATCAGAGGGACAATTGGTGAAGAAGAGTTCCTTGAAGCAATTTCCACTCTGGATTCAACGCAGAAAGAATTTGTCATCTCTTTAACATCAGGAATAGAGTCAAGACTTAAAAATAAATACAGACTGTAGATTACTTTATCTGAATATTTTTCTACAGGCATTGATTCTTTCAAACGAATATTCATCAGTGATATTATCATAGAACATTCTCAACCCCTCAATTTCATATAGAAATTTCCTCATTATAGTTGTATTACGAATGTAATTCCAAGAATGAGAAATCAAAACATTCTATCTAAAAGCAAGGATAGAGGCCAGCATTAACTCTAATATGTGCAGGATACTTAGTTCCGAAAAGAATCTAAATTTGTGATATAACTCACAGATACATCAAAACAGGAAAGTCAGTTTATAAGATTTTTTAGGTTTTCATCTTAAGTAATCCGGTTCATTATAATTATTAGAAGGCACAATTGTTATATGCCACTATCCAAACTTAAACTAATCACTACGTTAGCAATGCATTAATGTGTTCAACATTAAATGAGTTGTGGAAACAACATAAAACCTATCATTAGTGGAATCATGAACTTCCTACCCCTAGAAGCCCCAAATAAATGGTTAATAAAACAGAGATAAAACCGAAATTGTTTAACTTTATGGAATATTGAGTCTAACCTGAACAGAAGATAATTAAATTATTTTTTAATATTATATATTCTCTAGATCTCTATCAAACTCCAATTTAGTAAAGTGTATGGAATATACAAAAATCAGCACAACTTCAACATCACATTTATATTGTCTGAAAAATGTTTAAAAAAATTTATAGCAAGTTGAAATATAGTATTGAATAAGGTAGTGACAAAATCATGGATCAAAATGAAGTTATCGTCAGAGTAGGCGGGGCTGCCGGAGACGGTGTTCAGTCTGCAGGGTTAATAATAGCAAGAGTTTTTTCGAGGAGCGGATTGTACGTCTCCACTTACAACTATTATCAGAGCATAATAAGGGGCGGACAAAGCTGGTATCAGGTAAGAGCATCGATAAAGAAGGTGAAAAATCAGGGAGACGATTTGGATATCCTCATCGCATTGAATAAGGATGCACTGGAAAGGCACACCAACCCTGAGATAAATGAAGGTGGAGCATCGCCAGTCAAAGGGATTGTTGTTTACGACAAAGGTGTTGGTGACTTCAAGAAATTTGACGGTATAAAATACTGCGAAATGTCACTAGGTGAAATTGCGCAGAAATACAGTAAAAACACTCTTTTGAAAAACACAGTTGCCATAGGAGCAGTATTTGGATATTTATCAATTGATTTTGAAGAGCTTGCAAATGTCATAAGAGATCAGTTTGGGGGCAAGGGTGAAATAGCAGAACTTAACGTAAAGGCTGCACAGGAAGGTTACGACACTTTTGTAGAAAAATATGGGAAGGCCGCAAAAGAACTCAAAACTCCAAAGAAGAAGATGTATCTTATGGCTGGAGGAGAAGCTGCAGGATTGGGAGCAGTAAGGGCAGGACTGAAGGCATATTTTGGATACCCTATGACCCCTGCGTCATCCATCATCCATTATCTCGCATCACATGAAAAGAAATTCAATGTATTCGTTAAAATAACAGAAGATGAAATTTCAGCAATTAACATGGCCATAGGAGCTAATTATGCCGGAATCAGGGCAATGACAGGATCATCTGGCGGAGGTTTTGCACTAATGACCGAAGCTGTAGGTATGTCTGCGGAAATGGAAATACCACTAGTTGTGTATGAGGCTCAGAGAGCGGGTCCATCCACCGGGCTTCCAACAAAAACCGAGCAGGGAGACCTGCTCCAGATTCTGGGGGCATCCCAGGGGGATTTTCCAAAGGCAATTTTCTCTCCTAGAAACATTGAAGAAACTTATTATATGGTAGGAGAAGCATTGAATCTTGCTGAAAAATACCAGATACCAATATTCTTCATGGTTGATCTTTATCTTGCTGAGCATGATGAGACTATCGAGAACCTGAAGCTTGATTCCAATATTGTAAGAGACCAATTTGCAACAGGTAGCGAAAAGAATTACAAGAGATATGAATTCACTGAAAATGGAATTTCAACGAGAGCATTACCAGGAACACCAAATTTAATGCACAACGAGGATTCAGATGAGCATGATGAAAAGGGAGATGTAGTCAGCGATGCTGTAACTGATCCAATGATACGAAAGAAAATAATGGAAAAGAGAATGAAGAAATTGGAGCAGTTGAAAAAAGAACTCCCTCCAACGCCTCAGTACAGGTTGGACGATGCTGAATACGCAGTGGTACAGTGGGGATCAACACAGGGAGCTGTGGAGGAGGCTGTAGATATGTTAAGGAATAAGGGAATAAAGGTAGGTGCCATTGAAGTGAACAGGCCCTATCCAGTAAATCCAGACATATTGAAACTTACAAAGGGAAAGAAAAAGATAATATTTGTAGAAAATAACTACACAGGGCAGTTATTGAGACTCATCAAGTCAGAAATGAGTCTTGAGGCAGACCTGATCACCAAATATGATGGCGAATCGTTCTACCCAGGTGCGCTGGCTGTGGAAATAGAGAAAAAAATAAAGGAGTGAAAAAAGATGGTTACATTAGCAGATTTTAAAGGGACCGTGAAAGCGGATTGGTGCCCGGGATGTGGAAATTTTGCACAGTTGACTGCAATCCCAATGGCACTCGCAGAGTTAGGTATTAAACCAGAAGACACAGTAATAGTGTCTGGTATAGGCTGTTCAAGCAACATGCCTGAATTCGTAAAGGCATATGGATTTCATGGAATACATGGAAGATCTCTGCCAGCTGCCTCAGGAATAAAATGGGCAAATCCTGAATTAACAGTAATTGCATATGGTGGTGACGGTGACGGTTTTAACGAAGGAACCCAGCATTTCTACCATGCAGCAAGAAGAAATCCAGACATAACTTACATAGTTTCGGATAACCAGATTTTCGGACTTACAACGGGACAGGCATCACCAACATCAAGACTAGGCATGAGGACAAAGACCACTCCCGATGGAAACATTGAACCTCCAATAAACCCAGTAACAATGGCCCTAAACGCAGGTGCAACATTTGTGGCAAGAGAATTTTCAGGGGATGTCAAACATATGCAAGCGACAATAAAGAAGGCCATACAGCACAAGGGATTCTCATTCGTTGATGTTTTCAGTCCCTGTGTGACTTATAACAAAGATAACACTTATGATTTCTTCAGGAAGAGGGTTTACAAAGTAGAAGATGAAAAACACGATCCCACAGATTTCATGGCAGCATACAAAAGAGCCGATGAATGGGGGGACAAAATACCGATTGGAATCCTTTACGAAGCTAATGACATGACATATGAAGAAAGGGACTCCGTGATGAAGACTCCACTTATAAAGCAGCCAATAACTAAGTTGACCGAAGAAGATCTTCAGGAATTCTACTGATCATCCTGAAGTTTACTTCATATTTATAAAATTTATTATACTATTTTTAAATCCGTCTCCATGAATTTTTCTTTCAGGCAACTTACGTTTCAGTCATTTGGTTCAGTAGGTCCTGCATTGAATTTTGTGGCACTACTACCCTTAATAGCATTTTTCTCAGGTAGCATGATGCCTGTTGTAGTCACCGTTGCTTTCATCATTAGTTTCATGAGCTTCCTGCCTATCATTTTATTTTCTTCTAAAATTTCTAATGGATCGGGGTACGCAGCATATGCAATGTATTCTCTTGGATTCAGGATTGCAGTCTTTACAGGATTGGTCTACATAATGTATTCTATCCTTGTAATTCCCAATATAATTATGTTCTCATCGTTTTTTGTGCAATCATATTTCATTTCAGGAAACAAGATCGTTTTTGATCTGCTATTTGCAGCAATATTAATCATCTTTCTATCTGTTCCATTATTAAAGAGGAGGAATCTTGCAATTTTCGTAATAACAGCTATCGGAATGATTGAAATCCTCGGAATTCTTGTTCTAAGTATAGCTATGATCTTAATGATGAGCAATTCTACCATTTCCATAAGTTTATCGCGTGTTTTTTCTGGGAATTTCTGGGAAGGAGTCATGCTCGGAGTTCTTATGTTTTCTGGCAGCGGCAGCGGAATATTCCTCTTCAGCAAATCCAGCATCCCATCTACACGGGTAAACAAAACACTGATCTTTTCTTACCTCATTACTGGATTTGTCATGATAATATCTTCATATTCTCTCACTGTTTTTCTTGGAAGCAATATAAACTACTACTCATCAAACCCGGCCATATTGCTGAGAATCCTTGGTACAGATATGGGAGGGATAGTTCCATATTTACTGGTAGCCTTATTACTGCTTAGTGCCTATAATCTAATGTTATCATACTCTCACGCATTGTTGAACATGTATGAAGATTTTCAGGGTATGATTTTAAGGAAGATGAGGTATATAAAAACAGGTACATTCTTTATTATTTTACTGGTATTAGACACAGTAATAATATTGATTTCAAGGTCTACAATTGGTTTCTATAACGCCTTTGTGGTAATAGCTGAAATAGTCAGCCTTTCCTATGTTGTTGTACACATTATTGTTGGTCTATCACTTTTCAACTCCAGAAAATTCAGGAGAGAAATAAGAATGGTAGGGCTTGTTTCAATGTCTCTCCTCTTCATTGCCATGATAGGTTCTCTTATCAACAGTTCTGGTCTATTCTACCTTACTCTCTCATCATTCATTATTATAATTTTAATTTCCGTACTGGGCTCATCATTAATATCAAGAAATTATGACAGGACTGAAAGTTTACATGAAAATCTCATTTCATCTTGATTGTGCCTCCAGAAGGGCTTCCCGGGATCTTCTGCCTGTATAATATGGAAAATAGTCCAAGAGGCGTTCTTCCCTTTTTCTCAGGTTCTTTTAATTTCAGGAATAAGAAGGATGAGGAAAATCTTCCTACAAACACTATCATATACGAGACTTCGAGGGCTTTCACAAGTGGAAACACAGAAAGTGCATATTGAAGAAGATAACCGCCAGCGAGTGCACCCATTAGATATACCAGTCCGTTGAAACCATTGATTATTGATATATATTCTGCCCTCCTGGTTGTTGGTATAATGTCCAGTAGATAAGAATTCATTACAATATTTTGTAAAGCTCCAAGAAAACCGCTGTATGATTCAAGAAGAACAAACAACAGGAAGGAATGAAAAAATGCATAAAATACTGGAATGAAGCTCAACATTACCCTGTTAACGAAGATCAGTGGGGGCCGTTGGGTCTTATCAGTTATTCTCCCTAAAAGAGTCTGAATAACTATGGTCACAGACAATGATACTATGGTAAGAATGGCCACAGCTCTAAGCCCAAAACCCATAACAGAAACTATAGTAATTGGAAACATTGGCCAGGCCATGGACCAGAAAAACCCCTGAATGTTTGTTGCCCTGAAATAAGGGAAGAAGTTTTCGTCATATCTGATCTTCCTTATGGTTGCAAGGAGAGATCCGTCAAACCTTGCATTGTGCTTTGTTTCTTTCAAGGAAACCAGGAAGACGCTGGAAACAAGATATGTTGCAGAAGAAAGGAAGAATGGCAGCATTATGTTTGACTGGAGATCTCCTCCAAAAAGAAAGACCATGACAATCAGGGAAATTATCGTACCTGCTGATGAAATATTATTGATGAAGGTCAGGAACTTACCTCTCACACTTGAATCAGAAATATCAGCGATGAGGGAAAACCAGTTTACCGTAATCATTGAACCAAAGAGGGCTATAAGGGAATAAATCACTATCAAATTGACTGGGTTCGATGCAAAGGGCATCAGGGCCCAGAGTGTAGCAAGTATGATGCTTCCAATTATGAGGAATATCCTTCGTGAACCTGTTCTATCGCTTATCTTTCCCCAGAGTATTTGCCCTCCGTTTGATATTGCATTTGCAGAGGACTGTAACCAGCCCATTTCACTTGCACTTGCACCTATAAGAACGGCGTAAATCCCAACAAAAGTGGATGCTGCAGTTGCACCTACGGATGACAAAAAAGATCTAATTCCTATAATTGATTTATTACTTGGCAATTTGTGTTCTGTGGGATTAATCCCTAAAAGATAAATATATCCATTTTGAAATCACTTCAAAAATACACCGAGTCTGAAGTTTGACAATGCAGAATTTCAGAAAAGGTAAACCTTTTCATGCTGTTCACTACCTATAAACGTGTTCAAAGAGATATCGTGCAAAAAAACATTATCCACTAAATAATCTTAACCTGAACATAAGAAATTATATGTCTCTGAAGAATCATGGAAAACAGCAGTTGCAATAAGAATAAAGCAATAGGGACAATAGCATTTATATGCATATTTCTATTACCCTACTACTCAATCAGGTTCAAAATTTGAATTAAACTAGGGTGATATATTGGCGAATGGAGAAAATGCAGGATCAAAGTTAAGCAGTGATAGGGAAAAATTCAGATGGTCTAACAGTAAGTATAAGAGAAGAGTGCTGGAATTAAAAAAGAAGAGTGATCCACTTGAAGGATCACCTCAGGCCAGAGGAATCGTTATAGAAAAAATTGGTATTGAAGCAAAGCAGCCTAATTCAGCCATAAGGAAGTGCGTAAAAGTTCAGCTTATAAAAAATGGCAGGCAGGTTACTGCGTTTGCTCCTGGTGATGGTGCCATAAACTACATAGATGAGCACGATGAAGTCCTGGTGGAAGGAATAGGTGGAAGTAAAGGTAGAAGCAAGGGAGATATCCCCGGAGTCAGATATAAGGTCGTTGGAGTCAATGGCATCTCGTTATCTGAGTTAGTGAGAGGAAGAAAGGAGAAGACGGTGAGATAATGGATCTTAAAATTTTTGGAAAATATGATGTAAGCGGAATCGAGGTCCATGATTTGGGACTCTCTAAATATATTAACCTGAATTCGTACATGAACCTGCATACAGGTGGAAGATTTTCAAACTATTCAGCTGGAAAGAAGAATGTAAACACAGTTGAAAGGTTGATTAACAAACTTATGAGAACAGAAAAGTGGACTGGAAAGAAGTATGGAGCATACAGGATTTTAAGGGACGCATTTGAAATAATCGAAGAGAAGACAAAGCAGAACCCTCTCCAGCTTCTCATAAACGCAATAGAGAACGCTGCTCCAAGAGAGGAAGTGACAAGGTTGAAATATGGTGGTATCGCGGTACCCAAGGCAGTGGATGTTGCCCCTTCAAGAAGAGTGGATGAAGCACTGAGAAACATTGCTATTGGTTCAACAGACGCTTCATACAAAAACAAGAAATCAATTGAGGCATGCCTCGCAGATGAGATTATACTTGCATCAAAGAACGACCAGAATTCTCACGCAGTAGCCAAAAAGGAAGAAGTGGAAAGAATAGCAGCCTCCGCAAGGTAATCCCAATATTACAACCAATTTTTTTTAACTTTAAAGTTTTCATAAACAAGTGTTTATATATTTTTTGATGATGGTCATCAAATGAGAAATAAGTTAGTAACTGGAATAGTGAGCCTCCTCTTCGGTGTTCTCATCTTGATTTCCCTCATAATACCATGGTGGAATGAGGCTTTGGGCATATTTGGTCCAGCCGGTACATTTTATCCCCTGTCCACACCTACTATTCCACAGGATATGCCACGATATCTTTCGTACATCACAGGAATTCTGATTATAGTATCAGGCATTAGTGCCATTGTTTTCGGGTCCATTATGATCTACAAAAAGAAAAGCCAGAAGTCAAACATCGGTTCGGTTATAGCCGGTATAATAGGAATAGTGGCATTAATCGTTTATATAATATTCATCTACAAGGTTTCTCCAGATCTCAATGGACATGTATTCTATTTCAGCAGCTATGCTGGAGTGGATTACGGTCTTCAGGCAGGTTTCTATGTAGAAGGTATTTCTTCGTTCATATTGTTTGTCTTTGGGCTTGTTTCCCTGGCCTAGTTCCAGCCGCAACCCCACGTGAATCAGGCGAATAGTTCTAAAATAGGTTCAAAGACCTTTAATATAGTAATATGGGTATGAATGGTTAACTTTTGTTGATTTAACTCAAAGAGCAATCATTTTAAATCTTCATGTTGCCTTCTTACATTACCAGATCCGTTCTCGCTGACTGTCAAAACCTTTCTAAAACCAATGCACGAAAGTTTTTGTCTAATACTGCCATAGAACAGCTTAAATGTTTCCCTTATCATAAAAAACCATCTGAACTGTTTAAGAGAAAGATCCTGCCATGTATTCTTATATCATAATCAGTAAAACTGAAGTGCAACAGCTGCTATAGTTATGGCGATCATCAGTCCCAGTGTAATATAAGAAAGCATGTGAGACCATTTCCTCAGTTTTCTAAGTTCATCCATCCTTCCTTCTCTGGCCATCTTCATGATCCTCTTTCCGTGGTAGAGGTTGTTTCCATACATTATGAGGATCATTGCACCCACGAGTACAATTTTCACCAGAAGAATGTTTCCTCCCTGCGTATTGAAAAGTGCAAAAAAATTGTAATTCAGATACCAGGTTGCATTATATATGCCTGTGAAAACCAGTATTATCAGGAAAACATTAGTAATCCAGGCGAACTGTTTTCCTATGAGCCCCACTATTCTCGTCCTTAGCTTCTCATCATCAGTTATCTTATACGAGGCAGGAATCACAACCACCCATATGAAAAAGGAACCTCCAACAAATATTATCGCTGAAAATATGTGCAGCCACAGAATTATTGTATTAAATAAGGTCAAATCCATCAATTATCACTCCTTCTAATATAGATCTCCTGATATGTCATATTACTGCTTAATTTTTGGTTTTTCTGCAGAGAGTATCTCTTTGATGACCTCATTGAGATTTGAAACCATTCTATCTATTGCCTCAGTATTTCCTGCTTTTTTAAGCACAAAGGCAACTTTCACCTGCCTTATAATTACAGAGGCCATCATGTCTATTGCCTCATTCAGAATTGTAGTGTCTTCAATACTTGCGAGAACATCAGGAAACAGTAGATCCCTTCCCATGGACACCGCCAGCATTCTTTCTCTTATATTTTCCCTGAAAAGGCGCAGATTTGAAACATACTTTTCGCCCTTTGACGTGAGATGATATACCTTTGCCCTTCCCCTCATTTCATATCTTATGAAGCCGTGATATTCAAGGGACTTTAGCAATGGTCTTATGGTGCCTCCCGAAACCATTGAACCATCCCATTTCAATTTTCTTGAAAGTTCATAACCACTCATTGGTTTCAGCGAAAGAATGAAAAGTGCACTATCGGAATATTCTCCTAAATTCATGTATCGAATTCGACATTTTGAATTTGTATTTAAGAATAACTATGTATTTAAATTCAAATTATCTTTATAAACAATGTTATCAACACCAAATGTTTAATATATAAATTTATAAAAAAATTTGCCCAACTTCACGGACCCCTCTCATATTACCATGGTCATGATAATATCAAACATATCCGCTCTCGACCATCCTGTATAAGCCATTCTTCCAGTGATCCTCCCTGAACAGAAACACAGCAAGGAAAATTCCTGCACCGAGTATTGTATATGGCAGTGATCCAACAAAAAAGGCTACAATGAAAAGTATAACTAGCATTATGAAAGAGACAGGAAGAAGGATGAATTGAGTCAGATTGTAAGTCGAAGGCAGAACATCCTCCTGCGTGATCTGGAATGTCTTCCTGTAAAATGACATGGAAAAACTGATGCCGCAATATATGGGGACAAGCAGGGCAAAAATCCATATGAATTCAAAGGAAAAAGGGATACCAAGTATGGCCAGAATGATGTTTGCTGTGATCATGGGAATGGACACAAAAAGTGCCTGTGTCATCTTGGCAAGTGCGGTGAGCTGCATATATCGTTCTACCGGAAAAGAGATAAAAGCCAGCCATGCCCTCTCCTTTGACAGAGTTCCCGTGCTGAGTCCAAGTGAAATTCCCCATGCTATGTAAATTTCAGGAAACAATATATAGAGAAGAGAATCAGATGCTACCTTTGAAAGAGTTCTCACATAATAGAGCTGAAATATAACAAAGGCAACTCCCAGGAAGGTAGTTAGAAGTCCTATTGTGTAAATACTCACTCTATTTACCTTAACTCTTATATTTCCCATACTTGCAGTTCTTGATGAGAAATCTACCTGTTTGAAATGCAGTTCAAAAACAGCGAGTGCAGGTTTTTTGCCTCTGAATTTAAAGAGGTCCTTAAATCCCTTTGACTTTGATGCCATAGCGGAAAGTTTGAATGGGAGAGATTCCTGGCTTATTGCCTTGAAGGAAACCCCTGTCGCAACAACTGTAACAATAATAAGAAACACTGACGACTCAAATAGATGGCCCGAAAGGAATGACAATGGTCCCAGTGGGAAACCCAGGTAAGATGAGATCACCCATAAGCCAGCGATAGCTGCGCCTCCAATTCTTGCAGGTCTTGGAGTACCTGCCATATTCAGGCTCATTGAAATTGGAAGGATGGCCATGCATATAATATCCACAACACCAACGAGTAGTGCTGTTTCATTACTCTTTAATACAATGAAAGAAGCAGAGGCGGCCGAAATGAAAATAAGAGATGAAGCAAGAGCCTGGGAGATGAAGAAGGCAGGAACGAGAACATGATTGTCAATGGCAGATGTAAGAAGAAAGTCCCTGTCCGCAGATGTGGTTGATATACCACCTGTATATATGGCAGAAAGCAGAAACAGGAGAAAGAAAAATGCAAGGTAATATGAGCCAAAGTTAGAAGTATCATCCAGTCCAAAATTTACAGTAAAAATGGAATATATGAAAATAAACAGTATTACAAGAAGGTAATTTCTTGAAAATCTTGACTTGATAAGAAGTTTCAGCACCTTAAGAAACATGTTTCATCAGTTCCGACACGATACTTTCTATGGTTTTTGTACCTTCCGTAAGGTCCTCAAGTTCAGAAATCTGTCCTTCCCATACCTTTTTTCCAGAGGACAGAATAATCACCTTGCTTGTCAATCTTCTCGCGATGGATAAGATGTGAGTTGACACTAGAAACGTTGCATTCATCTTCTCAAAATATTCGAATACCTTTTCCTGTGTTGGTATATCAAGATAATTCAACGGTTCATCCATGATTGCAAATCTCGGCTGATGAATAATCGAGAGAGCGAGGCACAGTTTTTGCCGGTTTCCTCTGGATAGTGTAAGAGGTTTCTGTTTCTCCATTTCCCTCAGATCGAGCATATCCAGGAAAAAATCTATTCTCTCCTGAAGATTCTCAGTTCTTCTAATTGTTCCTATGTATTCAAGATTCTCCCTGACAGAAAGATTCAGGTATGGACTTGCATCTTCTGGAAGATATCCAATGTATTTTTTCGCTTCAATTGAACTCGGCCTGTGGCCATATACTCTCACCAGACCACTATCAGGCTTCATCAAGCCAGAAATTATCCTGATTGTTGTTGATTTTCCTGCACCGTTTTCTCCAAGCAGAGCTACCCTTTCTCTATCTCTTATCTGAATATCTACGCCATCAACAGCCTTAATAGTTCCGAATGTTTTTACAACTGATTCCATCCTGAGCGCGATTAATGAATCTTCAGAATCCATCTGATTTTCCTGTAGCATCAGTTTCCTATCACGCGCATTTAAATAAATATTTTGTGGGAATTAATAGGAAGTGATAGAAATTCACAATGAAATTTCATGTGCCGTCAATCTGAACTATTTCTGCACTTCTGAAGTCATTTTCATAACCATATATTTCTCTGAATAGAAGCACTGAAACCAAAAGGCCGGTAGCTGGTGCCACGGCCAGTATTATTGTAGATAGCCCTATTCCTATTATGCCAGCTACCAAGGGGAAAATGGTTATGGAAAGAAAAGCAGGAAGCTCTGAAATGAAGTTGGAAAAACCTGTTGCCCTACCACGGTACAGTGGATCTGATATCAGGGACTGTGATGTCAATACGGGTTGATTGTTCCAGTGATTTCCCCACACAAAAAGTATCATGAACATTGGCACTATTAAATAATCTCCATAGATGATAAATATTCCAGTCCCTATAAGTGAGATCAGCGTGATTGAATACCCATATATGCTCAGGTTTTTTAGTCCTATTTTCGGCAGGAATCTTGGTCCCAGAACACCTGCTGGAAGACCAAAGGAATAAATAAAGACGATCAGGAATCGCTGATCTATGATACTGGAAATCCTGAAGTTAGATATCATGAGTGGGATAAAGAATGCAAATGTTCCAACTTCAACCGAACTTGCTATGCCGGAGATCCAGCTGAACTTTGTGGTTCTCCATTTCAAGCTGTCACTCCTTAGCTGCCTTAGAAATTCAAAATAGCGAACGTTTCTGCGTTCATCAGATTTATTCCAGTAGGGGCTCTCCTTAAGGGTCCTCGATACCAGTAAAGCTATGATGGCCGGGATAGCTGATATTCCCATTGACAGTCTCCATATTGCACTGTAATCAACATTGCCAAAGAGTAAGAATAGAATCAGGAAATTTATAACCATAATGGCAAGGCTTGCCATGAGGGTATTCTTAACCCCTGTGATTTCTCTGTCTCCTCTGCTCATAGCATCCATGATAAAGCAATAACAATTTGCCAGGTCAGACCCAACTGCAATTCCAGCTATAAATCTCAAAATGATAAATACGGTCTGGTCAGGTGAAATTGCAGAACCGAGATCAGCTAGAATGAATATAATCATGTTGTAGATGAAGACCTTTTTCCTCCCAATTCTGTCTGAAAGGATTCCACCTACCATGGAACCAGCCGCTGCGCCACCTATTATGGCTCCGCTTGCAAGGCCAAATATCAAATTTGTCCTGATGAAAGAATTCTTTATAAAAAAATTGGACATTGGAACTACAAAGACATTCCACTGATCCACAAACAGAGAAAGAAGCATCAGAGTTGCAACCGTACTTTTATCATTTTTATTGATTAATTTCTCCATAAATCCAATTTTATGATTATTTGATCCCTAATAAACTTGAAGTAATAATATATTATGGGGTTAGTCTGAGGCATTTCTCCTCACAGATACACAGGGTGCTCTTTCTACAGAATATTATACAGTATGATGAGTCAGTAACAAAGAAAGGTAAAATACCTGTATTAGAACCCAATCACTTATCATGTTGCCAGATAGGAAAAAAATATTGAACAATCCTGTAAAGGATGAAAAAATAACAAAAAACACAACACTTGGTGAGCTGATTTCGCAGTTTCTGGAATCTGGGGGTTTCACATCATCAAAAATCGGAGTGGCCTACGAGATTCTGAAGGAAATGGTTGAAGAGGAAAACACAACATTCCTTTCATTCCCAGCGGACATAATATCTACCGGCACAAGGGGAATCATCAACGAAATGGTCAAGAGAAAGATGGTTGATGTAATAATTACAACATGTGGAACACTTGATCACGACATAGCCCGGTCTTTCAGGGATTATTATTGCGGTTCCTTCGACTATAACGACAGGGAACTGAAAGACCTTGGAATAAACAGGCTTGGCAGTGTTGTAATTCCAGATGAAAGCTACGGGGAGATCATGGAAGAGTTCATGCAGAAAGAGCTCGAGAAGTTATATGGAGAGAATAAGAAGTGGACTACATGGAAACTCATAGAAAAAATCGGAAGCGCGATAAAAAATGATGACTCCATACTTTATAATGCGGCTAAAAATCATATTCCGATCTTTGTTCCAGGAATAACCGATGGTTCCTTCGGATCCCAGCTATGGTCTTTCAAGGAAATGAATCCCGACTTCATGATTGATGTTCTCCAGGATGAACACGATCTATCAGACATAATCTTTGATGCAAAGAAGACAGGGGCGCTCATGATCGGTGGAGGGATTTCAAAGCATCACACCATATGGTGGAACCAGTTCAGGGGTGGCCTTGACTCTGCAATTTACATTACAACCGCTCAGGAATATGACGGATCCCTATCCGGAGCTAAACTTGAGGAAGCCATATCATGGAAAAAGGTAAAGCCAGATGCCAGGTTTGTAAACGTTTATGGGGATATTACTGCTTTATTGCCCTTGCTCGTGGGGCCATTACTGTAGGATAATTCTCAGTAAAACAACTGGAATACACATCTACCAGCCAGTGTATCAATTTTAGAATAAATTGAGTCAAAGACGAATGACATCTTTTATTAACAACATTTTTTTAACATCATATGATTCGTGATCATGTTGGATAAACCATGGGTAGAGGAGAAGAAGCTTAAGGAGTACATTTTACAGAACAGATCATATAACCTTTTTGAGAATAAGGATAATACTGTAGAACTCAGGTTTTCCCCGGAAATGCCAGAAGCACAGGCCCATCTTCCAAACGGTCAGCCAGTTGAACACATCATGAAGGGCATAAAAGAGGATGGAAAGATATATTTCCTCTCATTCCGGACAATCAGCTCCATAGGAGAAACAGAAACCCAGCTGGAAGGAGAGGATGATCCCATAATGCTCTGGTTGCAGTTTATCTGAAATCTTCTCCATCCCAATCAATTAGAGGTTTCTGATTCATGGAGTGGCAAACTCTATGCTGCCATTTGAGAGTCCTGACAGTGTAATCCTTTTCAAAGGCATGGAATTTGTAATCTCCTTTCTTGCTTTTACTGCTTTGTTTTATACTCACATAAATGCATTTGCTTCTGTTGAGGGAAGTCAGTTTATCCTTATGATGGAGCATTGAAGTTTTACTGCCTCATTCAAACACCTAACGACATCATGAATCTTTTCAATCTCAGGTTGAACATGTAAAGTATCATAGAAAGGGTCATGGCAATTAGCATAATTATTCCGGTAATAGTTATTAGAACAGATGGGCCTACAAATTCAATTGAAACAGTAAAAACAAGAAGCAATACGAGTCTTGTTATGTTGCTAAACAATTCTATTCCCGCGTAGAATCTTCCAGAATACTCACCGGAAATGCCATTCATGATCAGGGTATTTCTACTTATCCTATTTCCAGGGTTTCCAATTCCATGTGTGGACTGAAAACCAATATACATGGCAAAACTTGTGGAAGACGGAATAAGAAAGCATCCCAGGGTAAAGATAAGCATAAAGAGATAGACGTGCTTCAGACTGAATTTCATTCCCAACACAGAGAGTATGGCTCCAGTTGAAATTCCAAGCGCGGAATACGTGATCTCTGAAAAAGAAATTCCAGTTGCGTTTCCATGAAGGACATTCACAATGAAGATGGGCTTTAGAAAATTACCGAGTGTTGTAACTATAAAGGTAAAATTCAGTAAATAGAAAAAGAAAACTATTGAAAAATTTTTCCGAACGAAGGTGAGGGAACCTTCTCTTCGCTTGCTCAGTGTGTCTCCAGTTTTCGCAGGAGAGAAATTTTCCCTCAACCCTCTGAGGAACATCATGCTAATAATAATGAAAGGAACCTGAATTATTAAGGAGAATCTAGGTCCTAATAAAGAGAGAACCGGTATAGCAATGGAAGCGCCGATCACTGTAGGAAGCTGACCTGAAATCTCCGCAATCGAATTGCTCAATCCATATTTTTTATCGGTAATTATGGTCTGTTGAATCGACCTCAAGATAGAAAAGAATATCCCCTCTGTGAGATCAATAATCACAAATATGACGGGAATAATCAGGTGAACGAGCTTTGCATCTGAATTCCAGATGATCGAGCCGGAGATTGAAATACTTATCCAGAGAAGCAGATTCGTATTCAGTATTGTCTTTCTATGATATCTATCCATCAGGCTTCCTATTTTAGGTCCGGAAAATATTCCTATAAAAATAGATAACATCATTATTGAACCAAGTTCAAGTTTTCCTGTCTCCGAACTGCTAAGGTAAAGAAGCGAATATATCTGGAATGGACCGAGGGAGGAAAGGGAAAGAACCTTTATGAGATTGAATCTTAGAAGAACCTTTCCATCTGAATATGAATTCCGAGTTATCATAGGGAAATATGAGAAAGCTAATTATAAACAATATATATTATAAAGTTTACAAACTTTAACATAAGTAAAGTATATTTTGTATGTGGTAATCCTTAAAACATGGATACAAGAACAGAGATTCAACTCCTACTTGAAAGAGAACCCAGACTGAGTATCCAGGAAATGGCTGATCGCATTGGGCTATCTAAAATGGCAGTTCTGAAACACATAGAAATTCTTGAAAATGCGGGAATAGTCGAAAGGACTATTTTCAAGGCAAAAGTTGGAAGACCATTCTACAGATACAGCCTGGTAGAGAACAATACAGACCAGCTTGTAAATTCAGACAGCCAAATGTTACAGTCCCTGTTGGATTATCTTTTGGAAAGTGGAAACGAAGTTCTACTCAATTCTTTTCTTGAAAATAGACAGAAAATAATTCTATCAAACTATAGAGAAAAACTAAGGGATGTGAAGGATGAGGACAAACTCCTGAAGCTTGCTGCTCTGAGGAAGGTGGATAATTATTTTCCTGAAATCAGGAAGATTGATGATTCAACTTCAGCACTGATAGAACTAAACTGCCCGGTACTTAAAATTGCAATGAAGAATGGAAAAGCGTGCACACTTGAAAACAGAATGTTTGCTGCACTGCTTGACGCAGATGTCGAATCATTGCATAAAAAAATCGACGGAAATGGAGCCTGCAGGTTTATAATACGAAAGCGATGAACTGAAGAAATTGATGATATATCCCTAACTGTCCTAAAAATAATATATAACTAACTTCTCACATAGTAAATTACCAAAAGAAACTCATAATTAATCAAAAAACATTTCTTGGCAACAGGGGACTAAACTTTTTGAAGTGTGCCGTGAGCCGGGATTGAACCAGCGACCTCCAGATCTTCAGTCTGGCGCTCTCCCAACTGAGCTATCACGGCTGTAGTACGGGAATACTGTCACTTTATTTAAATCTTTAAGGGATTTTCTGGAATTCAAGAAGTAGTTGAAAGCCAAATCATTTATTCTTATTAGTATTTACTCAAACATGATCCCGGGAAAAATGAATTCAAGGGAAGTAAAAAGAATGATGCAACAGATGGGAATCAAACAGGTCGAATATCCTGATGTTAAAAGGGTTGTCATGGAAGCTGGAGAAAAAAACTACATTATAGAGAATCCCCAGGTAGTAGCAATAGAAGCTCAGGGACAGAAATCATTCCAGATAACTGGTACCCTGAAAGAAATAGCCGGGAAGAAAAAGGAAGTAGCAAAAGAAGGATCAGAATTTCCCGAAGAAGACATAAAACTTGTAATGGACCAAACGTCAGTTTCAAGGGAAAAGGCAATCGAGGCCTTGAAGAAAGCTGAGGGTCAGCCAGCAGATGCAATAATGAGTCTGATGTCCAATTAACATGGATTATAAAGAACTCTTGAAAAAATACAAGCTTTCAAGCGATGAAAGGGCATATAGAGAAGCTCTGATAAGCAATGTAATTCAGAAAATAAATGAGATAATTGAGGATATGAATCTTGAAGCTTCCCCTGTGCTCGTTGGTTCGTCTGCCAGAGGTACATCGCTTAAGAACAGTGATATAGATATATTCATACGATTCTCTACAGAATATGATAAGAAGCAGCTTGAACGGTACGGTCTTGATATAGGATTCAAGGTGATCAGTGACGGAGTGGCGAAATATGCCGAGCATCCATATGTATCAGGTTTTGTTGACAACATAAAGATTGACATAGTTCCATGCTACAGGATGAAAATGGGGGAGAGAACAAAGTCATCAGTTGACAGAACACCACTGCATACAGAATTTCTGAATTCTGTCATGAATGATGAAGAGCGGGATCAGGCAATTATTCTGAAACTATTTCTCAAGAGAATTGGAGTTTATGGTTCTGAACTAAGAACAGAAGGATTTTCAGGATATGTTTCAGAGCTATGTATCCACTACTTCAATACCTTTGAAAATTTCCTGAGGTTTGTATGCAATTCAAGAGGTCAGCTTGTCATAGGGCCTAAATTATCAGAATTCAATTCACCGGTAATACTTATGGATCCGGTTGATAGTAATAGAAATGCGGCTTCCGCAGTGAGCAAGAAGTCTCTGTCCATTCTGAGAATTGCATCTTCACTTTATCTTGAAACTCCCGATCCAGGGTTTATAGATCCCGAGAATATTTACATTGTCGACCGGGAAATTCATGACAGAAAAACTTACCTCATCATGCTGGAACTGAAGAAACCAAACATAATTGACGATATTCTTTATCCCCAGATAGAGTTGATGAAGAGGAATCTTGGCAATTTTGCAGAGCGGGAAGATTTTACTGTTATGAACACCTTCAGTTCAGTCAACGAGAAGACTATCCAGGTACTTCTGGAACTGCAAACTGGTTCACTACCAGCTGTAAAAATTCATGAGGGACCTCCTGCAGATAATCCAAATGCCCTGAAATTCTACGAAAAATATAAGACAGATTCAAAGGTTTCAAGAGGTCCATATGTGAAAAATGACCGGATATATGTGGAGTTGAAAAGGGATGAAACTGACTTCAGGATCATCCTGAAAAGTGAATTAAAAAGTATAAATTTTGGTCACAATCTCAATCTTCTTAAAGAAACAAGTAGAACCTATACTTCAAAGAAGAAAATTATGTCTTCAGCGGTATACAGGAATTTCATGTCAGTCTGCGAGCCACCAGATTTATCCACCAGAAAAAATCTCGAGAAACAGTAGATCCTGATCCGGAGATACAATAACGTCCTTCGTCACAGGAGTTCCATTGAGCAAATATACAAATCTTTCGTCTGATATTCCGAGCCTTTCCATTACGTCGCCTACGGAACATGATTGTTCCAGTTTCTCTGATCTGCTTTGCCTTCCAACAATTCTTATCATGTCAACCTCGATAGCCCCGGGCAGATTCGAACTGCCGTCATCGGATCCAAAGTCCGGTATGCTTGGCCACTACACCACGGAGCTAAGCTATCTTTAAAATAATAAAAAAATTATGGGGTTATTTTAATTGCTCTTGTTGGACAGACACTCTCACAGGCCATACAGAATATACACTCATTCTCCCTTACCGGGTCGCATTTATCGGTTCTGTACTTATCATAAAGCGCCTTGTCTCCCTTGATATCCTTATCGTTGCCAGTACCCATTTGTCCGGGATTCAATTCCCATTCATATAAACTGACAGGGCAGACATCCATGCAAGCGCCGTCCGCTATACAAGTTTCCCAGTCAACTGCAACCTTAGTGCCATGTATACCGTTCTTTGTTGGATATGGCTTTCCATCCGCGTCCATTCTCTGCTTACCTTCAGCCCTGACATCATGGTCGTGATGCTTACCTGTTACAGGGTAGTTTTCTGTGTCTTCAGCAAAATTTTCATCTATTGGTTTTGGTTTGTAATCCAGATCTTCGAGTTTTACCACTTTATCACCTAAACCCATATTATTAGAATGTTATTTAACGTTTGTGAGCTATATTAATTTTGGGCAGGAAGTCATTGTGGATTCAATAAACTCGGGAGGAATCGGGAATTAAAAGCTACATAAATAAAACCATAAACACACTTATCCAGAGTTATTACATCAACATAGAAATAGCAAAACTAAAATCGCACTTTTCCTGATGCGTTTTGGATGATAACTATAAAAGATTGTTGATATATTTTTAACTCATAATGTAATATGGGAACATGAAAGGATCCTCTGACAAGGTTTTAGACAGAAAAGGTATAGGGGAATTCGTCAGCACTCTTGTAAGGCAACTCAAATATAGAAGGGATGATTTCAAGGTAATTGGCCCAAGCGGAGGATTTACATCTCTGATCGATCTTGGAAACATTGCGCTTGCTTTTAATACCGATGGGGTTGGAACCAAGGTTTTGTTAGCTGCAGAGGCAAATAAATGGGAAGGGATAGGCATAGATTGTGTGGCAATGAATGTTAATGATACAATAACAATTGGGGCAGAGCCAATCGCTATGGTGGATTATATATCGCTTAAGGACACCGATGTAAATATCGCAAAGGAAATTGGTGTGGGTCTCAATGTAGGCGCCCAAATGGCAAACATTTCTATTGTTGGAGGTGAAACTGCCCTCATTCCAGATCTTGTAAGAGACATTGATGTTTCAGGCTCAGTGATCGGTATAGCTCAAAAAAACCAGATAACTACGGGCGAAACAATAAAAGATGGGGATCTTGTATACAGTTTACAGAGTAGCGGCCTTCACTCAAATGGTTTTACAACTGTCAGGAAAATTATAAAAGAACAGGGTCTAGGAATGGATGAAACATTTCCGGGGTACAACAGGAAAGTATCAGATGTTTTACTGGAACCAACCAGGATATATGTTAGAGAAATTCTTGATATAATCAATCTTGTTGATATAAAGGGTATGGCAAATATTACAGGAGGTGGCTTCAAGAACCTTGTGAGAATGAAGGATATGAAATATGTCATAGACGATCCCGTCGAGCCCCAACCAGTTTTCACCGGATTAATGGACCTTGGAAACCTGTCTTATTCTGAAATGTATGAAATTTTTAACATGGGAACAGGTTACGTAGTTGTTATTGACGCCGACAGTAAGCATGATTTCGTAAGCACGCTAAGGAATCGTGTATCCATAAGGGAAATCGGGCACATAGAAAATGGATCAGGCATTGAGATACCGAAATATGGTGTGAGCCTGAAGGATTACTATTAATTTCCCACCACTAATTTTAATCAATTGACTTTTCTCCTTCTCCAATGAATTTTTTATAAACTGAAAGTGATTTCTCTCTCATTTCTTTGTATGTCAATTCCGGTCTTCTATACCTATTGCATTTCCCTTCATTCATATGTTCAGGGTCATGGATGGATTCAACAGGGCAGTCACTCAATTCTTCAACCCATTTCCTGATGAATTTTCCTTCCGGATCTATTTCAGCGCCATTCTTCAATGGATTATAGATCCTGAAGTATGCCCATGAAAAGTCAGAGCAGCCGCTGACCCATTGCCAGGATGAATAATTGTTCGCCTCGTCTGCGTCCACCAGAGTATCCATGAACCATTCTGCACCATATGTCCATTTTATACGATCCAGCTTCGTCAGGAAATCAGATACTAATAGGCGCTTCCTGTTATCAATCCACCCTGTTTGCCAGAGTTTTCTCATGATGGCATCAATTATAGGGAAACCTGTTTTCCCCTCCTTCCAGTCGATCAGATCTTTCCATTGTCCAGACCATGGAAAACTGTCCATCCTTCTATTTATTGATAATATGCCACTATCTGGCCTTCTCGCATAGGAACAATAGAAAAACTCTCTCCATAGAAGATTTCTTTTAATTATACCAACTTCCTCATCTTCGCCTCTGGAAATTATCCCCCAAAGGTTCCTGATATTTATCTGTCCATGCCTTATATAAGGAGAAAGTCCAGCACTTTCATTTTCCAGACCACCTTCCATCAACCTCTCAACAGCCATGCTTCCAGCCTCCTCACCAGTATTCCAGTATTTTGCCAAATTCCTTTCCCACGATGAAAATTCTATTTTCCTGTTTATGACATTGGTCTCACTAAACTCAGGTAAATCTTCAGTATATCCCTCATCAAGATCAAATTTCATATCCATTGCAGATCTGTAGAACTGTTTGAAATTTTCAAAATTGATCTTCATATTCATAATCATTTCATCGGATAGCAGATTATTGGGTTGACACATCTTAGCTTCCACACCCCTGCTTATAAAATATTCATGAATTTCTCCAAAAGCATTTCTTACTCTAGCATAGGGCACGGACTGGGAAACTATTCTTTCAATTCTGTTAGTGACTATAATTTCTTTCAGAACGGGTATATAATCTCCCGAACTCTCAACAATGGGTATTCTCTCTATTCCAAATTTATGTGCCAGATCTATGAGACTGCTCTTTACCCACCAAAGGCTTGCTCCACTCAGTTTTTCAATTTTCGGATCCTTTAGAAAAATTGGGAAGATTATGTCATTTCTTTCTGCTGCTTCTTCAAGAACCTTGTTATCATGTATCCTCAGGTCATGTGAGAGAATGTAAAGAGTACGCACATTATGGTTATAAAGGAATGATTAATAAAGTTAATAAATCAATTTGGCATGGACATCTATGAAGGTTATAGCAGTAGTCGACGAAGAAGACGTATTAACTCCTCTGGAGTATGGTAATACAATTGTGGAGATAGATACAGAGACAAAGCAGAAGAAATTCTATGAAAATCCCGGCTTCGGTTCTCCGTTTCAGGGAAAGGAACGAGCAATGGCTGGAATTCTGACACTTAACGCAGATGCAATTATCGTGAAGGAAGGTGTTCTCTGCCCAGGATCGTACATGATGTCCAAGGGAAAAATGAAATATATCCCGGTAGAAGAAGAGAAATTACAGGAGATTGAGCCAAAGCTCAACGATATTGCAAAGAAAGCAACTCCTGAACTTGATTTCAATATATACAGGGAATAAATTTACCAAAAAATTCCTCAATTTTTTAAAAATTTCGCAGTTTTATGTATTTTTATAATAAATTGTTATAAGAGTTTCCTCATAACATTCTGAAGGATTCCTCCGTTGTTGAAATATTTTACTTCCACAGGAGTGTCAAGCCTTATTTCAACTTCAATTTTTCCAGCTTTTCCATCTTTCTTCATGAAGCTCAGTGTTGCATTTGCATGTGGAGATAGTTTTTCTGGCAACTTTAGATCAAACTCTGAAAATGGATCTATATTCAAAGATTCAAAATTCTCCTTCTCTTTGAATTGAAGGGGAAGAACTCCCATTCCAACCAGGTTGCTTCTGTGGATTCTTTCATAATTCTCTGCGACAACTGCTTTTACGCCAAGAAGATATGGTCCCTTTGCTGCCCAATCTCTTGAGGAACCTGTGCCGTATTCTTTTCCTGCAAATACGATTGAGCCGTTTCCATCATTTACATAGTCCATGGATGCATCAAATATCCACACATCTTCTCCATCTTTCGCTTTCTTTGTATATGGGCCAACCTGCGATGCCATTTTATTGGAAATCCTGTTATTCCCAAATGTTCCCCGCATCATTACTTCGTGGTTTCCCCTTCTTGAGCCAAATGAATTGAAGTCTTCAGGTTTGACACCCTTTTCAACAAGATATTTTCCAGCGGGGCTATTTTTTGATATGGAACCAGCTGGTGATATATGATCAGTAGTCACTGAATCTCCGAAGACAGCAAGACATTTGAGACCATTTATATCTCTTACATATTTTGGCAATTTCGATGAAAAGTTTTCGAAAAATGGAGGATTCTTGATATAAGTGCTCTTATCGTCCCACCTGTAAAGATCACCCTCTGGTGCATCCATTTCATTCCACAACTCACTGAATCCATAGACATTGGAATAATTCTTCTGGTAAAGGTCTTCCTTCAGGACTTTTGAGATGACGCTGTTAATTTCTTCATCTGATGGCCATATATCTTTTAGAAATACGTCTTTCCCATTCTTATCTTTTCCAAGTGGCTCTTTCCTCATGTTTATATTTATGGTTCCAGCAAGTGCAAAGGCAACTACCAGTGGAGGTGACATAAGATAATTTGCCTTCACGTTCCTGTGGATTCTTGCTTCAAAGTTTCTATTTCCTGATAGTACTGAAACTGTATAAAGGTCATTATTAACAATTGCATCCTCAATGGGTTTTTCAAGTGGCCCACTGTTTCCAATGCAGGTTGTGCATCCGAAGCCAACGAGATCGAATCCAAGTTTGTTCAGATATTGCTGAAGTCCGCTCTTTTCCAGATACTGGGATACTACTCTTGAGCCGGGTGCGAGACTGGTCTTTACTTTAGGATTTACCGCAAGGCCCAATTCAAATGCCTTCCTGGCCAGTAATCCTGCACCAACCATAACTCTCGGATTGGAGGTGTTTGTGCAACTTGTGATTGCTGCAATTACTACGTCACCGTCCGTCAGATCAACTTTTTTTCCCTTAAGCTGAATGGATGCAGTTTTCAAAGATACCTGAACCTGCCCATTCTTTCCATCCTTATGAGACTCACCCGATGTCTCAAGAAACTTAAGGAATGACTTTTCAGAATCCTCAAGTTTTACCATCTGCTGGGGAAGCTTTGGTCCCGCAATGGTGCTTTCAATCTGTTCAAGATCAAGATCAATTACTTCTGAATACTGGATGTTGTTCTGCACACCATACATTCCCTGGGCCTTCATGTACTCCTTTACAAGATTTATGTGTTCCTTTTCTCTTCCCGTCAGTTCAAGGTATGAGATTGTTTCATCATCCACTGGAAATAGTGCGCATGTTGCACCATATTCTGGGCACATATTAGATAAGGTTGCCCTGTCAGGAAGAGCGAGGTGTTTGACACCTTCTCCGTAAAACTCAACAAACTTTCCAACAACATTGCTTCTTCTAAGTAACTCAGTCAGTGTTAGTACAACATCTGTTGCAGTGACCCCTTCCTTTGGCTTCCCATGCAGATTAACACCAACCACTTTTGGTGACAGGAAAGTTACTGGCTGGCCAAGCATCGCTGCTTCTGCTTCAATACCACCAACACCCCATCCAAGGATTCCAAGACCATTAATCATTGTGGTGTGTGAATCTGTTCCAACCAGGGAATCAAAGTATGCTGTCATTTTACCATCTTTCTCCGAGACCTGTACAACTTTTCCAAGAAACTCAAGATTTACCTGATGTACTATACCCGTAGAGGGTGGAACTATCCTCAAATTCTTCATGGATTTCTGTGCCCACTTCAGGAATCTGTATCTTTCCTTATTCCTTTCAAATTCCTTTTCTGAATTCTTCTTGAGGGCATCTTCTGTACCATAATAGTCTACCTGTACTGAATGATCTATCACAAGGTCCACCGGTACTATCGGTTCTATCTTCTCCGGGTCCTCTCCAAGCTTCTTAAAGGCTTCTCTCATAGAAGCAAGGTCCACAACTGCAGGAACGCCGGTAAAATCCTGCATCAAGACTCTTGCCACCGTGAATGGTATCTCAAAGTCACCGGGATTCGTTGGAGTCCTTGAAAATATGTTCTTCAAATCCTCCTCTCTTATGGTTTCACCGTCAAAATTTCTCACCATTGCTTCCATGATGATTCTAATGCTCATCGGTACCCTATCTATATTTGGAACTTCTTTTATGAGCTTTTTCAGTGATACAATACTGTATTTTTTATTGCCAACTTCTATCTGATCATAAAATTCTTCCTTCTTCATATATCTATATGGCAAACTCAATTATAAGTTTTGAAACTATTTTAAATACCACATTAATGTTTTAAAAATAACGTGGATCAAACAATCCACAAATTTGTAACTATTATAAACAAAGTGCAGGTTAAAATAATAAATCATTCTTAGCCCATATGGAAAATTATATTCTACAACCGGATATTCACGAGAACAAGTTATGCTTCGTTTCTGAAGATGACCTGTTTATCAGTAACATGGATGGCGGTAATTCAAGAAGGATCGTTTCTGGACTGGGAGTTATCAGCAATCCTAGATTCTCTGAAGATG
Organism: Thermoplasmatales archaeon; assembly: GCA_027310185.1. GTDB lineage: Archaea > Thermoplasmatota > Thermoplasmata > Thermoplasmatales > Thermoplasmataceae > Cuniculiplasma. The sequence goes on from DAIDBH010000018.1 coordinate 198,180, forward strand.
GTAGACACATAGCTTTCAGGCTAATGAGAGGAGTACATAACGGAGTGAATGAAATTTTTGTATGTGACTCTGAAGGAGGATCATTGATACAGATGACTCATATAGGATCACCGGCAACTGGAATCGCAGGATGGATAGATTCTAGCAATATCATGATTTATTCAGATATCTATGAGCCTACACGTGGAATAACCGAGTTCTATTCCATCAACCTCAAAACCAGAAAAATGGAAAAGACAGAGTATGGATATGGAAACACGATACAGTTCTCTGGAAAAGGTATATTGCTTGGAAGAAACACCATGGAAGTGCCATACTGGAAAAACTACAGAGGAGGAACCAGAGGCAAAGTATGGTTCAGATTAAAGGGAAGCAAGAAATTTGAAAAACTGCTGGATATTGAGACAAACATTCATTCTCCAGTTGTACTGGGAACAAAATTATATTTCGTTACCGACAGGGATGGTACAGCAAATGTGTATGTATATGATTTTTCAGAAAAGAAAATCGAGAAGCTTTCAGATTTCAGGGAACACGATGTTAGGCCCATGAACGGTCACGGGACTAATCTTGTATTTACTGTTGCTGGTGAACTGTATGTATTCAACGTTATAGAAGGAAAGGCGCGAAAAATCCCTATCAAGATAGATTCCAGATTCACAGAAAAAAATTATGAATTCAACAGTGTTTCAGAGAGTATAGAGAGGATACGCCTTTTTGATGAAGAAAATATTTCTATTGTATCACGAGGAAGAGGAATTCTCAAGGGGAAATATATGAATGCTCCTGTAACTCTAAACGCAACCTTCCACGGAAGAATAAGAAGAGTAGAAAGAATGGACGGTGACAGGTTTGCAACTGTACAGGAGATCAATGGGGAAGACGGTATAGTTATTTACAGGAGAAATGGGAAGGAAGAAAAATCAGTTCCACTGGATATGGGAATTATAATGAATATGAAAATAGTAGCAGGGTCAGATAATGTTGTCATATCCAACAACAGGCACGAGCTTTACATGGTTGATCTGAATACAGCGTCAAAAAATCTCATAGACAGGAGTCCAGGAGGCAGATTGAGTGACTTTGATATCAGCAGGGATGGGAAACTGGTTGCATATTCATTTGGACTCACTTCAGGTCGATCACAGATCAGAATTTATTCCATAGAAGAAAAGAAGGTATATGAGGCCACGTCAACTTCAGCAGCTGATTTCTCCCCATCCTTTGACACTTCAGGAATGTTTCTCAGCTATCTCACAAACAGGGCACTTGATCCCACCTATGACAATCTTATATTTGATCTTGGCTTCATGACAATATTCAAGCCCTACTGTATAGCTCTAAAGAAGGGAGGGCAAAATCCATTTCTTGGCATCCCGCCAAAATTCTCAAAGGAAGATACTGAACTCCCCTACGAGCTTGAAGATCTTAAAATGAAGTCTCAGTCTTTTCCCATTGATGCAGATAACTATGGTGAGCTTCAGGCAGGGAATTCAGTCGTATTCTACACAAGAACCAAAATCGAAGGTTCAACAAAGCATTATAGCCTCGGAGGGCAGGCCCAGAGAAAATGGACTCTTCTCTGCTATGATTTCACAAAGAGAGAAGAAAGAGTGGTGATCGATGGGATCAGTTCATTCAGCCTATCTGACGATAGAAAGAAAATTCTTGTGGCGAGAAACGGGGATTATTTCATCATAAATTCTGATTCCACAGCAGATAATCACAAGGATCTTGAGAAGGGCAAAGTAGATCTTGCATTACTAAACATTAGGAGAGATCGGAAGGAAGAATTCAGGCAGATGCTCAATGAAACCTGGAAACTCATGAGGGAAGGGTACTGGAACAGTGAAAAATTATCTGGCTGGAGCAATGTGAGAAAGAAATACGAAAAGCTTCTGTCAAAGGTTAATACAAGAGCTGAACTTTCTGATATTCTTAAGAAGATGCAGGGCGAACTCGGGACATCCCATTCCTATGAGATAGGTGGAGATCTGACAAATATTGACTATTACCCATCTGGCAGGCTCGGTGCATTCACCGAAGAAACTGAAGAGGGGGCATATATAAGAAAGATTTATTGCGGGGACCCATCGAACGAAGGGGAGAAATCTCCACTAATGACCACAGGTATTGAAATACATGAGGGAGATCTTATAAAAAAGATAGATGGCATGGACATCAACCAGGATTACGGTGTGTTTGAGGCACTGCTTAACAAGAAGGAAGATACTGTAAGTATTGTGGTTTCGGGAAAGGATGATAAGGAGAGGGAATATGGAATTAAGCTTCTGAGCAACCACAGGAATCTTATTTACAGGGATTGGGTGGAAAGCAAGAAAAAGTATGTTCATGAAAAGAGCAGGGGAAAGGCAGGGTACATACACATTCCGGATATGGGTCCAGCTGGGTTTACTGAATTTTACAGGTTATTTTCAGAGGAAACTACTTATGAGAACCTTGTCGTTGACGTACGATATAACGGAGGAGGACACGTTTCCCAGCTCATCCTGGATAAACTCGGGCGTAAATTTCTTGGAAAGGATATCTCCAGATTCGGGGAACCTGAACCCTATCCAAGCTATAGCATCAAGGGAAAGATGGTATGTGTTACGAACGAGTATGCAGGTTCTGATGGGGACATATTCAGTCACGCGTTCAAGTTGATGAATCTAGGTGAACTTGTCGGAACAAGAACATGGGGGGGTGTTATAGGAATCAACCCTATGACAAGGCTCATAGATGGAACGGTTGTTACGCAGCCTGAATACGCCTTCAGCTTTATTGATGTAGGACTTGGAGTGGAAAATTACGGAACGGATCCAACAATAGAGGTTGAAGTTTCTCCAGAAGAATTTGCTTCAGGTAAAGACCCACAACTGGATATGGCCCTTAAAGTAATTCTATAAATAAAAAGGAAAACATAATTTTTTATTAAAAACATCAAATTTTACTAATTCCCACGTTTCCTTTAGGATAACCTTTTATTCCCCTGATAACATATTGTTTTGATGATATCAGATCAGGCGACACAGGACACAGTGAATCAGATCAGGAACATTATGATATCTGAAAGAAGGAGCCCCAGGACAGTGAAGCAATATTCATTCCTTCTTGAAGTTTTCCTGGAATTCATCAGGAAACCACTGGAAGAATGTGATTCCAGTGATATAGAGAAATATAAATTCTACCTGGCCACAGAAAGAAATTATTCCAAGAACAGCCAGTATCTTGCGGTTCAGGCACTGAAGTATGCCATGAAGGTGAAGGATATAAAAATTCCAAAGAATCTGACACCACCTAAGAGATCAAGAAAAATGCCGGTTTACCTCAGCCAGAGCGAATCTTCAAGACTGTTGAAGGAAAGCAGCAAAAGTCAGAGAGATTTTACAATAGTTAATCTACTTTTAAACTCAGGGCTCAGGGTTAGTGAACTGTGTAATCTGAAAACTGAAGATATAGAATTCGACACAGGAAAGATAATAATACATGGTGGGAAGGGAGATAAGGAAAGAATTGCCCTAGTTTCTGACAAGGTAATGGAATCATTGAAACAGTATTTTAAATCCAGGCTGGGCAGGAATGTAGACTCTCCATATTTCTTCACCAGCAACAAGGGGGGAATGTTCCACACGTCAACAATCGAGAAGATAGTAAGGGATATTGCCAGGGAAGCTGGCATCAACAGAAAGGTAACACCACATACACTTAGACATACGTTTGCAACAAATATTCTCAAGAATGGAGGAGATATAAGATTCATACAGACACTTCTGGGTCATTCCAGCATAAGTACCACTGAAATATATACGCATCTTGACAGTGATACCATGAGAGAAATGTTTAAGAAATTCGGGCCAAAATACTATGAAGAATAAACAATGTATTTTCTAATTAACAAGCTGGGATTAAAAATTGGAAATAAAATTTATTGTTTTGGATAGAATGATTCTACCTTGGTTCTGTTTCCCTCGTGATCATACATGAAGACCCCTTCTTTCTCGTCCAGGGTTTTCTTGTGAGAACCGTCACAGTATGGCTTATTCCCTGACAATCCGCATGCACATATATGCAGTTCCTGATCTCCGGCCTTTATCACATATGGTCTGTCTTTTTCGTGTAACACTATTCTTGACATATCTATCTATTAATCATACCAATTAATTACTAAAGGGTTTTCATTTTTTCAAATGTAGATACTCCGTGGGTAATTTTCTGGTTTATTATAGGTGAAAATATCTCCTAGTATTTTCTTGAGACAAGGTAATCTGCGAACCATTTGAGGAATTCCTTCTGTTCTTGGTTGCCATCTATCAGGTCTGCATATCGTTTCCCAGCTTCTATGAATTTGCTGATCAGCCACCTTGAATAATCGAATGATGATGTCTCCCTTACAATTTTTTTCAGTCTTTCAAAGTCCTCATCGCTTATATTTCCTGAGTTAAGGCTCTTATCTATGAAATTACGATCCAGTTCATGGGATTTCTCCATTGCCTTTATCATCAGAAGAGTCTGTTTTCCTTCGTTAACGTCACTTTTAGGGGGTTTACCAATTTCTTCCTGGGTCCCGAAAAGGCCAATCACATCGTCATGGAGCTGGAATGCAAGGCCGACCAGGTTTCCATAGGACTTCAGTGCGTGAAGATCCTCATTCCTTCCGGCAAGATATGAACCAAGTACCAGTGGCCCCTCTAGGGTATATTTTGCTGTTTTTCTGAGGTGAAGTCTAATGAGATCATTCATCTTCAGTTTTACTCCTGCACTTGAAAACATGTCAAGTCCTTCACCGTATCCTGTGGTTTTTATTATTTCTATCAGTTCACCCATTGCCCTGTATTTTACATCCAGAGGAAAGTCACTTCTGTTGAGTGCATCAAAGGAATAGTCCACTGCAAGGTCACCCGCAACTATGGCAAGTGATTCTGCCATATGTTCCTTGTCCTTGATATCTCCAAGCATTTCCTCGACCTTCCTGTGAAAACTCTTGAAGCCTCTTCTCAGATCGCTCCTGTCCATTATATCATCATGAATCAGGAAGAATGACTGGGAAAGCTCGATGCTGATTGCTGCCCTGTAAATCTCATCATCCTTTCCACCAAACATTCTGTAAGCTGTTGCAATCAGTATAGGTCTGACCCGCTTGCCTCCGTTCATCGTGTAATTTCTGAGTTCCTTCACTATCTTGATCATTTCCCCATCTTTAACATCATCTATGACAGATTGAAAATACTGTTCAAGGGCTTCATTTATCCTGTTCTTCTCCCCTTCCATGTATTTCTTGAATTTTTCTGACGAATCAGCCTCAACCATGACATGTGATTTCTTTTAACCATAAAAGTATAGAGTTTTCCCTTTATAATCATCGAATCCATGACCATGCACTGATGTCTGAGATATGCTGTGGTATGGATGAAGCAGGTAGAGGACCGGTTATAGGTCCCATGGTTATGGCAATTGTGTGCTCTGAGCAGGAAGTAATGTCATCCATTGGTGCAAGAGACTCAAAGACCCTTTCTCCTGGGTCGAGAGAGAATCTGTTTGAAAAGATAAAAGAAAGATCAGAAAGCGTGCATTTCAGGATTATAACTTCATCTGAAATAAACGAAATGATGAATATTATGACGCTCAATGAAATCGAGGAAAAGTTTGCCATAGATCTGATCAATGAATCTGTTGAAAACAGGGTTTATGTTGATGCATTTGATGTAAACGAGCAGAGGCTGTCCAAGAAACTGTCCAGTGCAACTGGAAAAGATGTAATATGCAGGCATAAGGGCGATGTCCTGTTCCCCGTGGTATCTGCAGCTTCAATAATAGCCAAGGTAATACGGGACAGAGAGATTAGAGAAATAATCCGGACTTATGGTGAAGTTGGTTCAGGTTACCCATCTGACCCAAAAACTATAGAATTCTTGAGGAAATCCATCAGGAATGGAAATGACCTCAAGCCCATAGTCAGGACTAAATGGAGTACATACATAAGGATAATGAAGGAAGAAAAACAGAGAAGACTATAATGAAGCAAGTTAATAGAGAAAAATAAAACATTAGATTAAAGTATTATTCTGAATTGTTGAACTGTGCCAGAAGAAATAAAAAACCCAGATGAACTTAGGGATAGAGATGAAATTGCAGATGATTATAATGAGAGGGGAATAGCATTCTTCAATCTTAAGAAATACCCGGATGCAATAAAGGAGTTCACCAAGGCAATAAAGATACTGCCAAACGATCCGGATTATCACTTCAACAGGGGTCTTGCCTATTATTCGATGAGGATGTATGAGCAGGCAGTAAAGGATTACAGGAACGCCATAGAAATAATACCTGAAAACGCCGATTACCATAATGCCCTTGGGGCCGCACTTGAAGATTCAGGAATGGCAAGGGAAGCTGTGGAAGAATTCAATAAGGCAATAGAACTTGAGTCAGATATACCAGATTTCTTTTACAACAGGGGAAATGCATTCTTCAAGATTGGAAAGAAGGAAGAAGCCTTAAAAGATTACTCCGAGGCTATCAGGCTTAATAGCATGGACCAGATATTCGTGTACAAAAGATATGAAACCCTGATGGAAATGGGAAGGTTTGAGGATGCACTGAAAGATATTGAAAAGGCAATTGAAATATCACCGGAGAATGGAAGCTATTACCTATTGAAATCTGATACACTGGTAGAACTTGGCAGGAAAGAAGAAGCATCTAAGGTGCTGGATGAAGCAACAAGGTTCAGTGTAGACATGAATGAAATAGAAGAAAGGAAGCGAAAGCTTGAGTGAAGGAATCGAAAGGTGAAAGTTTTGCACAATCCAGTTATGGATCAATCATACTGAAGCCATATCAGACTGAAGCCATAAATTTCGCTGTGGAATGCCTGCTCAAGCAGGTTGTACCCATAATAGAATCTCCAACAGGTTCTGGAAAGACAATAATATCTATTATTTCATCAATTATATATGCAAAAAAGACAGGAAAAAAAGTTCTATATCTTACAAGGACAAATTCACAGCAGGACCAGATTCTCAGGGAACTGAAGATTCTCTCAAAAGCAATGGATTTCAGGGCAATTGCCATGCAGGGAAGGGTAAATCTCTGCCCACTATACATGGAACTTGAGAAAGATTCGGATTTCACAACAGAATCACTCTCCAAAATGTGTTCATCCAGAAAGAAGAGAACGAAGGAAAGGAAGGATGGAGGATGCTACTATTATAACAGTGGAATTTCTTCAGAGGAAACGAGGGAGTATATCCTTGAAAATATTCAATCTACCGAGGACATTTTTGAAACTCTAAGAGCCAGGAAAATATGCCCGTATGAATCTCTTAAATTTGCAATGAGGGATGCGGACCTTGTTGTAATGCCATATTCATATTTCGTAAATTCAAACATGGCCATCACCACTATATATAACTGGAGAACCTCAAGAGAAAACCTGGTTATAATAATCGATGAAGCCCATAACCTTCCTGATATCGCTAGGGAATCAAATTCGCTGGAAATATCCATGAATACTGTAAACATTTCAGAAAAAGAGGCGGTGGAATTTGGCGATCCCGAACTCCAGCCATCTGTACATGTATCTGATTTCATGGAAACAATCAGGGTATCTCTCATTGAATTGACCCGTGATCTGGCCGAAAACCAGATCGAAAAGAGAATCATGTTCAGGGATATATTTGAGGAAATGAGCATCTATACGAAGAGAAAATCAGATGAGATAGAGTACATGGTTGATGCCCTCATTGCATTTGGTTCCCAGATAGAAGACCAGAAGGAAAACCTTGGCAAGGTTCCAATGTCGCACATTAAAATTCTTGGAGAAAAGCTAAAATTCCTGAGATTTGCGGAATTTGACAGATTCATATGTATAGTTTCAAGGGAGAAAGAGGAGAAGCTTGAGGCATACTGCCTTGATCCATCAATTGTTCTTGAACCACTTTTCCGGTCATCCACAATTCATGTCTCTGCAACACTCGATCCTGTATGGCTTTACACCAATATGACTGGTATTGTAAACTTTGAATTCAAGTCAATTAAAAATATTTTTCCACAATCAAATCTACTCATCCTTTACAGGGATGATCTTACCACGAAATATTCTGAATTTGGAGCTGAAATGGCCGATGAATATGTGAAAGCAATAACTGAAATCCTCAAGGGACTTGACAGGAAGTCAATGGTGTTCTTCCCTTCATTCAATACAATGCAGTACATAGAAACAAAGGTAAAATTTCCACACCTGTCTGAATCAAGATCAATGACCCAGCGTGATTTTCAGCATCTCATCTCACTTTACAGGAAGGAAAACCAGCCACTTTTCGGTGTAATGGGTGGAAGACTCTCTGAAGGCATAAACCTTCCAGGGAACCTCCTCGAAGTTGAGATACTCGCGGGCATTCCGTTCCCGAAACCCACAATAAAACAGAGGGCGCTTTCCTCGTATTATGACTTGCTTTTTGGCTCAGGATGGCAGTACGCTTTTCTATTCCCGGCAATTATAAAGGTCAGGCAGACAATGGGAAGGGTCATAAGATCTGAAAGTGACATAGGAGTCATCATAATACTGGATGGTAGGGTTCAGATGCTTGAACCATACATAAATGCAAGGCTAAGCAACAATATACGAGATGATATCAATTCCTTTTTCGAAAGTCACATTAAATAATACCTACAAGTTTAATTAACGGTATTACATTTTATCAGTATGGAAGTCGTGAACTCCTTCACACTTATCCCTGGAACAATGGCAAACTGTTATGATGTTTCATTCAATGGAAAACGGTTCCTCATTGACGCAGGAACTAAAGGCTCAGGAAAGAAGATAGTGGAATATTACAACACACTGAAGACAAAGCCGGATATAATCCTCATTACACATTATCATCCAGATCATATAGGTGGTCTTTCACTGGTAAAAAATACATTCAATCCCGTCATATATGTGCCAGATGGTGAGATAGACGTTGTCAGAGGTCAGAAAAAGATGACTCCTGCCAGCAGTTTCATGTCCAGGTTCGTGGCGGCTGTAATGAAATCAAAGCCTGTAAAGGATGTAAGGCCGGTCTCCGAATTGAAATTTGAAGGAATAAAGGTGATAAAATCAAACGGACATACTCCTGACAGCACATCATATCTTTTCACGCGCCTAAGGGCTCTTTTTGTCGGAGATGCTGCCATGAAAAATGGAGAGAAAATCACAGTTAACAGGGGATTCACTCTTGATTACAGCAAGGCATTATCATCTATCCAGATCCTGAGCGAGGAAAAAGAAGCCACAGTCTTTCCAGGGCATGGGAAGCCATTCAGGTTTGATGGAGGAAAGCATGAGGATATTCGGAAGGAATAATTCTAAAAAAGGATTATTAGATACCAACACATATTCAAGCATAGATATGCAGAGAGAGGAGATACAGGAACATGTGGTCAGACGAATAGAACCCCATGAGATAAAGAGAGCAATGGATATCTCACAGAAATCCCTATCAGAAAGATACTCACGGGATCTTATGATGGAGATTTACCAGAGCTGGCCGGATGGCTTTATTGTATATTCAGCAAGGGACAGGATATTTGGTTTCCTCGCGGGAAGAAAGGTAACCCAGAGCGAGGCGAGAATACTGATGCTGGCTACAGAAGAAAAATACCGAAGTCTTGGGATTGGGGGAGAAATCATTGAGAATTTCATCCAGACATGCCAGATTTATGGTTTTATCACAGTCAGGCTTGAAGTGAGGACCGACAACAGGAGGGGAATAGAATTTTACCAGAAACATGGGTTCATGGTTACCTCAATATTAAGAAATTATTACAGTGACGGCTCTGATGCATATGTGATGTGGAAACAGCTAGTTTGAGAACACTTCCAGTCTCGTTGTCTGTTGCGCTTTTACAGTTACAGGTTTTTCAATCTTTATCACAGTGCCGTGGGCATAAGATTCCTTAAGGCTGCCGTTGATGATCCCACTTCCACTGAGTATCCTCAGGAGATTTCCGTCTTCAGGTGTAATGGTCGCAGTATAATCATCCTTTACGAGATATTCCGTTATACCTAACTTCTCGTTTTCAAAAACCTCTTTCTTGTATCCAAAGCCGGTGTCCTCCCTGCCCTTATATTCAGATCTTGCCTGTTCCAGCTCCTTCTCACTATCCACTCCGATCCACAGGGAATCCTCCTTGTATGCACCAAGGAGTCTCTTCCTTGCTATTTCAGGAAACACTGTTATCTCAACATCCTTTCCATTATAATCATTGAAGAAAATTTCCCTTATTGAGCTCTTTATGTAATAGAGGCCGGAATTTATGTAATGTTCCAGTACGGGTTTTTCCCTGAACGAAGTAACCTGATCCCCATTCATCTCCACTATACCATAGGGGCTTCTCATCTTTGTCACAAGCATTGTCATGCCAAAGTTGGATTCATTTGAGAACTTCCTGAAGTGCTCGAAATTAATGTCTGTGATTGTATCCCCATTCCTCAGCATTATATCTTCCTCACCAACAGAGTCAAGCAGATTCCTTATGGAATACAGTGTACCCATTGGTTTCTCCTCCCTGAGATAGTGGAATCTCATTCCATCGTGAACTTTTCCATACCTATCCTCTATCTTTTCACCAAGATGTCCTGAAAGTACGTAAATATCTTCAATTCCAAGATATTTAAAATCCAGTATCTGTCTGTCCATTATGGTGTAGTTTGGTTTTATTTCAACTAAAACTTTTGGTATCTCATCGGTAATTGGTTTCAATCTCTTGCCGTATCCTCCGGACAAAATTGCTCCTATCATTCATTCACACTTATCCCAAGTAGTAAAAGGAGATATTTTATAATTTGTCAACAAAAGGAAGCTTCATTGACATAAGTTAAAAATTTTTAGCAATCCTCACTTTATCTTCAGTGCCTTTGCCCCATTCTCAAAAGCCTCGAGAGTCCTTTTCAGGTCATCCCTTGAGTGCACTGCTGATGGCATGACCCTTATCCTGGCAACTCCCTTTGCTACAGTGGGAAACACAATTGGTGAAGCAAAAACCCCCTCATTCTTATACAGGTAGTTGCTGAGTTCAAGAGTTTTCTTTTCATCACCTATAACCACAGGGGTAATCGGTGTCTTTGTAGAGGTTAGTTTGAATCCTGCATCCCTAAAACCTTTCTGCAGGAAGTTTGCGTTTTCCCACAGCTTCTTGACCAGTGAGTCATCCCTTTCCATTATCTCTATGGATTTCAGAACACCTGCAGTATCACCTGGATTCAATGCACTGCTAAACAGAAATGGCCTTGCCCTCTGCTTTAGAAGATCTATGAGTTTCTCGCTGCCAGCCACAAAGCCTCCCATGGAACCGAGGGCCTTGGAAAAGGTGCCCATTTCAATCTCTACTTTACCCTGAAGGCCAAAGTGATCAACTATACCTCTTCCATTCTTGCCCAGTACCCCTTCACCGTGAGCGTCATCAACATAGAACATCGTATCATACTTATCCTTTAACTCCTGGATCTCTTTTACAGGCGCTATATCCCCATCCATGCTGAAGACCCCATCAGTTACTATGAGTGATCTTTTTCCCTCTTTTCTATGTTCCTTAAGGTTTTTTTCAAGATTGTCAACTGACATGTGATTGTAAACATATTTCTTTGCTGAACTCAATCTCATGCCATCAATTATACTTGCATGGTTTAGTTCTTCGCTGAAAATAACATCCTCCTTCCCCACCAGAACCGGTATAGTACCAAGGTTTGCAAGAAGTCCTCCCTGATATACGAGTGCTGATTCCATATGCTTGAAAGATGCTACCTTTTCCTCAAGTTTCATGTGTATTTCCATTGTTCCAGCTATGGATCTGACAGCTCCTGCACCTATTCCATATTCATCAATCGCTTCAATAACTGCCTTTTTCACTTCTGGATTGTTTGCAAGTCCCAGGTAATTATTGGAACACATATTGAGAACTTCTTTTCCCTCAATTTTTACGTGAGCTCCCTGAGAAGTTTCAAGAATTCTTATTGGTACATATCTGCCTTCGTTCTTCAGACTTTCAAGCTCATCATCAACCCACCCTAAATTTGTCATGATTAAGAATGGCTTACTTAAAGAAAAAATTAACTATGTATTAAAAAGGCACCAGTGTAAAATATAACCTCTTGTTCTTTTTCCCCTTATTCTCGATCTTCTGCAATTTTATCTGGCCCAGTTCGCTGGTATTTGAAACATGCGTTCCACCATCTGCCTGTTCATCAATTCCGACTATCTCTATTATCCTCACAATGGAAAGGTTTTTTATGAGTTCCCTCCCAGGTGCAGTCCTTGAAATATTTGGAATTTTTACAGCTTCTTCTCCTGAGATGTATTTTATCCTTATATCGTGATTTTCCATTATAGCCCTGTTTACCCTGTCTATTATTTCCTGTGCCATTTCCTGGGAAAAATCCTCCATCGAAAAATCAACTCTTGCCCTATCCTCATATATCTGGCTACCAGTTATCAGCCCTTCATAATCTGGCATTTTATTGACAATTCCATCTATAAGGTGAATTGATGTGTGATACTTCATATAACTGTATCTTTTTTCCCAGTCTATAGCTCCGTGAAAGTGATCTCCTTCCTTCAAATCATCAAAGGGTCCTTCAATAACATGGAGCACTTCATCCCCTTCCTTAATGGTATTGCTTACCCTGTAATTCTTTTCATTTACCGTAAGTATGCCTGAATCCCCAGGTTGTCCGCCTCCCGAAGGATAGAATACCGTTCTGTCAGGAATAACTCCCTTATCTGTGATCCTGTTGATTCTTCCATCGCACTCCTTCAAGTAGGAATCGTTGAAGTATAATTTTTCCGTCATTATTTTTCCATTCTAACATCGTATTTATTTCTATGCAATATTGTAAGTTTCAGCACCTCTTACTGTCATTTCATTTCAAAAAAATTAAGAGGATAGAAGGTATGCGCAACAACGAGAAGCTTCTGGGATAAATCATTTGAATATATAATGGGCATATTTGCGTTCATTGCTCCACTGATTTCAACTTATATAATACTGAGGCTGCTCTCTAGAAAAAATATTGTTTGGCTATTTTCAATTATTAATATCATAGTTATTTCCATAATCCCATTCATTTTTGGATTATTCTTTGGGCTTTCATCAATTCTGGATATAGTCATACTGTTGGCTATCTATTCTTTTATATTCATCCCCCTTACAACATTCATATTAAGAACAAGAAGAAGAAAGTTCAATTTCCATGGAAAATGGAGTATTCCCATGGCATTCAGGAAACACTGGGCAATATACGCGGCATCAATAGTTTTTTACATATTCAGCCTCATATTCATATGGTCCTTTGCATTCAATGTTCCAACATACTTTAGCAATATTCTTTTCTACGTATTCACAGGATTTCTTACATTCTATTATCTCATACTGGGATTTGGCATAGCAAGGGTAGGCATGGAAGAAAAAAGAAGAAGAAAGAAACAGATGGAGCAAAGCAGGTTCAGCCAGTAGCCGTTTAATTTTAAAAATTTTTCCACAAATATTCTTAAGCTGATTTTTCATGTCTGTATATGGATTTTACAGGCATCAGGATAAGGCTGGCAACAATCCTCGCCGGTATAGGTATAGCAGTGGTTGCAGGGCTTCTAATCTCAGTGGTGGCGAATTACTTCTTCAATCTTTCTTATTCTTTTGCATTTCTTGGGATAATACTTGTCATAGTGTTCATAATGGATATTGCTCAATATCTTCTTTCACCCTATATCATAGGCAGGATGTACCATCTCAGGAAGGTGAATCCACAGGAACCATCAACCGCCTGGCTATATGCTTCGCTCCAGCAGGTATGCAGCTACAATAACCAGAAAGTTCCAGAACTTTTCATTGCTGAAACACCTGTGGCAAACGCATTCGCATATGGCTCACTTCTATCAGGAAGACGAATGGCTGTTACGAGAGGTCTCCTGAATATCCTCAACAGGGACGAGGTGGAGGCTGTAATGGGTCATGAAATCGGACACCTGAAACACCACGATGTTGCACTGTTGCTTGCCATAGGATTGATACCAACCATAATATTCTATTTCGGATATTCAATGCTATTTGGAGGTGGAAGAAAGGGTGGCAACGGTTCCATATTCATAATCGCACTGGTGATGATGGGGGCGAGTTTCATCTTCAACATAATGATCCTTGGTGTGAACAGGATGAGGGAATCCTATGCAGATGTCAATTCAGCACAAACAATACCCGGTGGTGCAGAAAATCTGCAGACTGCTCTTGCTAAAATCGTGGCATCCACACCCCAGAAGAAGTATCTCAGAAAAAGTGCTCGAAATACAACAAGCAGTATGCTGATGTTTTCAGGACTTGATCAGGGAGAAATGAGAGATCACAGGAGGCTTCTTGAAGAATGGAAGCATATGAAGATATCACTGTCACAGTCGATATTCAGTGATCATCCACATCCGGCAAAGAGGATTCAAATGCTTGAAAAATTGAAGAAAGATCAGTAGGTAAGTTTCAATCTCCTCTAACTGGTATGGAGGAAGCAATATCATCCATCAGGTTGGAATAAATTACCTGTCAGGTTTTGGATTATCATTCATCCTGGGTGGTATTCTTCTCAGTATGAAAGCACCAGCAAGGATCAGCACAGTAAGTGCGAGCCCTCCATAAATACCACCTATATATTTCGTGTTAAGGAACAGGAACACAAGAATTGCCGCGACAATCATGATGTTGGAAATAATGCCATTCCTCCGGGAGAATGGACTTGGCATTTTTGCAATACTTTTCTCAAAATAACCGGTCAGGGCAAGATATATCATCGCCAGGAGGATGTATTTACTGTCGTTGATTTCTGCTATGACCTCCTTACCCTGCCTCCTTAAGGTAAGCACATCAGAATTTGAATCACGTATGACTGTTTCAGAATCTTTCTTTGAAACAATTGAGCCCAGTTCATTCAACCTGACGAAATATTCTTCATTTCCAATTACAACGTTAAGGTTTCTTTTTATAATGCCTACCCTTCCATTTGAAGCATAAATTACAAGTCCGGCTGTGTTTCTTTTTATGATTGCATTGAAGTTCCCAGAAACATTAATTGAAAGATTCCCTGCAAATCCTGACTTAGTTATTAATGCAAACTCCCCTGTACCAGAATCTACCTTCCCGTTTGCATAGGTGAATTTCATCCGTTACAATCGTAACAATCAATTATTAGCTTTTCCCTATTTGTACGGTGGTATCTGATCCATTCGTGCCAATATTTTTATAGGAAAGAATAATCAGTCTTTTTAGGGTCTAATGAAACAGAGAAACGTTAAAGAATTTTACGAGAATTTCTCTGGGTATGCCCGCATTGTGAACAAAGGAGGATGCCTGAAGTGAGAAGATACCTTCTTCTCGAGGATGGCTCGTCCTTTGAGGGGAAGGCATTTGGTTCATGTGACAGTTCAACTGGTGAACTTGTCTTCAATACATCCTTCACAGGATATTATGAAATAATGACTGATCCATCATATGGGGGTCAGATTATAGTGTTCAACTTCCCCTCAATGTTCTATTATGACTATATGAAGGACATAGCCCAGAGTGACAGGATAAGTGCAAGCGGGATAGTGGTCAAGGATGGAATCATACCTGGAAATAGTAGTTTCAAAAATCTGGACGATCTGCTAAAATTGAAGCATGTTCCAGGAATATACGGTATTGATACGAGAAAGTTAACCCAAAAAATAAGGGATTCGGGAAACCTTAAAGGTTTCATTACTTCCACAGATAGGATGCCGGATCATTTCCCGGAAATGGACACAGAAGAACTGATAAGAAAATTCTCAACAAAGGAATCCTACATCATCAATGGAGAAGGACAGAAGAAAATTCTCTTTGTTGACATGGGCACGAAGTCGTCTCTTCTGAGGGAAGTTTCAAAGCTCGGGAATCTTGAAATCGTTAACATATTCAATCTGCCTGAGACGTATGAGGATTATGATGGAATCTTTCTGTCAAACGGGCCTGGCGATCCTGGAAACGCAGTATTCAGGCAATTGAAAAAGGAACTGAAAAATGTCATAGGAACAGTGCCCGTTTTCGGTGTATGTCTGGGACATCAGATTATAGGCGAAGTCATTGGAGGAAAGATTGAAAAGATGAAGTTCGGTCACCATGGTTCAAATCACTCTGTTGGGAATGGACAAAGGTCATTCATCACATCACATAACCACAATTTCAGGATAGCAGAGGATTCACTTAATATCAGTGGTGTAGAAATAATGTACAGGGACATGAACGATGGTACACCAGAAATGATTGGAATGGAGGAGAAAATGCTGCTGAGTGCACAGTTTCACCCGGAAGGCTCACCCGGACCTAGGGACAGCACCGGGTTTTTTGATATAATGAGGAGTGTAATGGATGGAATCAGAAACTAGGGAAGAGGATATGCGGGTCCTGGTGATCGGTTCGGGACCTGTGGTCATAGGGCAGTCTGCTGAATTTGATTATGCAGGAACCCAGGCCTGCAGGATATTGAGGGAAAGAAATATTTACACAATCCTCCTCAATTCAAATCCGGCAACAATCCAAACAGATAACTACAATGCAGATAAGGTATACATTGAACCCATAAACAGGGAAAATGCAGAGCGTATAATTGAAACAGAAGGAGTAACGCACATAATTGGATCAATGGGGGGGCAAACCGCGCTGAATCTTGTAATGGAGCTGCATAACAATGGTTTCCTGAAAGAAAAAAATGTGAAAATCCTTGGAACTCAACCTGAATCCATAAGAATCGCAGAAGACAGGGAGGTATTTCATTCTGTAATGGAAAAAAACGGCATAGCAATACCTTGGTCTATTTCTCTAAAAAGAAGTGATTATGGAAAAATAGCCGCAGAAATTGATTTCTTTCCAGTCATCCTCAGGACCTCTTTTTCGCTGGGCGGGTTATCAGGCAAGATAATTAAGGACAGATCAGAACTGGTCCAGGTCCTGGAGGAAATATTTTCAGATTCAGCCCAGGAATCCGTGGACATTGAGAAGTCCCTGCTGGGCCTTATTGAAATGGAATACGAGGTTATCAGGGACAATTCAGGGAACAGTATAATGATATGCAACATGGAAAATATTGATCCAATGGGAGTACATACGGGAGAAAGTATTGTGGTAACACCATCCCTGACGATTCCAGATAATATTCACCAGAGGATGAGGAAGACAGCATTGAATATAGCGGACATAGTCGGAATTGTTGGTGCCTGCAATGTTCAATTTGCAGTTGACATGGAAAGTGGAAATTTCTTTGTTGTGGAAATAAACCCGCGTACTTCCAGATCTTCCGCCCTTGCTTCCAAGGCGAGTGGTTATCCAATTGCAAAGGTTGCAACCATGGTAATTCTGGGAGATTCTTTGGTTTCAATTTCAAATCCCATAACTGAAAATACCTCTGCTTCCTTTGAGCCATCGATGGATTATGTAATAGTTAAAATTCCCATATGGCCTGTTGGAAAATTCACTGATTCAGGTTCCATAGGAATATCCATGAAATCTACGGGAGAAGCCATGGGTATAGGAAGATCCTTCGAGGAGGCTTTTCTCAAGGCTGTAGCAGCTACAGAAATTGATTTCAGCAGATATTTCTCAGAAGTAGATGAGGATGAAATCCTGAATAATTTAAAACAGGCAAACTGGAAGAGGCTTGGATATGTAATATCTGCATTGAATCAGGAGATGGATCTCAATCTGATAGCGACAATGACAGGCTGGCAGATAGAAATAGTCCAAAGGTTATCTAATATGTTCAAATTTCTCGGAAAGTCTGTAGTTAATCTTGAAGAATACCTGCCGGAACTGAAAAGATATGGATATCCTGACAGAATAATTTCATGGAAAACTGGAATAAACGAGTCTGAAATCCTCTTAATGAGGAAGAAAGCTGGTCTCTTTCCAAGTTTCAGGATGATAGATTCATCTTCCTCCGAATTCAGTTCAAGGACGAAATACCTGTATTCAACGTATTATGAGGATGATGAGTGTGGTCCAAGGAGAAAAGATTCAGTATTGATTATTGGCTCTGGCCCAAACAGGATTGGACAGGGTCTTGAATTTGATTACAGTTCTGTAAAGGCTATACAGGCACTGAAGAAATTTGGCTATAGATCACTCATGATAAATTCAAACCCTGAAACCGTATCCACCGATTTTAACACATCAGATGAACTCTATTTTGATCCCCTCACACTGGAATATGTAAGTGGAATAATTGAAAAAAGAAGGCCAGCTGGAATAATCATACAGTTCTCCGGGCAGACCGGGCAGAACATGGCATACGAAATTGGGAAGATATACGGTGAGGATATAATTATGGGAACAAAACCCTCATCCATAGCAAGAATTGAGAATAGGTCAACATTTTCCAGGGACCTTGATCATCTGGGTATAGCTCAGGCTAAATGGCATGAGGCGTTCAGCGGTGAAGAAATAAGAGAAAAATCAGAATTATTGCAGAATAAGGTAATAATAAGAGGCAGCTTCATAATAGGGGGATCTTCCATGTTTGTGAGCAGGTCCCCTGGGGATATTGAAACCTTCATAAATAAACTGAAAAGTAGTACTGTAAAATTTCCATTACTGATTTCTGAGTTGCTTGAAGGAGCAACAGAATATGATCTGGATTTCATAAGCAGTAGTAAGCAGCTTATGATTGCAGGCATATTGAAACAGATTGAACCCGCCGGAATTCACTCCGGGGACTCTATGGCAATTTGCGGTCCGGACATACCGGATAAGGAACTTGAAACGAGGATGAAGGTTATTGCTGAGAAGTTTCTTGATTTTTACTCCATTAGTGGATTCACAAATATACAGTTCATGGAAAAGGATGGTCTGCTCTATGTCATTGAGCTGAATGCACGGGCAAGCAGAACTGTTCCATTTATAAGTAAATGGTCAGGAGTAAACTGGGTTGAAAATGGGATCGCAATGATCCTTGGTCGGAGCAATACCACTATTGACATAGATGTGAAGGATTATGCAGCAAAGATACCAGTATTCCCCTTTAACAGGTTTCACGAAAGCGACTATATGCTTTCTGCCGAAATGAGATCTACCGGGGAGGCAATGGTAAGGGCACCAACTATTGACATTCTGAAGGACAGGATTAAATCATTTCTAAGGATTAAGTCTGAAGAATACATATTTTATGACCGCCAGAGGATCACGCTTATTGATGGTGGTGAAATAAAGGAATTGACGGAGGAAGAAGCTACTGGTATTATAAACTCTTCAGGTAATATAAATGTGATCTGCAGTACAGAAAGTCATTTAAGGAAGGAGATTTCACACATTGCAGATCTTAAAAAGATACCATTGATAAATAACCAGTACATCTGGGAATTCATCTTAAAATAATGATAAAACATTTCAATTTTCAGAGAGGTGAAGTTGGAAATCTCTTCTTTGTGTTCTCTATCTCCTTCACAACCCTCTCCTTGAACGCATCAAAGTCCTTTGGAGTTTTAGGGTAGTTTTCATATATCTTGTTCATTTCATTCATCTTCCTGACTGTATAAACAAGATTTGAGAATGCGTTCATATTCTTCATTCCCTTTATTATCATCTTGGCTTTGCCGGCCAGAGAAAGCTCGGGGATCATTCCAACCGTAAGATCACTGGCTTCTTTCTTGGTTAAGAACGTTTTCATGCCGTAGTTCAGAATTTCATTGTTTACAGATTGCAAATAAATCCTGAAAACCTCCATTCCGGCCATCTTCATTCCATATTTCTCATTGAAATCAAGATTATAGTTCCAGAGACCGGATACTGATACATCTCCTTTTGATATGGACTGGGCTGCATTTCTGCCTGCAATAACACCCGCGATCAGTGCCGGTCCTATACCGCCTGCGCTGATTGGATTGGGCATGGTCATACTATCTCCAGCACCCATGTAACCATTGTAGACAAGGCTCTCCATCTGCCTTCTAACAGGAACTGACCATATACCTTTTCCATTACTGTCCGTGTCATCAACCCTGAGGTTTTTGAAATTTGGAAGCCACTTTACATAGTTGTCAATAAGGGTCTGTAAATTGTCATTTCTTCCCATTTTCTTGTTTCTTATATCAAGGGCCTTTTTCTGAACTCCCAGTCCGATGTTCACCTTGCCGTTTGACTTCGGGAATACCCAGCCATATCCGCCTGGAGCAAGTTCATTATTAAGATGTATCAGGGCATACCTGCTATCATAATAATTTGAATCCTCTTTTTCAAGTTCAAAATTATATATATATCTCCCTGTGCTCTCTATATCATCTATGTCAACCATTCTGTCAACAAAATTATTTTCAGGTAACTTTCTTCTCAAAACTGTTGATACACCCAGGGAATCGATAACTATCTTTGACCTGTATTCAACATTCTTTCCGTCCTGATCCCTGCCAGTTATTCCCTTAATGAAACCATCCTCAACTATAGGCCCTGTGACCTCGAATTTAGATATGTAATCAATTTTCTCACCCCTTGCAATTGAAAGAAGCTTCCTTTCAAATACTGGTCTGTTCAGTGAAAATCCCTTTCCATCAAATGGATATCTGGAGTTAAGGTCGGGGGACAGAGCCATAACACCGTCCACCGGCAGGTCAAGTTCAGGGCTTGAAAACTTTACGCCAAGGTTTTCCTGGATATAATCTATATGGGATGCTGCAACCGCGTCACCGCAGGTCCATCCCCAGTTTGTTTTTCTTCCTACATTTTTCTCTTCGTTTCTGTCAACAAGTAGAACCGATATTCCGCCCCTTGCAGCCATTGTTGCGGCCAGAGTTCCAGCCAGACCCGCTCCAGCTACAATTAAATCATAATCGTTTTTAACCGACATACTAATTCCTTTTGAACTGTATATTTGATAACTTTTAAATATTTTTTAATTCGATCAGTTACATATATTTTAAGAAGTGAAGTAATCATGGAATGATGATTCCTGAAATTTATAATAAACAATCATCTTCTGTTCAACGATTGGAACTAAATATGGATCATATGTACATATGGAATCAATCAAGGTAGAGTATGATGAAATGTAGTATTGTAGACAACCAAAGGTTAATGGCTTTTTAAATCGAGTGAAAAAACCCAAATCAATGGAAAGGGTTCTCCCCGAGTCTGTTCATGCCTTCGAAGAAAATATCTCCTCCTTTCATTGAGAATCTTGGAAATATCATACCCACACCTGTTGATACAGCTTCAAAAAATGCCTCTGCAAATAGGGGGTCTGTCACTTTATTTGGATAGAAGAATTTTGTATTCTTACGAAACAGGAGAAAAATAAGATTTGTATCTTTTCCTTCCTTCTTCATTTTTGTCAGATTCCGGATATGTTTTGCACCTCTCATTGTTGGCGCATCGGGAAAAATTACATATTCATTCAATTGCATGGAGCAACCCTTCACTTCAACATATCCATTTTCTATGGCGAAGTCATATCTCGAATCACCATGTGTCACCTCCCTGCGGAAATTTCCATTAATAAAAAACTCTGCGATCCCATTATGAAATCTTGTGTCAAGCAATATTTCCTCACCATCCAGAACTGCAGATGTAATGGAAAATGATGTCTTTGCTCCTTTAGTTTTCCTGATATTCACAGTAGAACCTGGAAAAATCAGCTCTTTGAGTCTCCCAGGATCATGGAGATGAACATCCAAAATTCTGCCTGAAGACTCCCACTTCCACCAGAAAGCGGTTTTTTCTTTCTATTACCGTGGCTTCAATAAGTTCTGAACCAAGTTCCATCACCCTATCTCCAATTCTTATCTTTCTTAGTTCCACTCTGCAGGATGATAAAAGTTATTAATAGGATTATGCTGAAAAAGTATGATAGGGCAACTCACTGTTAAATCTGGATTTTGAAATTTAGCAAAATAAGAACTGCATATGGGTTACCCATCCATAGTATTTTTAATCTCGTCCTTATTAACTAAGTCATGGAAAGTGTCCAGTCAATCATGACGCCGGATCCGGTAATATTCTCACTCCCTTCAACAGTGGCACAGGCTGTTTCTGTGTTGATAAAGAATAACATAACGGGAATGCCAGTCGTTAATTCCAGCGGAAAATATGTTGGAATAATATCAAGAAGAGATGTATTCGCCAATCCTGAAGAAACACAGGCAACGAGGATTACAAGAAGCGAACCATCCATAAGGGATGACACAGAAATAAGGGAGGCAGCCATATTGATGGTAAAGGAAAAGAGAAGGCATGCCGCAATAGTGAACAGTAGGGACGAAGTGATCGGGATACTTACGCCGCAGGATTTCTTGAAAACCATTGAAAAAACATATGGAAATATTCTGGTGAAGGAAGTAATGAAAAGTCTTGCCTTTCCCATATGGGAAAAAACTCCTCTTCCGGTTGTATACAGATCTATGAAACTTACAGGTATATTCACATATCCAGTAACAGATTCACATGGGAATTTCAAGGGCTTGATCACCGACAGGGACCTTTTTGACAAAATTGATGTTAGCACAGTAAGGGTGGATGATGTGGAAACAGTATCAGACGATGATCCATGGTCATGGGATTCAGTGAGAAATGTAGTCTCTTACTTCATTGAGAAGAATCATTTGAAAATACCGGAAGATCCGGCAGAATCCATAGCAATAGGGAAACCGGTAGTCGCGAATTTAAATGAGAGGCTCGCTCTCGTCGCAAGAAAGATGAGGGACGGTAATTTCAACCAGCTTCCTGTCACATCCAGCGTTAACGGTCTTGAAGGAATCCTGACTGATCTTGATATCCTGGCGGTATTCCTGAAAGAAAAATAATAATCAAATAGGAGTCGGAAATAGGGAAGAGTGAACGGAGTGGACGAACTGGAAGTAATGATTGAATTATCCAAAAGGAGGGGTTTCTTCTGGCCATCATTTTCTATTTATGGTGGCTCTGCAGGGTTGAACGATTATGGCCCACTTGGCTCAATTCTTAAGACAAGGATATATCAGGAATGGAAAAATGAGTTCACAAGAATAGGTGCAATTGAGATAGACACACCAAACCTCACCCCGGAAGTAGTTCTGAAAGCTTCCGGGCATGTGGACAAATTCATCGATATGGCAATTACATGTTCAAAATGTAAAACAAGATACAAGCTTGAAAATGTTATAGAGAGCTATGGTGGTTCCAAAATACCAGAGACACTGGAAGAGGCAAAATTAATTGTGTCAAGTGGCAACTTCAAATGCCAGAAATGTGGTAATATCTTAACTGATCCATATGAATTTCACCTGATGTTTGAAACAAGATCTGGTGGTGAAATAATGTATCTGAGACCTGAAACAGCCCAGGGGATATTTGTCAATTTCAAGCTACTTCTCAATTACAACAGGGGAAAACTTCCCATGATCGTAATACAGCAGGGAAAAGGATTCAGAAATGAAATTTCACCAAGGCAGGGAATAATAAGGCAGAAAGAATTCAACATGGCCGAGGCAGAAGTATTCCTTGAAGCTGACCGGGAAGCCAATTTCATACCTCGCGGTGATTGCGAGGTTACACTTCATGACATGTATTCAAAAGAGCACAGGATCAATCTATCCAATGCAGTAAATTCCCATATTATAGGTTCTAATGATCATGCATTCTTCATGGAAACTGTTTACAGACTGGCTATTAAGATAGGGATATCTCCAGAAAGGCTGAGATTCAGGCAACATCGGAAAGATGAACTTGCACATTACTCAAAGGAATGCTGGGATTTAGAGGCCAGGATAAATGACTCATGGCTTGAAATAGCCGGTATAGCCGATAGGGGCACTTATGATCTTTCAAGACATATCAGGGAATCCGGTGAAAATCTGTTTTACGAAGCAGAAAAAATAGCAAGGGTACTTGAGCCATCAATAGGACTGGACAGGATGATAGCGGCATCAATAATATCAAATATGAAGAAGAGGGAAAATGAATATTCATATCTCACCTTTCCTTCAGAAATAGCACCGTACAGGGTAGCAATCCTTCCATTGCAGAAAAAGGACGGATTGCTGGAAAAGGCAAGAGAAATATTTGCGAAACTCCAGGAAATTGAGCCATATTCAGTGTTTGATGAATCAGGAGCAATAGGAAGAAGATATGCCAGACAGGACGAAATAGGAACACCTTTCTGTATAACAGTGGACTATGATACACTGGAAAGGGATGTGGTAACAATAAGGGAGAGGAATTCGACCAAGCAGATAAAGGAAGTAAAAGTCGACTCTATCACAGATTTTCCAGTATTCCTGAGGAATCCCATCCTTGATGAATTTAAAAAAATGAATTCTGTTCAATGAAATTATACTATTTCACATCAGAATCTAAAATGAGTACTTCTGATTGAATCTCCTTACTTTGAAGAACAATTATGTATTCTGCGATTCTGCTCCCATAACCGTTATCAAATCGAAAGGAACTCTTGCAGCCGGGAAACCTAAGGACATTAACAAATATATTAATAATAAATTAATTATGCACCTTCAAGTGACTGTTAACTGTAATATATCCATAGTGATCCCAACAATGAACGAAGGTAGAACAATTGGCAAGGTCATTGACGATCTCCAGTATCTCAGGCCATTGGAGATTATCGTCGTGGACACAAATTCCACTGATAAAACTAGGGAAATTGCCTCAGAAAAGGGGGCAAAAGTCATAGAAGAACCAAGAAAAGGATACGGTAGGGCATATAAAACTGGGATCGAGGAGGCAAAAGGGGAAATTATTGTCTGTCTGGATGGCGATGGCACCTATCCTGCTGAAGCGGTAGGTCCCTTAATAGAATTACTTTTCATTGACAGGGTCGATTTCATCTCGTGTGACAGGATGACGTTGAGAACGACTTATTCATACACTACATTACATCTAATAGGAAACAAGATTCTAAACAAAACCCTTGCAATTCTCTATGGCTTCAGGTTATATGATTCCCAGAGTGGCATGTGGATATTCAGGAAGGACTTATACGCCAGGATGAAGAATCTAAGTGATGGAATGTCCTATTCCCAGGATATAAAGATCGAGGCTATGAGGAATGGAAGATTGATCGAAGTGCCAATTGTTTATGGGGTTAGGATAACGAAGCCAAAGCTTAACACATGGGAAGATGGCTTTCATAATCTCTTTGAACTTTTCGTGAAATACGTGAATAAGTAATAATTGAAATGATTTTTCCCGTGAATAAGGAAAATCTGAACAGGTATCCATGGATTTCATCACTCAGGTTATTTTCATAAGAATTACTTTTCTGCTCAAACTGCATGATTTCCTTCTAAAAGTGCAGTTATGAGAACATATTGAGATTTTTCCAAACTTTAAAATATAAAGTTTGTCTATATCTATTCATGGAAAATAACCAGACCAAAGTTGGTGTCATATGCAATGAAGATGTACACTTCACCAACCCTATCGTTATCGGTGGGTTCATTGGGCAGACTACACTGGGTGTAACAACAACAAGCTACATCATAGAGCAGTTTGGTTTACACGAAGTCGCAAAATTGAAATCACATCAAATAGCACCCGTTACGGTTTTCGTTGGAGGAAAGATGAGAAGTCCTTTCAGAATTTATTCCAATGATAAGGGTACTTTAATGATCATTCAATGTGAGGTGCCTGTAGACATTGAGGGTTTGTATGAAATTACAGAAACACTGATGGACTGGATCAAGCCATTCAACCCGAAGGAGTTTGTGATCATAGATGGAGTTCCCGTAGAGGACCTTCCAGAGGAAAGGGAGGCATATCTCGTAGCTGGTCTGGAGAGAATTGAAAGTTTAAAGAGTACTGGAATAGCCATTGCTGAAGCTGCTCTGATCGGTGGAATGGGTGGTGCCATTCTGAATGAAAGTATCCTTACAGGGCAGAATGCAATAGCACTTCTTACAAATGTATCAGTCGCAATACCCGATCACGATGCTGTGCTATCAGTGATTAAAGCACTGAATGCGATTTATAAACTAGGAATAAAAACAGCGGTGCTTGAGGAGAGCGTGAAGAAGATACACGAAGAAATATCAAAAGTAGCAAGTGAATATAAGGCAGCAACTGCTGAACAGGATTCAGTCTCTGGTCCAGATTCAATATACAGGTGAAAATGCAGAAATGATAAAAGTGGCTATTAATGGATATGGAACAATCGGCAGAAGAGTGGCTGACGCAGTCAGAGCCCAGAAAGATATGTCTGTGGCCGGGGTAGTGAAAAGAAAACCAGATTATGTAGCCAGGGAAGCTGCAAGAAATTATCGTATATTCTCGAGTGATAAAGAAACACTGAAGGCTTTCTCGCAATCAAATATTGAAGCTGAAGGAACAATGGAGGAACTTCTGGATGACGTGGATATTGTAGTGGATGCAACCCCAGAAGGACAGGGAGAAAAAAATATACAGATATACAAGACGGCAGGGAAAAAGGCAATATTCCAGGGGGGAGAATCGGCTGCACTTGTAGAAGCCAGTTTTAATGCCTATGGTAATTTTGTGGATTCATGGGGAAAAGATTATGTACGCGTTGTTTCATGCAACACAACTGCCATGGCCAGGACAGTTTCAGCATGCATGCAGAAGTTTGGTGTACGAAAAGTTGAGGCAACTATAGTCAGAAGGGCAACTGATCCAAATGACAGCAAGAAGGGGCCAATAAACGCAATAGAGCCATCTCTAGGGTTTCCATCACACCATGGGCCAGATCTGAAGACCGTATTAAAAATAGGGGAAGCCAATACGGTGGCAATAAAGGTACCAACGACCCTCATGCATGTACACGTGGTGAATCTAACACTGGAAAAGACCATCACACAGGATGATACACTGGATCTTTTCAGGGAATATGGAAGAATAATAACTGTATCAGGAAAGGAAGGGCTCACATCAACTGCCCAGCTGATGGACCTGGGAAAGGAAATGGGCAGGAAGAGAGGCGACCTCTTCGAGATACCTGTCTGGAAGGAATCTATATATGCAAATAACGATAATTTAAGATATATACAGGCAGTACATCAGGAGAGTGATGTGGTTCCTGAAAACATTGATGCCATTAGATCAATGCTTCAGGAAAGGGACAGGGAATCATCCATAGAAGAAACAGATAAGGCAATGGAAATCAGGGGGAAAAATTAATGGAAAAAAATGAAAAGATAAAAAAAGAAGAGGAAGCAAAGGACGAAAGCAAGAAATTGACAATTGAAGATATTCCAGGTGTAGGTGAAGCAACAGCTGAGAAGCTCAGGGAAAACGGTCTTGATGATATAATGGCCATTGCGACCGCCTCTCCAAAGGATGTTTCTGAGCTTACCGGGATAGGTGAAGGCTCAGTGGCAAAGATCATTTCAGCGGCGAGAAAAATTGCTGATATAGGAAACTTTGAAACTGGAGAAGAGATATTCCAAAAAAGAAAGGATGTTTTAAGACTGACAACAGGGAGCAACAATCTTGATACACTACTTGGAGGTGGCCTTGAAACCCAGTCAATTACAGAATTCTTTGGAGAATTTGGTTCCGGGAAAACCCAGATTATGCATCAGCTTGCTGTGAACTGCACTATGCCGGAAGAAAAAGGCGGATTCAACTCTGATGTTCTGATCATAGACACTGAAAATACATTCAGGCCTGAAAGAATCATTCAGATGTCCAAGTACAGGGAACTGGATTCTGATGAAGTATTGAGGAGAATACACGTGGCAAGAGCATATAATTCACACCACCAGATACTTCTAGGTGAAAAAGCAAGTGAGATGGCGAAGGAATACAAGGCTAAACTTCTGATTGTTGACTCACTCACATCGCATTTTCGTTCAGAATATATGGGAAGAGGATCACTTTCAGAAAGACAGCAACTGCTAAACAGGCATATGCATGATCTGCTGAGATTTGGGACACTCCAGAATGCAGTCATAGCAGTTACCAACCAGGTTGCCGCAAGACCCGATGTATTCTTCGGTGATCCAACGGCACCTATTGGAGGAAATATAGTAGGACACACGGCAACATTCAGGATATATCTGAGAAAGGGAAAGGCCGGGAAGAGGATTGCAAGACTGATAGACTCTCCATACTTACCGGAAGGAGAAGCCGTGATTCAGGTATCAGAAGATGGAATAATAGATGGAACATAGGAGGGAAATGAACATGTGGGATTTGATAAACAATGCCTTTGGCAAGTACCCTTCTCAGATGAAGATAATAAAATATTTGATGAACTACGGGTTTTCTGTAAATGAGAAATTTGATGGTGAATTCTCACTATACAGTGGTAAAGTAGAAGTGAGACCAAGCTCTCTAGCAGAAGCAATTGACGTGGATAAGCGAGTTGTAATACAGGTCATAAAAAAAATCAGGGAGGACCCGAAGCTTTTTGAATTCTTCAAGAAACTGAAGCCAATAGCAGATATGAGCAGTGCAAGCTCCAAGCTTCTGGATCTGGGAATCATTGAAATAAAAGCAGAAGACCCCTCAAAACCTGGAATAATAAGTTCTGTTATCAATTTAATTTCCAGCAGAGGGATTGGAATAAGGCAGGTAATGGTAAGTGATCCTATAATCAGTGATGAACCAGTTGGAAGAATAGTAACGGAAACGCCCATAACAACAGATCTCCTAAGTGAAATAAAGAAGATTAAGGGTATAGATTCTGTTGTAATGCTATAAATGAGGTAAAAGTATGGCATTAATTGGAAAAAAAGGACAAAAAGAACAGGATTTGGATGATACAATAGAATATCTGGACCTTCAGGACTACCGGTTTGACACATCTCAGGAAAATGGAAGCCTGAAGTCCATAAAAGTGGTCGATGTAGAAAGGGCTGATCATGTGTCAAGAGCAGCTAAACTGGCTTACCAAAAAAATATTGTAATCATAGACATCAGCAACGCCAATAAGGACCCAAACAATACAAACCAGATTGATGTATCCATTAGGAAGCTTGTAAAGGATATCAACGGTGATTTTGGAAAGCTTGGTGAATTCTATTATATCATAACACCATCTGACGTTTTCCTTGATAAGAAAAAGGTCAGGGACGATTATATCTAGATTTATTGCTAAACTTATTTATTATAAGAAATAATTCTTAATTCGTGAAATTGGAGTTCAGTTTTATTATTAGGCGTTTCCTTTATTAAATTGGTTCTCTTCAGTTTATTGTGGGTAACTTCAATCCACCTGTCACAAGATATCTGATCGTATCCCTGTATTCATTAGTTCTGAAGCCATAGGAACGCTTGAATGCAGTTTTGATCTGTTGTTTAATCCCTCTACGACAGCTGAATTGATGCCTGTTCTTATGGCTTCCATGATGCCATCAATATGTCTCTTCATTGTTTTTCCAGGCTTTACAACAATATCCTTCATTCTTGATCGTACTGCCCATGATATTCATTTTTTCACATACTCTTCAGCAAATGTTACGTTCGGGATCGATAATCTCTGCAACGCAATCTTGAAGTGAAGAGATCCATTTCCTTTAAATCACATAATAGACCATTGAACTTTTCTGAATTTTATTCCTTTTATTAGCTATTTTACTGATTATGGTAGTGTATGTGTTTGAATGAATATTACATACATTGCAAGGCTATATGAATACTGTACCAGACTGGGAAATGAAATACAAACCATGCTGTGTCATTACTCAGTGTGAAAAGCAATTACTATGCTTACTTGCACCGGAACACAATTCAAGAAGTATATACATATTGAGGACAATATCCAGAATCTGTTTTCTGCAACAAGAACAATGCCAACATTCGTAGGTGTATAACTAGGATTAATAAGGAATGTTTCTGAAAATGGCAAAAGGCCTGATGTAAGATCTGAAAACTGTTCCTGTAATATTATATATAAAAGCTTGGGTTAAGAATTAAATTTTCATTCATGGAAAAAACAAATTTGGATATATTAGTATTTAAGGTTAAATAAAAAATAATTTTGATTTCCATATGTTGATTCATTGATTACTCTCTAACCCTATGAAAACTGCTAGTTTCTTGAGCAGAAAAATGATAATCTGCATTATAAGTGCAACAACTGAAAATACAAATGCAATGTATGACATTGCCCCTTCCCACTGAATTGCTGACCCAAATGCTGTGAGATCGGTAGGCGTAATTGATGCTAATATGTCCAGATAAATTAGATAAAAAACCACTATTGCAATCACATTAATTAAAAGACCAACATACACACCATTTAATTTAATTCTCGCCATGAACGCTACTTAATCAAAATGTATATCTTATATTTTTCTATGATCACTCCCTAGATATCATGAAGTCAAACAGTAATACTCAAATTTATTGTACAGGAAATAAAGAAGAGCACAAGTAAAATAGTAACAATACAAACACATAGAAACTTCTATGTTGGTACAATTAATTTATCGAACATAAGGCGGATGATGAAATCAGATTTATCCATGATTCTTGAGGAGAGATAAAATGAAAAAGCTCGAAAGGTGTATTGAAAGCATGTAATACATTTTTAGTCTCAATAGATACTGGCAAGAAGGAAAACAAAGCAACTTGCATAGCACCCGAATGGTTGGAGAAGGAAGGATTCAAGTTTTCCATGAATATGGGAGATACGCTGAAGTTGCAAGGCAGATGCCGCCTGGGGCAAAAATAGCATTCGAAGTATCCGTATCTGCATATGCAGTATTCAAACCTCTGAGAGATTTGGCGTAGTCAGAAACAACAGTGGCTCATCTAAAGCAACTTTCATGGCCAACAAAATCAAAGAAGAAAGACAGGGTTGATTCCGTTAAACTCGTGAAAATGGATTTCGTGGACATGATACGAGAATCCCATCTTCTTGAGGAGGATAAGAGGATATTTTGTCATTTCCCATTCGTAGGGGTAGGCTTGTAAAGTCTATCTAATTTTTTATGATACACCTATAGATACCAGTGATAATTTTTCTGAGAAGAGGAGAAAAGTAATAAATGAGATTATGTTAAACAACCAGAAATGTCTTGTCCTTAAAACAATGCTAGACAGACTTGAATTCTTTGAGAAGCATAGCATTTCACCAGAAAGAGAAATATGAGGGGAAGCCAGAGAAACCGAAGATGTTAAGCTCCTCATGTGAATGCCCTGAATAGATTACTATCTTGCACCTCTCCTTTCATCCTACGTTGGAAATGTGAAGAGATTTGAAACCAGTGTTAAACTTGCTTCATTCTTCGGCAATTAACAAGCGGTAATCCTGCAACAGCAAATAAGAAACTTGACCAAATCATGGAAAGTACCGATCTTACGATCAACACGGGAAAGAGCCGTATAGTCAAGCACAAGAAAGTTTTTGTTTTCTTAGGCTTCAAGTTTGTGAGACAGTATTCCTCATGAAAAAGTGGGAGGTGACCAGATGGGTCCCCTGCCAGTTAATCCGAACTGAAGATACGCAACAACATGCACAACTTGAGGAGAAAACAGTGCTCAATCACTAACAACGCCATAGGAGGGAATAGGAAACACTCATCTCCATACCGATGGGATGGAGTAACTAATTCGTCCACAGTCCCGTATCCAAATCGTTTTTAGATGTATGGAACTATGCACAAAGTAGATTGTTGTATATGTACCGCTACTATCACAACATACAACGCAAATCAAAAACCAAAGACATTCCAAACCATATACTTTCCATCATTAACGCTATACCATCTACATTTCTAGGAAAATACCTAATCTCATATCATGAAAGCAGTAGGTAGCCGGTTGTGGAAATCAATCAGTCCGGTTAAAAGAGCAAGTTCCTGGTAGTTTCAGAGCTTTCCTCCCAATTTTAAGATGATAAAGCTCACTAGGATGATATTCACTATGCTTATGGAACTAATGGAGTGTAAGTATGAAAGTTACGCATTAATTCAGGACAAGATATCAAAGCTGGAGGAGACATGAAATGCCCTGATAAACGAGATATCTCACATGGATTTTACACACAAGATTGACTCATGAACCCTTTTTAGTGAGGGCCAGTATCTGTCTTCTCTGTATTAGCAGATCGTATAATTGAATATTATGCGTGTTTGCGAAAAGGCAGAGGGAGGAACTCCCGTTCCAGGTTCCCAAGAATATTACAACAAGTGAAAGAGATTAAAAATATAACAAAAGAGGACGTAGCTGAGAATTTACATGAGTGACGGCAATCATTAAAGTAATTACCAAAAAATTATGAAATGTCAATTTTTCAAATACACGAATGTATCCACTAATGAATATATGTTCTGGAGGTCGCACAGCACTCACGTAAAAGTGGAATTATATCATTCTTTAACTACGCGAAAGTTCGAAGAGCAAAAAACATATTATCTCAACGAAAAATGAGCGACACAAGGACTCTCAAAACATTTTCTAGGAAATTGAATTTAATAATCAACATATATAAATGTTCATAGTCGAGGGAAATGGTTTATATAACATGATAAGCATACGCACGATAATGAATAAAAAGAAGTTTGTCATAGCTATGGTCTTCTCTTTGCTCATGCTGGGTTCGGCATTTGCCATATCCGCATTAGCTTCAGGAGGATCTCAGATTGTTTTAACTGGAGGCCAAAGTGGGCCAGTTCTTAATGGTGAACCGAGCACATCTACAAGTTCAACGCCTTGGAGTATGCCGACAACCACCATGCAGGAACCAAGCTACACGAACGGAACGTTTAAAATGGGTATCGACTGTAATGTGAATTCGTTAAATCCATTCCAAGAGACAACTTATTGTGATGCCTATGTCGTGGAAGAACTCTATGACGGGTTATATAACACACTGCCAAATGGACATGTTGTTCCATGGCTTGCAACCAATTATTCTGTACAGCACGTAACCTCAAACAACCAGACGTACGATTTGCTGACTAACACAACAGTGAACTACTCATACGTATATACGATACATCTAAGGCCTTATGTTCAGTGGACTGACTGGACTCCAGCAAATGCCTCACAGACATACACATTCTCAAACGTGCTGCACTATTACTATAACGGAAACATGACAACGCACGTATACAAATCCTACAAGAACACAACAATGAAGAAATATTACCTGCAGTCAGGTGATGTAGTCCAGTCCTTTAGAATGCAGCAATCATGCGGAGATTGGCCAAATGTTGTGAGTGTTGTGCCGGACGGGAATCTAAGCGTTAAAGTTTTTGTTTCTTCGCAAACCCTGTTGCTATTTACGAGCGACTTCGAGAACAATGTACTACCTTACCACATATGGATAAAACATGACTTTACATCTGTAAATGGGTTGTATAACTACACACCTGGACTAACATCAGGTAATGGATGGTATGACTGGAACATGGGATGGAACACAGCTACTGGAAGATCACCGGGATCAGTTGGTACTGGGCCATTTATGGTACAGAATAGTTATGGAATGCCACAAGGTGCAATAATACCAAGCCATGTTGAAACAATGTACGTAAATCCACACTACTTTGTGCAATATGCAAACAAAACAAGTGGACTCAGACAGTACACTCCAAAGATATATGAGATAGATGAACCGTTCTACAGTTCAGAATCCTCGATGATAGCAGCATATCAGAAAGGTCAGATAGACACGACTTCATCAGCACCGACTCCAAACTTCCTGCCCCAGATTCAATCAACGCCAGGCTCTTACATATATCACAAGACCTCCAGTGCATATGGTTACCTAAGGTTAAACACAAGAGTAGCACCTATGAATGTAACTGCATTTAGACAGGCGCTGAACTATGCCACGCCAACAGCATACATAGCCAGTGCAATTAGCGATGGATATGCAATTCTGTCGTCCGACCCAGTAAACCCTGGGAACACATTGTATTATAACTCATCGTCTCCCCTCTACACCCTTAACATGGCAAAAGCGAAAAGCCTCATAAACTCAATACCTGGGATGGACAACGTCTCTGGAACATTGGAATACTACGGAAAGCCAGTTTCACTGACCATACAAACTACCGTTGGTTCAGTCGCACCAGACAACATAGAGGGAATTGATGCTACGGAGAAATACTGGAATCAACTTGGAATATCCGTAACCCTGAAGGAAGAAGCGTTTACAACACTCATATCAAACATTGACGGAACAATATCATCTAACAACAACCTGTACCAGATAGGCGATCTCGGAATCAGTACTCCTATAGGCGATCCAGCTCTTGATTGCCGTGTTTCCCTCAACCCAAAATATGGTATACCGACCGGCAGCTATGTAGGGCCATTTTCTAGCATGACAGTTAATGGAAAGTTACTCAATGGGACGCAGGTACAGGATCTGTTCAATAACATAACAGCAAAAATAGTCAGTTCAGACTCACTTCCAAATGCAGAAAAGGAAGTTAAATATCTTCAGACTCTAATGATTCAACAGGCAACAATGATCAACCTTGGATATTTTGTCGACCTCATACCAGAACAAACAAACGGATTCACTAACTACTCTCACACGAACGCGGATGCATCATATCTTTACTGGTACTGGCAGTTCTTTTCATTAGAGCACACCAAATCAGCTGCGGTCAAGTATCCGTACTACCTCACAGTTAAAGCAACTGTAAGCTCTGGTACAACTCAGTACGACAATGAAACATCTACAATTTCCTTTACCGTATTGAATGGAACGACGCCTGTATCTGGAGCAACAGTCTTAGTTGGAATATCAGCTACATATGGTGGTATATTCAACATAACTTCAACAAATCTTGTCACCAATTCCAACGGAGTGGCAAATTTCGAATATGAAGTGAAGGATTTGAACAATTTGCTTGAAACTACTAACAGCACTGGGGCTGTAGTCCACATTGGATCGGAGGATGTGAATATCACTGGTATCGCAGAAATTCCTCACTCAACTACAGTTGGATCAGGAAACGCGACAGTTGAACTGACACTAATGCCAAACAAACCAGTGTCAACATCAACTCCCACATTGGATTACATAGCAGTTGGAGTAGTTGTGGCTGTTGTTGTCATAGCTGGAGTAGCCTTTGCAATAATGAGAAAATCAAAGGTAAAATCCTAATTTTTTTTTAACAAAGTTTTTAAAACATTTTTTTATACAATTTCAATATGAGGGAAATAAATGAATATTTATCTATTAACTAGGAAGATTATTCAAGCATTCGCATTGGTAGTCATAATGACTCTGATAATCTTTGTTGTATTCAGGCTGATGCCAGGCAACCCCGGATTATTATTATTGAAATCGGCCAACAAGACAGGAACACCGCTGAGTGCGAAGCAAAAGGAGGCCATACTGAGCACATTAGGTTTGCAGGATGGAAAATTCTCACTCGTAGACTTTGAGACATATCTCTACCAGATGTTCACATTCCATTGGGGAAGGGATTTCAACTCTCCCGGTCAGTATGTGTATAATGAAATTGCCAATGCACTTCCGTACACTTTAGTACTCATAGTATCGTCCGCTCTGCTCTCCTTCGCAATAGGAATTCCTCTTGGAATAGTTGTTTCAAAGTGGAGGGGAGGAAAGAAGGAAGGGGTAATACTAACGACCAGTCTAATTCTAAATTCCATACCTTATTTCATCCTAGGCGTCATTCTATTCCTCTATCTGGCCGTATATTCAAGTGTATTGCCCTTGAAAGCCAGCGTTCCAATTACGTACATAACACAACCCTCATTAAGCACTTTTCCTACATTATTGTACCATATAGCATTGCCTTTCAGCACCTTGCTAATAATAGAATCTATGGGGCACATGATCACCATGAGGGCAGCGATGGTTTCAACTCTAGGTGAAGACCACATAACAACTGCAAGGGCAAAGGGAGTGCCGGAGAAGTCAATACTTAGAAAACACGCGGCAAGGATCGCTGTTATTCCAGTAACAACCAGATTGGCATTGCAACTCTCATTTTTAATAAGTGGTTCGCTGATTGTTGCAATCATATTTAACTGGCCTGGAATGGGACCTCTTCTATATCATTCAGTGTTAAATGAGGACTATCCTCTTAGCGAAGCTTCAACATTTATAATATCTCTTCTGACAATAGTTGCATATTCATTGATTGACTACATACATGCGTGGTTAGACCCAAGGATTAAAGTATGATAATTCAGTTGTGGTGAAATAACATGGAAAACAGCAATGGGAAAAAATCGAGGAAAGTGCCTTCAGTATACTGGAGGAGACTCTACAGACAATTTAAAGTATTCTATCACAGCTCTTATGGAAAGGTAGGGTTCTTCATACTGCTTGCATTTGCAGTAATTACTCTTGTTACTCCTTTCGTTGTGGCTAATCCTAATTATACCTACATAGCTCCTGAGGTTGATACCCACGTAGCCTGTGAGATAACACAGACAAACCTCAGAAATATAGCTGGTAACAACTCAGTTTCGAAGATATACTCTCCAATGTCAAGTGTATTACAAAACGAGGGGACATCTGCGATTTATGTAGGAACGAGCAACGGTAAGATATATGCATATGGTCTCGGTGCAAATTCAGCTTTAAAGCTTGGGCAGTTAGAGGAGGTTTATAATTCACACATAAGTAAAAATGAAGTAATGTACCAGCCTACAATGTTTTCACTCATTAATTGCGCTGAGTTGACAGTCGGTCAGGCTCAGTTCGAGAGGTTTGTGGCCTTACCAATACAAAACGGAACAAGTGGATATGTAAACATTGGAACAATTTCCTACGTGTTCGATGGTTATACAAGCCCAACGTACAGTTCTGTAACATCTTTTGATTACAATGGAACACTTCAAGGGAACATAACTTCAAACTCAGCTCCATTTACAGGCACCGTATCAACAAGTATACCATCATTCTATTACGAGAATTTAAGTCAATCACCAAGTGGACAGATTTACCTTGTCTCGCACAACCTGACAGGAAATTATCTGTATAGGTATCAGATTTCCCCGTCAGAATTAATAAGTGTTGAGAAATTGAACATGAAGAGTGTGAAGGATATATCCTATTACGGCTCATCATTTACCCCGTCCTTGTTCGATTCCAATGCACTGATTTTGGTTTGGAACAACACATCTGTTAATGCCTATTCAGCAAACAAAGGAAATCTTGTCTGGTCAAAGTATATCGGTTCCACCTTTAATTCTAGGGTAGGTCCAGTAATACCAAAATTTTATCAGACGAGTTACTCAACAAACAATTCAGCATACTACCTGAGTGGGGGAAAAGTGGAAAGGATCAACCTGGACACAGGATTCAATCAAACAGTTGTAAGCTTGAAAACCACACTAATCGGCTTATCTGTAACTCCTGGGCACTCTGGTCTTCCAAGTGATATTATTGCAACATCAAGATCTAATTCCACTGTTCTGACATTCAACGGAACAGGTGCAGTCAGAATAAAGTCAGCAGCATTTCCTATTGATACAGGCTCATTCACAGCAACAGCAACCTACGATAGCGTAGCAAATTCACTTATCCTGGTTTCAAACAAAGGCTCAATACTCTCATTCAGCTTGACATCAGGCTCCAGATTTCCATATTCGTGGACTGCAGATCTTTCCCCAATACCTAAGAACACATCAAATGTACTCTTATTCAAAGATTCAACAACGGGAGTAGATGCAATTGCAGTTACAGGGAGCAACAATTACATCTACGTGTACAGTGCAACTGCGAAAGAGGTAACTCCCACAGGACCCATGATTAAAACACCTTCAGGTACAAGTTTTTTGCTTGGTACAACCCAATATGGAAATGATGTATGGGCAAGGTTCATGGAAAGCTTTGGGAACGACTGGATCTTTGGAATTTCAATAGGTTTTTTCACCATAATAATCTCTCTGGCAGTTGCGATGTATGTTGGTTATAAGGGAGGCTTTGGAGGAGAGGCTGTTGAGACATTGTCCCTTGCCCTGTTCCTTGTACCTAGTCTGGCTCTTCTGATTGCACTATCGTCTGTCATTAACGGTGCCGATTTCATAACATTGATACTTATAGTAAGTTTAACTGGATGGCCTTTCGCCGCCTTTACCCTGATAGGAGTTGTTAGAGGAGTGTCGGCGCGTTCATTTGTAGAAGCCTCAAAATTGTTTGGTTCCAAAAGTGGTTCTATCATGAGGCGTCACATAATGCCAAATATAGGACCGCTGCTGCTTTACCTTCTTGCACTTTCCATTGGAGGCGGAATAGGTGCAGTATCTGGTCTTGAGTTCCTTGGCCTTGCTCCATTAACAACCGCAACCTGGGGAGGAATGCTCAACGCTGCTTACACAGATTACTTCGTAGTTGTAACACAGCCTCAATGGATTTTGCCACCTGCTATAGCCCTAACCATGTTCATATTCTCACTGATATTTGTATCAAGAGGAATGGACGAAGTTGTAAACCCGAGACTCAGGAGGAGGTAAAATGTTAGAAGAGGAAATCACCAATTCAAAGACACTGATAAAGATAGATGATCTATCAGTTCATTTCAGGACATTCGAAGGAAGAGTACAGGCTCTGGACGGGATCAACCTTGATCTGAATGAAGGAGAAATACTTGGGATCATAGGAGAAAGCGGTTCAGGAAAATCTACCACGGCACTATCTTTGCTTGGGCTACTTCCAGATAATGCTGAAATAACAGGGTCAGTTGTATATATAGACAAGGATATAATAAATTCTAACGACACCGTGTCAGATAAAAAGATGGGGATAAAAGCTAGAAGAATGCTGGATCAGCGTCTGGCAGAAATCAGGTGGAAAGAAATTTCTATGATATTTCAGGGAGCTATGAACGCTTTTAACCCAGTTCATACCATAAGGAACCAGATCAAAGAAGTATTTGAAATACACAACACATTTTCTGACATTTCTAACCTAACCGACGCGGATTTCATAGATGAAGGAAACTTGAGGGCAAGAGCCAATGAGTTGGCTCTGGAAGAGATAAAAAACAAGGAAAGTGCCGAATTTAAGATCATTGAAGATAAAATTTACGAAGAGATGGTAGAAAAGCTGAGAAACGATCTCAGGACTATGTCTGCAAAGGATAAGAAGAGACTTCTTGAGAATAACAGGATGGAGAGCAGTTGCAGGAAAGCCGGATTCAACACAAAGTTCCTAGATGCATATCCCCACGAATTAAGTGGTGGAATGAAGCAGAGAGGAATCATCGCAATGGCACTTGCTCTTAATCCTAAGGTGGTTATCGCAGATGAACCAACAACTGGCTTGGATGTTATAACACAGGCAAAGATAATAAAAGAATTAAAAGGACTGAAGGACAGTAAAATTATCAAATCTATGATAGTTATATCTCACGATGTTGGTGTTGTTTCACAGCTGGCCAATTATGTTGCCGTCATGTACGCGGGGAGGGTCATGGAGTATGGAGAACCCAAGGACATCTTCGTAAATCCCAGAAATCCCTACACATACGCACTTATGCACAGTTATCCCTCTATCGATGCAACGAAACAGAGAATTCATGGTATTCCCGGATCAGTTCCAGACTTAATAGATCCACCAAAAGGATGCTATTTTGCCAGTAGATGTTTCATGGCAGATGACATCTGTCATAAGGAGAAACCACCTCTCAGGAGTTTGAGCCCAGATCATAGATCTCTATGTCATTTTGACGAGATAGACGAGAAAAAGTATCTCAGTGTGCAGAGGTATAGTGATGAACTGTTGCCTGACCCAGCTGCCGGTACTCAGCCAGTACTTTTAGAAGCAAAGGACCTGAGCAAATATTTCTCAGTGCATTCAAATCTTACGACTAATCTCTTTGGCGGTGCCAACAAGCCGGTTGTACATGCTGTAGATATGGTAAATCTACTCATACGGAAGAAAGTAATAATAGGAGTAGTTGGTGAAAGTGGATCAGGAAAAACAACACTAGGCAAACTCCTTGTAAATGCAATTGAACCAACCAGTGGTAAACTTATATTCAAGTTCGATCAGGTTTCGAGCGGAAAACAGCTTGAGAACGAAGAAATACCACTCAATGTGGATCCTCAGGACAAGCAAGCTCAGGAAGAATTAGAAAGAGAAAGGGAAAGACGAAATGATATAGCACTAATAAGCAAGAAGAGCCAGAGATATAGCATTTACAGGAAGGAAAGCCAACTGATCTTCCAGGACCCATACGACTCAATAAACCCTAAAATGTCAATTTTCGATATTGTGGCAGAGCCGCTTCTGATACAAAGAAAGGAGATAATGGGAAGAAGAGTTCAGGGAAGTGCCAATAATAGTTCAACCGAAGAGTTCGACATCGAAAAGGAAGTACTGGGTGCTCTTGATATTGCAAATCTTAGACCTCCAGAACATTACATTGAGAGATACCCGCATGAACTTTCCGGCGGAGAAAGGCAGAGGGTTTCCATCGCACGTTCAATAACTCTTAACCCGTCTTTCCTGGTAGCAGATGAGCCTATTTCAATGCTTGATGTTTCCATCAGGGCAAATATAATGAATCTTCTTCTAGATCTGAAGGACAAGAGGGACATATCTGTGCTTTATATTTCACATGATATAGCCTCAGCTAGATATGTTTCTGATTTCATAGTTGTGATGTATCTGGGCCAGATTGTGGAATTTGGTAAATCAGAAGAAACGATCAGGAACCCACTCCATCCATATACGAAAGCATTAATTTCAGCTGTACCAAGCCTTAACCCTGAATGGGTCAATAAGGGACTGGACATAGTAGGAGAAATTGGGAGCGCAATCAATCCACCAAAGGGATGTAGATTCTATGGGAGGTGCGTTTACCATAAGGATATTTGCAAGTCAGAGGATCCACCACTGCAGCAGACAGGATACAGATATTATAGCTGTCACTTTGCACAGGATGAACTGACAAGGGAGGAATCAATGGAAAAAGTGGAGAGTGGTGAAGAAGGAGAATACATGACGGAGTAGTAAATGGAAAATTCTGCACCAGACGAAGAACTCAGAAGGAAGGAAAAGATACAAACAAGATTCAAACTAACAGTTCCTCCGATGGTTCTTCTTTTCATTTTATTCATATCCGGGATTGTACTCCTGCTTGCAGGTGCTCTTTCCATAGCAAACGTTTTTCCCCTTATACTTGTAATGGTTGGCTTTGTAATCATTTTTTTCGGTGCATTTTACGATTTTGGTGCGAATAGATATGTTAACAATATGTTTCAGTCAAAAGCTTCATTGAGAGAAAAGGACGTAGTCCAGATCAACAGAGAACAGCTAATAATGACCGTGATTTTTGTCGGCGTCGGCGGTCTCTATATTTTGATGGGTGTTGCACTATTCTATGTGATTGCGTTTTTCTAAGGTTGTCTCAATTCCTTGTAAAACGAAGAAATTAAATTTCAACAAA
Organism: Thermoplasmatales archaeon; assembly: GCA_027310185.1. Classification (GTDB taxonomy): domain Archaea; phylum Thermoplasmatota; class Thermoplasmata; order Thermoplasmatales; family Thermoplasmataceae; genus Cuniculiplasma. The sequence continues at coordinate 239,492 of DAIDBH010000018.1, forward strand.
CGGAAATTAAAAATATGCACGACTGATCTCCATGGATATGGGTAAAAAATTACTTGCCATAATCATTGTAGTATCATTCATTGTTGTTGGGTCGATGTCATACGTTTCCAATTCCCTGAATATTCTCAATCCATCCACTGGAGTATTCAGGAGTGCAAATGGAACTAACTTCACATCAGGTAATTTCATTGTTCCTGGACTTGAAAATGATGTCAACATTACCATTGATAGCTCAGGAATTGCACATATAACTGCTAAAAACAACCATGATCTCTTCTACGCGCAGGGATATTATTCCGCATGTCAGAGATTATTCCAGATGGAATTGCAGGCAACAGTAGCAGCAGGAAATCTCAGCAACTTCGTTGGAGCATCCGGATTACAGTCTGATTATACCATGAGGCTCATAGGTCTAACCAGGGATGCATACACTCTAGAGAGAGATCTTGAAGCAAATTACTCCAGCTATTTCAATTACATCAAGTGGTATTCTGAGGGTGTTGATGCATATATAAACAATACAAAATCTGTCTCAACCCATCTGGGTTTCCATCTTCTCGGGATCAAGCCATTCAAATGGACTGTATTCGACAGCCTTGTATGGCAGGAATATATGTCATGGTCCCTTGCAACAGGATCAACAAATGTTCTGCAATCAGATCTTTTTGTAAATTCACTAGGATTTTCAAACTACAGTGAAATATGGCCATATTATCCATACTATACGGAAAACATAACGATGATTCCTGGAAGTGGAACCGTAAATAATTTCAACCTCACTGATCAGGGAATCAGCCAATCTTATCTATGGAAACAGGATTTCTTCCAGGAATGGGCAACGGGAATATCATCAAATCTTCTGAGCAATCTTTCTGCACTAATCAGAGATTCATGTGACAATATATCTGACCCGTATAACCTGCCGGGATCACATCTTACAGGTTCACCAATAGGAAGCAACAGCTGGGTGATCACCTCCACGCAGTCCTCCGATGGCGATCCCATGATGGCCAACGATCCTCATCTTCCACTTCTTGCCCCCTCACTCTGGATAGAATTTCAGCTGAAGGATCCTGCATTTAATACAACTGGCTGGGGACTTGCAGGATTGCCAGGTATACTAATAGGTCACACAGGAAATACTTCCTTTGGATTAACAACACCTGAGGGAAACTCTGCCAATGATTATGTAGAATTCCTGAAAGGAGATACCTATCTTTACAATGGTACATACATCCCTATGGAAACTTGCAGCTACACGCAGGCAGGAATTGATTATAAAATATATATTACAAATAATGGTCCGCTAATAGGAAGGATCGGCAACATAGGAATAAGTATGAACTGGGATGCCAGCTCACCAAGTACTGACCTGATTGCAGAGATTTTACTGGACCAGGCATCAAACTACTCCCAGATGATGAATGCATTGAAATACTGGGGACCTGCACCACCCCAGAATTTTGCACTCGTTTCATTGCATCATGCAGGGTACATCACCGCTGGAGGATATCCCCTAATAAAAGAAACGTTACCAGACGGCAAAACACTGAAAGTTGTTGGTTCAGTATCACTTCTTAACGGGTCAGACCCTCAGTACAGAGAAACGGGTTATGTACCATTCAACTACCTACCACAGGAAGTCAATCCAGAAAGGGGATACATGTTCGCTCCGAACCAGCCAACTGTGGGCAAGAACTATCCATTCCCGTTCGTTGGTTCATACTGGTCTACAGGAGGAAGGGCCGAAACAATAGATCACTATCTTCAGAATCACACTAAAATGACCATTTCCAATATGATGGCACTTCAATCTAATGTTACCGATTACTGGGCGTCACAGTTCAATCCAATTATCTTGAAGGCCATTTCTGGAATGAAATCAATGAACAGTACAGAAGAAGAAGCTTACAACCTTCTTTCCAGCTGGAATTATTCTTTCTATGAGCCAATGAAGAATCCTACAGTATACCAGTATGTGACTGCTGCCTTCTATAACATTACATATGACAGGGTACTGAAGGAAAAGGGTATCTACAATTACACACCATGCGTATACATAAACACCGCAATATTCATGGCAAGAAACGATCCATCATCAACATGGTTCAACGGGAACTTCACCCTGACCATGCAGAAAGCCTTTGTGATCGCAGTTGCCTTCATGGATGCAAAACTCGGTCCTGAGAAGAACTGGGACTGGGGTAACATACACAAACTTGAGATCGCAAGCCTGACAGGAATAAGCTCTCTTGGCATAGGACCGATGCCAATATGGGGTGGGAGGCATACCGTTAGCGTGGGTAGCATACCAAGACTGCTTGAATATCCCCTTCCATGCGTTTCCATAGGTTCATCACTCAGAACTATCGCAAGACCAGGATCTGGAACTTTTTACGGCGTGTTTCCAGGAGGTCCCAGTGAGAATATCCTGAGCCACTGGTTCGATAACCAGCTTCCTAAATGGCTGGATCATGAATATTATCCAATGCAGGGCTTACCTGTGGAGGTGAGGATAACTTATGAACCTTAAATTCTCCATACTGGCCGTGGCAGTCTCCGCCATCCTGTCACTCCTTGTAGCTTTTTTCCTGAAGGATGCAATTTATGTAATAATTTCAGCGATTCCACTTGCAGTCATCAAAAAGAAGTGGGCGATCACATATGGTTTCCTGATAGGTACTCTATCATTCATGTCCGTCTATCTACAGTATCCATTTTCAAGTTCAGTCAGGATATCGACGGTCGTAGGTTCAGTTACATCCATCCCCTCGGTTCTGGTTTTAATTCTCTACCCTCTGCTGGGTGGTATTATAGGTGGTTTTGCCGGACTTTTATGGTCATCCATATACGAGCTGTCAGGAAAAAAGGATGTTAAAAAGCTCGTAAAAGTAAAGGATGCATAGCCGCACATTAAATTGGATTCTTAATTATTATAAGTCTTATTTTCTCGGTTATCTTTTTCAGTTGGAAATATTTACCATCAATGAAATTTATGCAGGTATACTACCAATTAAATGAATGAAGTTTTTACCCGAATGTGAAAAAAATTGCACTTATTACACTTATTATACTTATTGCAATTACAGCAACCATCCCTACATCAGGATCAGGCAGACCTGAAGTTATACCATCATACGGAAATTATGCCCTAAAGGAAATGGGGTCTTATTCAAATAGCTCTGTAAAGATCGGTCTTATCGGCAATGACACAGAATTCTTTCATTCCAACTTCAATGCCTCTTACAACAAATATCCTTTTTACATCAAAGCTAGCAACTATTACAACGCCAGTGGAATCTATTTTTCATCTGATTCCGATAATATGTCACTTAATTTATCTTGGAATGAAAATGAAAGTTATTCCATGACGGAATCTTACTTCATGGTGTCCTTCGAGGGCCAGTCCATCTCAGGTTGCTTCGGGTTGAAGTACAATTCGTATATTGCAGTTAAACAGGGTAAAAATGTGGATAAATTAATGAAACTGAGTCAGAACACCTTTTATACGCTTTCCTTCACTTTCACCGGGCAAGATGTAATATTAATGGTACACAGTATGAACACTCTATATTACTCGGATTCATTTCAACCCACTTCCAGTCAAACAGTGTCAAAAGATATCAATTTAACAATTCAGGGATATTACTACAACCTGTTTTTCGAAGAGCCAGCGTTTCAGGACAATAAACTTACTATCTATCCCTCCATAATTAACCCGCATACGATTGAGTTGAAACATCAAGGTCTCTTTAGCCTAAAGGGGAAAAGTAAAGATTTCATATCCGATGAAGAAGCGGGTATATACTTCGTAGTCAATGGAAACAGTTCAATAGTGGAATATAACCCAAATTCAAACATGACAGGTGTGATTTACAGTTCCAGTGAGAATAATATAATCACTGCTGTTTCTGACAGAGGAGATACATACTGGCTCATAAGAAATGAAACTGATTCAGCGTATTGTGTGGAAGAACTTAACAATTCAAATCTATTCATGAATCTTAAAAAAGTTCCAGAGACTCCGTCAGGGAAGTTTGGAATCGTAATAATAAACAATGTCCTATCCTTTTATAATCAGACAGAGGTAATGGAAGCAGTCAGTGATCATGTTGAGTTCAGATACAGTAACCGTGAAAGTTGTGGCTCAGCCATAGAGGGTATCTCCCAGTACAGAGGTACAACATATGTGTACTACAGGAATAAAACCACCCTATCTATCCTTGATCAAGCTAATGGGAAGGTTTCCCATTTTGGCAATTTTCAGTCAATTACCAATTTCAGCCAGGAGGATGGGCAGCTAATATGTGGGATCAGTTTCAGCACTAATGCAGTGAGTTATTACTACCCGGAACTGGAAGTAATTTCAGGAAGAACCATAAACTTCATGGACAGGGATGAAGCTGGACTTACCTATACTGGAGAGGCACTTGACATGCTTAATATTTCCACGCAAAGCCAAACCTTTTTTCAATATACCGGAAATTTATCATTTATATTCAGTGGTTCATTCATAAGCATGTCAGGGAATTCATACTGTTTGTATCTCATTGATAATTCAAGTTCCTCAGATGTAAAAATCAAGGTTCCAGAAGATCAGTTGTTTTCCCCACTTGGATATTTCAATTTTACCATAACTGGAACATCATCCTTCACATCCAAACTTTTAATAGATGGAATCAGCAATGAAGGGATGAACAGGTCATCATATAATCTGAATCTTTCTTCACTGAATTCTGGAATATACAGTTATTTACTGCAGATATTAACGGCATCCCTTTACTATATAGTCCATACAGGCACAGTAACAGTGGATAGTTCATTTCCAAATTTGACATTTTCCCGGAGCATCAAAAACGGGATATTTTCTGGGGAAGTGTTATGGTCTAAATATTCAGATTCAGCAGGTATCACCCAAATAGTTGTGGATGGAGTCAATAACACCATAAACACTGTTAATTCAACAATATCATTCTTAATTCCACTTCATTATGCTTATAAATATCTTCAATTTGAGGTATTTTTCAGAGACACGTATAATGTAACCAGGTTTATCAAATTCAAATTAAGGTATTATGACGAGAATGGTTCAGGTGTTTTCCCTGATATATCTGAAAATCAGATATTCAACAGTAACAAATTATACATAACACTCCATGGAAATCCTGTTAATGTATCCCGAATCCTATTCGTTGTGAGAAATGAATCTTTCAGTAAGACACTTAACTATTCATCAGATATAACATCATTCTACCTGAATCTGGCTAACGGAGTCTACAGTATATCCACGTATGATCTATTTAGCGCAGGAAACAAGGTGTTTGAAGGAACTGTTAATTTCACTGTACTGTCAGAAAACCTGACTGTGACGGACAATAGCACAGTCAAAAGCTTTTACTCATTCTACGGTAATTCCGAAAACGATTCATTTAACTTTCATTATGCTGCCAGCATCAAAGGAATGTGGAACGTAAGAGTATATCACAATTCTGTGAAGGCCTTCACAGAGAAGGTAGGTGAGGAAAATTTATGGCTGAATTCCTCAGAAATAAAATATATATTCAGGGATAATGGCTCCTTTATATTCTACCTCAATTACAGCTCAGTCAATAGGCATAATTATTCATCGAAGTTGGACATAGAGGTGAATAATTCCATCCCGTATTTCATAGCACCATCTTATTATTACACCAACACGTCTGTCCTCAACTTATCAAAAGCATTCAGGTCCAATGGGAGAATAGATTACCTCATGAATGGAAACATGAGGATATTCAACGGCTCGGTCTATTTGAATCATACGGGAAATTTCAGTTTTATATTTCACATATGGTCGAGATCAATGAATCACATCTCAAGGATCATATGGGTTAAATTCAACACATCTGCTCCTGAATACAAATTCATTGGTTTCAGCAGCAAAGTTACAAGGACATCCAATTTGAAGCTTTCAGTTGTCGCAAACGGAAAGGAACACATCTCTGGAGCTTTCCTCTTTTTTAATGGTCGGGAAATGAATGAAAAAAATTTCAGCTTCACTCTACACTTCATGCAGGATGGAGCTTATAATTTCACACTTGAAGTTATGGACAGATGCGGAAATATCAACAGGACAACCTACTATCTGAACGTGACCTATTACCCACTTATCAGGAGCATAGGTGTATCTTACCGCATATTCTTCCAGAGCTTCATTGCTCAATCAATACTTAGCGGGGATAACACGTCAGGTATAGGGATAAAATGGTACATAAATGGGAACTATGCATCATCGGGAAAGTATGAGAATATATCCCTGCCAGTGGGCCTGGACCACATCTCCATCAGGGCAAGTTACGGTAACACAACCCGATCTTACAGTTTTACTGTCATAAGCATTAGCAGCTACTTTTTAGTGCCTGTTCCAATTGCATTATTCTCCATATATGCATTGAGGAACTTTCCAGTAAATGGTAATTCTGAAGATCTACTCAACACCATATTTTCAGAGGATGACAGCCCGTTGAAAGAGGTAATCAGGAAATTGAGACGGAAGCATTTCTCCCGGAAGATGATAAAAAAGAGTTTCAATCTGCTCCTGGAAAGAAATTTAATAAAGATTTCCCCAGATCCGGATGGAAAACCGAGACTTGAGATATTGACTAATAATAAGAAAAAGTGATATACGACATTTTATTTATCCATCCTGTAAGGATGAAATCTATCTATCTGGTAATCGCTGTTATAATAATTGCATTAATGGTAACACCCATAATGAGTAATGCAGGAACTGTAAATACAGGAACTTCAAGCCATGGGTCACAAATGACCGTGAACAATTATGTCAATAAGCTGGAGAATGTAACCACGCCTCCATCAACATTTCCGACAGTTAAATATTATTACGGCAATGATAAATCATGCGCCATAACGACAAGCGACTGGACGAGCATTTTCACGAACGTTTTCGATGATAGATCCATAATAGCATATAATTTTTCTTCCAATTCAACACAGTATCTCATAGTTTTCGATATTACGTACCAGGGATTGAATCCATATGGTGTTGAATATGTAAACGCCCTTTCCCATACAGGAAACCTCTCGAAGAAACATGAGCTTGAAGCATTCTGGAAAACGGCAAATGAAACATCCCTTGTGAGTGGTTATACAAACTGGAAAGCTTTGAGTGCAGGAGCCTTCCCAGGATTCAGCTGGTCAAGACCAAAGATACTACCAAACTATCTTACCGAGGAATATGTAGGCGCAATGGTTGCCGTTGTTGTATCAGTGTTTGTGCTTTATTTTGTCTTCAACAGAAGAAAATAAAATTTTTTATCATAAAAGAATTTAATCCATACAATTATTACTAAAGGATAATAAATGAAAGTTATTTTAGGCATCACTGGAGCATCTGGAAGTATTCTGGCCCAGAGGTTTCTTGAAACTGCGAACGCGGAAATCCACCTGGTCATTTCATCAAACTCTGACCAGGTCATAGAATATGAAACAGGGCACGACTCATCGTCATTCAGGAAGATGGCAGCGTATTCGTATGACGATAAGGATGTGGCGGCAAGAATAAGCTCAGGGAGTTTCATATTCAATGCAATGGTAGTAATGCCATGCTCAATGAATACTCTGGCAAAGATAGCTGCCGGAATCTCTGATTCTCTCATAACAAGGGCTGCTGCAGTAGCACTGAAGGAAAGGAGAAGGCTTATACTGGTTCCAAGGGAAATGCCATTGAGTGAGATAGCGCTTGAGAACATGACAAGAATCACTAGGGCGGGTGGTATTATCGCAGCTGCCATGCCTGCATTTTATACCAAGCCAAAGAGCGTAGACGACATGGTTGATTTCATGGTCGGGAGGGTCATGGACCTTTGTGGCATGGACAACAGTCTTGTAAAAAGATGGAAGGAGGAAGAGAGAGATTAAGTATCTTGCTGATAACATGCTGGGAAGACTTGCAAGGTACATGCGAATAATGGGGTACGATACATCATATCCTAACCTCGAAATATCGGACACTGAACTTATTGAGATCAGCAAGGCTGATGACAGGATTTTATTATCGAGAGACAGGCAGTTGTGCAGCAGATATATAAAATCCATATACATAGATTCAGACAGGATAGATGAACAGATAATACAGATCACAAACATTGAACGACCGAGAAGAGAACTTCTATTTTCAAGGTGTACTAACTGCAATGGGGTGCTTGTGAAGGGTGACAGTAACTGCAGGGAAGAATATGATCCAAGGAAAAAAGATTCTGTATATCACTGCCCGGACTGCGGCAGATGTTACTGGGATGGAACTCACTCCCAGAACATACTGGCCAAATTGGAGTCATTGAAGGTGTATTATGAAGCTCAGACAGAATGAGGAGGGATGGAGAGAAATACTGATAGAGAACATGGACGATCTATGGTACTTGAAGAATATCATCAATTCAGGCACAATAATAAAAAAAACTGTTCTGCGCAGGGAAGATAAGAGCGAAGACATGGAGAGAAGCAAGGAGACATCAAGGAAGCCTGTACTGCTGGAAATCAGGCCAGAAGAGGTATATTTCCAGCCATTCACGGACAGGCTGAGAATCCAGGGAATAATCATAAAGGGCCCGGAGGGTACACTGGGACAGCATCAGTCTCTGTACATATCTGAGGGGGAGAATGTTGAGATTCTTAAGGACCGGTGGGACAGGTCCACTGAGAACCTGATAAGGGATGCTATGCTGAAAGCATCTAACAATGCTCTTTTCATTGTTATGGATGATGAAACTGCAACATTCTGCACATTGAGGGAGTATGGACTCCAGACACAGGCCAGGATATTCTCAGGAAAATCCGGGAAGGAATATGCGGGAAATTATTCAAGGAAAACATACTTTGAAGAGATCATGAAGACACTCAATTCCATCAAATTTACAGGTCCAATCATAATAACGGGCCCCGGATTCGAGGGAGAAATGTTTGAAAAGTTTCTGAAAGAGAACAGCACGGGACTGAGAGTCAACTTCATACCATCCACAAGAGAGGATGAAAACGCAGTATTCGAAATAATCAACACAGAGGCAGTAAGAAAAATAATAGGCGATTCAAGGTCTTCCAGGGAGAGAAGGTACATGGAGCAATTCATGGAAGGACTGGCAAGGAATTCAATGGTCGCCTATGGGAAGGAAGAAATTTCAAGGCTTTCCCTATCAGGGGCTATTGACAAGCTGCTGGTTCTTGAAGATAGCTTCAGAAATGAGGACTTCCAGGAGATAATAGAAAACGTCAGTTCATCGGGAGGAGAGGTGATCATAATGAGTTCAGACGGAGAATATGGCAAAACACTGAAGAACTTTGGAAATATCGTGGCCCTTCTAAGGTACAACCCGTAATAGATCGCAGCATTATTAGCAGGAAACTCTCAGTTCGAGTTTCAAATATGCACCTTCACTGCGTTTTGACGTTTTCCATCATAAGCTTATTCAGCGAGTCTTTTAACACCAAAAGATATGTATATCTAATACACATAATCATATGTGCCAGCTCAAAGACTAAACGTAACTCTTCCTGAAGATGTGTCGGAAATTCTAAGTACAAAGAAGAATAAATCTAAATTTCTATCAGAGGCTGTGAGAGAAAAAGCAATGAATGACAAAAAAAAAGAAATTATGGAGAAAGCTGAGAAGCTAAAGCATTACTATGAGTCTGATAGTGATCTTAAAGCTCTGAATTCTCTTGATTCTCAGGATTTTGTCGATTGAGTGATACAGTTGTATCAAGGAGATATCTGGCTGGTAAATCTCTCACCAACTGTTGGAGCTGAAATAACAAAAACAAGGCCATGTGTCATAGTTAGCAGTAATGAAATAGGTATTCTTCCACTGAAGGTTGTTGCACCCATAACTGATTTCAAATCTCGTTATTCTTCCGTTCCATGGATGGTTGAACTGTCTCCAGATGGAATAAATAACCTATCAAAGAGATCGGTGGTAGATTTATTTCAGATCAGATCGGTATCCCAGGAAAGATTGATCAGGAAAACTGGAAACCTGTCGGGAGATGAGCTTAAAAAAATACAGGAAGCCATCAAGATAGTTGTTGGAATTTATTAATTTCACAAATATTTAAATAATGCGATCTGGAATACGACTGTCGCAGGATATGGAATGAAGGCGGGCTTTATTATTTCCCTTAACTTATTATACACTCCTTGCAGAAATAAGCGAAACTAGCCTGATTTTATATTGCTATTTGTGTCTACGTATCCGTCAGATCTGATGGATTAGCTTCATGACGGCATGCCTTTGAATCTGAGGTAAATCAAGATCAATCAGATTTTTTCTGTATATCTTTTGAAATGCAGTGCTCCCTGTAAAGCCTGGAAGAAGAGACAGGGTAAATAAATAGAATCTTACTCACTAAATATACTTTCAATTTTTCACTGAACCCGTTTTTGAGGAGTTGGATGGAAATAATCTCATAATAACTGGCATTTATTATATATAGAATTTTATGGCACTACTTTAGAAACTTTTAGGTAAACACTGTAATAGATCGCAGCATAACCGTCTGGAAATCCTCAATTTTAATATACCTTCTGGATATCCTGAAACCACTGCGGAGGTTGTCGAGCTAGGTTAAAGGCGATGGATTTAGGGTCCATTCCCGTAGGGGTTCGCCGGTTCGAATCCGGCCCTCCGCATATTTATATTAAATAGTTTAAATCTTATTCCCAAATCACTTCTAGACCGTGTACTTTTCGAAATACAGGATCATTGGAAATAAGTGATAAACTTCGACTCAGTGCCTCTGCCGCTATTAACCTGGCATGTAGCTCGGGAATATATAGGGACAAAAAATATCCCATCCATCTTCTGGAAAATTGGATTGAGATATAAAAGAAGTTCCTCTTAGTTCATCCAGGAATTTCTTGATATCTCTCTTCGAATCAGTCAATCTTAGTCTCCCTTTCATTGCAATATAAATGAATTCTCCCATCACTATCTGCGGTACCAGAATCGAGGCCTCTCCCCTTTGGGCTAGAGAAAATATATCTGATGCAGGACTTGGCAAATTAACCTCTAGGTATCTAGCTAACACAACCGTATCTATCAGGAAATTTTTCGCAACTTCCACTCTTTTCTTAAGCCTCTAAGGTCTTTCTCGAATCCTTTGGTATCCACCCTGCCTTTTAACATCCCTCTCAAAGCCCCCACATCATGTCTGATAATAATGCCGTCTCCAGAATCCGCCAAAATAACACTTTCTCCACTGCTCAGGTGGTATCTATCTCTCAAATCTTTAGGAAGTGTGATCTGACCCTTTGAACTACAGTAACCTTTTTAACCATATGAAATGCAAGCACTATTGCCCATACTATCTTTACTTGAAGTAAAGAATTATGGATGAAAATTTTACAATCAAAAGTTAATAAATTATTCAATTAAAACAATATTAGAATCCGCCCATTCCCGCTTTTGAATTGTATAATATTTAAACTCATTTTGTAAAGAGAATGTGGTGAATATTAAATAAAAACTCAAAGGTTCCACAACCAGTGTATATTGCAGGAATTCAGTTTCATCGTCAAATGAACAGACGAATCAATGCTAGAATAAACGTCAGAATACGAGGGTATAAAAAAGATAAGAATGAATATCTATATGGTAACTTCAGTTAGAAACGAGTCAATAAATGAGGGTCATATCCTGATTGCTAAAGCAATCAATAGTCCATGCCATCCCATGCTGATATCATTAATGTAAAGAAACTTGAACCAAATCTTTTTGTGAACTATGGAATATTAGTCCAAAGTAACTTTATAGTTAGCTACCTGAAAACAGAAGGAATCAAATGGTTTATATTTGCAGTTGTCAATCAAGAAACTATGCTAATACCTGTGGCAAGAAATATATTCAGATGGAGATCTAACGATCCTGAACTTGGAATAGATCAATACGGTACGATGTTATTGAAAGGCGATTTAATAGTGATTGTAGATCCACCAATGGTTCCAGGGTTGGTAGAAGCTATAAGGATCCTGGGCAAACCTGAAGCCGTCATAATGACTAACTTCGCCCATTCAAGAGGTAGTAATGCCATGGCCAGGCATCTTGGCATACCCCTCTATATTCCGGAAATTAAAGACAAGGATGGAAGGGAAAATGAAGAGGAGATAAGATTTCTCCATCTGGACAGGGCAATAAGATACAACGAAGGTACCAAATTACCATTGGGAATTAAGGCTCATCATCTTAGACCTAAGACAGATAGCGGTGATGTGGTGTTTGATGAGATGGAACTTCAGTTCGAGAATTTCCTCGTTCTTGGAGATTCAGCCTGGGGGATCAACGGGAAGATAAACTACTTCCCTGCTGGCATTATGCCAGATGAAGGAAGGAAAAAGGAAACTGCAAACCGGATAGCTCTTGAAAAGCTTCTAAAAGAGACCGGTTCAAGAGGCTTAATTTCTGGTCACGGTGAGGTCGTCACTGGATTATCACGATAAACAATTGTGATGAATGCATAGAAATAAACTGACATCCTGAATACGGGTCAGGTTCTTTGAACAGGGTGATAAAATTATTTCTACTCCCGTTATTTATACATGGGATATTTAGATGATAGAAAAAATTGAACCGGTAATACTTTTTGTAAAAAATTTCAAGGAAAGCAGAATTTTCTACAGGGATCAGCTTGGGCTGAAGGAAGAATCTTCCTCAAACAGCGAAAATGCGAACTTTGTTAGCTTTAGACTGTCAAATATCACTTTTTCCATACATGGAGGATATGAAGGGATGAATGGCGGTCCTTTGAGTATTCATTTCATCACTGAGAACATTGAGGAAGAAGTAAGAAGATTAAAAGCCTTAGGAGTCAGGTTTGCAAGGGAAATAGAGGAAGTCCCATGGGGAGGGAGGGAAGCTACTCTCATTGATCCAGATGGGAATGAAATAGATTTATACCAGCCATAACAACCATCTGAACGCATGACAAATACTATTTAAGCGGCATTTCTGAATGTCAGAATTATTTTCCATTATACAATCCAAAATATTGATTTTCCATATGACATTACCAACCATGACAGAAAAAGAAGAAAAAAAAGCAATACTGGTTACAGGAGGCTCCAAAGGGATAGGAAAAGCAATCGCAATCAAGTTCGCAGAATCAGGATATAATGTTGCAATCACCTATAATAGATCAGAAAAGGAAGCCACTGAATTATCAAAGAAATACGGGAATATTTACCCATTCCATGTGGATGTAACAAACAGGGAACAGATAAGAAATATGGTAAAAGAAATTCATGGAAAGATAGGCACCCTGAAAGTAATTGTAAACGATGCAGGCATGTGGCATCTATTCCCATTTGAAAAATTCGAGGAGGAAAAATATCAACAAATCATGGACACAAACCTGAAGGGTCCAATATACATTGTTCTCGAAACACTTGATGACCTGAAGAAGAACAGGGGCGTCGTAATAAATATAGCTTCAAATGCCGGAGTTGGAACTGCAGCAATGAACACTACATTCTATTCAGTATCAAAGGCTGCACTTATTATGTTGACAAAAAGGATGGCCCTTGAATTTGAGTCCTACGGAATACGTTCAAACGCTGTTGCTCCTGGATGGATCAAGACAGATCTCACCGTTGGGGGCAAGACGGGTGAGGAGATAAGGGAGCTCGAGGAAAGCTTCATCTCCAGATCTACAGTAAAGAGAACTGGTAAACCAGAGGATGTGGCAGAACTTGTTGCATATCTCGCATCGGACGCATCAGAATTCATGAACGGGCAGGTTCTCGTGATAGATGGAGGGAGAAAGGATAACCTGACCCATTCTATTTAAGCGGCACTCCCCTTCCATGTCATCTTTTCTTTTCACTGAGTTTCTTCTGCTGTTCCTTATAGAAAGCACAGTATTCTGATACATTACACTCATCACATTTTGGTCCAACAGGCCTGCAGATTTTCTTGCCGAACTCAACCATCATGGGATTTAGACCAAGCCACAGTTTTTCCGGAATTATGGATCTCAATCTCATCTCAGTGACATCCGGATCGCTGGAATCAGACCATCCAATCCTCATGCTTATCCTCTGCACGTGTGTATCCACAGCAATCGCAGGTATGCCAAAGCCATCTGCCAGAACAACATTTGCAGTTTTTCTACCCACTCCCTTAATCTCAGTCAGCTCCTCAATTGATCTTGGCACCTGGCAGTCATATTTATTTTTTAGGAATTTTGCCGCCTCTATTACTCTCGCAGCCTTAACAGTTTTAAAGCCAACCCTGTTGATTATGGATAATACATCATCATAACTGGCTTCAGATAATCCATTGCAATCATGATATCTATCAAACAGGCTTCTTGCAGCCCTATCAGTTACCTCATCCTTCGTCCGGTGTGACATTATTGTAGTTATAAGGACCCAGAAGGGATCAGAGAACTCAAAGTGGTGCGGTGGACTCTGTTTTTCCATCAGTTCAATAATTCTTGGAATGTTGTTTTTGTCATCGCTCCTTTTGGAAACCATGAAAATGTGAATATAAACTATTTATTAAGGTAAGTGCATTCAGACCCATGGAAAGTTATGATTTCCTCATTGTTGGTTCCGGGATAACTGGAATCAATATTGGAATGGAGCTCAGTAAAAGAGGTTTCAGGACACTTAACATAGACAGGTCAATGGACCTTGGATATCCTGTTTCCGGAAGTTGCTTCATTCCACTCAGTACATTCAACCGATATTTCCGGAATTATGAAGAACATGTTAATGGAATTTTCACATCCGTAATCATCAGTGACGATAGTTCTGAGGAAGAGATATCACTTCCTGCTGAAAAGAACATAATAAGCCTGGACAGGGAAAAGATTGTACGCCAGATGGCAACTGAACTTTCCCGTATTGGTGGAAAAATCAGCATAGCATCAACAATGGCATCATATAATCTACGGGAACAAGGCAGGGTGAATATCAATCTGAAGAGGGAGGGAAAGGATGAAACCATTGAAGCTGGGAAGATCATAATCGCAACCGGGAATCCTGAAGAAAGTTTCCTGAAGCACGATAAAAACTGTATAATCAGAAAGTCAAGTTCCGTTTATTCAAGGGGAAAACTTGGAAAGTTTCCCGTGGAAAGTTTCAGGGTTGCAATGAATAGGGATGTCGCATCCATAGAAGCAATTTACATGGGGTCCAGGGAGGTGCTTCAGATAAACCAGGAAAAAGAACCGGTAGTAGGGGCAGAAGCCACGTTCAGGTACCATACGCTGACACATAGTTGTTTTCCTTATTCCAGCCCGGAGATTTTTGTATCTGGAAATATGCTTGGAACAGAAAATCTAACCGGTACAGGAATAGGATATTCCATGGATTATAACCAGTTCCTAATAGATAATATTACTGAGGACAGGGAAAAACTTCTTGAAAAGTATAACTCCATGAACTTAAAAAATGATTTCACCAGAATGGATCTGGTCGATTCTATCCTGTACAGGATACCTGTATACTCCTAGTCCTCGAATTCCTTTAGCAGGTCAGGATTACCCTTCATCTGCCCCCTCATCATCTTCTTAAGGGCACGATTTCCCTTCATCATTTTCGCATTTTCCTTCATGGCCCTGAATTCTTTCAGGAGATTTCTCACATCTTGTTCGCTTGTTCCAGATCCTCTCGATACCCTTCTGATTACCTTTGCATTTATTATTTCAGGATTCTCAAGTTCCTTATATGTCATAGAATCAAGTATGACCGTATATTTGCCTATTTTTTCCTGTGCGGCATCAAGATCGAGCATATTGCTGGCTCCCTTTGGCATCTTTCCTACGGGTATTGAATCAAAGAGCCTCTTCATGAGTGATGGTTTTGCGAATTTCTCCCATATATCATACATATCCATGAGGTTGAACTTTCCGCTCATGATCTTTGTCATTGTTTCTTCTGCTTTCTCATCACTAATGTCTGCTTCCTGTGCAACATCTAGCAGGGCCTCCGGATCACCCATGCCAAGAAGCCTTCCAAGGAATTTCTTTGGGCTGAATATCTCAAAATCCTCCAGATGCTCGCCAGTTCCTATCATGTAGACGGGAACACCTGTCTGGGCAACTGCACTCAGTGCACCACCAGCCTTTCCAGTCCCATCCATCTTTGTTATTATTACGCCAGTAAGCCCTGTTGCTTCCATGAGGGACTTTGCCTGAGGTCCAGCCTGCTGTCCAATTGTCGCATCCATGACGAGGAGGACCTCATCAGGGTTTACCGCTTTCTTGAGCTTCGTGATTTCATCCAGGAGTTCGCTGTCCAGTGAATCTCTTCCACTGGTATCAACAATCTTTACCTGGATATCCTTCAGTTCATCAACGGACTGGTTGAATATCTTTACGGGGTTCTTTTCTCCTTTCATCCCAAAGAACCTGGCACCAGATTGCTCTGAAATGGTTCTCAACTGTTCAAATGCTGCTGGCCTGTGTACATCACATGCCACAAAGCCCGTAGAAAGACCCTTCTTTATGAAGAATCTTGCAAGTTTTCCAGCAGTGGTTGTCTTTCCCTGACCATATAGACCAACAAGCATTATTGTCTGTGGTTGTATTTTCAGGTTAGAGGACTTGCCAAGAATTGAGAGCAATTCTTCATAAACTATTTTCAAAATGTAGTCTTGCGGTGTCATTCCCGCTGGTGGCTTCTCGTTTTCTGATCTTTCCTCTATCTTCCTGCTGAGATCAAGAGTGAGTTTTACATTAACATCGGCTTTGAGAAGAGCCCTCTGAATATCTCTTATCATCTCCTTTATGACATTCTTGTCAATATAACTGGAGCCAGTAATCTTCCTGAAAGTCTCCCTCAACGAGCTTGACAGGTTATCCAGGGCCAAATCATCTCACCCCTAATATTCCCTCCACCTGTGCCCACATTTAGCGCACGTATAGATTGCCGTTTCAGGTTCATCTGCAGCCCTTGTCTGCTTCAGAACGTAATAAGCACCCTTGTTTCCGCATTTTGGGCACACTGCTTCTGAGTCAAGTGGTTCAATATGAACTTCCTCCCTGATCATCACAACATCTTTTTCAGTACTCTTTGCCACTACCTTCCCATCCATTTTCCTGTTACCCTTTTCTTCATGTCCACATACCGGACAAATATTCTTGTCCCTTCCAGGTATTATAAGTGATCCGCATTTTGAGCAAAACATAATCCCATATATCCTGTCCTGATATTTGTCCATTACTACATGATTTTTGTTTTTCCCATGATTATTAATCAATCATCCTCTGTGAAAATTTATTTTAATAGTTAGGCATGTGCATGCATGGTAAAACTTGATGATGCCATCATAGCAAGACTTGATCACGCAGGGCATAAATTTGAGATTCTCGTAGACCCAGACGCTGTAGAAAGAATCAGGGAAGGAAAACTGGACGTGGAAAATGATCTAGCCTCTGAAGACATATTCAAGGATGCCAGGAAGGGGGAAAAAGCCGGAGAAGAAGCCATTAAAGAGGTATTCAAGACAGACGACATATCAAAGATTGTATCTGAAATAATAAAGCGTGGACAGATACAGCTTACAACAGAGCAGAAACATAAAATGGTGGAAACGAAGAGAAAAATAATCATAAATACAATCTCCAGGGAAAGCATAAATCCACAGACAAACGCACCAAATCCTCCAGCAAGGATAGAAGCGGCAATGGAAGAAGCAAAGATCCATATAGACCCGTTCAAGCCAGTGAATGAACAGATAAACATGGTACTGAAAGAATTGAAGCCAATTATTCCCATAAGAATGGAAAAAGTCAAGCTTGCAATAAAGGTAAGAGGAGACGCTTATGGTAGAATGTACGGTGATATCAGCCATGAGGGCCAGATACTGAAAGAGGAGTGGGGGAAGGACGGAAACTGGATGTGTGTAATTGAAGTATCTGCTGGGATGTATGGAGATATAATTTCATCGCTTGGGCGAAAGGGAAAGGACGATATAGATATAAGAAAAATATAAGGACGAAAAATTTCTTTGCAGTTCAATTGAAATAATTAAAGAAACAATATATAAGAAGTTTTCATTGCCCTGTTAAAGAGAGATGAGATAGACAAAATACAAAATGTATTAATTAAGATGAGAAATAAAGGATGTGATTTAAGACGAGAGAAATAAAAGAGATTGTGTTTCCAGGAGATGACATTGATCCGGGAAACCTTAAACCAAGAAATGGCCTGCACAGGGATGCTGACGGGAAATTAACATCACAGTATTTTGGCGTGATACAGAAAGGGGAGGAGTACATAGATATAGTCCCGTTCAATGGCAGTTATTTCCCAAGACGTGGTGACAAGGTAATAGGAAAGATCATGGAGGTAGGGCCATCAATGTGGACAGTGGATATAAAATCACCTTACATGACAATGCTTCACATGAATGATACACCATGGAGAACAATATCCGGCGACCTGAAGAAATTCCTGACTACAGGCGACTATGTGTATGCCAAGGTAATGAATGTAAATGAAATAAAGGAAAGCTGGATTACGCTGAAGGAACCAGGAATAGGATTGAGAAAGCTGGAAGGGGGGCACATAATGTCAATTCCTGCACCAAAGGTGCCAAGGATCATAGGAAAGAACGGTTCCATGGTCAATATGGTAAAGGATGCAACATTCACAAGGATTGTAATAGGACAGAATGGGCTCATATGGATAGACGGACTCCCTGAAAACGTGATTGTTGCTTCAGAGGCAATAGGCCTAATAGAAAGTGAAGCACATGCCACAGGACTGACAGACAGAATTACAGAATTTTTGAAAAGTAAAAAAGGTGAAATTAATGGGAACACCCAGTGATAAGAAACTGATAAAT
The DNA here is from genome assembly GCA_027310185.1 of Thermoplasmatales archaeon. GTDB lineage: Archaea > Thermoplasmatota > Thermoplasmata > Thermoplasmatales > Thermoplasmataceae > Cuniculiplasma. Next base: position 258,337 of record DAIDBH010000018.1, read on the forward strand.
GAGAATGGATTAAGACTTGACGGAAGAGGAGATGAAGAACTGCGACCTATCAAAATAACAACGAATGTTCTTGAAAGGGCAGACGGAAGCGCCTTCATGGAATGGGGAGGCAACAAGATACTTGTGGCCGTATATGGTCCCAGGGAAGCATACCCCAAGCACACCCAGGATATTGAAAAAAGTGTTATAAAAGCAAGATACAATATGGCAGCTTTCTCTGTGGACGAGAGAAAAAGGCCGGGACCAGACAGGAGATCAACAGAAATATCCAAGGTAATTTCCGAAGCACTGAACGCAGCAGTTATGGTGGAACAGTTTCCAAGAACGCAAATTGACGTGTTCATAGAGGTCATACAGGCAGATGCAGGAACCAGAATTGCAAGCCTGACAGCAGCTTCAGTTGCCATTGCGTCAGCCGGCATACCGATGAGGGACATGGTAGTAGGATGCTCAGCTGGAAAGGTGGAGGACAGAATAGTCCTTGATCTTTCAAAAGATGAGGATAATTTTGGTCAGGCCGACCTGCCAATGGCTGTACTTTCAAAGAATAAACAGGTTGTACTGATACAGATGGATGGAGACCTTTCCAAGGAGGAATTCGGGAAAGCTACAGACATGATAATCAAGGCAACCGACAGAATAGCTGAAATTCAGAGAAAGGCGCTCTCTGAAAAATATAAGATTGAGAATCTATCTGAATCACAGAATGGAGGTGAGTAAATGCCCAAAGATGCAAGTGGAATCTTGTCAGAGATAAAGAAGGGATACATAAGTAAAAAATTAAAGGAAGGAACAAGAGCAGATCAGAGAAAGCTCGATGAATTCAGGGCAATCAGGATAGAGCCAAATTTCATTCCGAGAGCTCAGGGCTCAGCATTTGTGAATCTTGGAAAGACTAAAGTTCTTGTAGGTGTGAAGGTAGAATCAGGAGAGCCATTCCCAGATACACCAAATCAGGGGGTTCTGACAACAAACGTTGAAATGCTGCCAATGGCATTCCCAACATTTGAACCGGGACCGCCTAATGAGGAGTCCATAGAAATAGCAAGGGTTGTTGACAGGGGCATAAGGGAGAGCAAGATGATAGACCTTGAAAAGCTATGCGTTGAACCAGGTAAGAAAGTAATGATAGTTTTCGTTGATATTGACGTACTGGATTATGACGGGAACCTGATAGATGCATGCACAATGGGCGTAGTGACTGCACTGCACACAGCAACATACAAAGTTGATGAAGCATCACCAGAAACAAAACTGCCGGTCAGATCCATGCCAATATCTGTAACAATGGCGAAAATAGATGACGAACTTGTCTGTGACCCTGATGTTGAAGAGGAACAGATGTCAGATGCCAGATTGACCGTAACATTCACAGAAGATGGACATATAAGAGCAATGCAGAAGGGTAACTCAGGTTCATTTTCCATGGATCAGATTAAAAAGGGAATTGACATGTCGGAAGTAGTTGGAAATAAAATCAGGGAATACATCAAGCAGGTGATTTAAAAATGTCAAGAAGAACGTTGAAAGTTGGACCAGCGGGCAGATTTGGCCCAAGATACGGTGTCACGGTAAGGAAAGTATGGAGTGAAATCTACAAACAGAAGAAGGCGAAATACGAGTGCCCGAAATGCAAGCAGCTGAAAGTTGTCAGGATAGCATCAGGCATCTGGACTTGCAGGCACTGCGGATACAAGTTCGCTGGGGGGTCCTACAATCCGGAATTCTCCCAGAGAGTAAAAGAGGAACTGGTAGACAATGCAGTATAAGTGCATAAGATGCGGTCGAATTCTCGAGAAGTCCCTAGGAACCAATGAAATAGAATGCGAGTGTGGTTCCAGGGTTTTCCTGAAGGAAAGACCAAATGTGGAAAAAGAAGTAAATTCAAGATGAGCATCCAGCATGGATAAATTCACCCAGTTATCCAACGAAAAACTGTGTATCAGGTGCGCTGGAAGAATTTTTGCAACTGTGGGTCACACCATGACTAACCTGGATCGTGGTAACCATATTTTATTCACTTCCAGATGTATGGGATATGACCTCAATTTTGTTGAAGAGAAATACTGTTCGTTGTGTTCAGGAATATTTCTGGAAATCCCAAAATATGCAGAAGAGATTCAAAGGAGGCTTGCTGGCTACGAATACCGGACAATCCTTATAGGATCATCATTTCCCGCTGATATACTGGAAAAAGAAAAGGTATTACAGGAGAGATATGGCAATCTTGGAGAACCAATAAAAAAGGAATTCAGCCGTGAGCTTGGAAAATATTATCTGGATATGACTGGAAAGGAATTTGACAGAACTGATCCGGATATAATGGCAAAGGTGAATGTGGAATACATGTCAATAGAATTCCAGATAAAATCTCTTCTTATATATGGTATATACAACAAGAATGTGCGTGGGATTCCACAGACAAGATGGATTAAATACTCTGAAAAAACAGATACAGTAGAATCGGTGATCGGGGAACAGCTCAAAGTGATGGGAAAAGGAAAGGACTATGCGCTCCATGGAGCTGGAAGGGAGGATGTTGACGTCAGGATGCTTGGCAATGGTCGGGAGTTTGTAATTGAGCTAACGGAACCAAGATTAAGAAGTATAGACCTTAATAAGTTAATGGAAAGCATAAACAAAACAAATCTTGGAGTTGTAGTCTCATCAATGAGGCCATCAAGCAGGGAGGAGATCAAAAACATCAAGAACGAGAAGCATTACAAGATATACTGCGCAAAACTTGAATCTGGCAAACCTGTTTCATGCGAGGAATTAAGGGAGATATGTAAGGAATTTAACGGGAAAGTTATATATCAAAGGACACCATTACGAGTTAGCAGTTCCAGATCTGATCTTGTAAGGGAGAGAAGGATAGCTGAAATGTCAGTGGAATGCAGGGAAAATGGTGATCACATATTAACCATTGAGGCAGAAGCTGGGACATATATCAAGGAGCTCATCAGCGGTGATGATGGCAGAACAAGTCCAAGTCTCGCTGAGAAGTTAGGTACCGATATAAGGATCAGGGAACTGGATGTAATAATGATCAAAAGGTGAAAAAAATGGTAAAAATGTCACATGGACCGAGGTCAGGATCAAGAATGACCATGACAAAAAGACTGAAAGATAGGGGAATGCCAAGAATAAATTCATACATGAGAAAATTTGAGGTAGGAGAATTTGTGGCAGTGAATATAGATCCATCTGTTCATAAGGGAATGCCATTTCATAATTTCCAGGGCTTTACTGGTGTTATTGAGGGCATGCAGGGAAGATGCTACCTCCTGGGTATAAAGGTGGGTGGAGTGAGAAAGACCATTATCGCCGATCCTGTACATCTGAGAAAAATCAAGGTGTAGGTATGAATATAAAATATATCACATCTTCAGAGGCCAGGGATTTACTTCAGGATCTGAAGGAAAATTCACCTGAAGAAGCAAAGGAATTTGAATATGTGAGACAGTTTTCCAGACTCAGCAAGAAGGATGCAGTTGAAGCCGTAAAGAAAATATCTGAGCTTTCTGGTTTTTCAGAGGAAGTTTGTGTAAAGATAGTTGATCTTATGCCATCTAACATTGAGCAGATGCTTGCAATTTTAAATTCTTATAAACTCACACCAAAAGATGAAGTTTTAAGTAGTATAATTGATTATTTAAAAGAATTGCAGTGATAACATGGAAGAATATGCTTTCATTCTGGACGTTCTAATGCAGGGTAGGTCTACAGATCATTCATACAGCAGGACACCTCTTGTTTTCGGTTTGGGGGAGACTGAGTTCAAGCTTCTGGAAATGATTCCAAAGGAAGGTGCGATTCTGACAGTTGGTGATAAGGTATATATTGGAAAGGACCTCCAGAAGAGGGATAAAATCATGACTGTGAAACGCAGAATAGGATATGAGGAATTATCATCGTCTGCAGTAACTGAATTGCCATATATACTTGAAAATATTGTAAAGGAGAATGAGAAAAAATACGTTGACTTCTTCAACAGGGCCGAGTCAATCAATTCTAGAATGCACACTCTTGAACTTCTTCCAGGACTGGGAAATAAAACCATGTGGTCAATCATTGACGAAAGGAAAAAGAAGCCATTTGAATCATTCAAGGATCTTACAGACAGGGTAAAAACGGTTCATCATCCTGAAAAGATGATCGCGGTTAGGATTGCGCAGGAAATTGACGGGAAGAACGAAAAATACAGGATTTTTGTTAAGCAATGAAGCTTTATACGGAAAAATATGGACAGGTCCTGTTGAGGGACAAGAATATCGCGCAGATAGAGATTTCAAATCTTGATGAGGCAGAAAAAGTTCTTGAAATAGGTCCGGGAGAAGGATTCTTAACGCAGTTTCTTCTTGAAAAATATCCAAAGGTAACAGTTGTGGAATCTGATCATAGATTTGTGGATATTCTCAGGGTAAAATTTTTTGATTATATTGAGCACGGTCATCTAGAGATCATACACGGAGATTTCCTTGAATATGCGGAATTAACACAGGATCAGATAATAGGCAATGTGCCTTACCACATTTCCTCAAAAATTGTCCAGAAATTATCCACGATGAGGTTCAACAAGGCTGTCCTCATGTTCCAGAGTGAATTTGCAACAACCCTGATGGCAAAGCCTTCCACAAAGGAATATACAAGAATGACTGTATTCGCCTACCTCAACTTCAACATTGAATTTATCAGGCTTGTTTCAAGAAACAGCTTCTCTCCTGTTCCGGGTGTAGATAGTGCCATAATATCCCTGAAAAACCATGATAATTTTCCAGATCTTGACAGGAATTTTGCAGAAATAAAACTGAGGCAGATGTTCTCTCAGAAAAGGAAAAAGCTCAAGAATGTCATCGAAAACTGCCCCGCAGAATTCCAGGAGAACCGGGTCGATCAACTGCCACCGGAATCAATCGTGACTTTATTACGTAATTAATATGAATTCCGGTTAATGGGGGCAATCGACTGGCCAGATAATTTAGAAACAAAACATCATTCTACAGGAAGAAGGCTCTAGATGGGAGGAATTAAAGCTAATAGCTGAGAAAATGTAGAATTGGTTTTTCAATACTGTAACCTCTGGAATGAAATAAACTCCCTAATTCGGTTCCTGTAGTATTTTTGGAAACTATGTTCGTTCGAGACGCACCGGACATCGAAAATATGACAATGCAATGGATCAAATATCAACCTTTGCCATTCTGGATTATATATAAGTAATAACCTGGATTTTGAAGGATGTTCATTGAATCCTGTAATTCATTAAAAAGTGATGAAAGAGGTAAATAAAATATTAAGTTAAGACGATTAAACAAAATTTATGTTTATAACTTTAATCGAAGGCGCATCCACACTGTATTGCTTCTATTTCGCTTTGGTGTCTTGTTCCGCACTGGTGGCATTCATAGGGTCCTTTTCCGGTTTCCATACTTATCATAAAATTAAGTAAAGTTTTAAGCATTTAAACTTTGGCACTCCATAATTCGTCATCTGACTGACATGTTTTGCAATTGCATATGTATTAAATCACATTATAGTCCCTGGTATTAATGTGCAATCCAACTGAAAATATTTCATATCTGTATAGTTCCAATGAAAATTAATTTATGATATAACTGATTTGAAAAAATCCCAAATTTATGTATAATAAGTGAACAATTTTCAGGAAAATACTAGTTTTTAAATTAATAATTAAGGAAAGATATGTTTTCACTTTCCTGTGTCACTTGGGGCATCCATGTTATTCCTCTGTTGTTGTATCTTTGCAAACTCGCTTATTCCAAAGTTACTCACACCGGCTGTAAGCGTATTTGCAGGAATCATCATCAAGGTACCCTTTCCTTCCAGTCCGATTTCATAAAGTATGTTCATCCATCTTAACTGAAGAGCTCCTGGATTATCCACATACATCTTGGATGCTTCTACCATCTTGCTTGCTGCTTCTACTTCTGCTAGGGCCAGAGTAACTCTGGACCTTCTTTCCCTCTCTGCTGAAGCCTGTCTTGACATTGCCTCCTGAAGTGATTGAGGAACAACAACATCCCTGATTTCTACCGAGGAAACCTTGATCCCCCAGTGCTCGGTTTTCTCATCTATAATAGCCCTTGCACCTTCACCGACCTTTTCTCTTTCTGAAAGAATCTCGTCGAAGGAGTATTTACCTATAACTTCTCTGAGGGTTGTCTGAGCTGATAGACTCGTTGCATTTGCAAAATTTTCTATGTTAAGAACAGCCTTCTGTGGATCTATGGCTTGGTAATACATTATTGCATCACAGTTAACCGGTACATTATCGTTCGTGAATGTTGAGTCAGTCTTAAATGCAACTGCCTGTATTCTCAAACTTATGATAACTGGTATCTTGCTGATGAAAGGAGTTACATAAATAATTCCAGGTCCCTTAATTCCGGAAAACCTTCCCAGTGTTAACACCGGTGCCCTCTCCCACTCTCTTAATATGTGCAATCCAGATAGGATTATAAGCACTATTACTATCACAATAAATATCAAAAAATATTCTATAGCACTCATCAGGATATATATGCCTATCATACTAATTAATTGTTTCTAAATTAATTTGGGTACATTTTACATTTATGCGGTAGCATGTAGGTAGCAACTCAATAGTTTTTAAAATAGTTTATTTTGCTAAACTTTAATTTTGAAACTTATTAAAATTTTTCAGGAGGTGTTTTTGTAGACTTAATCATAAAGGGAGTTAAAAATAGGTAACCAGTATTATTCTCAGTAAGGCAAAAAATTTTAAAAATCAATAAGGTTCAGAATTGTCATGTTTTTTTGAAAAATGAGAAGATGTTAATGACAATGTCATGATAAAACTATTTTGCATACAGGTATTATTAATCAATAATAGGAACAGAGAAGCGGAAGAAGAACTTATCTCTTAATTCGGCTTCCAGGATGCGACAGCAATAAGATCATTGAAAAATGAAAATTGTTTTAGGAGAGAAGAAAATAAAGAAAAGGGATTCATGGAGATGCACAAGGTCGGTTCAAAGATCAGGAGTGGAGATTTCATTCATATAGCATTGAATACAAATGAACGGTATTTCAGATATGCATTCAGCAAGATGGAATACATATTAGCCTATGAATATCTTGAGGAGCTGATGGAACGACTTTCTGTACATTCATACAGGATAAGCGTTCCAAAAAATATCTATCGTGGTGAAGACAGGAATTTCAAGGAATATATCAATGAAAGAAGAAACATTTTCAGGGAGCGACCTCTTAATGACATGGAAGAAAGTTTCATCGATCGATTCAGGCATTTTGAATTAGAGAAATACCCGGAAATTGAATCGGATCAAATGTCAATATGGAATCAGGAAAGTATTATGGAAATTATTAAGAAAGAAAAAAAGAACCACATATTGATAACAGGTTTTGATACTGATAACGAGATTTTTATAAACGCACTGAATGCCAGTGACATGGGGTTTGTACCTGTAATACTGTCAGATGGAGTGTCAGCACCATCAGAGAGAAACCATTTCAATGCTCTTGAATTAATGAGCAGGTTCACATATATGGTTGACAGCAGGGATATAATGCTCATGGCTGGTGATCTTTAATATGAATAAAGTGCCCATTATACTCATAGGGGGTATACCTGGGGTCGGAAAAACCAGTATATCTGGATACATTGCAAGGCAAATGAACATTAATATAGTGATGTCAGGAGATTACATAAGGGAAATAATAAGGCCATTTGTCCCAGAAGATGACATACTCCAGTATTCTGTTTATGATTCATGGAAGAAATATGGTGAAAACACAGAATTAAATGTAACAAAAGGATTCCTAAATCAGGGGAAATTGATAAACAGGGCAACATCTTCTTCCATAAAGAGGGCAATAAAAAATGGAGAGCCCATGATTATTGAAACCCTTTATTTCATTCCCGATCAGATCAGGGATGTGATTGGTGAAATAACCAGCCTTTACATTCACATCTCTGATTATGACACTCACGTCAAACGACTTAATGAAAGGGAAAAATACACGCACTTTGGATCACCTGGAAAAAGACTGTCCTCAAACCTGCAAAACTACAGAATTGTAATGAATGAATCAATGAGACAGTGTGAGAAATATAAGATCAGACTTTTTGACAATTTGGATTATGTCAGAACAAGGGGGCAAATTCTTGAATATGTTTCATCAAAAAATATGGAGTAAATTGGGCAACAACCATTAACAACGTAGATGCTGATCCTTATTTTCCTCATCAGTAATGATTGGTCTGTTTTGCAAAATTAATTTATGCTTTAATCACATTGTAAACTATGTCAATTGAAACAGTTAATCCATATTCAATGAGCAAGCTTGGAAAATATGAAGAAGACGATGAAGAGACGGTGAAGAAAACTTTTGAAAGCGTGAATAGGGAACAGGAAACCTGGAAAAAAAGTATTGATGACAGAATTCAGTTCCTGAAAAATGAAGTAATTCCAAGATTCAGGAAGGAAAAAGAAAGCCTTGCAAGAATAATGTCATCTGAAATGGGTAAACCAATTACACAGAGCAGGGCAGAAATAGACAAGTGTATCATGATGACAGAATATTTCTGCAAAGAAGGGAAGAACTTTCTCTCAGATAATGTGATTGAAACTGAGGCAAGCAGAAGTTTTGTTAGGTTTGAACCACTGGGAACGATCTTCCTGGTTATGCCGTGGAACTTTCCCTTATGGCAGGCTATGAGGGCCGCTATTCCCGCTATGGTAGCTGGAAATGGCATTGTATTGAAGCATGCTTCCATAGTAACGGGAAGTGCCAAAAAGATGGAGGAAATATTTGGTACTCCACTTTTCAGGGTCGTAAAGGTTTCAGGATCAAAGGCACTGGCAGCAATCAAGTACTCTGATGGTGTTTCATTCACAGGTTCGGAGATGGCCGGCATGGCAATAGCTTCTGAAGCTGGAAAAAACATAAAGAAATCCGTTCTTGAATTGGGTGGATCTGATCCATTTGTGGTTCTTGATGATGCAAATCTTGAAGAGACTGCAAGGCAAAGTACATATGCAAGATTGCAGAACAATGGTCAGAGTTGCATAGCTTCAAAGCGGTTTATTGTAAGCAAGAAGATTTCAGAAAATTTCTATGAACTTATGAGGGAAAATTTTGAGAAGGTAACGCTGGGAGACCAGCTGGATGACAAGACATTCATAGGCCCGCTTTCGTCAGCATCACAGGCTGAAACTGTAAGGAAGCAGATAGAACAGTTGAACAGCCTTGGCAAGCTTCAGATGTTTGGTGAACAGCACGGTAATGTCATCCCTCCTACTATTGTACAGACCGAGGCGAACTATTCAGAAGAGGTCTTTGGACCTGTAGCTATCTTCAAGACATTCGAGACGCTGGAAGAAGCGGCAAAAATATGCAATGAAACTGGATTCGGACTTGGCGCTTCCATATGGGGCAGTGTTGATCAGGCCGAGAAGGTAATACCACTTATAAGATCTGGAATGGTATATGTAAACAAGGTTGTAGCATCTGATCCAAGACTGCCATTTGGAGGAGTAGGAAAGAGTGGATACGGAAGAGAACTGTCCAAATTTGGGATACTTGAGTTCACGAACTTTAGGACAGTCTGGATTCAGGAAAAACCGTGAAGTAATTATCCGGACTTGCTTTTTTACATGTTTTCTCAAAAGTTTTAAACCTTTCAACACTATGTAATATCATGAAAGGCAGTGATCTTTTTACGAAGGCCCTGTTAAATGAACATGTAGAGCACATATTTGGGTTACCGGGCGAAGAAAATATAGACTTACTGGACTCAATTTCGAATACAAACATTGACTTTATAGTTACCAGGCATGAGCAGGGAGCAGCGTTTATGGCAGATGCCTACGCCAGGGTCAGGAAAACTCCCGGCGTCTGTCTGTCAACCCTAGGCCCTGGGGCAACAAACCTTCTCACTGGTGTTGCCAATGCCCATCTTGACAAGGTGCCCGTTGTAGCCATAACGGCACAGGCATCAAGGGACAGGCTCCACAAGGAATCCCATCAGAATGTTGACACCATTGCTCTTTTCTCTGGCATAACTAAATACAACAGGTCTGTAATAGTACCTGATAGTATACCAGAGATCGTGAGAAAGGCATTCAGCATTTCAATGAAGGAACAGCCAGGGGCATCACACATACAGTTGCCAGAGGATATTGGCTCAATGGAGACAGATGAAGTGAGGATGATTCCCATTCCTAATGAGGCCATTTATGAAGCAAATGGTAGCATAGTAAAAAAGGCTGCAAAACTCATCAATCTAGCAAAGAATCCTATAATCCTTGCCGGAAATGGAGTGGTTCGTTCAAGATCATGGGATATGGTACGGAAATTTGTTGAGGTCTCAGGTATACCAATAGTGAGCACCTTCATGGCAAAAGGGATACTTCCATATGACGATCCAAACAATCTCTTCATAGTTGGTGGCAGGCCATTTCCAATCGAACTAAGGCCATTGATTCATTCAGATCTTGTCATAGCAATTGGTTTTGATATGGTAGAATATGACCCAATAATATGGAATGAGGATTCTTCAAGAAGTGTAATAAATGTCGCCACAACAGTGGCAGAAACGGATGAACACTTTCCAGTTGCATTCGATCTTGTTGGCAATATAAATATTACACTGGACCTGTTATTGAGAAACGTTGAAAAGAGGCCATTAACAAAGGAATTCATGGAAATACGAAGGAGAAGAAAAGAGTTCTTTGAATCTCCGGGAACAGGAAAGGAAATTATACCTAAGTCTGTTATCAAGGTTCTGTCCCAGAACAACCACGAAAATACTCTTGTAATATCAGATGTTGGGCTGCATAAGGTCTGGATGAGCAGGTATTACCAGCCGAAATTCCCGGATCGTACAATCATATACAATGGATTTGCATCAATGGGTGGGTCCCTTCCTGGAAGCATCGGTGCCATCAAGGCCAACCCTGATCTTGATGTGATCGCTGTTATGGGGGATGGTGGATTTCTGATGAATGTACAGGAACTGGAAACGGCATACAGGCTAGGTCTTTCATTTACTGCAATTGTTTTCAATGACAGAACATACAGTCTTATAGAAAAACACCAGGAAGATCATAACCTGAGTCCGAAATATATTCATTTCACAAATCCGGACTTCGATCTTCTGGCAAAAAGTTTTCATTCTGAATATTTCTATGCCGATGAAGCAAAAGGATTCGAGGAAGCGCTTAAGGAATCCAGGAGGTCAGAAGGTGTCAAGATCATAGAGGTTAAGATCAACTGAACTCCTCATGAATCTTTTCTACTGAGATTCCAATTAGAAGATATTCCGGGAAACCTGTTATAAATTAAACAGGATTTAGTTCAATGTCGCACATTAAACTATGCAAAGTCATCATGCTTAAGGTAGATGCTCAATGAGGCAATATTGCATCCAATTTATCCAAACTCAGACTGCAAGTAAAAACTCGAAACATTAAAGAAAAAACAGAATTTCTCATAGTTGCATAACATTCCTACAAAAGTGAAAATTAAGGCCTTATTCTATAAACTCATCTCATTCTTATCTTGATCAATCTCCTTATTCTGTTACCTTTCAGTTTCTGCCTAACGATGCCATACTGGCAGAGCAGTATTGAAATAATTATCAGGAATCCTCCAAAATACTGGAAATCTCCAAGATATTGATTCAGGAAGATCGATGAGCCTACAGATGCAGATATTGGTTCCATCGTACCACTCAATGCTGCTGAGGAAGCGCTTATCTTCCTCATTCCATATGAGTACAAAGTGAAGGCAAGCAGAGTTCCAACTACAGAAACAAAGAGGATCAGAAAGATAGCAAGGGGGATCGCTCCTGGACTCAGGGATTTTGCAAAGTTGAAAATTGGTTCAATGCCAGTTGGTATACTCACTAGAGCCGCAAAAAAGAATCCCCAGGAAACTACTGCTATGGAACCGTATTTTCTTACCAGTGGAGATGAGATTACTGTATATACAGCTGCACTCAATGCACATATCAATCCTACAATCAATGCTGCAAGCGAGATTCTGAGTGTTGAATCTGGATTAATCGAAACAGTCAGGAAAACTATTCCTGTCAGTGATAAGATCAATCCCACAAGTAGAGGAAATGAAAATCTTATCCTCCTCATTGTGAGTTCAAAAATCACGACCATCGGAAAATATAAGAACTGAAGGAATGTCGCCGTTGGAGCGTTTGAAAGATTAATTGTCTCCAGGTATGACAGTTGAAGAATGAAGGTTGTTGATACATAAAGTGCGAATAGTTTTAAATTGCTTCTGGGCAGTTTGGGCCTGAATATTATAAGCATGAGAATACTTGAAATGATCAGACGGATGGAAAGAAGTGCAAAGGGATTCATTCCAAGCACTTCAAAGAGGGCACTGGAGGCAGTACCTGACAACCCCCATAATGTAGAGCCTGTGATCGAAACCAAGAAGGGCTTTAAAGATCCTTTATCTTCCAAATTTACTTCTTGGTTATTTTTTTCTGGAATATAAATCCATTATAAATAGTATGTACTGGAATCCAGCCATAAGAACCACACTGTGCTCTGGCAAATAATGGAACTAGAGGATTAATATTATTAACATTCAAATGATAACACAATAATGCCTTCTGGTACAGAAAAGACATGTGGAATATGTGGAAGTAAATTTATTTGCGGTACAATGGGTGGTTGCTGGTGCACAAATGTAAAGGTAACACCAGGGAAGAAACATTTAATTTCCCGTTTGACAGATGAATGTGTATGTCCAGAATGTCTGAAAGGTTAGGGCAATTCATATTGCAATGAGAGAAAAATTAATTATACTTTTCTCTATAAATTGCAGGTAATGGACAGAGAAGAACAATTCACCTTAAAGGCATCCCTTTCTTATGGACTTCCACTTCTTATCATTCCACCAATTTTGCTTGTCATCATATTAGTGTCTAAAAACTTCTATTTTCTTGAATATTTTCACGTAATTTCAGGTTCAGCCTGGACAGGAGTGGATCTTGTAATGGGACTGTTCTTTTCTTTCATAATGAGAGGTCTAAATCCTCAGCAGAGAAGTGAAGTATCCAAGAGACTGATTCCGGTTATGCTGTTCTTCATGCCAGCAATATCAACAGTTACCATAACTGCTGGTATATACACAGCAATATCGCTGAACATAAGCTTCTTCAACATCTATTTTGTAATAGTCGCTGTACTGGCAATTGCACTTATGGTACAGGGTCTTTTAATTTTCCTCCCAAACGAGGTCAGAATTTATTTGGAAATTCTAAGGGGTGGAAAAAACGTGGAAAAAATTGTTAGGCTAACAATGTTCAATCTTAAACTATCCCTTCTTCAGTTGATTTTCCAGATTGTTATTATACTTTTCATGGCAAAATTCGCAACAGGAGGCGCATTATGAATATAATTGAGGCACTTAAAAAACAGAGGTTCGCAAGTGGTATGATTATAGTACCATGGGCTAGCTTCATAATATTCCTCACGAGCGGGAATCTATTGCTACTGGATTATATTCATGTTCTTACTGGAGCAATATGGACAGGTACAGATGTCTTTCTTGGCCTTATATTCAGTAGAGTGGTCAAAACGCTTGATAACAGGACAAAATACGATATATCGCAGAGAATACTCCCAATGACCCTTTATTTCATACCTTCTGTAACAATTTTAACCCCTATGGCAGGGATTTTTTTAGCCATAAAAGAAAACGCATTCAAGGGGCTACCAATTGGGTTTATAGTTTCACTGTTTGTAATAGGAATAATCCTTGTTTTAATAAGTTACATATTCATTCTTCCTGCATCATTGAAGCTAAAAAAACTTGAAGAAGAAAAAGAAGAGGAGGAGAAATACTCAAAGTCTTCGATTCAGCTAAATAAACTGACAATGTATGGCGCTATACAACTATTGTTCCAAATAATTATAATAGGTTTTATGGCTTATTTTGTTGTTCTATAGATAGTATAATAGAGATTAGCACGAACAATTGAATACATAGTGGAAGTTTTTCAAAGCGATAGCATTCAATTTAACCAAAAATTATAGGTGTCAAAGGTAATAATATGCATAACCCTGATGTGGTTATAAGGTTAATTCAAGTTAAAAGTGGTTATTATGAAGCGTTTAAACGCAGACTGAATCATCATATACTAAAATTATATACGAGAAAGTTTTACACTTTTTTCTACTAAGTTTATGAACGGAATCTGCAATATAAATAAAGATGTAATAGCAATTGATTCTTTATCCTTACACATTAAGAATTTTATCAGTGGCTATAATCATTTTCGTTTTCCTTTTCGGCTCATTAAAGGGTTTCTATTATGCAATGAGGTATGTGACTTCAGGTTCATGGTAAAGGAAATGGGGTCTCAGTTCTTGTGCGATATTAGTTATTGAAGGGATGATCATAATACCATTCTTTTTTGCAACAAATTTTCGGGGGAATACATGAGATCTAGGAAATTCCATGGTGACTTCATGTCTGCAATTATGAGAGTACCTCCCAAGTGAGTGAAATCTAACTGGAACAAATAAGGAGTAAAAAATTTTCCTCACTTTCTATATTACTATCTTAAACCATTCAGCTTAAGTTGCTTAATTCGCGAATAAGTAAAAATCAATTACTCTATGGATTTTTGTGTCCAAACACAATAATCGTCACGAAAATATGGATTGTGGGAAATGAGATTCCTCGAAAATAATCTGGATAAAAGTGTGAAATCTTATCCATTTCAGAATATCAAAAGACCACGTCAACAACCAATATTTTCCAAAACACATTTATAAAAAGTTAAAATGACCCCCTATGTTATTCGGAAGTCCTCTGGCTGAATTTTTAGTCATAGTGCTGGGGGGTATAATTGCAGGTGTGATAGGCTCCCTGACTGGCCTGGGAGGTGGATCTGTTCTTGTTCCGATTTTAACTCTATTTTATGGCGTGCCAATAGATTTTGCCATAGGTGCGAGTTTAATATCAACAATTGCAACTTCTGCTGGGTCTGCCAGTACGTATACAAAGAAAGGGATTGCAAATATTAAAATTGGTGTCGGTCTGGAAGTGGCTACAACTCTTGGGGCAGTAGTGGGTGCATTAACATTTATTTTGGTGACAAGGGAGGACCTGGAATGGGTTTTATACCTGCTATTTGGAATCGTTCTCCTAACTTCACTCATTCCTACAATACAGAGAGGAAAGTACGAATTTCCAGAAGCTAAAATGCCTGATTTTACAAGCAGGGCGTTTCAACTAACTGGAAAATATCACGATGACAGAGCAAAGAAGACTGTCACATATACAGGTGTAAGATGGTGGCTGGGAGAAATAATTATGTTCTTTGCAGGTCTTCTATCTGGTCTACTTGGAATAGGCAGCGGTGCACTCAAGGTTCTCGGAATGGATTGGGCAATGAACCTGCCTATGAAAGTAACTACAACAACAAGTAACTTCATGATTGGGATAACAGCTGCCACAGGAAGCAGCATTTACTGGTACGCTGGCTACATTAGCTTCTTCCTGGCTGCGGCAACTGCAATTGGAGTAGTAGTTGGCTCAAGAGTTGGGTCACACGTATTGATGAGGATCTCAAACAAAGAAATAAGATGGATATTCTTCGCAATACTTTCATTCCTCGGAATAGACATGTTATTCAAAGGCTTGAGACAGGGAAAAATATATCATCTATCCAGCTTATATTCATTTTCAATTGCCATAAGCGCATCGATTGTTTTGATTCTTTTATTATTCTTATACACAAACAGGGGGGTGAAATCAAGTGGAGGAGATATCTCAAAAGCTAATTGATATAGTAAGTATTATACTGAAGGTAGCCGTATATCTTAGCATGGGTAGTATAATAGTTGGAGTTATACTACTGTTCATAAAAAACGGTGCTGATGGCTACTCTCTAGACACATTGGCTAATTATAGTAATTACAGTGTTGCAAAAAGTTATTCATCCATAATCTTTTCCCCAGCAAAAATCCCTGAGGGAATTATAACACTTGATCCATTAGGTTTCATATCACTGGGTCTATGGGTACTCATTTTCACACCTGTAAGCGTTCTGTTCACCTCGCTGGTTGACTATATCTATCAAAAGAACAAGCTTTACGTTGTACTGACATTTCTGGTCCTTTTCAATCTATTCACTGCAATCTTCATAATTCCAAGCTTTGTTCATCTTTGAGGCTGAAAATTAAAGAAAAACATTATTAATTTTATTGAAATAGCCAATTGGTGCTTTATGCTTAAGTTTGATCGCGTTAAAATTCAGGAGGAAGATCCAAAGGAGAGAAGCAAAAGCTTTACGATAGAACCGATGAAGGAATACACAACAGAAGAGGCGACAGCTGAAGCATCAAGATGTATTGGCTGCAATATATGCACACAGGCATGTCCTGCAAGTCTTGATATAGGAGCATATATAAACAGCACCGCAGTGGGCGATCCGGCTCAGACGGTAAGAATAGTTTTTGAAAACCTGCCATTTCCAGCCATTATAGGGAGGGTATGCACACATAATTGTGAAGACATTTGCGTTATGTATGACACAGGTGGACCTCTGGCAATAAGACACCTCAAGAGATATGCTGCGGATCAATTTGACGATTATGGAAAGATATTGAATGTGAAGAAGAGATCATTCATAAACAAGAGGGTTGCGGTTATAGGTGCTGGTCCTGCAGGATTGAGTGCTGCATATTATTTATCAATACAGGGAGTAAGGGTCACTGTATTTGAATCACTACCTGTAATGGGAGGGTTCATGAGAGTTGGTATACCACGCTACAGGCTCCCGTTTGAAGTAATTGAAAAGGAAACAGGTTATATAACATCAAATGGGGTAGAAGTTAAGTTAAACACAAAAGTTGGCGTGGACATTACATTCAAGGAAATTCTGAATAGTTTTGACGCAGTATTTCTTGGAGTGGGTACACATAAGCCAAGAATGACCGGTACGCCAGGTAGTGACGCAAAAAACCTCATGCATGCGACAGAGTTTCTTAGGAGAACAGCACTGGGCGAGAAGCTACCAGTAGGTGACAAGGTTATTGTAATCGGGGGAGGATTTACAGCAAATGATGCCGCAAGAACCTCTCTCAGACTGGGTGCAACTGAGATAAATATAATGTACAGAAGGAGAGAAATAGATCGACCGGGTTATCCTTCAATGAATGCAGACGAAGAAATGGAAGAATCACTTGGAGAGAGCGTAAATTATATGTGGGAAATCACCCCATTTGAATACGTGAAAGAAGGGGATAGAATAACCCAGGTCAAATACTGGAAGAACCAGATGGTTCAGGATACAGGTGGAAGAGCCAAACCTGTACCGCAAAAGGAAAAGACATTCACAATGGATGTTGATTTTGTTGTTGAAGCCACCGGTCAGGAAACTGATTTCTCATTCCTTGGCGAGGAATACGCGAGGCAACTGCGCCTGACTCCTCATGGTGGAATAATAGTGGACCAGAGAGGAATGACAAGCATAGAAGGCGTGTTCTCAGGAGGGGACTCTACCAACATGACTCATGATCTGATCAGCGCAGTTAGGGATGGGGACATTGCAACACTTGGAATTCTGGACTATCTCAATCTTATGGATAAGGTAAATGAGGAATACCTTCCACTCCTTGACAGATGGAAAAAGTTCTCTCCTATGGCTGCCAAACTTGCATATGCTGACAGAGTAAAGTAAAAAATTTCCCAGAAGAAAGGGCATATGCTGGTAGGTCGAATAGATTACCAAAACAATATTTATACGTGTTGACATCTCCATCACCGAATAATGAATCACAATCGCAGGATACTGGTAATTGGCTCTTCAGGCTCCGGAAAGTCAACATTTTCAAGGGAATTATCGAGAATAAGAGGAATCCCTTTGTATCATCTGGATAAAATATACTGGAGGAGTGGCTGGAATCCTATCCCGGAGGAAGTTTTTAATGAGGAAATGATGAAAATCCTCCCGAAAGAGGAATGGATACTGGATGGAAATTATTCACAGAGCCTTGCCAACAGGATCCAATTTTCTGAAACTGTTATTTTTCTAGATTTCAAATGGCCTGTATGTGCCTTCAGGGCAATTAGAAGAAATATCAAGAACAGGTGGAATCGAAGAACAGACATTACCGAAGGATGTGAGGAGAAATTCAATCACGATTTTTATGAACTTCTAAAATACATTAGGAATTTTCCAAAAACAGACAGGATAAAAATAATCAAATTACTGGAGGCAAATGCTTATGAAAAAGAGATCATCATCTTCAGTAATTCAACATCAGTGAGGCAATATCTGCAGAGAATTGCCAACGAAGAAGCAGAGTCGAAAATAGAGAATGTCTTCTGAACACTCACTCCACCGATATATGATCAAATCCGGCATAAGGTATAAGGGCTTTTGGGATTTCAATTCTGTTTTCAGTTGAAAAATTCTCCATTATAGCTACCATAACTCTAGTAGTGGCAATTGCTGTTCCATTAAGAGTGTGAACAAACTGATTGCCTTCAGGGGTCCTGTATTTTATGTTGAGAGACCTTGCCTGATAATCAGTGTCATTTGAAATCGAAGCCAGTTCCCTAAATTTACCCTGATGTGGAAACCATCCTTCTATATCATACTTCTTGGCTGCCAGGCTTCCCAGTTCACCCGAACAGACGTTTATCACCCTGAACGGGATTTCTAGGCTGTTCAGTAGATCTTCAGTATTCATCAGCAGTTCTTCGAGGTAGTCCCAGGAATCCTCTGGTTTGCAGAATATGAACTGTTCAACTTTTTTGAAATAATGAACCCTGAATATGCCCTTGGTATCCTTGCCATGTGCTCCAGCCTCCTTCCTGAAACAGGGAGAAAACCCGGACACTTTCAAAGGAAGTTCATTTTGATCAAGAATTTCGTTCATGAGCATGGCAGCTATTGGATGTTCAGATGTAGAAATAAGATACAGATCTTCTCCTTCTATTTTATAAACAGCCTCATTGAATGTGCCCTCATCTGTAGCTTTCCATATGGAATTACCGTTGATCATTGGTGGAGGTTCCACTATTGAAAATCCACGTTGACCAATGAAATCTATGGCATAGTTAACCAGTGCCAGTTCAAGTTTCACCAGCTGGTTTCTGGAAATGTAAAATCTTGCTCCAGAAATCTTACCTGCCCTTTCCAGATCTACAAGATTCATTCGCTCAGATAGATCGATATGGCTGTATGTGTTGTCTACGATCTGATATTTTCCTGAATTTTCTGTAAATTTGTTGAATTCTTCCAGGCTGTCATTCCTAACCCTTGCCTTCCCGGAAAATTTTATGAATTTACTGTTTTCATCACCAAAACATATGGGTACAGATTCATCAAGTAAATTGGGAATCCTGGATACTGTTATTTCTCTTTCCTTTTCTATCTCAGACTGCTCGCTTTCGAGTAGCTTTAGTTCCTCATTTAATTTTCTTACGTCATCTTTTATGCCTTCTGTTTCTTCACCGCTCTTTACTCTTCTGGACACGTCCATGCTCAGGGCATTTCTCTGCTTCCTCAGTTCATTAATTTTTTTAACGTTATCTCTCCACTTTTCATCCAGGGTGAAAAATTTTTCTATAAGTCCCTGATCACCTCCTCTTCCCTTTATAGATTTCATGTATTGTTCTGGGTTTTCTCTTAGCCTTTTTATATCAATCATAAAACAAGGAAATATAAAGGCTATATTAATATTGCATCAAATTTACAATTCCTCCATACCAAAATCCATGTATCGTATGCTAAATATGTAATAACCTAAGATTCCCCGAAGATCTTGTGACGTGGAGTCGATTCAAGTATGGACTTTCCATAATCCACAGTATTTTCATAATCTATGGTCCTGAGGAAGTTTTCAAAAGATTTCTTATCCTTCCAAACCGTATATATCATGTATTCCTCAGGGGACTTAACCTCTCTATAGAGTTTTCCCTCCAGAAATCCATTATCTCCATTTTCCAGCATTTTCACGACTCCATTGAATTTTTGCTCAAAATCTGCCTCATGACCTTTCTTGACTTTATAATAGAGGCCAACATTTATCATAATTCACTATTTTGTTGCATTATATATAAATTTTTTATTTTTAGAAATTATAAAAAAGAATCGAGTTAATACCAATATTCCTGGATTTCACTCTATGTATCCGCAATCTTCTCTATCACACCTGAAAAATTTGATTTCCCCATTCTCATTGTAAACAGGCTCAAGTTTACCGCTGTTGCATTTCGGACATATATATGTGTACTCGTTGGTCTTATGCGAAAACAGAACCTGATATATCGATTCAGAGGAGAGATATCTTGCAAGGTCTGTAATTGTTACCATCCCAATTATATTCTCATTTTTGTCGTAAACAGCACATCTTGTAAGTGCATTTTTCGAGAGAAAAGCTGCAACATCTTTAACATCATAATCCGAGGGCACCTTTGGAATGTGATGACGCATAATATATTTCACTTTCAGGGAGTCAGGTTTTACATTTCTCTGTATGAAGCGTCTCAGCATGCTTCTCTCGCTGATCATACCAACATATTTGCCATCAGCATCAACTGCCATCAAGCCATAAACATGATTTTTATTCATAAATGCAGCTGCATCAAAAACTGTCGCATCCTCGCTAATGGTATAAATATTCTTATCAACAATTTTTCCAACTTTCATAATATAATAAATGTTGCATCTGATAAAAATATTACTGATATGTTAAATTTAGAATGTTTATCAATTCTTTATAATTTACTGAGAGTGATAGGATCTTCTTCCTCCTGTCTCTGTGACCAGGAATTTATCTCCCTGCTCCTGTTGCTGTAAGGGCTATCATCATACTGGGTATATCCTCTCCCAAGGGGTCTAAGTTCTTCTCTCTCCTCAGGTCTCATATCATAATTTCTTCCGGATGGAATCCTGAATCTTCCCTGTTCCTTTGCAGTCGTACTCATCGTCCCTCCAAGGAATGAAGTTGAATTGAAAATTATAAGACTGCTTGGAAGTATTAGACCCATGGACATCAGCACGCCATTAAACGTTTCAGTGTAAACTATGAGATTTGAATATGATGCCAGTGGTGCCTTTGAAAATGCATATATCCCGTCCTTCAGATAGTATCCTGCAAAACTTACTGCCTGCAATCCAGTAGAGATCATATAAAGTGACACGAAAATAATGACTGCCGACATGATCAGCGAGACTTCCATGGCGTTCTTTGCACTTCCAGACTTCCTGCCAGCCACGTAACCTGATAGGAGTGGACCACCTATGGGTATCCACCAGAGCAGAGCTATGGCTACTATGGAAGTTAAAAATCCATTCCTGATCTCGTTTGCCTCTTTTTTACCGCCCAGATCTATCTCTGCCCTGCTGCCGCGCATCTTGTTTGGCTTACCTATGGCTGACACTCGTCGCATACATAACTGACATCATGAAAGTATATTAATTTTATGCTTATAAAAAAATAATCATCTCTCCATCTGTTTCAGGCCTTTGATTGATTGAACAAATCTTTCACCAGATGTTATATAACCTGCGATAAAAAACCAGATCAGCAGTATGTTGATCGGGGTAAAGTCAATGTAAAAAATATAGCTGAATGGGAAAATTATCTCAATAATTATAATAACAAGCATCAATACCAGCCTGTCTGCCCTGCCAAGCACTCCCCCATAATTCCTCTTAAGACCAAGGGCCTGGGCCTGTGTTCCAAGATAACTGGTCATGAACACACCTCCAAGGGCCAAAATTCCTATGTATATATTACCGTATAATGAGAAGGCAAAACCAGTTATTAGTGCTATATCCGAATATCTGTCAAAAGTATGATCAAGCATATCACCTGCCTTTGAGCTGATATTCTTCTTTCTCGCAACAAACCCATCAAGCGCATCAAGTGTTGATGAAAGAAGTATGAGGACAAAAGCGAGTATGAGGAAGTAGGAAGAAATCATCCTTCCGCTGATTGCTATAAAGACACCGGCCAGAACAGCGAATACGAAAGAAACCTCAGTCAGGGTATTTGGGTTGAATCGCATGAAAGGCTTACTTAGTTTTTCCAGGAGAGGATTAACATTTCCTCTCATTGAATCAAGTGCCATTGTGCTTCATCTCCATTTTCCTGATAAAGTTAACTGCATCACGCAGATTCTTCTCTTCTCTATCATCATCCGTGTTCAATCTCAGAATCCTGTTGAATGGATAGTTCTCCATGCATTCGTATCCTATGCAGTCACTCATCAGGCAGTCCATGTTTTCCGCAATCTTTTTTTCATCATAACCTCTTTCCTTCAATCTTTTTTCCAGGACATCTGGTGAGCATTCCATCAGTATTACTGCAAAGCTGGGCAGCAGGTGAGAATAATGGGAGTCGAGTATCTTTCCCATGTCAGAACTTATCTTGGGTATGAGGCAATCAAGATCAACCTGGTCATTTTGAGTGCAACCAGCTGTAATGGAAAATCTGTTCAGGTCAATGATTTCATAGCCACGTTCTGCAAGAAACTTGCACAGGGTGCTCTTTCCAGTTCCTGGAACTCCCGTTACTGAAATATTAAACTTCATATTCGTTGCTCCTGAAAGAAGCACCCTCCAGTTTCCATGGCATGGAAAGATGTCTCCTTGCATATGCCGGCGGCTCTAGCTTCAATGCTTTTCTCTTGTCATCGTTCTTCACGTATTCCGGTTCCATTGTATTGCTACATTTAGTGCATCTGTATTTCAGTGATCCAATATTCACGGTTCTTGAACCACACTTACTGCATAAAGGCGCCCTCCGTTCGTATATCGTGGCTGGATGAATCAGCTCCAGCTTTTCAATCTTAATTGTTCCTCTTGAATAGGACCCAAACAGTTTCACCTGATCTCCAATCTCCAGTTTATCCAGTTCATCCCTGAAACCCTTAGAAGGCTCAAAGGCAGCAGCTCTTATGTTAATATCTCCAGCTTTGACTCCGAAGAACAGGTGCCCTCCCTCCTTCCTGAAAGGCAATTCATTTATAAATCCAGTAATCTCATAGGAAGCTAATTCTCTAGGTTCCATGCCGTAATCTAGCTTTATAATATGGTCATCTGTTCCCTGATTGGTAGCGAATATCATGTAATTTCTCTCAAAGTCTGGAAATCTCGAATTGATCTCTTCCTGTATCTGAATCAGGTCATCAAATACAAGACCTCTTATACCATATATTACAGGCGTTCTGTCCTTTGGAAAAAGGCATATCTTTCCATCTTCCAGTTCCATATTGTTGAATGTACTTTCATAGGATTCAGCAATCTTTCCAATTATTGTTTTCACTTCATCATCTACATATTCAGCTTTTGGGTATTTATAATTAAGTAACTCGTATGTTGTTCTCTTCCTGTCCCACGCTATGGAAGAAGTTGCTCCTATAATTCCTCTCCCGTCTCCTATCTTATGGTATATTGAATCTGTTCTCTTCAGGATTTCCTCTATGTAATCCATTGGAATATCGTTTTCAAGTGCACGCCTGTATATATCCGCGTCAAATTTTTTGCTTGAAATAACAATTCCTGGGTTGGTATTTGGTTGATTTTTCTCGTAATATTCCTCAACAATTTCCCTAACCTTTTCCATCATTGATTTATCATCTATTTCAGAAAAATCAGGATATGTGTCATCATTTTGTAGATTTAGTGAAATTTCATTTCTGTCGAATCTACCAACGACTGTTTTTTCCCCCCCAGTCATACTTGAAATTCGAAC
Organism: Thermoplasmatales archaeon; assembly: GCA_027310185.1. Classification (GTDB taxonomy): domain Archaea; phylum Thermoplasmatota; class Thermoplasmata; order Thermoplasmatales; family Thermoplasmataceae; genus Cuniculiplasma. The sequence continues at coordinate 282,099 of DAIDBH010000018.1, forward strand.
GCTGAGAGCACCATTCCCTCTTGTCTTGTATTTCAGGTTTGGGTTCAATCTGACGAGTCTGGGAAGAGAACTGACCCTATCAGCAAATGTTGAAACTATCCTGAAAGCTATGTAGGTAGTGCATCCAGCGTTCCTGGAATCTGTATCGTCAATACCAATCCACATTCAGGTGCCAAACCTCCTTTTCCTGGTCTGATATGATCTTACGGCCCTCAGGAAATCAAGTTTTCTCAACTCTGGCCAGAACACATCGGAAAAGTAAAGCTCTGAATAAGCACCCTGCCACAGAAGGAAGTTTGAAACCCTTTCTTCCCCGCTTGTTCTCAGGATCAAATCCGGGTCCGGAATAGTGCCGTCATAAAGATATTTTCTGAAGTTTTCTTCTGTTATATCTTTTATTTCGATCTTTCCCTCCTTGTATTCCTGAGCTATCTTTCTTATGGCTTCTATTATTTCTTCCCTTCCACCGTAAGCAACAGCAATATTGAGCTTGTATCCATCATAGTCTCTTGTTGCTTCCTCAACTTTCCTTATGGAATCCTGGAGGAATTCTGGAAGTGTATCTATGCTCCCGATGATCTTCACTTTTATCTTATTTTTCAGGACTCTCTCATCGCTTATGAGATTCAGGAGGGAGTTGCTGATCAGTGTGAATAAGAATCTCACTTCCTCATTGTCTCTCTTGAAATTTTCAGTAGAAAAAGCGTAGACAGTAACAACTCTGGTTCCTATTTCCATGCACCACTCAAGAACCTCTTCCAGTTTTTCTTTCCCTTTCACATGGCCAAGATTGGAATCCAATCCATGGGAACTTGCATACCTCCTGTTACCATCTGTTATTATCCCAACATGATACGGGATATTCCCGTCTTTCTTTATCTGCTCCAGAAGTACTTTTTCATATATTTCTTCAGTCAGGTCTCCAATCTTTCTGCTCAGGCTCATATTCGGTCCCTCCTGTACTGAAGGCTATACATGGACTTACTTCTGGAATATCCGTGAACTACCCTCTTGGTTTCCAGAAACATGCCTTTGCTGATAAAATATTCCATCTTTTCTTCTATTGTTTCCTGGTCTTCCACCATATAGATATTCAGCTTTCCTCCCGCAGTTAATGATTTTATAATTTCATCAAGAGATTCATATTGATTTACCGGGTTATTCATGATTATCCTATTGAATGGTCTCAATTCTTTTATAATTTTATAAGAATTTCCCTCATAAATATCAACATCCGATTGCAGTTTATTGATAGACAGATTATGCCTCAGCAATTCCACTGCATCACTGTTTATATCGCATGCAGCAATCCTGCATTTCCTTGTTTTAGCTATATTGAGTGTGAATGGACCGATCCCGGCGAACATATCAAAAATATATTCTCCATCTTCAACGTTCCTTGAAACCAGGTATCTCTCAGTTGACAACCTGGGTGAGAAGTATGCTTTCTTCACATTAACCTGCATCAGGATGTTGTTCTCCCTGTACATTGTTACAGGATTATCTTCCCCGTATAGGAGTTTAAGGTCCCTGAGTCTGGTTTCTCCTCTGATCCCCATATCAAGGTATATGGTTCTTATGTTTCCTTTTGATCTCAATATGAACTGTACCATGAAATTATGATCAATCCTTTTTCTTTCATGAATGATTGCTATGTCTCCTATGAGATCAAAGGAACCTGCATGCCCCTGTGGCATTATCTTCATTTCCCTCGGCTCACTCTCAAGTATTATATTTTCTTCGTTATCTATGTTTTTGCTAACAGGTATGAGAATATGCTCTCCCTCCCTCCTGATTTCAAACTGGGGCAAAAAATAACCCTGTTTCTTCAGTCTTTCAAGTGCTTTCTGGGCATTATTCTTCTGAATCCTTACGTGAATTACTTCACTCAGACGAATCACCCATAGCCTTTGCACTTCTTATTACGTTCTCTGCAAGAACTTTAGAAAATCCTCTCAGCATTGCTATACGCTGAATAGTTGAATTTGCAATATCTGATGGTTTTTTAAACCCGTTCTCATAAAGCCTTCTAGCCCTGACTCTTCCAATTCCCGGTATGGAAATCAAGGACATTATATCATCCCTGACACCCTCTTTCAATCTCAGGCTCAGCACATCCAGTGGATATGAAAGTTCCCTCCTGAACTCTGTAGCCAGTCTTGAGGCTGCCATTACTATCCATTCAGCAGAGGACTTTCTAGATTCTATATCCCCGGACCCCACTGAGTATTTTTCCTCTATCTCATATATGGGAACCTCATTGATCCAGTCAAGCAGCAGCATAGCTGTCTTTCCTGCTGCCATATCATCCTCATCCTCCGGGCTCTCAGAAATCTCATCGAAAAAGGCGCTCAGTGCCGCATAGTCATCCCTATTTACAAAAAGTGTATAGATATCCGGCGTTTTGCATATGTTGTAGAGCATCCTGGCAACTGACATTTCCTCTTCGGTCTCTTCAAACATGTCGACGATGATCTTTGCAGTTTCTGGATCTATATACAGGTTTGCAGTTATAGTTCCTAGTCTTTCAGCCTTCAATATCTGGCCCTTTGCCTCAATGAAACCGTAATTTTCCAGATAGCCAATAACCTGATCTACATAGTCCTTTAATGTACCCTTCCCATTCTGAGATGCATAAAGTGTAGAGTCGAAGAATGTGTACAGCGAATCCATGGTGGAACAGAAGTGGTTGCTTATTAGGGCCAGAGTGTTGAATCTCACGATTTTTTCCTTTCCCATTGCCGAAACTACGGGCTCAACTCCATTTTCAAATAGATCCTTAACCTTATCAATGGCTCCCTGTGAAGGGCAGTATATGTAGGCCTCACCATGATCATCATATTTTGGCCGGCCAGCCCTTCCAAGCATCTGTTCTATTTCCATGTTTGAAATGTATGATGAATAGCCATCGGAAAACCTTGTCAAATCTCTTATTATAACAGCCCTGGCTGGAAGGTTAATACCTGCGGCAAGTGTTGGTGTTGCAGTTATGACCTTGATCCTTCCGTCCTTGAAGTTTTCTTCCACGAAAGTTCTGATCCTGGTGTTGAGTCCTGCATGATGGAATGCAACACCTCTTTTGGCAATTCTGTTCACGACCTCTGTATTCCTGTCTCCATCCTCATTAATAACATCGATGGAATCTGGAAACATTCTTTCATCCATCTGTTCACTTATATCCACGGCAAATTTTTCAGCCCTTTTTCTGGTGTTGAGAAAGAGGAGTACCTGCCCACCATCATAAAGAATCCTCCTTATAAGTTCATAAGTGTCCTTTTTAAGGGAGCCTACCTGCTGAAATTCATCATCCAGTAGCTTATCCCTGAAAATGACAAATTTATTGAGTGGTACTGGCCTGAAATCACTCCTAACCACAGTTGCATCAAGCCACTCCCCTATCTGGGATGCATTCTGAAGGGTTGCAGACAGAGCTACTATCTGTATATCTGGATTCACAATCCTTGCAGTTGTGCAGAGGATTTCAAGAGTTGGGCCCCTTGTCTGGTCCCCAATATTGTGGATTTCATCCAGTACCAGTACCGCAATATCATTGAAATAGTCTGGATTGTGGTGCATCAGAGAATCTGCTTTCTCGGATGTACAAACAATTACATCGAACCTGTTTACTATATCCGTCCCAGCATCCAGGTCTCCAACACTGAGAGCTACGGTAAACATCCCCTTTCCAATTGCCCTGAGTTCTTCAAACTTTTCCCTTGCCAGTGCCTTCAGGGGACAGATATACATGGATTTTAATCCCTTTCTGGCTGCCCTTATTATGGAGTAATAGGCTATAAGGGACTTTCCTGAGGCTGTTGGTACTGAAACCAGGACGCTTTTACCCTCTTCTATGGCATCAATGGATCTTTTCTGGTGTTCATAGAGACTTACATCCTTACCTGAAAAATAGTAGTTTTTAATAATATCCATTGAGGTCTCCATTTATCTCGGATTTGAAAAGTGTTAATTAAGATTTATGAATTATCAGTCAGTAAAAAGATATTTGATCATGCATGCCATCAGATAGGCAAAGATTCACAGTCATATTGTCAGTTATCAGTATAAAAATCAGGATATCATTGTCACTCTGGGTTCGTTCAATCAGAAAATAGAGAAAGGTAACACTAAAATGCGACGAATCTTTATCATTTTCATGAAAAATAAGATAACAAATTTAATGACTTTAACAAGTTTAATTGATTTCTTCACTCTCTTTCCAGATTACAGGTACAATCTTTCACGCTAATGAAATCTATCGTTCGTATAGGCTTGTTAAAGGTCACTGTAAAATTAAGGCTCCACAAAAACAACATTAGTTGTTGGCATTACAATACTGAATTTGTATTCTGTATCATAGTTCATACACATAAGAAAGGGATGATAATATGAAATCATAAATTGGTGAAACTAATGAAATATCAAATTAGAAAGAACTGGAAAAAAATAGCATCATTAATTGTTGCGATTATAATAATAGCAGTACCAATTATTATTGTAAGAAGTTCGCATAGGAAAATTTCGAAATACGACTGTTCATCAAAGGTCAATATAAACTACTCCAAGAAACTTGGATTTATGCCATACTTCACATTTAACCACATAATCATGAATGCGACATGCACTAATGGGTAAAGACATAATTACTTAAATACCAGTGTAAATGGCATCTTAAGCTCTAATTATGGTAATTCTCAGTTATCCACTACTATGTACACAGAAGGAAATTCCTCACCAAAATCAAATATAGGAGTTCAATTATGCGCCCCAAACGAGATCGGTGTTCCTGTCAGTATTTCACCAGTTGAACTCGAAAGAAAAGTAGCTTTTCTTTAATCTCTTACCAGTAAATGTGAATTCATCTCTTCCACAATTGCATTAAGCAAAGAAAATAACGGTTCTTTTACATTATGTCTTAGTTTTTCTGGCTCTACAATTCACAGTAATAACATCAACCATGAAAACTCAATACCCATAAGGTTCTCTTTAGAAATATTCGTGAATAAAAATCTCTATACAAGATTCACGATAGATACTCATGATGTTACAACATTTGAAGGCTCATTTAATTGTTCTAACGGGGCACAAGGCGTGTCTGCAATTGAAAACCTTTCTGGTAAGCTGTATCTTTATGATCTAAACACATCTCTCCTATCTAAAGTAATATACATAGTTAACTACATAGGCGACTCATACAACTCAAATATATTTCAGACCAGTATATCCCCTTACAATCAATACAAACTTGTTGAACTGGAAAATGGTGCACTTAAAACACTATATGTATTGCCATGGCAGGAGGCACTGCTAGGAAGTGTGATATATGAAAAAGTGCCAATTTGATCGGTGATGCCCAATAGGGACAACCACAAAGAACCTAATAAATGGTCAGGTTATTTATTTCATGCCATCCTGTCCAGACATTCGAGTCATTTCATCAGGAACAATTTCTGGAACGCGATCGATCACGTCATCAAATCCACGGAACGAAAGGGAACAAAAATGACACTCCCAATTCAACAGGCACACAAAAAATGCATATCTATAAGAAATAAGTTTAGTAATGTTTAAAAATTATAATTTACATCAGTCTTTTACGCTAACAATGTCTCCAAAGGCCTCTTTTAGCGTACTTTCATATGAGTTGAAGACTTCATCAGGTAATTTTCCTCTACCTTCATAGCATTTCCTTACTAGATGGAATTTAAGTTTCTTTAGTTTCAAATCCATTATGAGGTGGGGTAGCGTAAAAGGTGTTCCATTGGATAGTTCCACTCTATGAATGTCACCATAGGGTAAAGATACAAATTTAGGAGGTTGTTCCTTGAGAATATTCTCTATATTCTGTTCGATTTCTTTCCCTCTGGAGATATTGTCATCCACAAGTTTTATCAACTCCTCCTTTGTAACATTATATGTGGTTATTTCACCAGCAACTGGAACCATACGCAAACTATTAGACATCTGGGTAGTATAAAGATCTCTCCTCCTCTCTTTCCCACTCATCATCTCAAACTGGAGAACCTCACTTTCAGTAAAAATAAGGTAATACTGAGTATTCAAAATAGCCGCATTGTCAATTGAACCAATTATGGATGTCATAATTGTTATAAGTAAGTAAATTATAAATATCTACTGGAAAAGTTAATCCTGTTTTGGCATCATCTAATGCTGCTTTGAATAAATAGGGAGGGGTGATTTTAAGTAACTATATGATCATTTAATTTTAAGCAATATTTCCTCCAGCTCTGATCGTTTACTATTACCTAGTAATCTGATCGTTGGAAGAAAAAAAATTTTCAACGCAACTTAAAGTAAAAAAAGAATAGGATGAAAGGATATAAGGATCCATTGAACAGACCTCATATCATATTGAACATGGCACAGAGCATAAACGGCTACATTTCAAAGATTTCCGGAGAGAGGGCATACATATCATCGGAAGAGGACAACATAAGGGTGCAAACCCTGAGGAATAAATCGGACGGAATTCTGGTTGGTTATAGAACAGTCATAAAGGATAATCCCTCACTGATTGCTCCTCAGAATGAAAACTCACGAAGGCTCATAATTGATCCACATTGCAGTCTTACTCAAAATTACAGGGTAATGGATGGAAAGAGGAGAACCGTTATACTCAATTCAGAAAAAAATAAGAAAATTGATGATAATATAGAATATGTATACTGTGGAAAGCCGTTCAGTCTTGAAAAATCACTGGAAATAATCTATGAAATGGGTATTAGGTCAATGCTTGTAGAAGGTGGAAAAGTAACAGCTGAGTCATTTTTAAACAGGGGACTTGTGGATGAAATGTACATGTTTATAGGGGACCTATTTCTTGAAGAAGGTGGAATACTTTCTCCAACCACAAATAGGGAAATAAGAAATGTTATACTCGATGTGAGGATTATGAAAGGTGGGTTGCTGCTTAAGATTGACCCATCAAAATTTAAGAGGGAAACGAAATGAAAAGTAGTGGATATATGAGGCTGGATTGGGCCAGAACACACATGCCTGTTGTAAATAGTATAAGGGAAAGAATGATCAGGGAAAAGCCGTTCAAAGGAGTAAGAATCGGCATGGCACTGCACGTTGAGGCCAAGACAGGAATTCTTGCATTACTGATGCAGGAAGGGGGAGCAGATGTAACGATGTCGTCATGCAATCCCTTGAGTACAGATGATGCTGTTGTGAAATCCCTGAAAGAAGATTATGGGATGAAGGTTTTTGCAAGAAAGGGCGAAACTGAAGAAGAATACTACGAATATCTGAACAAGGTAATAGACAGTAAACCACAGATAGTTGTGGATGATGGCGGAGACCTTGTGAAGCTGTTGCACACGAGCAGATCCGAAATGAGAGATGGTGTTATTGGCGGTAACGAAGAAACAACTACCGGCGTGAACAGACTAAGGAACATGGAGAAGAGGGGTGATCTGAAATTCCCAATGTTCGATGTTAATGATGCACCAATGAAGCATCTGTTCGATAACAGATATGGAACAGGTCAGAGTGCCCTTGATGGTATAATGAATGCGACAAACATACTTATTGCTGGAAAGAGGGTATCAGTTGTTGGATTCGGTTTCTGTGGTAAAGGAGTTGCACTGAGAATGAAGGGCATGGGTGCAAGGGTTGTAGTAACAGAAGTGGATCCGGTAAAGGCCAACGAAGCAACAATGGAAGGATATGATGTGATGCCCATCAAGGATGCACTTAAAGTTTCTGACATGGTTGTAACAGTGACCGGGGTAAAGTCAGTTGTTGATTTTGATTCGCTTAAAGACGCGAAGGATGGTATAATACTATCTAATGCAGGTCATTTCAACAATGAGATTGATCTTGATAAGCTGGAGAAGATGAGCAAGCAGAGTGAGCAGGTAAGGGATTATGTAAAGGGATACACACTGCAGAATGGAAAAAAGATCTATGTTATAGCTGATGGAAGGCTGGTAAATCTGGCAGCTGGCCAGGGGCATCCAGTTGAAATTATGGACATGAGTTTTGCCATCCAGGCTCTGACAGCAGAACATCTCCTCAAAAATCACAAGGATCTGGAGAACAAAGTCTACCCCGTCCCATTTGAAGTGGATCAGGATGTTGCAAAAATCAGGCTGGAAAGCCTTGGAATCAAAATCGATGAATCAACAGAAGAACAGATAAGGTACAGTGAATCATGGGAGGAGGGCACGTGAGCGAAAAGAAACCTGTAGTACTCATAATAATGGATGGTCTTGGCGACAGGCCATCCGCACTTCTTCATAATAGGACTCCAATGGAGTCAGCATATATGCCAAACATGAACAGGATGGCGCGAAATTCCATAAGTGGCCTCATGCATCCATTCAGAGAAGGAGTTGTCTGTGGTTCAGATACATCTCATCTATCCATCCTGGGGTATGATCCAGAGAAATATTACACTGGGAGGGGGCCATTTGAGGCTCTTGGTCTAGGTATGAAAGTAGAACCAGGAGATATTGCATTCAGGGCAAACTATGCCACGAGGGAGGGAAAAATCATAACTGACAGGAGAGCTGGCCGTATAGATAAAAGCACGGAGCAGTTGAGCAAAGATATCTCTTTCAATGTAGATGACGTTACCATCCAGGTTGCCTCAGGTGTTGAGCACAGGGCAGCATTACTCATGAAAGGTTCTGGTCTTTCAGACAAGGTCAGGGATACAGACCCACATGAAGCTGGCAAGGAATATCACGAACCAGAATTTTCCGAGGAAGAGGGCAGAAAGACTTCATACATACTGAAAAATTACTTGAAAAAGATGCGTTCAATCCTTGACTCACATCCTTTCAATCTGGATCTGATTAGTAATGGAAAAATGCCGGCAAATGAATTGTTGATTCGGGGAGCCGGGAGTGCACCAAAGCTTGAACCATTTGAGAGAAAATATGGGATGAAGGCCGGGTACGTTATTGGAATTCCAATGATCAAGGGACTTGCTGAGATGATTGGGATGGAGAAGATTAATGTTGAAGGAGTCACAGGAAGCACAAACACAAACTATAAGGGAAAAATAAAAGCTGTAGCGGAAGAAATAGGAAATTACGACTTCATCCTGGTAAATATTAAGGCAACCGATGTAGCTGCACATGATAAGAATCCATTATTAAAGAAGGAGGTAATGGAAAGAATAGATGAAGCAATGGAACCCCTGGTAGGTCTTAGGGATAAGGCATTGTTCATCCTGACAGGAGATCACTCAACATCTTCAGTCAATGGTGAGCATACTGGTGACCCGGTACCAATCATGTTTTACAGTGATGGATTAAACAGGAGGGAAAGTGAAGCCTTTAATGAAAAGTCATGCTCCAAAACTGGTTTTTCACTGAGAGGACTGAATGTAATGGACTACGCTCTTCAACTGACAGACAGGCTTGAAAAATATGGGGCTTGATACCCAGACATTAATGTAAGTTTACCGTTAATCACGAATTAAACAAACATTTTACTTCACAACATATAGCTTTGAAAGTAAATAAAAAAATTTATTAAGATTTTGCAAGATTTTCCACATCATTCGAAAGTTTCTCTGATCTTTCCTTGCTGGAAGAATGAGTGAAGAGTCTTATAATTGGCTCAGTACCTGATGGTCTTGCAAGTATCCAGTCATGCCCATTCCTCAATTTAATTCCGTCCATTAATGACACTTCCCATCCATTATACTCATTCTTGAGTCTTTCTATTAGAGAATTAAAGTCAGATTTAGCAGGAATTGTCTTTCTTGTAATGTAAAATTGTGGAAGGGACCCTATCAGGGTTTTCAGGTTACTATTCTCTTTGGCCATTATGTCCATGATTATCCCAAGTGACATGGCACCATCCCTGCAATATTGATGATCACCATAAATTATGCCTCCATTCTCCTCTCCACCAAGTCTCGCTTTTTCATGAATCATTGTCCTGGAAACTATGGGTGCCCCAACCCTTGTCCTTATTACTGTTGCTCCTTCCGTCCTGCACACTTCTTCAAGCGCATCTGAAGAGCTGACCGGTGTTACTACTTTCTCTCCTTTCTTGATATAATATTTGACGAAGAGTGTTAATGTTTTATCTCCGTCGATAAAGTTTCCATCAGAATCAATGAAAACGGCTCTATCAGCATCTCCATCATGTGCAATCCCAAAATCAAAGCCTCCTGACTTTACAAGATCTATTAAATATTTCAGGTTAGCTGGCTTTGGTTCAGATTCCCTTGATGTGAATAGGCCATCAGGGTTGGCATTAAGAGTAACAACTGTTGCACCCAGTCTTGAAAGCAATTCCGGAGTTGTAAGATATGCAGCTCCATTACCAGTATCAACAGCTACTCTAAACCTCTTTTCGCGGATCTTCTTAACATTTATCATGCTCATAACTCCATTGACATATAAATCGAACCCGGAATTATCATGGAAACTTCTGGCTATATCATTCCATTTCGACACATTGAATTTTTTGGAGTAATATATCTCTTCAATTTTCTCTTCCTTTGTCCTCTCAAGCTCAGTTCCATCGCTGTCTATGCATTTAATTCCATTGAACTGTGGAGGGTTGTGAGAAGCGGTTATCATCACCCCAGGCAATCCATGTTTCTTGCAATAATACTGGATAGCTGGTGTTGGCAGAACTCCAATCATAACTGTTTCTGAACCTGTGGATAAAATTCCGGAGTTTACTGCATTAATGATCATATCCCCAGAGAGCCTGTTATCAGAACCTATTACTATTTTCCCATTGAAAAATGTTCCTATAGCCTTACCTATCATCATGCAGAATTCTGGTGTAAGATCCTCATTGGGAATTCCCCTTATACCATTGGTACCAAACAATCTCTTATTTGTAGCGTTTTCACTCATAATACCCTATGGGCTGGTTCTATTTTAAAATTCTATCACTTGTATAGACTGTATCTGTTTCCTCTCCATGTTATTTCCCTTTTTTTAGAACCAACAAGGAGATTCCACACATAGAAGAATGGAAGAACAATCTGTACAAGTACGTAAACAGCCTGCTTTCTTCGCAATCTTCTGAACATCTTGATCTCATTCAGTACAAGGGGAAGGAAAAGGACCAGGAAGTAACCTGAGACAAGCAATGAAAGCAATATAGCCCCTATGAAAAGAAGTGCTGATGAACCGTATAGTAATATTCCTATATAGTATGCATTCCTGCTTTTGCTCAGTAAGAGAGATGTCTGTCTTATTGACCATTCCCTGAAAACGGGCCAATCGTCCGGGGAATTGATGGTGGCTATGCTATCTGGAACATATGCCACCTTTTTTCCCTTTGCCTTACATAGGTCTGTTATTGCCATGTCGTCAGAAACTGCCTCAGAGAAATCGACCAGACTCTTTTCATCAAACAGGCCTTTCCTGAATGCAAGGGAGCCGCCCCATCCGAATACCGTAATATCAGACTGCATCATTCCCACACCCACAAATCCCCAGGCTGTCTTGAACTTGGACCAGAAGCCATTTTTTGCCTCAAAGTAAGGGAATGTTGTTGATATACCGTAAGATTCATCGGTCAGGGGACGCAGTAGATTCACAAGCCAGTCTTTATCTGCAAGCACATCAGAATCTACAATTACGAAAGCATCATAATCATTAAATTTCCTCAGTGCGGTTGTTATGGCTTTTACCTTTCCACTTCCTCCTGATTGGCATTCGTTTATAACGTATTCTATCTTATTGCGTTTGATATGATCAGCTGAAGGGTCATCTTCCGAATCAATGACCGCTATGATCTTGTAGTTTTCATAACTTTGTTCTTTCAAGGACTTAAGGTCATCATCTAAAGAGTAATCGACACCTCTGCATGGAACTATTACAAGCGTTTTAAATTCTGGGTTTCCTAAGTACTTCTTCTTAAACCTTCTGGGAAGTGAAAGATACAGTTGTGCAAGAAAAATTATAACAATTAGCGCAATGATAAAATAAAAAATTCCATCAATAAAATAGTCTAGAAATAGCTGGGTCATTTTTATGTCTAAACTAGACTCATATCTTCTGCATCTACCTGGCCAACACCGTTGATGCCTCTCAGGATCTCCTCGATCTTATCCTGTTGCCCCTCATCATCCCTGACAACAACTTCAAGGCTTATTTTCTTGAGTCCGAAGGCGATTTCCTTGATCTCAAGGTTGGATATTCTGCATTGATCTTTCAGGGAACTTTTAATTTTCTCGGACATCTCATTCAAATCAGAGTCAGACTCTTCTGGTAAAACTGAAAATGTAATTGCCACATCTGCCATCTTCATTACCTCATGGACCTGTAAAGTTACATTTCTCGCACGTGTAAGGCGTAGTGTGCTCCCTGCAATTTCTGCATCTCCCTATAATGTTTTCTCCACAGTTAGGGCAGTCGAATATAGAATAGCCCTCACCTATCAGACCTTTACCGCATGAACTGCAATCTTCTTTGTTTCCCATTGAACATCCTCTTAATCGCTCATAATTTCAATTTCTTATATACATTTATTGTTTAAATTCTGTTTCACTCGATTACATGTCATCTCACACACAGTGAGAGAATTTTTAATCGACTAATACATGTACCTTTATGTTCATACAGGTATCAAGCTCAAAAAAGTCAGATAGTTCCATTGAGGCAAAAGCATATACTGTTAGTGAAGAGCCCCCCTACCTTGCTGTTCTCATCAAGCCGCAACCTGGTATATGGGATGAACTAATGGATAGGGATACCATGTTCATCAAGTTGAGGGAAAAGAAAGTGATCGAGGTCGGAATAAAGCAGCGTATAGAAGTTGGAGAAAACTCAATATTTTTTGTCACATCTGATGATGAAGAGTTTAAGGGAATATGCGGTGAACTTTCATAATGTTTCCAAAGAAATTCATCAATCAGAATATAAGAATAATAAAGGGCAGAATTTATACAGCTTCAAATTTCAAGGATAGTGTTTACGGAGAAAAGCAGTTAAGGATGAACGGAGAAAATTACAGGCTCTGGGACCCAAAGAGGAGCAAGCTTTCTGCCGCCATTTATAATGGTTTTTCTGGTATGCCCATACTGGAAGATTCTGATATCCTTTATCTTGGTGCATCATTTGGTACTACTGTAAGCCATATATCAGACCTTTCCCCTGATGGGCACATTTTTGCCGTAGAATTTTCCCCCGAGCCATTTTCAGGACTTTTAAAGCTTGCAGAGAGAAGAAATAATATTTATCCCGTCCTTTCAAATGCCAGGAATCCAGATAAGTATTCATTCTTCATTGAAAGGGATCCGGAGATAATATATCAGGATATTTCACAGCGTGATCAGCTATCAATTCTCTTTAATAATCTGGACTGCTTCGAGCACTGGCAACATACTATTTTCATCCTCAAAGCAACTTCCGTGGATTCCTCAAGGAAGCCTTCCGAAGTTCTTAACGAGGTTGTGGGGCTATTGAAAAAGAGAGGAGGAATTCACATAATTTCCATAACAGATATTTCGAATTATCACAAAGGACATTTTCTGTTGTTTCTAGAAAATGTTAAATAAGTTTGTCAAGGCATTTTTTTTAAAATGATTTTCCAGGGATATAGAGATATCATTCTTTTGACATTTATGAAAAAATGGCAATTGTTGCCCTGAGTTATATAAATTTTTAAGATTCTTCCATTGAGGGAGAAAAATATGAGAATAATTTAAGATAAGGATAGAATAGGGGGATTATGGATACTGAGGAAGAAAGCAATGGCCCATTCCAACTGGAATTTTTCAAGGAAAATGGGTTTCAGAGGAAACAGTGCATATCATGCAAAAACTTTTTCTGGACGCAGAACCCTGGTAGGATGACGTGTGGAGATCCTCCCTGTGACTCTTATGGGTTTATTGGAAATCCCGCGGGTAAGGGACCATTATCTCCTGATCAGGTCAGGACAGAATTCATTAGATATTTCTCAAAGGATCACAAATACATAAAACCATACCCTGTGGTACCAAGATGGAGGGATGACGTTCTCCTTGTCAATGCTTCAATTTATGATTTCCAGCCTCATGTTACTTCAGGGCTTGTTCCACCCCCTGGCAATCCACTTGTTATGTCACAGCCATCAATAAGGATGAATGATCTGGATCTGGTTGGAGTTTCCGGGAGGCATTTAACGTGCTTTGAGATGCTATGTCATGATAGTTTCAACAATAGCAGGGAAAGCCATTACTGGAAGGAAGGAACTGTTTCCAGATGTGATGGATTCTTTTCTGAAGTAGTGGGAATAAAAAGGGGAGAAATTTCATACAAGGAGAAGCCTTGGTCAGGAGGAGGAAATGCAGGAGATGCTCTGGAAGTTTTCGTCAGGGGTCTTGAAGTGGGTACACTGGTGTTCATGGATTTAAGGGAAGACCCGGAAGGTAACATAGAGATTGAAGGATCAAAATATTCCCGGATGGAAATGAACATTGTTGATACTGGATACGGGCTTGAAAGAATCAGCTGGGTTACCCAGGGTTCACCAACTGTATATGATTCAACATATGGTAGCGTAATTTCTCATATACTCAGAGAATCGGGAGTTGAACTTGAAAATATCTCAGAAATGGGAGCAATAACCCAGATATATTCCTCAGATCCGGATAGGTTGCCATCGGAAATAGAGAAAGAGGTGAGGAAAGTTGTTAGGGATGATCTGGCAATCAACTGGGATCATGTTGAGAAAATCAGGCAGGCATATGTCCTTGGCGACCATGCAAGATCAATAATACTTCTTTCCAGAGATTATGTCATACCAAGTAATGTAAAGGTTGGCTATCTTTTCAGGCTACTTCTCAGGAGGTCCTTCAGGGCAATGGATCATCTTCATTTCAAGGGTACCCTGATGGAAATAATAAAGCTCCAGGCTTCAAACATGAAAGGTATTGTTGATGATTTTCCAGAGAAATTTCTTCAGGAAATAATTGATGAAGAGAGGGATAAGTATGAAAAATCACTGGAAAAAGGAACTGAAGTAGTAAGGAGGATCCTCAAGAAAAAGGGAACAATGGAATTCAGCGATCTGGAAATGCTTTACGATTCCTATGGTCTCGTTCCAGATTTTGTTTCACAGATAATGAAGGAACAGGGAAAGGAACTGGTTGTCCCAGCTGATTTTCATGCAAGAATCGTAGAGATGCATTCAAGAAAGGAAGAAAGAATCGGGGAAAAGGATGGAGTTTCCATATTCAAGGGCCTCGAAACAAGACCACTCTATTATGACGATCCAAACATGCTTGAATTCACATCCATTGTCCTTGAATCCTCAGACGATCTTCTGGTAACCAACCAGACTGCCTTTTACCCAACGGGAGGTGGTCAACCATTTGATACTGGATATTTCCAGGTAGGTTCAAAAAAATACAGCGTGGTAGATGTATATAGGGAAGGGAATGCAGTTGTTCACAGAATAGTGGGTCATATCGAAAAAGGGACAAGGGTAAAAGGATATGTTGATGTAGCAAGGAGGAGACAGCTTATGGTTCATCATACATCAACCCATCTATTGCTTGGCACACTAAGAAAACTATTGGGGGATCAGGTTTGGCAGGCGGGAGCCCAGAAAGGTGTGGAATCATCAAGAATTGATATTACCTACAACGGCAAGATCACAGAAGAAACTATCAGACGTATAGAGCATGAATGTCTTTCAAGAATTACAGAAAACAGGAAAGTAACTTCAAGATTCATGGACTGGAACAGGGCAATTGATACCTACGGGTTCAGGCTTTTTGAAGGAGGCGTTCCATTATCCAGGAAGCTTAGAGTGGTAGAGATAGAGGGAGTTGATGTGGAGGGGTGTGGCGGAACTCATCTCTCCAGTACAGCAGAGATAGGATTTTTGAAGATTCTCAAGGTGGAAAGCATTCAGGAGGGGATATATAGATTTACATTTGCTGCGGGTAATGCAGCACTCAACTATGTTGAAAGTGTTGAATCGGACATGAACCAGATTAAAAATATAGTAAGATCAACAGAAGACACGGTTCAAAAAGTTGAGAAGAGCATAGAAGAACTCATCCACTTAAGGGATGAGGTAACTATTGTGAATAAGGAGATACTGGCACATCTCTTTGATGTGGGAAAGAAGTTGATCTTATGCGACACTACTGTCTGGATAGTAAATCTGGAAAGAGAAGAACTTTTGAAGCTGGCAGTCCCAATGGCTCTGGGTAAATCAGGTACTTTCATCCTCTCCACAAAAGGAAAAAAGACCATTGTGGGCAGGAACAGGGAAGAACTTCAAAAACTGGTGAACTGCATATCAAGAATAGAATGGGATGGTAAGGGCCACGTAATCCCAATCAATCAAGACCAGCTTAAAAGTGAAAATTTAATAAACTAAATTTAGCATAACGAATACATATATGGCCGGCACCAGAAATCAGGACGAAGATGAAATAAGAATATTCTCGTCTTTTTTCACAATCCTAAAGGTTGAGAGAGACAACAACATCCTGACTTTTAAAATACCAGAAAGTGAATACAGCAGTGAAAAATTCGAGCAACTATACAATGCCCTGAAGGAAAAGGGGTTTTATTCATATACAAACGGCAAAGGCGAGATCATTTCTTTCAGGAAAGTAAATAACAGAAATAGGGCATACTTGAAATTCCTGCTGATAATACTAACCATTCTATCCATAATCTATGCAGGTTATTCATATTCCGCAAGTTACTATTCTGGGATGAGCCTGATCTCGATCTTCTCACTGACTATCATTTACTTCGTTCTGCCAGTAGTATTCATACTCATAATGAGGGAATTACCGAAATATCTCATTATGAGGGGCAGGAAGCAAAAATATTCAATACCTCTTTTTGTTCCAAATCCATTCCTGATGGGTACAATGGGGGTAATAAACGCTCCTGATGAACCATATATGAACTCCGATGATGAAATTCTGGCAGGATTCTTTTCTCTTGTCATGGGGTTCATCGTTTCAACTATTTTTCTGACCATAGGATATCTCGGATTGTCCCTGTATACTGGTGCGAGTTATGTTACAAATGGAACAACAAGCGTGATAAATATACCACTCCTCATTCAGATGTTCACAGGACATCTCATCCCAAATTCAGGATTTCTTGACCCTATAAGTCTCGCAGGCTGGTCGGGGTTAATTTTCACCTCTTTTAACGCATTCCCCATTGGGCTTATGGATGGTGGGATGATACTATCTGGATTTAACAGGTCTTTCAGAAAGAATGTTTCATATATTTTCATAACAATAATGATTTTTATTTCATTCACATATCTTGCCTGGCTGATTCTTCCTCTGTTCCTTGCATTTCTTGGCATGGGAACGATTGAGCCGGTGGACACTAATTATTTGAGGGCGAGCAAGAAGGCATTTGTGGCCATAGGGATAACAATGGCCCTCGCAGTAATAGGTCTTACCCCATATCCACTTCATCTATCCAGCCCAGAGATGGAAGTCTTCTACAATGGACAGTGGGATGTTTCATTGAATGGATCGCACTCCATGAGCTATTATGATGTCATCATCTCAAATTATGGCCAGAATAGCATCAATCCAGGTTTTTCAGTATCACCTGCAATGGGAATTTCAATTTCAACAAACAACACCCTCATAAAACCTGGAGCAATGAACACATTCAATATAGGAATAAATACAACAGGAGCGTCTGCAGGGTTGAACCGTGTTGATCTGAAGATCTATGTTGGAAGTTCTGATAGATCCATATCTCTCATATTTTTTAAAATTGATCCAACGGAAAACATACAGATGAAATATCTGCCCGCGCAACTAAACAATGAAACTGGATTTCTAGAAAATGTAACAATTTACAACACCGTTAATGAG
This sequence comes from Thermoplasmatales archaeon, assembly GCA_027310185.1. Taxonomy (GTDB): domain Archaea; phylum Thermoplasmatota; class Thermoplasmata; order Thermoplasmatales; family Thermoplasmataceae; genus Cuniculiplasma. The sequence goes on from DAIDBH010000018.1 coordinate 299,905, forward strand.
AATGTATCAGAAAATTTCCTGATTGGGGCGCCAGAAAACTGGCATTACGATATATTTGTGAGCAACACGACAAAATTTTCAAATTCCGTGTCCCAGGAACAAAACGGTTCTTATAGCTTTGGCACTTACCAGATCCAGAAGCCAACCCAGTACGGACCAAGTTTCTTGATGATCAGGATATATTCAAAGTATCTGCCACAATCAAACATTTATTTTGCTGTTTACAATAGTACCGATTATGGTAATATGCTGACAATGGAGAAGTGAACAGATGAAGATAGGTTTCATGATAAATCCGCGGGCAGGGGAAGGTCTTTTTTACAGGACAAATGGTTCTGATAGGCTTGATGCAGATTCAGACCAGAGTTATTCCACATCCAGGGCAATGAGATTCCTGGATAATCTTAACCGGTATTATGTTTTCCTGACTGCATCCGGGAAAATGGGCGAGGATGCATTATTGACTTCAGGATTTGACAACGTGGAAGTAATATACAACCCAAAGGAAGTTACCGATCGCCAGGATACCATTAATTTTGTTCGTGAAGCAGAGAAAAGATGTGATATAATTCTTTTCGCAGGAGGGGATGGAACCGCTGGAGACATACTTTCAGTAAACCCTCAAATTCCTGTTCTTGGAATTCCGGCAGGAATGAAGATGTACAGTTCAATTTTTGCAAAGGATCCAGAGGAAGCAGCAGAACTTCTCGATCAGTTTGATTCTGGTAATGCAGTCATAGTAGATTCGCTCATAGAAGATGCAGACGAGGATAAAATGACGGAGGGAAAACTCCTGATAAAGAGGATTGGAACTGTTAAGTCCATATCATCAGAAGATCATTATCACGATCCAAAGATCGTATCCTACGAATGGACAGAAGACAGCATTACAGAATACATTGAAGATACCATGGATTCTTCCTATTACCTGATAGGAACGGGCACGACCTGTAAAAGAATAATGGAGAACCTTGGAATGAGCACATCAATGTTTTCAGTAGATCTTGTAAAGGATAAGAAACTCATAAAAAGCAACTATTTTCCCGAAGATTTAGATAAATTTGTAAAGGATGATGCTGAACTGAAGATAATCGTATCCCATTACGCGGGGAGCGGTTTCTTTCTAGGTCGCGGAAACAGGCAGATTGATGCGAGAGCAATCAAGAGAGCGGGAAAAAAGAATATTATTATAGTCTCATCAGAGAACAAGTTATCAACCACCAAAGGGCTCAGGTTTGACATAGATGGAATACCGCCTGATTTCTTTGGGAAGTACGTGAAGGTAATAGTAGGTTATGAGCGGTTCAGAATGATTCCGGTGCTTTAACAATACAGTTTAAATGTTTAATTCCAATAGCCGTGGGTTAAATGGAGAAAACTTTCGCAGACCTTTCTAAATATGTCAGGAGATCACCACCTTTCTGGTTATTGTTAACAGTCCTTCTCATCCTCTTTGCGCTGGAATTATTGAATTCAAGAAGCCTTTTAATGTCATTCTTCATGATCCCTGTTACTGCCGCTATAACCATAACAATAGATCAGATATTTTCAAGATATTTCAAGTCTCATCTTAATCTAAAGAAAAATCTATTCCTCTTCGTTCTCACATTCTTCATGTTCTTCATAATATATATCCTGCTTGATCTGGTCTTCCCATTCTTCAGCACACAGAATATTGCTATTTCTCTCTCTTTTGCCTCTTTTTTCAGATTTCTGGTGTTTTACGTATACCTGTCTGATAATGACCGGATAAACTATCTCAACTCCCTAAGTCTCACACTGTCATTCATACCACTGTTCCTTTTCTACGTGGATTACACAGTAATGGCTGAAGCCATCCTGTACAGCTTAATATCAGCATATCTTTCCTACTTCTTTGTTACGAGGGCAACATCAACTTTCAGAAACGAGTTCCATGAAGAACCAAGACAGTTGATAAAATTCTTCCTATACAGCGCAACGAGCAAGAAATATTATGATGTGGGAGACAGGTTCTTCAAGAGGATGTATTCAGAGCAGAGAACAGTTCCAGTAAACTTCATCAGGATATTGAATGAAAAGGAGGAAAATGTTGTAACCATGGTATTTCCCTATATACATCCAGGACCCTTCGGCTTGATAGGAACCAGTGACTTACCGAGAAGGTTGCAGGATAGACTCACGGATCTGAATTCAGATTTCATGGTATTCCATACCAGCACAACAAACAATAATAACTGTTCAGGAGACGAGGACATAGATTCCATTGCAGATGCCATAAGAAATTCATGGAATGGCATCTCCCAGTCAAAAACAATGTCAAGAATTGTCTCGGCAAAGTCTTCCGGGATAATCCTTGACGGAATGAAATTTGGGAACTTTGGTTTCCTCGCACTAAACCCTGACAAGGTAAATTTTGATGATATACTTCTCACGGAAGGGGAAAAATTATGGAAGTATATAGAAAAGGAATTCAATCTTCATTTCTCCATTCTCGACGCACAGAATAATTTTTCGAAGGGAGCTAAGGAAATCACAGATACCAATCCATACTTCAGATCTTCTTCAAGACTTATTTCCAGAATGAATGATAGATACAAAGGAAAAGCTGGTTACTCCAGGCGATCAATGAATTTGAATTCCATCGGAAAAATGGGGATACAGGCAATAGTTTTCGACTATGGTGACCAGAAGAACGCGATTATCCTTACCGATTCAAATAATATAACGGTAAGCCTGATGAAGGAAATACGACAGGTTGCAAAGAATATGGTTGATTATGTTGCCATATATACAACGGACAATCACATTGTTAACCAGGGATCACTGGACATGAATCCTCTGGGTGAGAAGGATGACATTGAAACGATCAGGAACGAAGCTATAGGAGCCATAAAGGATGCAATTGATCACATTCAGGATGTATCATTCATATACGGACACGTGGAAGTAAATGTGAAAATGGGCAGTGAAGATTCCTATAGAACTCTCATGAATACGGTCTTTGCATCTCTGAGCAAGGCTAAATATTACGCGGCTTTCAGCGTTTCACTAACATTTTTAATTCCATTCATCCTTTCCATAACTGGATTCGTTTACAAAATTCCCTTTATAAGATGACTGCCTCCTGAGATAGAGGTCAAGCAGGGAAAGCGCAGTTACACACTTAACAACCGGGACTGCACGTATTGCAATGCATGGATCATGCCTTCCCTGAACTCTTATGGTGGTATTTTCCCAGTTTTTTATATCCACAGTTTCCTGTTCTTTTCTTATGGAGGATGTGGCCTTGAAAACAGTTCTGAACTCAATATCATTTCCATAGGTTATACCTCCAAGAACTCCACCGTTGTGATTTGATTGAGCCGTTACTTTACCATTCATCATATGGAACGAATCATTGGAGGTGCTTCCATTCATTCTTCCAAGATTGAACCCCTCACCAAATTCAATCCCCTTAACTCCGGGGACCGAGAACATCAGGTGTGATACGACAGATTCTACCGAATCAAAAAATGGTTCCCCCATCCCTGCTGGAACATTTCTCACAACAGTCTTTACAATGCCTCCAGTACTGTCCCCCTGGGACTGCAAATGTCTTATGAGTCCTTCGGCTTCCTCATCGCATGCAGAGTCAGGTATCCGTGACTTCATGTCATATACTTCTGAATCATCATAGAACCTGTCTTCCTTTATTCTGATATCTCCCATACTCTGTAGGTAGGATGAAATCTGGATATCTTTTTCTGCAAGTAGCTGGATTGCGACCGATCCAGCTGCAACAAGGGGTGCTGTCATTCTTCCTGAAAGAAAACCTCCACCTGAATAGTTCCTGTATGGTCCATACTTGAGAAACAGGCTCAGATCACCGTGCCCCGGTCTTGGCTTCTCCTTCAATTCATCATAATGTCTTTCAATCACGTCTTTGTTTCTTATGAGCATTGTAATTGGACCTCCGTCCGTGTAACAATTGTTAATCCCTGAAATGAATTCCACCTGATCCGTCTCCTTTCTCTGCGTTGTAAGTGAACTCTGACCGGGAGCCCTTCTTGACATCCATAGATTTACCTTATTCTCATCTATCCTGAAACCTGAAGGTATACCATCAAGAATGCAGCCTACTGCGGAGCCATGAGATGAACCAAATATCGAAATTGAAATTCTATCTTTGAATGTAAAACTCATTGAGGAATGAAATACAAATAATCATAATAGACTTTTCACGGGAGCCCCAAAGAAAATGATCATGTTTATCAATTGTTGGGGAGTCTTTTCCTCTCAACAGTTGAAATGAGCATTTCAAGTATCTTGCCTCTTATTATTGATGGGTCAACGGTGTTGAATTCTCCCTTAATGAGTATTACATATGTATTGAGAGTTGTTTCATCAATTGCTAGAAAAGGTTCGTTTCTCAATTCATCCATCTGTTTGAGATTTTTAAGTATATCATCCTTTACCAGTTCAAACTTCAAATATTTAGGGATTTCATATCTTACCTGCACAACTGGAGTCTTTGAAGTGATTCTATAGGCTCCCTGCGTCAGCACATTATTTGCTATTTTAACTACCTCCCCACCATCTGTAACCAGTGTTGTATAATTTATGCTGATATCCCTTACCTTCCCAACAAATCCGTTGTTATACAGGAAATCACTTGAAAAATATTTTGGAGCTACCACTGCAAAGGATATGCTGAACTGCCATGCGTGAATCCATACCCTATCTCCTATCTTGAATGGGCGGGTAATTATAAGAAGCAGTCCTGCGAACTGATTGGCAAGGACGCTCTGAGATGCAAGACCTATAACTGCAGCCAGGAACGTGCTTCCAAGTATGATTGATGAAATATCGATGCCAAAAGAAGCAATTACAGCCAGTGCTATTATGAAATAGCCAACCATTCTCACCATGAATACTATGGGGTGCAGTGTTGATTCATCCATGAACCTCCCAAGAACCCTTCTTATGTATGTGAGCACAATTCTAACGACTACATAGGAAATTATTGCTATAATTGCCGCATCTATGAACTTGGAATAGGTAGATGGTATTACCTTCAATATTTGTGTTACTACAAAAACCACGATAAGAAGACCTGCAAGCAGGACGATCAGCGATCCCAGTGCGAGGAAACGATCTTTCTGCTTCTTATTTTCCATCCCTGATTAATGCTTTTTTCAGTTAAATACTTTTTAATGAATAGGAAATTGTTCTAACACCTTTACAAACTTTTGAGCAAGAAATCTCAGATCTTTAGAGAGGAGATGAATTGCGAACGAAATGATAATACAGATACGATTAATAAGGAGGGTATACCCATGGGCAGTGGGAAATCTAAGCCTGATAAACCATCTAAAAAGGATGGTGGGAGATGGAGTAAGACCTTCGGATCGCATGAAGAAGGCACTGTCGGTGAAGCAGGAAGCTCCGGTGCTTTAGCATGAAGAGGATGTCAGATACCTAGGAACAGTAAAGTTGTGTTCCTTAAAAAAATTCTATCCACTTTTTAGAAAAAAATCAGATTTAAAAAGTTTCATAAATAGTTCATGATTATCCATTTGAAGAGTATTTGTAAGGATCATGGAGTCCACCTTTTCCCGTTCTTGATATTTTTCCGTTTCTTTCAAGAATAGTTAGGGAAAAGCCAATTTGCTTTTTTAGAGCTTGAGGATTATTTGGACTTTTCTGATACGTTTGTAAGTACAGATTGTATACTTCCTTCCTTCCATTGGCTTCATCAGAGTCTTCAATCAATCTTAGAACTTCAGTAATTAAGTCTGAGGGAGGTGTCAATGGAACTAATTCCTCTTGCTTGTCTATAAGTGGTTTTTTCTGATCGACTGTCTTTCCAATTTTCTTATATTTGCTATTAATATACAGAAATTCATTCTTAGTATCCTCTCGATTCAGTGGGCCTATATGTCTCAATACTATGGTTCTGCCAACTTTTTTCAAAGGATCCCAACGATATTCAACTTCTTGAGCATATTTTCTTCCTTTTACTTTTATTATTCGAATCGACATTAACTATTCACGCTCCGTCATATTACTAATTAGTTAGTAGTATTTTTACGTTTCTTTCCTTCTATGAACAAGTCAATTTTGTTTTTTCTTTGTTAAATAATGGTATATGTACATATACCATTATTTAATGAGGAAAGAATGTATCTTTATGAGATTTTTCTCAGGCTGCATTGACTTTAAATAGAATATATGTATTTACCAATTGGTAAAAGTATGTATTCTAGTAAATTTGTCTCTATGAGTGAACGAGAAACCATAAATGAACTCACTAAGAAGTTACACACTTTACTCCCAAACATGAATATAGAGAATGTATCTTTAGAGGTACCCGTAGATAGACACAATCGAGCTGATGTAATGGTAAAGGTTACGGCGGGGGACAATAGAAAAAGCCTATTAATTGAAGTTAAGTCTAATGGGGAGCCAAGAATTGTCCAAAGTTCTATTTATAAACTCAATAAGATGGTTGGAACAGATAAATCGATGTACCCTGTGTTTGCAGCACCTTATGTCAGTGAGAAGTCAAGGGAGATTCTAATTTCAGAAAACATTGGCTATATTGATCTAATAGGGGATGTTTATCTGAAATTTGACTCAGTTCTTGTCGATCGTATAAGTAACGCCGAAAGAGAGACAGAGCGTCGATCTAACAGGGGAATATTTGCTAAAAAGGCTACACGCATTATTCGAGCAATCCTTGATGAACCGAATAAAAGATGGACGATTACAGAACTAGCTAATTTCTGTAAAATTAGCCCAGCAGGTGCCTACTTTGTTATAAATCAGCTTGAAGACAAGGGATATATCGCACGAAAAACTGATAAAAGTATCAGTATCATAGATTCCAAAAAGCTCCTAAGGGATTGGGCATCAAACTGGACCGTTGATAAGAGCAGATCAACCGCTTTCTTCTCTTTCGCAAAAACCCCAGAAGAAATAATATCAAAAGTGGTTAAATTGAGTAATGAAACGGGTTTGATATATGCCTTAACGGGAATGGCAGGAGCTTCAATGGTATCGCCATTTGTAAGGTATAACGATGTTTGGATTTACACATCTGGAAATATAGATGAACTGGTTAAGAACCTTGACCTTAGGCCAACGACATCTGGAGCAAACATAAGAATTTTTGATCCCTATGACGAGGGCATTTTTATGGGCTCCAGGAAAATCAGGGGTGTAAATGTGGTTAGTGACATTCAACTCTATGTTGATTTATTCACATATCCGGCCCGTGGACAGGAGCAGGCAGAAAGACTTCTTGAGAAAAATATAAAGGTGGTGGAAAACTCTTGAATACGCGCTACTCATCGGCATTTGAGGATCAATTAATTAGCACATCTAAACGTGCACTCATTGAACTGATTCGAACCCTTAGGCCTTACAAGGAGGCAATTGTTTTAGTTGGAGGATGGGTACCATATTTGTTACTGGAAGCTCACAAATCGCTAACGGATAATTTTAGGCACGTTGGTTCAATAGACATAGATCTTGTCTTAGACCCCAAATTTGTTGGAGAGCATCAGTATCAAACAATTGTTGAGTTAATTGTAGAATCAGGTTGGAACCAGGTAAGCAACAAAAAGTTCACCTTCGAAAAGAGTATCAAGGGGGAAGATAACGTTTTCAGAGAGATAACTGTAGATTTTTTGACTCTTCAAGAAAATAGTCAGGGGAAGAAGCATCGACATAGAGAGATTCAACCAGATTTGATGGCCCGCACCATGGTAGGAGCAGAAATAAGTCTAGAGCATAACTTCTGGCACTCCATTAAAGGCGAAATGCCTAACGGTGCTGTAACAGAAATCAACTTCAAAATGCTTGATGTTGTAGGATGCATTGGTAGCAAGGGTATGGCTCTGGGAGACCGCTATAAGCACAAAGACGCTTATGACATAGTTTCTGTGCTGGACCATTATGGAGAAGGTGTGAATGAAGTAGCAAGAAAATTTTCTCCTTTCTTAAAGGAATTGAACATCGAGGAATCCCTGAAAAAAATAAGCGAAAAGTTTTCGAATGAAAGATCAGAGGGACCAGTATTATACGCAGATTTTTTGGAACCTCTCAATAAAGAGGAACGGGACCTTTACATACGAAGAGGGTACATGATAGTTTCTGAATTTCTGTTAAAAAGTGGATTTCAAAGAAAACTTTAAACCGAAATTATTTTTAGGATATAGAGGTTTTCTAATTTCCTCTTGATTTGCTGCAGGAATACCATAACCTGATAATTTTCTTAGAAAATATGATAAGTTCTACCTTTTACTTCCAGTGTTATGCTCTTTTTCCCTCTACTTTCACCTAAATTTCTTAAATAATT
>DAIDBH010000009.1:0-29473 GCA_027310185.1 Thermoplasmatales archaeon
TGCGCTTAGCGTAATCAGGGGAAATCTGCCATCCAGTGTTTATCAAGTTGCAGATAAGTACGAGACACAGATGAATATTCAGAACCAGACAGGCTCATGGTCGGCTGAAACGGGTCATCTGGTTACAATGCTGATTGTCACCGGTCCAGACGGCACATTCGTTCACTTCTGGTTCATGTATCCATCATTTTCTAACAGTGTATCTCCACAAACGGTGTTCAGGAATCTTTCCACATATACACAGATCAGTAATGCTGAAAGTGAGTTCCTGAATGCACTTGGTGGATCAAACGTTGCATGCGCATGAACATGCAAACTAATTTATTGAAAAGAAATTTAGATCAAATTTTATTATATCCTGCTGAAATAATTATTTGAGTTACAAAAAAATGAAAATAGGAGAATCAGGTAACAATCTTCTTTTCCTTAACGCGGGCATTATCAGATATTTCTATGGTCTTTGCCTCAACATAATCGATAACGCATCCTGCCCCTATGAATATCTCATCCCCCTTTACATACCTGGATTTTGTAGATTCAAGAGATGCCCTACTGCATAATATTTCGTCGATGTTCGCCCCTCCTGAAAAGAATTTCCTCTTCTGCAGGGTTACTTCAACTATTTTGGCTTCAAGCCGTTCAATCTGGGTATCCATTTCATATATCTTCAACTGGAATCTTGTTGCGTTCACTGATTTTGCCCTGACTCTTCCTGAAAAATACAGCTCTTCACCCTTTAAAGTCTCAACTTCCACTGTTCCCGAGGATTTTAATGTTATACATTCAATGCTTTCTGCAGTTGCCTTTCCGGATGTGTCAATGTTCCTTGCGCTTATGGCATGTGCTATATTTGCTGATCCTGAACTCTTGAATTCTTCACATTTAACAGATTCAGCCACTATTGATCCCGATGAATCCATTTCAATGACTTCCATGGCCCCCTGCACCCTCAGTGAGCCTGATGAATCAATCCTGTTTGCCTTCACGTTTCCTCCTATTCTCATAGATCCTGAAGAATCTATTGTATCAGAGGAAATAACATCCTTTTCCACCCTGCAGCTTCCTGAGATATCCATGCAGTTTGAATCCATGGTACCCTCGACTGTTATGGAACCAGATACGGAAAGTTCCTCTGCATAAACTGAAGATATCCTGCTTGACCCTGACAGTTTGATCTTTTTTGACCTTTCCTGTCTGGGGTCTTCCTTCGTTTCCTCATCCTTCCTCTCTTCCCCTTCAAATTTTAGACTCCCTAATTTTATATTCATATTATCGACTGCCTCCTCCTTCTTTTCTTCCCCGCTGGAATCAACTTCCCCCCACCTCTTCATGATCTCATTATAGAGGGTCTCACTCATCTTCCCACTTGCCAACATTTCCTCCAGTTTTTTCTTCCTGTCTTCGTCCATCTGCTATCGAACTCTAATAATTGAGAAATATATTAATATATTTAGAACTTAAAATTTAAATGACTAAATTCTAAACTTGGTTAGTTCAACTTTTTAATTTACATTTGCAACCTAAAAGTTTATGACATCTTGGAGCATGATATCACATGATTTCAGAGATTAACATTCTCACCTCATCTTCCAGGGTTTCCATTGTTGAATTGCTCAGGACACCAAAGACTCCAGATGACCTGGCTGATGCGCTGAAGATAACAAGACAGGGTGTTGACAAGCAGTTGAAGGAATTAATGAAATATGGGATTGTTCAGAGGAGGTGGTTCATTGGATATAACAGGCCTAAAATAGAGTATTTCCTGACAGAACTCGGTTCAGGATTCTATGCTGACCTTGAGAATTTGGGCAGAAAATTCAGGGAATCAGGAAAATTGATGCTGATTGAAAGACTGAAGAGCATGGACATTGACCTTGCAGATGGAAGGATTTCGGTTGAGAAATATGAGGAGGAAAAGGTTCTACTGGAAGAATCCATGGAGTGGTTTTCGAGGAGGGATTGATGATTTTGCTTTCCCGAAATAATTGGGAACACATGCCTTATCCCATGTTCAAAGTTGATCATAACGGAAACATTCAACCAGATGGTCATTTATCAAACCTGCGGCCTGCATAAATGCGTAGCATATTGTTGAACCAACAAATTTGAACCCTCTTTTTCTCAGGTCCTTACTCATGCTGTCAGACTCCCTGCTTGTTGAAGGTATCTCGTAATCATGTTTCCAGCTGTTCCTTACTGTCTTTCCATTTACAAATGACCAGATATATGAATCAAAAGAGCCAAATTCATCTTTAACTTTCAGAAACAAAGTTGCATTGGTCACGGCTGCTGTAATTTTCAGCCGATTCCTGATAATGCCACTGTTAATCATCAGATCTTCAATCTTCGCCTTATCATAAACTGCAATTTTTTCCGCACAAAAATTATCAAATGTTTTCCTGTAGTTTTCCCTTTTCTTCAGGACCGTGATCCAGCTGAGACCTGCCTGGAATCCATCAAGGATCAGTGCCTCAAACAGCTTTCTGTCGTCATGAAGTGGAACGCCCCATTCCATGTCGTGATAATCCAGATATATGGGATCACTGATCCCCTTCCACTGGCATCTTTTCAATTCACCCATACCTGTACGATCCTTTTCCTGATATTTATTCTATCACCAGACTGCAGTAGTTTTAAAAACCTGCCATGCATAGTAACTACTTCAGCCTGTCCAGGACCTTTTGAACGTTCATATCGAAGGCTTTTCCCTTCTCTGCAAGATTCCCCATGTTATGCATCTTCAGGATTGCCTCCAGCTTCCTGTAAAGAACATGTGTTCCATCCTTCTCATAAACAAGTATTTTAGCAGGTAGATCAATGGCAATCTCCGGGTTTTCCTGGATCAGTCCAGTCCCGCCCTTCGGATTTCCGAAGATGATCACCATGGCAGGAAATAATTCAAGATCAACTTCTTTAGCTGCCCCACTGTGATCGATCATACTGAATATCTTAAGACCGGAATCCTCGAGTCCATGCCTTATGAGTTCAACCGTTTCCCTGAATTTCAATCCTGGTATAATTCTTGCAAATGCTTCTTCTGATTCCATGTTACAGAATTCATTGATGGTATATATTCACTCGCGGGGTGATGGCAATTTATTTACACAATCACCATATTTAGTGAACATGAGAATTGAGCATTATGACATAGAACTGGATTATGATGAGAAAACGAAGGAGTATAAAGGAAAAGAGAAGATCCTGCTCAGCGGGAATGAGAAGGATTTTGTTATAAACACAATCAATCATGAGATAACTGAAATAAAGCTCAATGGAATGAAAGTAGAACTGGAGAATGGAAAGAAGGATGAGGAAAAGATCATAAAGGGGGAACTGAGGAACAACAGTGAACTTTTCATTGGTTTCAGGGCTAAGGTTCCAGAAGCTCTTACGGGACTTTACCTTGCCAGGACCCCGGATGGCTCTGAAATGATATCAACCCAGTTTGAGGCCATAGGTGCAAGGAGAGCCTTCCCATGCTTTGATGAGCCACTTTTGAAGGCGACGTTCACTATGAGGCTTATCATCGCTCATGATCTCGAGGCAATCAGTAATATGCCTGTTGAAAGAACAACCGTTAAAGATGGAAGGAAAACAGTTGAGTTCCAGATTACACCAAGAATGCCTACCTATCTGTTATACATAGGAATCGGAGTGTTCAAGACAATGCACAGGAAGCATGGAAATGTTGATCTCTATCTTACTGGATTGAAGGGGCACATGGAAACTACCAAGTTCCCACTTGATGTTGCAGAAAAATGTATTGATTTCTTCAACGAATATACCGGTATACCATACATGCTGCCGAAAATGCACCTCATATCTGTTCCAGAATTTGCAGCAGGTGCAATGGAAAACTGGGGTGCAATAACATTCAGGGAATCTGCACTGCTGTATAATGAGAGCTCAGGCAATGCATCAAGAAAGAGGATAGCATCAGTCATAGCCCATGAAATTGCACATCAGTGGTTCGGTGACCTTGTAACGATGAAATACTGGAACGATCTTTGGCTTAACGAAAGTTTTGCAACATTCATGGCAAACAAGGCGATTGAATCCATATACCCGGAATGGAACATAACAGGTGACATGCTTGTTTCAGATGGGAGAGGCGCATTCCTGGTTGATTCACTGGAGAGCAGCAATCCTGTCTCCCCCAAGGAGAGAGACATGGACAAGATGGGAGAAAGATCCACTGAGATAACATACGGGAAGGGTGGAATGATCCTGAGGATGATTGAAAGTTATGTGGGTGATGATGCATTCAGGAGAGGGTTGCATGCATACCTGGTGAGATATTCATATTCAAATGCAGAGGCAGCAGATCTCTGGAAGAGCATCTCGGAGAATTCAGAGAGGGACGTAAGCAATATCATGGATGCATGGATAACGAGGGATGGCTATCCACTTATAAGCGTGAATGATGATTCTACAAGAAGAATTTCACAGGAGAGATTCCTTCTTAATGGAAAAACAGATGACAGGATATGGCCTGTGCCACTGACCGTTAAGAGGAAGGGTGGTACTGAGAGCGTCCTGTTTGATACGAAGGAAGGAGATGTGAATGGAGATGGATTCATAAAGCTGAATGCAGATGAATCTGGATTCTACAGGGTAAGATACACAGATGAATTCTACAAAAAATTTGATCCTTCATCAAAAGATTTCACTGAGTTCGACCTTATCGGGATTGTAAGTGATCTTTATGCGCTTGTTGTCTCCGGGAGAATGGAACTGAAGCATTATACGGATATGGTTGGAAAATTCAATGAAAACAACAGGTATAACCTTTCAATCCAGATATCAAATGAGCTTGCAGAACTCCATCATGTGCTATACAGGAATGAAGATGTGAAGAATGCATTCAGGAATTTCCATGAGTCACAAAGAAAGATGCTGGAACATGACAGGAATGATGACATAAACAGGTCAATACTTCATGGTCTTGTACTCAGGAGACTGGCAGAAGTTGATGATCATACATGCAGCGAGCTTGCAGGAAAGTTCCATCATATTGAGAAGGAAGATCCGGACATGAGGAATGCCATTGCATTTGCATTTGTAAGGAAGAACAATGATCCTGAGGCAACCATAGGGAAGTATGAATCATTGAAGAATGACAATGACCGTGTTGCCATACTGGGTGCCATGGGAAACCTCATAGGAAAAGAGGCTATGGAAGAAATATTCTCACTTGCGAAGGACGGAAAGATCAAGAAGCAGGATGAATCGAGATATTATACATCCCTTGGCCTGTCCCTGGAGAATAAGGATATTGCCTTTGAGAACATTGAGAGGATTGTTACAAGACTGAATGAGATATCAACAGGAGGCAGAAATGTATCAAACCTCATGTCTGCAATATTACCCTTTGTGGGTGAAACCAGGATTGATGAGACACGGAATCTCATGGATAAAATCAGGAATGACAAGAACAGGCTTGGAATAAGCAAGGGTCTTGAAAAACTTGAAATCTTCGAGAAACTGAGGGAGAAGTATAATAAATAGGATTGCCAGTCACCTCATGGCAGAAGATTTTACACATTTTTTTAAAATCAGGATCTAAACTGTTTCCCTTAATGAAGCATAAGAATTTATTGCAGTTATTAATCGTAGTTCAATGTCAGAAATGCAGTTTTCTGTTAGGAAAGGGGAGCAACTGGGAACACCTTTTGCCGGAAAGAGGGACATAATAGCAGTGAGGGTTGGAAATGAACTTCACGATTTGAGGGAAATTGCGGAAACTGACACAGATGTTTTACCAGTCACGATTGATGATGAATACGGACTCCACATCCTGAGGCATTCCGCTGCACATCTTCTTGCCCAGGCCATAATGGAAATGTATCCAGATGCAAAATTGAACGCCGGTCCTGTGGTTGAGAATGGCTTCTATTATGATATTAAAATGGACCCTCCAGATCAGGAGGCACTTGATAGCATAGAAAAGAAGATGAAGGAACTTGCTTCAAAAAAGATACCCATTGTTAGAGAGGTTCATAATAAGGAAGAATTGAAGAAGATGTTCCATGGTAACAGGTTCAAGCTTGACAAGATAAATGATTATGTTGGGAAGGACTCCACTGTTTACAGGCAGGGTGATTTTATTGACTTCTGTACCGGCCCACATGTTCCAGATACATCCTATATCAGGCATTTCAAGCTTCTCAATGTGGCTTCATCAAATTATAAGGGAGATATAAAGGAGGAGAGGCTGACAAGGATGTATGGAACAGCATTTCCTGATGAGAAGTCACTGAAACAGTACCTGAAGAACAGGGAGGAGGCAGTACAGAGGGATCACAGAAAGATAGGTTCTGAAATGGATCTTTTTGTATTCAATTCAGAAAGAGCCCCTGGATTGCCCATGTACACGGCAAAAGGCTCGGTCATCAGGAACGAACTGATAAATTTCATGAGGGAGCTTAACACAAGATTTGGATGGGATGAAGTAACAACACCCCATCTCTTCAAGGATAACATGTGGAAGACTTCCGGTCACTATTACAAGTATAAGGATGACATGTTCCTCTTCACACTGCCTGATGGGGATTCATATGCGCTTAAGCCCATGAACTGTCCAGGGCATATAACGATCTATGAGAACACGAACCACAGCTACAGGGATATGCCTGTTAAGTTCAGTGAATTTGGAACTGTGTACAGGTATGAGAAATCAGGGGAAGTAGGCGGATTAACGAGGCCGAGGACTTTCACAGTAGACGACGGCCATGAATTCATGAGGCCAGACCAGATTGAGGATGAGATAAAGAGTGTTCTGGACATGATGAAGATCACCTTCAATACTTTCTTCGATGAGATTGAGGTAAGGTATGATCTGTCAATTGCGGACAAGGAAAAACCTGAGAATTATCTCATCAACTATAAGTGCAGGAAGTGTGGTTTCCTGAACGAACCGAAAAGAATGTCTGCAGAAACGAACGAGCAGAAATGCGAGCAATGTGGATCCACAGAACTTGAACCAGATTTCTCCCTGTGGGATAACGCAACAGAGCAGTTGAGGAATGCACTCATATCATCAAAGCTGGAATTTAAGGAGTATCCAGGAGAGGCTGCATTCTACGGCCCTAAGATAGATGTACACATAAAGGACGCACTTGGTAGGTCATGGCAGCTGACAACGATCCAGATTGACTTCTTCATGCCCATTGCATTCGGCCTCTATTTCATGAACCAGGAGAGCAAGAAAGAGACACCAGTGATGCTTCACAGGGCCATTTATGGTTCAATCGAACGATTCCTTGTGATCCTCCTGGAAAACTCTTACGGGAAATTGCCCACATGGCTTTCCCCCATACAGTCATATATCATACCACTAACAGATCAGCAGAAGGAATACGCAGTTCAGATCACCCATAAACTGAAGGAAGCAGGAATAAGAACATATTTGGATGATTCTTCAGAAAGCGTCTCAAAGAAGATAAAGCTTGGAAGGAGATTCAGGCCATCATATTTCATAATACTCGGTGAAAGAGAGAGGGAGAATAATGAGGTATCAGTGAGGAACAGGAAGGACAGGATCCAGAACCTTAAGGTCGATGAGTTCCTTGCAAAGATGCAGCAGGAGATCAGGGATAGATCTAAGGAACAGGCACTATAATTCAAATTAGTTCTAACCCTAATAGGAATGCCTTCTTAAGGCATTTTACAGGATCAAATGCAGTTGACCTCAATCAATTTATTTCTTCTAGTTGCCCCCCTCAGCAGGCGGATGCAGTTTATTTCAACATGATAATAATCGGAAATCTGCCTCATTATATCATAATTTGCCATGTTGTTTTTCATGGGTTTATCAGTAAATATATCCAGATTTTCCCCATTAACCTGAATTTTTCCGGAGCCGGGATGAACTTTGACCTTCAGGATCATGTCGGTTGATTATAAAGCTGGAATAAATCTTTTACTTTTTATAACAAACCTTGTTATATCCTAGGAATAACTGGAAATTGAAACTCGCATTATAAATTATTCCTGAAGGCCAGGAACTTGATATTGCCATGTAAAAGTGAATTAGGAGGATAATATACCTGATTTTCCATGAAAACAATGAAAGATGATCCTTTAGTCATAGAACGATATCACACATGCTATAATCAGATTACAAGCCTACTCACAAAGAGGTACCTTTGAGCCAGCATTCAATTCTAGATGACATAGAATTAAAGAATTCGAAAAATTATTTAATATCTATTGGTTAAGAGCATTATGCCATCTTTAAAAACCTTTATACTGATCCTACTCTTTAGTGTGATTTACCTTAGTGGAGTTTTCATGGCTTTTTTATTTGGTATTCTGAATCTGCAAATAGCTGTTCCATTCATGATTTTAGATCTTCCACTTGCTGTCGCAATTGCTTTCATGGATCGTGAAATAAAGAATGATACCACTGCCATTGAAACTGCACTGGGAAGTATGAAAACCATGTTGGATGCGGTGTATTCAAAAGTAAGCTCTGCAATCCAGGATGTACTTTCATTCCAAGAACCAAATACAACTACTGAAACAATAGACGAAAACTCACTCCGTTACATACACCAAAAAATGGATGAAGTTTCTACTATACGGTCAAACTATAATATCGTCCCAAAACCTTTTCTTACTAAAAAGGAGATGACAGAGCACATACAAAAATTTTATGGTGAAATTGAAAAATTTGAAAACGTGCTCGCGGAAGCAGAAAAAAAGAAAAGTGATGAATTTTTTAATAGCGTTAAAAAATGTAAGGAAGAAATTGAATTCTCCGCGGTTAAATTGAGAATGTCTGGATTACTAAGCCTTGAAGGCCCTCACAGGATAGCAGAAGATCGCGATGTGAAGATGTGGGGATGGGACTCTAAAAAACTCTTGGACGAATTGATTAAATTAGATTATGAGACAATGGCCGGACTTACAAGAGATATGGAGGGTTCAACTGATCAATGGGCCGAGGTTTTCTCTGAGTCGCCTGACACATGGAGACTGTTGGTAAATGGTAATGAAAGCATAGTAGGATATTGGCACTTTGTCCCCCTGTTTCCAGAAGACTTTCAAAAAGCCATATCTGGAGAATTAAAGGACTCTGAGATTACTGCAGAACGAATAGTGCCACTGGACCAACAGGGAGATTATGATATATATGTCGTCTCCATTGCATTGAGAAGGGGTTACAGGAATCATGAAGATCGAGCTCTACTTTTTGGTTCTTTATTCGAAGCAATTTATTCCCTTGCAAAGGACGGGATATTTTTAAGAAATATAGTTACAAATGCATTTACCCCGGATGGGTTCAGGACATGTTCTAGGTTTGGAATGAAAGAAATGGCTCATCACCTGCAGCATGGTAGTATTTTTTACAGGACATTATTTCCTTTTAACGAAGAAGATAAATTTTTTCCAAGAGATGGTGAGATCAGAGAATTGTACACAAAGCATTATGAAAATAATTATAAAAGTGTTTAAAATAGTTATTTATCATGCCCTTGGAAGTGATTCCACTACATAATTTGTTCGGAAAGTTGTTAAATAGCCTATTTATCAAATTATTAATGACTCCACTGATAGAATAATGTTATGAAAGTCCAACAGAACTCACACAACAATAGTACTGTTTATTCTTTACCTACAAGGTAGCCCGAATATCCAAATTTTAAACTGGTAACGGTATCCCATTGAATTACTTATTTAGCCTTATCAAAGCGACTACAGTTCCCAGAATAACTAAGACTCCTATCATCTGACATTGATCAGAATTATAAGAATTGGTGAGAATCTGAATTACCTATTATACAGAATAATGGGAGTTAGAGATTAAACTGAAAATAAAATTCCTTTTAAAGTAATGATATGAATCTTATGAGACAAAAAAGGAAAAACAAAACCCCTGCATTACAATGGAAAGAATTATGAAGAACTCTCTGAAGAATGTTTTCTTTCGAGAGACTGTGCTCAGCGATGTGGAAGATTTTGATTGCCTTTTGTGGTAGATTTCTTTGTAATATACTTCACACTACGGCTTTGTTGCCTCAATCCTGAGACCGTGCCACCTGACTGTATAGCCTGCTTCAATCAGTGCTTCTGCAGGTGTAAAGCCCATGAAATCAAGGTAGTCGACCATTGCCTCCGAATCGGGATACAGTTCACTGAGATGCCTGATCATCTTCTCTGTGAGTTTTCTACTATTTTCGACTGCATCCTTTTTGCTGATCTGTTCAGTTACCTTCTTCTTTTTCTCTTCATATTCTTGTCTCTTCAAAAGAAATTCGTATGCATCTGTGAAGTTGAATTCTGATTTCATGCAATTTGCACCCTTTGGACACTTCTGCCCTGATTCAACTATGCAGAAAAGTGCACATTCATGACCGGCATTCTTGATGCTTTCCATAATGCTGCAATCCTCTTCGTAGTAATTCGGTCTCGTTATGAGGATCATTATTTTCCTTTCGCCCAGGGACAGAGAATAATCTGCGAAGATCTTGTTGTTCTTCACGACAACAGGTTCAGGATCATCCCTGAAATATGAACTGTGCATGCCATGACTGGACTCTGTAACATTTCCAGTATATTCACTTACAGAACTGTCCAGATGATAGGAATATTCTTCCTTTCCCCTCGTATTTTTCAGGCTGACCATTGCATCCATTTCCCAGTCCTGGAATCTCATAAGAAATCGTACAAACAGTGCGAATTTATATCCGTATCTTTCACTGTGCTCCTCTATAATCAGAGGCCCGCTCAGTATAATGGTTGATTGATTAGAACCTGGCTCAAGATTATAGAGGAGGCCGAGACTCCTTGCCTTCCTAACAATACGGTTTATGTTTTCATTCATCCTTACGGTCATTGTGATGCATTTCAGGATCACAGTTTCAATCTGCTCCATGTTGAACTTTTTCCATAGTTCATCATAGGAAATGTCCGGAATGGATTCTAGAATTTGCTCGTTCTCCTTGTCTGCGTAAATTGATCTTGTTACTTCCTCCACATTGCTACCCAGCTCCTCAGCCACCCTTACCAGTATTTGTTCCCTGCTCTCCTGCGAGACAGGAGGAATTTTCGCATGCTTGAATATTGTTGATCTTACGAGTTCAGCATTAAGCCCTGCAGGTGGAGACATCTTTGAAATACGGAACATAATCAGTGAAAGGCCACGGATAATCCTGGGGTTCTGTATCTTTAATTCCATAATCTTGATCTCCTTTTCAATTTCTTCCCTGGAAGACCCGATGCGTGATTTGAATAGATCAAGCACAGCAGAACAGTAATCACTGTTATCCTCCGTGAGGAAGACAGATCGTGCCGTACCGTTCCTGCTTTTCCTAACTGTCATTAGTTGAACCGGGAACACCCTTTCTCCTCCTCCTTGATGTGCTGTATTCTGAAGTGCCCTTTGCAACCACCTCATAAAGAATAGAATGCTTTCCTTCCGATTGCCTCAGGAGTCTTCCAAGACGCTGCCTGAACTGCCTTGTACTTCCTGATCCGCTCAGAACGATGCCAACTGTGGCATCCGGAACGTCTATGCCTTCATCAAGCACCCTTGATGTTGCAAGCACAGAAACATCACCGCTCCTGAACATCTCGAAATATTTCTTTCTTTCAGGACCTGGCGTTAGATATGTGATACATGGTACGAGGAATTCCTTTGAGATGAGGTAGGCAGTTGCTGTATCTTCTGCAAAAATCAGGGTCTTCTTTCCCCTGTTCTGGGAAAGTACATATCTAACTGCGTCAACCTTTATCCTTGCACTGAATGCGATCTCTCGTGCCTTTCTCCATGCCATGAGTGCCTCCCTGCCGTCAGGATTCCATGATGACATGATGAACTTCTCGAAGTCCCATGGACCGCGCATTGTTATGCGGTGCTTCCTCAGGTATGATGTGAATATCTGCCTGTTCTTTCATATTCTTCCTCTTCCTCCTGCTCCAGGTCAACAGGTATTCTCACGATGTCATAACCTGCAAGAAATTCCGTTAATTCTTCGTAACCAAGTTCAAAGATCTTGCCGCCCATTGTTGTTTCCAGTTTCTCATGAAGCATGTCAAGACGCTCAAATGTTGCAGTAAGACCCAGCCTGAAAGGGGATGCAAACATTCTTGCAATCTCCCCATACCTTTCCGATGCAAGGTGATGCACCTCGTCCACCAGCAGGAACTTGAACCTGTTACCCAGTTCTTCTGCCATGAGATATGCTGAATCATATGTACAGACTGTTATGGGCCTGATGTCTTTTTCTCCTCCACCTATCTGTCCAACTTCGATCCCAAGCGTACTCTGAAGTTTTGTTCTCCACTGCTGTATGAGCTCTATGGTCGGAGCTATTATTATGGTTGATACTGAAAGCCTGGCAATTGCATCTATGCCTATGTGGGTCTTTCCTGCAGCCGTTGGCAGAACCACTATTCCCCTCATGCCGTTTCCAGACCACATGTCAATGGCCTTCTGCTGGTATGATCTCAGCTTTTCACTATGCGAAAGATTCAGATCTTCCTGTTCTTCGAAAACCATGTCCTCTGCATCGGGATATTCTTTCTTTAATGTGAAATATTCATAAGCAGGAGCCCTGAAAACCTAGATTCTCTCATCGTACTGCGCAATTGATGAAATACCTTCTGGTGGGTCACGAATGAGTATGGTTCCTCTGGAAAAGATCAGATTCATCGGTTTCATATGGAGAATAGACTAATTAATGTAACCGGTGTAATGGCACTGTTCTCACGACAATGCCGTAATCCGGTATATTTTTCTATCCTTATCTCCACCAAATGCCATGAAAAGGATATCTGTGGAAATTTTTGGGATACCCCATCATAAAGGAATAGCCCTTTGAAGAAGAGGAATGAGAATCGTCATGGTGGTGACAGCCACGAGACTACTTGTCCTCTCATTCCAGAGGCGAAGCGATGAAATTGTGCGGAGACTGAGAATTGATCCACAAAAAGTGCTCATGGTCTAGAAACGCCTCCCTGATGGAATACTGAAAAAGGCCTGCATGATTTTACTAAACCGGGCCAGACGTGAAAGTACGGAAGCTGCACATAGTTACTGACAATCTTAAAACACATTTTGCAGGATCATTCGAGAAGACCCATGGCAATGACAGAAAAAGTCCATTGTGCCCCCTCAAAATACCTTCTGGAAGCCTCTCACCAGATATACCTTCCCGGGCATCCAAAGATGAGAGGACTTCCGTCTACAAAGATTGAACACGATTTCCCCTCCATCATGGAAGGCCTTAGATCATACGTGGACCATACACGTAAGACAAAATTTGTCGACATGTTGCATAATTACCCAAATGTAACTGTGTACGATGGACTGGCCAGGTTCGTGGATAGTAGAACTGTTCAGATAACAGATCAGGGGGGAAAAAGTTAAAGATGAGATTACCGCGCCGAATGTACTGATTACAACAGGCTCTCACCCAACTGTTCCGAATATTGAGGGTCTCAAGGAGACTGGTTTCCTTACAAGTGACAGTATCTGGAACGGAACATTGGTAGCTTGCCGGAAAGCGTAGCGATAATAGGTGGTGGGGCTATAGGACTAGAGATTGGACAGGCTTTGTTGCACTTTGGTTCCAAGGTAACTATAATAGAGGCTTTGGATATAATTCTTCCACAGAGTGAACCTGAGATAGGACAGGCGCTTATGCTCAGACTTCAGCAGGAAGGTATGAATTTCTATCTCAGGGCAAGAGTCAGTTCTGTGGGAAAGTCAAACGGACAAAAGTATATTGAGTTCATAACACACAAGGGAAAGGAGAAAATAGAGGTCTCTGAGATAATAGTAGCCACCGGTCGTCAACCTAACAGTTCAAACCTGAATCTGGAGGCAGCAGAGGTAAAAACTGATGGAAGAGGCCTCATTGTTACCAATGCGAAGATGGAGACAACCTCAAGTGGGATATATGCCGCCGGAGACTGTGCCTCAAAGACAATGTTCCTGGAGACCCTTGCAGTAAGGGAAAGTGTCGTTGCAGTGGGCAATATGTTCGGGGAGAGCACTGAGATTAATTACATGTCCGCGACATGGGCCGTATTCACGTACCCACAGGTAGCAGGTGTTGGGATGACCGAGAAGGAATTCTCCAAACTAAAAGGATCATGCTCGTGCAGGACGTCTTCATTGGCAAACACAATCTATGCCAGCATAACTGGTGAAACCGATGGAATCATAAAAATCACAATAGAACCGGAAACAAATAAGATTGTTGGAATGCACATTTTTGCACCCAATGCAACAGATCTCATAATTGAGGGTGCATACGCCGTGAGGTTGGGACTCACGTATGATGATATAGTTGCATCAGGACGCATATTTCCGTCATATTCTGAAGGAGTAAAACTAGCGGCTCAGTTGTTCATCAGGGACGTTTCTAAAGCGTCATGTTATGTTGAATAAACAGATACAATTTCCCCATTTATTGCTTCTCGAATTACCTATTTTCGGTGATCCTGTTTTATATCTCCCACTTCTGTGAAAAATGTCAATCCGACAATCAGGTCATCCTCCATTCACTTTAATAATTCTACTGCTTCGACCTATGGCGGAAATTGCCCTTTAGACATCTTGTACATCATATGGGTTGTGGGGCACTATTCCCTTGTCCCTCTCCCCCTTCTAACTTGGCCGATGCGTCCTGTTTTGTCATGGTCCTCCCCAACATGCCCTCTGTCTCATCATCTGTTATACTCAGTTTGTTGTCAAGAATGTCTTTCCGCTTCATTGTCCTCTCAGGTTCCAACATCATCTTCCCCACGGAGTGCCTGTTCATGAGGCCTGATGCGCATCCTATAATAAGTTTTCCTAGCTCAAATTCAAAGTATGTGCCCATAGCTACCGCTAATCCGTGCCTGTTTCATGTATTCCCTTTCTCCATTTTATTCCTGTTTCCTGAATCTTTCAGGTATCTCGAATGGCCTGTTGTTATGCCATACTGACCATATGATGTGGCACTGTTTCCTTGATGCTGCAACAAATGCCTTCTTCTTTGGCATGCCTCCATCAACCTTGCGATGGTAGAATTCTGATATGACCGGATTTCCCCATACTGCTGCAAGTGCTCTGGTATATTGCTGATCTCAGTGATGAATCTCCTCTTTTCCATATTGCCTTTTGAGATCTCTGTTTTCCACTCTCTTTAATTACAGGATCAATACCGGCGAATGCAACCCTTAAGAGATCATAGAAATGTAAGGATACAATGAAGGACTTTGTTGAGAATACAATACCATACCTGGAACAGTACCATCAGAGAAGCAATTCTGAATCAGGATTTGCAGCAGACAATAAGATGCCTGGATAGAATATAGCACAGTGGAGGGATGACAGGATATACAATGCACTATTCTGCACAGGCGTTTGGCACAATCTGTTCAATATGGGCAGGTCATAGAATAGTGTCCCACACTCGTGTAGACCCTCTTCTTTATATTTTAAGATTCAATAGCCATATCAGTGTTTGAATCTTTCTTCTACGAGGTCGGGAAGTATGTCAGAAAGAATAAGAAAAAGGTACTTGTATTCTGGATTATCGCCTTTTTTCTCATGGCATACCCGGCAACCCTGATATTTACTGATACTTCATATAATCTTACAAGTTCACTTGTAACAAAAAATTCGCAGTCTTCCAAAGCCAATGATATACTTACATCGGAGTTTAATAGTTCTTCAGATCCTTCCATAATTATTGTTTCAAATAATACTTCAATTAACAATCTAAATGTCAGCAGGGATATGCTCGAGTTTCAGTATTCAATGGCGGCATATTTGAAAAGCATAAATGTAGGTTATAAGGACGCAACCAGTATTTTCACTGTTGAAAATCAGACTTTAATGGGATATTCAAAAAGTACTTATAAGCTGGAAAATGCAATTGGCGGTTTAAGTCAGTATACTATTTTCCTGAAAAGCAAAAGATATAATGTGTCTGAAGCTGTATATAATATAACAGAGCTTTCACCACAAAGTTTAACATTTGACAAATTACTTGGTGAGCTCTTCCCTGCATCTGTGTCTAACAACACCGAATTTGAAAAAAATGTAACAAATTTTGTAAAGACAGTATATCAGATAAATGAAGCCAAAGGCAAAGCGTATATTAATAGTGCGATAGAAAATTACACTGTAAACCTGGTTGACCCCGGTCAGGTATATTTAATAAATAATGCAAAACCTCTGGCAAATCCACTCATAAGGATTAATGTTCCATATTTCTCAAATTATCTTTATTCACTTTACAATAATTCTGGATTAAATTATACAGCTTTCGTGAGCTCCATAATAAACAATACAACATATAATCATTATCCGGTGCTCCCATCTTCATATGCATCTTCTTCACTCATAAATCATGGCAATTCCACACTTTTAATGATATTCGGTTACAAGACAAAAATCACTGCCGCGCAGCAGTCCCACATAGAATCCATGGAAAATATATACAGTTCAAAAATTTCAAACAGTTCATATTACCTTGCAGGTTCAACAGTTGCCAATAATCAGCTGGCAAAAGAGTCAATACACGGACTTATCGTTGCCCTGATAATAGGCATAATAATATCCATTTCTATAGTCGGAATATTCTTCAGATCGCCTGTGGCAGCTTTTATTCCATTTCTGATTTTTATATTTTCATCAGTCATAGCTTCAGGAATAAACGGACTCCTGTATAAATACGTGTTCCATACTACAATTTCATTTATAACGCCAACGCTACTCCTCATATTAGTTCTGGGAATAGCCTCTGATTATTCAGTTTATATCCTTTCCCGATACCGCAGTGAGATAAGGGCCAAAAATCCTGATGCAATTCCAGAATCATCCAAATGGGCGGGTCGTGCGGTATTTACATCAGGAACAACGGTGGCAATTTCGTATCTGATTCTCTGGGTATCCAATATACCTATATTCAGCGATGCAGGTCTTACCAACGCAATAGCTGCCGTGGTAACAATCATACTTGGCGATACATTTTTGATAGCCATACTGGCACAGTGGGGAAAGAAGGCTTACTGGCCAAATAAACTTGAAGAAGGCAAAAAACTTCCATTTGAGAAATCCATGGAAAAGGTTGCACATGTAGCCCTTAACAACAAGAATAAAATAATAGTTATACTTCTTGTAGTGGCTCTGGGTGCACTGTTCATATATTCAACAACTCCCACAAATATGGATGTCTTTGAACTGATACCTGCCAGTAGTGGAGTTCAGGCAACAACAGTAATAAATAGCTCACTGCATTATGACCTCTTCGATCCGGTCTATGTCATGGTCAATTTCACATCGCCGATTATGTATACAAACGGCACAGGTGCCCTACAGTTCAACAGTACGGAATATAATCAAACCCTGGCAATAGAGAATAAACTTGCCAGTTCTCCATATGTGCATAGTATCTCAGGACCAGGCTATCCGTATGGAAAAAAGGTAAACTATACAGATATGATTTCATCGAGGGAATACAATGAACAGTATATAAGCCAGACTGTGACTTACATAGGCCACAATAACAAATCTGTGGAAATAGTGGTTTACCTTTCAAACGTTGCATGGAGCAATCCATCGGCAAATTTTGTGAATGAGATGCCTTCACTTGTATCGAACATTGGTGGATCTTCAGATTACATGGCATATGTAGGCGGCACCACAGAATATCTTAACAACGCATATTCATTTACATCGCATTCTTTTGACGATATGGTTCCAATTCTGGGAATTACAATATTTATAATACTACTAATACAACTTGCATCTGCATTGACACCTGTACGGCTGATACTCATGGTTATGGCAGCAGTTATGATGGCCCTCTCCATTACGTACGTAATATTCTACTATTTCCTTCATTTACCGGTAGTAATATTCTTACCACTATTCGTTTTCATTACTTTGCTTGCTGTGGGTTTAGATTATGATATATTCATGATCACGAAGGTGCAGGAAAACATTGCAAAGGGCATGAGCAATGATGAGGCTATTAAAAATTCCATAATAGAGAATGGTGGAGTTATAATAACACTCGGATTACTGCTATTCGCAACCTTCGGGGCACTCTACTTCAGTGGACTGGGCATCATAGAGGAGATAGGAGTTGGCCTTGCCCTCGGTGTCTTAATAGATACGTTTGTGAGCTGGATGTTCTTTGTTCCCGTAATGATGGCTGTAATGAATAAATATAACTGGTGGCCATCAAAGCTTGTAAAAGAAACAACTCCTAAGGAAAAATAATTATACGTTGCGGGACACGGTAATATGAAAATATTCCTTAAGGTGATATTTATGCATAACGCCTTAAGTTATTACGCATAACTTTCTCAACTCCTCGTTGGGTTTGAAAAGTTTGCTGAACTCGTCCGAAAGGGCACCCTTCAGGTCGCTCAATAACTGGAAATACCTGTTGTATGTTGCGTGCTTTTTTACGAGCTTCAATACCCGTTCTATTGGATTCAACTCCGGTGAATACGAGGGAGGAAGTAGCAGCATCCTATAATAAGTTTCCTTGATGCTACAACAAGTGCCTTCTTCTTTGGCATGCCTCCATCAACCTTGCGATGGTAGAACTCAGATATGATCGGGTTTTCCCTTACTGCTGCAAGTGCTCTGGTATATTGCAGATCTCAGTGATGAATTTCCCCTCTTTGATATGGGCCCCTGGGATCTAGGTTTCCCGCTCTCCTGTATTACAGGATCAATGCCAGCGAATGCAACAAGCTTCTCTGCGTTCTCAAAACGATTGATGTCACATATCGTTCCAAGAATTACAGATCCTGTTACTGGTCCTATTCCTGGAACGCTCATTATGACATGATTTTATCATATCTTCTCTTCGACACATATTTCTCAATATCTATGGGATCATCTGAGATTGAATCCTCTGCTGATACATAATTGCTCAACATGTCGACAGTAACTGGAGGCTTCTTTCTTTCATTTTTACTAGGATCAGACTCAATGAATGTAGCATCCTGAACAGTTTCCTTCTTTATCCGTTGTACCACGATCTTCTTCAAGCTGCTTCTATACATGGTTTCATATAACAGAATCCTTTCCGGTCGACGACAGTCTCTCCCTGAAAAGCCACATTGTTATTGAATCAGGAATCGTATCTGGATAACGCAGGAAGTTCCTGAAACCAATACGGTTGTACAGTTCCTTCTCCCTGACATCATCGGAGCAGTTGTACACACTCTACAGGAACAATACCTTTATCATGACGATCTCATCAACATTGGGCTTTCCACCTTTGTCTGTATCCTTTCGATAAAGATCCTTGACCAGTGTCCTTAACGCTTTCCCCCCACAATATACACGATTCACGGCTGAAATGCGAATTTTGTATTGCGATCAACCGAAAGTATGAATGGAGAAAGGATCAATTGGCATTATGTTTTTTATGGGAAGTATATAGGAAAAGTCCAATACGTGTAACATAATGCCAGCACAATGGCAAAAGTATTGTTTCTCATAATAAGCGGGGAAAAGGACAAGGATAAAGCTGATCTTGGAATTGCTACAGCTTCCAGAGCAATCGAGAAAAACAGGTACGAAGACGTTAAGGTTTTGTTCTACGGCGCAAGCGAAGTCTACGTACCTAAACTCGAGGGTCAGATCAAGGATCATTTTGATAAATTGATCAAAGCAAATGCCGTAGATTCCGCCTGCGTAGGGATCGCCAAAATGTATAATGTGGAAGAACAGCTGAAGAAACTCGGCGTAGTTTTGCTTCCTGCTGGAGAACAGATTTCGCATTATGTTAATAATGGGTACGTGGTGCTTTCGTTCTGAAAGCATCAAACCACATAACTTAACAACAGCCACTGAAGAGGATGACTACACCCCGTGAACCTCTTTCAATCGTACACGTATTAATCCCTGTGTTTTGCAAGTACATATGCAAGGCTGAATGGAACAATCATCCATAACAAGCCGGCAACTATCAGTATAGGACTTATGATTCCATATGCTGCTGGATTTATTGTCTCGGCACCAAAAAGGCCAAATTGATCTGTAAACATTGCCCGAACCAGGCTGGAATATCCTGCAGGACTTGAATAGTCGAATGCAATGTTCGCAATGATATACGAAGATGTGGTTGATGATACGTCGAGGGCAGACAGTACAGCTACGGGTATGATTGACCAGAACAGATCAAATACTACAAACGTTCCGATCGATCCTCCAAGTAATGCACTCTGTGACTTCACGACGTGCGAGAACAGATATACTATGGCAAGGAATGCAATACCCTCCACAATGTATGTCCATATAAAATATAGGCTGAAAAAAGTGGAAAGATACATCCCGAAGTAATGATGTATTATCAGGTCGGAGAAGATCATTGACAGCCCCACGGCGATTATTATGGTGATCGCGTTGGATGCGAATCTTGACGAGATAAGCTCACCCCTAGTTACAGGTCTTTTCAACACAGATTCAAGCACGCCACTCGTCCTGTCCCTGCCATACGTCAGGTATCCTGCAAATATTGCAAGTATGGGTATCAGGAACCCTAGTATTTGCGATATTCCTGAAAATACAAGGTCCTGCAGTACGCCCTCAGTCATAGGCGTATAATCTGTCAATGGTCCTATTACGCCAATATACCTGGATTTTGGATTGGTTGATATCACCTCGGATACACCACTCGCATTCTTCACCACCACCGCATACGTGTTATTTCGATTCGCATAGGTCACAACCGGAAAAACGTCTTTACTATGAAGCCTGACGAATTGAACTCGAAAGAATGGTTTGTCGCAAGGGATTGTGATAATTCCCCTGATGAATAGCTTGAAACATAGATTTCTAGAGGTGGTGCTAGAGATCCATTATTCCCCACATACAGAATCTGGAACCCAAAGTTGCTTGAGTTTGCTGGGTCAACGGTTCCCGGTATGAGGTCAATGCCGGAAAATTTCTGGGACGGATTTATTGAGTATTCCACTTGGCTAGTTGTTCTTTGGCTCCTGAAGGTCGAATACGTGTAATTGATCCCGACATTGAACTGTTTGCTGGGCTTTATATGGAACGTTTTATTGGCAAATCCCATTGAATTGCTACGTCCTGAGTAAAACGAACCATTGTATTCAAAATGTGCAATTACTCCACTGGTCGGCTCACCATAAACATTGTGGGCAAAGCCTACCATGGTGATATTTGAGCCTTCAATGTAGTACCCATAGTTCAGGTTGGGTCTTGCAAATGTTGAAGAGGGTGAATTAAAAGTTGCAGCAGATTCATAGGACAGGAGCGACGAAAGCCCAACTATGGCTATAATCAGGATTATGACGAATTTGCTGGTCAGTGTCCTCTTTGTTTCATAAATTATGGATCTCACTGTTTATCACCGATCAGTTTAAAGAAGAATTCTTCAAGACTTTCCCCTACCGGATCGAATTTCCGCAGTCTAAACCCTGATTTTATGAGACTGTCCGATATATTTGCGATTTGGTTACCTTCTACTGTCAGGTTTCTAATCGTTATTTCATCGCTAGAAATTTCCACGTTTCCGTATTGTTCAAGTAATTTTTTGCAGTTGTCATTGTAGTTGTCCACCGTAATGTGTAATACAACATTACCCAGTGACTTCATTTCATTCCTGCTAAGCATCTTTATAAGTTTTCCGTGATCTATTATTGCAACCCTGTCAGCAAGACCCTCTATCTCGCTCAGTATATGAGATGAAAGGAGGACCGCTTTTCCTTGTTTCTTCATTTCAATTATAAGGTTTCTCACAAAAAAAACCCCCTCGGGATCAAGACCGTTCAGAGTCTCGTCAAAAAGAACATTTTGCGGATCGCCAATGATTGATTCGGCTATTGCAAACCTTTTCTTCATCCCCTGCGAATAATCTCTCAGCTTCTTGTTAAGGTGATCCGATAACCCTACATTTTCTAATAGACTATTGATCCGCTTGTCAATATTCACGCCTTTAAGCTGGTAGAATCCGGCGTAGTATTTCATCAACTGGACGGGTTTCGCATTTGGTTCAAAATTAGGCAATTCCGGAATCCACCCTACGCCTGCCGAAGCCTTTACCTTTTCTTTCACATTATCATAGCCGTCAACGATTATTCTTCCTCTTGTTGGCAGTATAATTCCTGAAGACATGCGTATAGTAGTGGTTTTCCCGGCTCCATTCAACCCTACAAGTCCAAGAATTTCGCCATCCATCAGGTCCAGTTCGAGACCATCAACGGCCGGACTGGCTTTTGCAGAATAGGATTTGCTTACCGACTCTATGTTAATCACTGCTAATCCATCCTCAAATTGCAGCATCGAAATCGATATCTTAACATTTGTTATTTTGGTCAACACCCCTTGATAGAAGCACCTCTATCTCATTCACTATGAAGCTGTTATCGACAATTATGGTTTCGTCACCGTCCTTCCTCAAGGTGAATGATGAGTTTTTTCTTCCTCTTCTCGTTGAATGTCCCTCACTGGAATCATTCCTGTAAAAACTGCACCTTGGGATATGAAGGATCCTCGCAACATCACTCACTCTTAATCCCCTGTCTATGTATTCATTAGCAATGCTCATTATTTCCTCACCGTCTTTTTTTTAAAGCATCACTCAGCAGTGCATTCTCCAGCTCCTTTTCAGCTAGCAGTCTCTTCAGCTTCTCATTCTCCTTCATGATCTTCCTCATTCCTGGTTCCTTCCTCCTGTAGTGTGGTTTCAGGCCATCCAGGCCAAAGGAATCATAGGATTCCTTCCACTTGTAGTACATACCAGGATCTATGGAGTATTTCCTGCATGTCTCAACAATCCTGCCATTCTCCTTTACATCCTTTATGATGGCAAGCTTCTCTTCCGCCTTCCACCTTTGTCGTTCTGTCATTGTTCCCCCCAGACCCCATTCAATTCTTTATTTAATATATATCTGTTACTATAGGACAACTTTGTCTCATTATTAAGAGGGCAGACCAATAGCGTTAAAAAAAGGTATACTATAGACCCCTACATGAAGTGTAAAAACATATCAAAACAGTACTAAACCGTAGTAGAATTAACTACGCTTCAGATTTTAGACAAGGAAAAAATAGGGATTAAAAAAAAGATGTTGCATGCAACTATGCAACACCTAAAAATTAATTAATTGCTTAGATATTGTATATCGTGCCATTCTCAACTGATTACTATAATATTTACAGGGAAATCCTGAATACAGATGACTATCTGAATTACATAGCGATCAATGATAAGATAGAGTATGCCACAAAATTAACAGAAGATGAACGAGAAAACCTGCGAAAGAAATACAGTGAACTTCTGGATAGTAGATTTCTTCATCCTGATTGCAGTTCCATAGATGAGATTAAAGTACCTTATGGCAAAGGAGATTTTACCCGATACAGTTATGAAAAGGCTGAGCAGAAGTGTATTTTTGCGAAAGAGCTTGGCATGACACTTGCAGATTACATGTTACGAATCGAGAATGACAGTAATTTTATAATAAAGGTAAATCCAGCAAGAAGCAGTGAAAATGCACAGGAAGTAATCAGGAGATTAAACAGGAGATCAAGTGTACAGAACAGGGAAGAAAATCTTGGTAATATAGATGAAGAACTCATGGTTAAGGATATGAAACTCAATATTAATCAGGAAAATGCCAACAGCACAAAGATAGAAGAACTCGGTGAAAATGTCAACGATCTCCGTGTTCTTATCACTAAACTCCAAAATGATATAAGAAATATTCTACAAAGAACCGATACTACAGTTCAACCACCAGCAGCACGTGAACCTGAAAACAGGGCATTGCCACAAAGACCTTCCAGAGTGCAGAGACCGCCGTTAGAACCGGTGCATAACGAGGAAAGGAAGCCAAAAGTTTTCACGTTCCCCCGTAAAAATGCACGCCCTGCACCAGTGCCGCCACCGCCGGTGAAGCTACCTGAACCGGATTACAGTGCCATATTCAATGGAATGCAGAAAACAGACATTTATTACACGCTGTTGTTTTCCATCTTTGTACACTATGATAAATCACTTTTACGAAAATCTATTATATTACCAGAGCTTACGAATCATATAGTAACGGGTGAAGAATTGGCATATATTTATGATCATAGGTTGGATTACGGATTTTCAGAATCGGCGATCAGGATGGATCCTGACAACCCTATTCAGGTTGCAGTTTATTGCAAATATGTGCTGGGGAACAACCCGCACTCGCAGATAAATCACAATGCTTAAATGCATTTAAGGATTTTACAGAGGGATGGAACTATGGAAAATAAAGTGCTATTAGATACCAAGCAGGAAGCGACAGAACTTATCCAGCAATAATAGTTTACGTTAAATGAATAGCTTGCCATAATATTAGCAGAAATTCACACTTTCGGATTTATTCTTTATTTTTTCCTAATTTCATGCCGTCTAACAGCAATGAGAGCAAACGAAGGAATGATCGACGGATCTACTTATCCCATATGGTGTTTCAGAGAGTGTCACTTAACGTGTAACCAGGTGGTAACTGAGGTATCGATCTTAGTGTAAACTGGTGAAAGACCCCATTTTTGCATTGTTTTTAGAGTTTCTGATTTTCTTTACTATTTACATGTCCATGGGTGTTAAGTTACATGTAACCAGTAGTCAGTTTACAAAGTTACATTTGTAAAGATGTAAACTGGCATGTAACATGGTGATCACGCATTGTAACTGTACCTATTTTAACCTATGAATTGCTTGCTCTGTGTTAAATCTACGATCCGGCAGGCTTCAGTATTACAGTGATCAATTTTGTTGTTTTTTTAAGATTTTTATGTTGTGTGGTTTACATCGCTTTACATGTAATTAACATGTAATTAACATGTAACCAGTAGATCGCTTACAGTGTAAACTGGTAAAAAGCCCGATAAATACGCTGTTTTTAGTGTTCGTAAGTTTACATGTAAGTTACATGTAAGCAGTGTAAAGTGGTGTAAACTTGTAAACTTAAAAAATGGTATACTATAGACCCCTACATGAAGGGTAAGATGACCCTAAAACAGACCTATGTCGTAGTAGAATTAACTACGATTGAGATTTTAGACGGTAAAAAAAATTGGATAAAAAAATAGAGGCGTTACATGTAACATGCAACACTTGGAAAGTTCTATACAGAATTTATACGAAAGTATAGGGAGTACATATGGAAGCATTCAACTCGATCCTGGAAAGGGAGGTAATAAGAAGATTCGAGTTTGAAGGTCTTGAGGAAGCGAAATCCACAATCGGAAGGTATGTGGATTTCTATAACAATGAAAGATTGCACAGTGCCATAGGATATATTACACCATGGGAGATGAACAGGAAATGTATGGAAAGGATTCAGAAAGCTTGAAATCTTATAAGACAATATTGTCTCCAATTAGGGGAGCTAACCATTGTTATGATCATTTTAAGGTAGACTGTAAACGTCAGATGCTTTTTACAATTTAAACATCTTCAATATCTGAAGCATTGACTAAGACTGGGAATATAGGGAACAACAAAGGCTTTTTCCATTCTATTCATATCTCTAGCTGAATGGAGTTCTTTAGGGAGAACTGTTAAAACACTCTAAATCCTGATACTTCCTTTTTTCCATCATGGAGCACACAATAATTTCTGTTAAGTTATATTTACAAGGTACACTTGTGCAGTTGTCATTTTCATGTTGTCTATCTTCTGTCTAACTTTGTTCCAGTCAACTTTTTTCTCTTCTGTGAATATTTTTCAAGGTAGCCGAAAAATATAGTCGTAGTAGAATGTACTAAGGTTAAGCTATACTTTCCTCACTTTATACACGTATACTTAGGCTAACATGGAACCTATTTTTAGTCACATTATTTTATGTTAGACAAAACTTAGACAGGAAATAGACATGAATTAGACGGGACTTAGACAGCAGGTAGACATGGGTTAGACAATTATTAGACACCAGTTTAATGAAGTGGGAAGACCAATAATAAACACAATCTTATTTTCAGTGTGGCATACCGGATATTTATAAAGGGGAGACATGGTTTAAATCAAAAGATTCTCCTTGATTTCATGGAATGACTTTATTTGAATACTATCTCCTAGAACCATGTGAGTCATAAAGCACAATTTCCTTTCTGGTCTTCTATCATCTGGAATTTCTCAAGTTCTAGAAGCATCCTCTCCAGGAAATACTTCTTCATCAGTCCTGTTGAGATCATTCCCCTCATGAGTGCATTTTTTATAATGAGGGAAAGGAAGAACATAAATATGGTTCCCATAATGGTGGGTTCGTTCCTCTTCCTGAGGTGATCATAAACCATGCACTCCTTCCTGCACAATGGGCAGCGAAACTTTGATCCCTTCTCATGAGCTATGTAAATGTCAACAGTCTTGTTCGCAGAATCAAGGGATACTCTTTCAACCTTCCATGGTGACTTCATATCAAGCAGTGTAGAATATAGCTGGCATTCGTCCATGAAATAATATAACTAAGGATTGGATAAAATTACCCACATGAAAGTGGGAAGAACCAATATTATTTCCTTATTTACTAAACGTTTGTTCATTAATAATATTTTCTTGGGTCTCTTTAACATTTTGAGGATAAATTGGTAAATTAAGTATAGATAAAAAATGGTTTACATCCCTTTCGGAAATAAAATTCTGCAAAAATTGGCAAATTAGGTTGAAAAGCGGAGATTGTGCTTTGTAGTTCTCGCTTCTGAGTAAATATAGTTCAAAAGAATTTACCCACACCGAACTAAGGTCCATTTTCTTTAATATTGTGTCAATTATTCTTCCATACTAACTAGTTTTTCTGAAAATGGATAAACAATCTTCATTTCGGCAGGATACTTCTTCCCTATAGACTTCAAGAATGTATGAGCAACCACAGACATTTGAGGGAACTCCATCATTGTGCCTGAATAGGTAATGTTCAGGTCAATATCAGGATGGACTGTTTTCATGTACAGTGATAGAACCACAAGGGCGGTACTATAATTTCCTCCAGAATAGGTGACAATCCTTCTTTTATTCCTTTTGTAAAGTTGTTCTAAAATGTTTATGCTTTCCTGGAACTTCTCACTAAAGGTATTGCTAATATAAGAAGGAAGACGAGATGTGTCATACTTCCCTATAGGTTCCCCTTGAATTTCCATCATTATAATATCATCTAATATTTAAAGATCTTACGGTCAAAGGTGCGGAATAAACTTTGTAAATTGTCGACTGAAAAGAGGGAGATCGAAGAATGACGCAGAAGTTTTCTCTCTCAAGTTAAAAGACTTATAGATGCGATAGAGGGTAACAAATATTCAGTGGTGTTGGAACGTTGCCCTTATAAAGAATACGACGGCGAAACATTTTATACTGTTTCCCCTTGTTAAATCATGATTTCTATAAACGATTATGACACTGGTTTTAAAATGAATTCAACTGTGATTGGAAAACTTAAGTCCAAGTGTACGATTCTCATTGACCAGTTAAACTGTGTTCCGATATTTTTTGTAAAGGAGTCAACCATGGACAATTATTGCACAGCGAAATGCTTGAGAAGAGATTGCACCAAGGAGTTTCTAATGACCTATGAAAGAGAAATAGAGAATAGGAATTGGCCACGAACCGAAGAAACGATGAAAAAAATGGAACGTTGCCTGGGAAAATGCAATGCAGTAGGATGTTATATTCCCCATACTGACGATATTTCAGACAAACCCCACATTCTGATTTGTCCTGAAAGAATTAACCATCGAAACAATGTTCAATTCCAAGATTTACTCTTGGAAATAATAATTCACGAACTAACCCACGCCTATTTTTCTACTGGTAGTGATTTGAATGACCTTAGCAAACATATAATTGAAGAATCTTTGTGCGAAGCATATGCATTTTCCAAATTTGAAAACACAGAACAGCTCTTTGACTTCATAGCGGATCCGAAAAGGCCCCCTGAATATACTGCATTCAAGTTTTGGACAGAAATTTCCAGGAATGTACCCCTAATATTGCTTATGAATGAATGGAAGAACAAAAATTACAAAATGTTCCCTTTTGGAATTTTTCCATTTCCTTATGAACGATTTTTTTTGCAACCCAGATCTCTGGAACAGATTGCGTTGCTTGTTCTCTCATTCTCTTAAAAATACAAGCAAATACTTTAAAACCTTAACTCCCCGATTGTTTGGGGAATGCATATGTCCCCAGCTGTTTTTCCAGCTTCCTGGATGAAGCAGCTATTTCCGATATTATTGTTTTTCTGTCATCAACTATCTCATATACCCTTGAGAACTACAGCAGCAGCTTCAATAGGGCCATGATTTTTCAATCATGGATAGACCGAATGCCATATAGCATAATTTTTAACAAATATGCTTCAATAGGGCCATGATTTTTCAATCATGGATAGTTATCAAAGCCAGGGAAATACCCGATGCTTCAAGAAGGGCTTCAATAGGGCCATGATTTTTCAATCATGGATAGTTTGTGCTATCACCAAGAACGCATCGGGAAAGATATAGCTTCAATAGGGCCATGATTTTTCAATCATGGATAGCCGCTCGAACAATTAAAAATTGTCAAGCCCACCCAATGCTTCAATAGGGCCATGATTTTTCAATCATGGATAGATCCAGTTGCCCGTAAGGGCGGAGATGCAAGAATGTATAGCTTCAATAGGGCCATGATTTTTCAATCATGGATAGTATCCTATCTATCTATCTATCTCTATGTGATAAACATGAATGTGCTTCAATAGGGCCATGATTTTTCAATCATGGATAGGTACGGACTACGTCATCAAGAGATGCCCTAATAAGGACGCTTCAATAGGGCCATGATTTTTCAATCATGGATAGACAATTATCATATTGAGGAATATGGCAAACATAACCGAAGCTTCAATAGGGCCATGATTTTTCAATCATGGATAGACAATATTATCCTGTCACCTATTCGGTCAAATGGATCTGGCTTCAATAGGGCCATGATTTTTCAATCATGGATAGCTGTGTATGTAAGAAAGCATCCTGCTTTCACGTTGTGTAGCTTCAATAGGGCCATGATTTTTCAATCATGGATAGGGGAATGGCGGTATAACCTGCGTGTGATACACAGTTCCTGCTTCAATAGGGCCATGATTTTTCAATCATGGATAGCCCTTTTTATCTTTAGGATTTTCCTTCACCGTAGGCAGCTTCAATAGGGCCATGATTTTTCAATCATGGATAGGCGAGAATATGTGGGACTGCAAGAGCATGCAATGTGGCTTCAATAGGGCCATGATTTTTCAATCATGGATAGATCCTTCACAATATTCTGACATCCGGGGGATACCTTGGCTTCAATAGGGCCATGATTTTTCAATCATGGATAGAATAATGTCATTAACCCAACTAATATTATCATGGTAGCTTCAATAGGGCCATGATTTTTCAATCATGGATAGTGTGGAAACTTACCCAGAGGTTGTGGATTGTCTTATTGCTTCAATAGGGCCATGATTTTTCAATCATGGATAG